>NZ_BDBQ01000010.1 GCF_001613065.1 Nocardia miyunensis NBRC 108239
AACGGATCCGCCGCACCGCGGCCGTGCGTGAAATCCGCCGGAGCGAGTTCGACGATATGCCGCACCCCGTCGCCGTCCACCGCCACCACGAGATCCGCTCCCGGAGTCCAACTCCGCTCGGCGATTCCGTCCATCGCTCCCGAAACCGGTTGGGGGCAGCGCAGATCCGTGATGATCCGGGTACTGCGGAAGCCGTGCACACCCGCCCGGCCCCGCGCGTCCACCGCCAGCCGGATCCGGGTGCGCCAGCCAGCGTCCGCCTCGGCCGCTCCGCCCACCGGAACGGGCTCCACCTCGACTTCGGGCTCCCATCCCGCCAGCCTCCGCAACTGCTCGCGCACCACCGCGGCCTTCAACTTCCGCTGCGCCGCGGGCGTCGCGAAGGAGAAATCACAACATCCGGCACCGCCGGGCCCCGAGACCGGGCACGTCGCCGGAACCCGATCCGCCGACGCCTCCAGAATCTCCACCGCCTCGGCCCGGCAGAACGACCCGCCCCGATCCTCGCTCACCCGGGCGCGCACCACCTCCCCCGGCAATCCGTGCCGCACGAACAACACCCGCCCCTCGTGCCGCGCGACGCAGAATCCCCCATGCCCGGGAGGCCCCAGCCGAACCTCGAAAACCGAACCCTCCCAACCGGATTCACCACCGGATCCGACGTGCCCGCTCATCGCGCTCCCCCGTCACTCGATCGAGCGGAATCCGAGACGGCCATAGCGGGGGGCGTCGTCACGAATCGACCACGGGCGACCAGCCGACCACCGGACGAGCCGGACCGCGCGAGGATCACGTCGTTCCCGTCGAATTCACCGCCACAACCCACCGGGCCGATCATCAACACACCGCAACCGCGCGCGCCTGTGACGGTTCGGCACACCTCGGATCGACCACGCCCCAAGAGCCACCCCCCGGACGACCTGGACCACGCGAGGATGACGGTGCTCCCACCTTTTCCACCACCACAGCGCACCGGGCCGTTCGCCAGCGCGCCGCAACCGGGCGAGCCGATGAGGGTTCGGCGCACCTCGGATCGGCCACGCGCGAAGCGCCGACCACCGGACGCCCTTGACCGGGCGAGGATAATGTCGCTACCACCGTTTTCGGCGCCACAGCCCACCGGGCCGTTCGCGGGCATACCGCAATCACGCGCGCCGATGACAGCTCCGACGGACGTCGGCCTCCCGCTCGAAACAGATCCGACGCCGCAGGCAACCGGACGAACGAGAGCGAATCCGGGCCGCAGATGTGGTTCGTGCGGATCGGACCGGAGGGAACCGCGGCCGCGCCGAACCGCCCCGGACGCCCGGGGCTCGAGCGAGCGGTCACGCTGGCCCGGAACAGGTGGGTGCGCCCGGTGCGCCCCGGCGGCCCTCGTCGAAGAGAACATTCCGGTCAGCATAGGACGGCGGCAGCGGTGACCACGCAGCATGCCGGGTGTTTCAATGGGCGCGTCCAGGGGAAAGAGGGTGCGAGGACGAGCAGCGGGTACGGTTCCTGCTGAGAGAACCAGACCGCACACCACGGTTTCCGGAATGGGGTTGGCACGGTGTACGTAGTGATCATGGGGTGCGGCCGCGTGGGCTCCGCCCTCGCACGCGCACTGGTCCGGATCGGCCATCAGGTGGCCGTGATCGACCGCGACCCCAGCGCCTTCCTACGCTTGGGCAAGGACTTCCCCGGCGAGCAGGTGACCGGCCTCGGCTTCGACCGGGATGTGTTGCAGCGCGCGGGAATCGAGCGCGCGGGCGCCCTCGCGGCGGTCTCCTCCGGGGACAACTCCAACATCATCGCCGCGCGCGTCGCGCGTGAGACGTTCGGCGTGGAGCGGGTGGTGGCGCGGATCTACGACGCCAAGCGCGCCGCGGTCTACGAACGCCTCGGCATACCCACCATCGCCACCGTGCCGTGGACCACCGACCGGTTCCTGCGCACCCTGATCGGCGACGAGAACGCCTCCTCCACCTGGCGCGACCCGACCGGCACCGTCGCGATCACCGAGCTGTCTCTGCACGAGGACTGGTTCGGGCGCACCGTGCAGGATCTGGAGGAGGCCATCGGCGCGCGGGTCGCGTTCATCGTCCGCTTCGGCCAGGGCGTGCTGCCCAACGCCAAGACGCTGTTGCAGGCCGACGACACCATCTACGCCGCCGCCACCTCCGGCCGCGTCGGCGAGGCGGTCGCCCTCGCCGCCACCGCACCGTCGAGCGAGGAGGCGTCGTGAAGGTAGTCATCGCCGGGGCGGGCGCGGTCGGCCGCTCGATCGCCCAGGAACTGCTACGCGGCGGGCACGAGGTGATGCTCATAGAACGCCGGATCGATCACATCGACCAAGCCGCCGTCCCGGCCGCGGTCTGGGTCCATGGCGACGCCTGCGAGCTGGAACTGCTCGAGGAGGCGGGACTGCAGGATTACGAGGTGGTGATCTCGGCCACCGGCGACGACAAGTCGAATCTGGTGTTCAGCCTGCTCGCCAAGACCGAGTTCGGCATCCGGCGGGTCGTGGCCCGGGTCAACGATCCGCGCAACGAATGGCTCTTCGACGCGTCCTGGGGCGTCGACGTGGCCGTCTCGACGCCGCGGCTGCTGGCCTCGCTGGCCGAGGAGGCCGTCTCGGTCGGCGATCTGGTGCGGCTGATGACGTTGCGGCAGGGTCAGGCCAATCTGGTGGAGATCACCCTGCCCGTGGACACTCCCCTGGCCGGGCGCGCGGTGCGGACCCTGACCCTGCCGCGCGACGCGGCCCTGGTGACGATCCTGCGCGGCGGCCGGGTCATCGTGCCGCAGCCGGACGATCCGCTCGAGGGCGAGGACGAATTGTTGTTCGTGGCCTCGGTGGAGGCCGAGGACGAGTTGCGTAGCGCGTTGGGCGTCAACGGTTTTCACGAGCCCGCGGTCCCCTGAGCGAGCTCAGGCGGAGCCGGGCAGCAGTTCGTCCTCCCGCAGCCGCGCACGCAGCTTGTTCAGCGCGCGATGCTGCATGACCCGCACCACCCCGGGACTGGTGCCGATCGCCTCGGCGGTCTGCGCCGCGCTCCAGCCCAGGATCAGACGCATCACCAGCACCTCGCGATGCGCGGGCGCGAGCACCTGCATCAGCTCGAAGGTGGCGTGCCGTCGCTCGGCCGCCAGAGCCATCTCCTCCGGACCCGCTGAGGTCGAGGGCTGGTCCGGGAAGTCGGCCACCGGATAGGCCGTGTGCTGCCCGGCCCGGCGGAAGGCGTCGGCCACCTTGTTGGCCGAGATGCCGTACACGAACGCCAGGAACGATTTGCCCTGATCGCGATAACGCGGAATCGCCTGCATGGTCGCCAGGCAGATCTCCTGGGCGACGTCATCGGCGGTGACCTGCAGATTCCCGCCCGGCCCCAGCCGTGCCGCGCAGTAGCGCCGCACCAGCGGATGCACGATGCGCAGGATATCGGTGACCGCCCGGCCGTCTCCGGCCGCGGCGGGGCCGATCAGCCGATCCAGCTCCGCGGCGATCCGCTGGCTCTGCGGACGGATCTGCGCGGGTGCACCCTGCCTCGACGATGCGGCCGTCCGCGCCGTGGACACCGCCGGGCTCTCCTGCGTCATCACTCCGGATCCCTTCGCCGATTCTCCATGACCCTCATGGAAATCGTGCTGCGATCCGGCCGTACCGGCCAGGCACCCCAGGGGTGGATTCACCTCCACCCCACCGGTTCTCTCCCCTGTGGGGCGGGGATCGGCTCAGTCGCGCTCGACCGGCGCGTGCCCGGCGCGGCGCACGGCCCACACCGTGACCAGCAGCGCCACCGCCGTCAACGGCCAGCCCATGGCGATGCGGGTGATCGCGAGCAGCCCGGTGCTGTTGTCGTTGTAGAAATGCGATTGGACCAGGTAGCGGGCACCGAAGACGAGCACCCACACCAGCGTCGCGAGGTCGTAGAGACGCAGCGCCCGCCGATCCGAACGCCACTCGGTGCCATGCCCGTTCAGCACGCCCCAGATCACCCCTGCCAACGGCCAGCGCACCACCAGCGACGCCAGGAACACCCCCGCGTACAGCAGGCTGGCCCAGATGCCGAACAGGAAGAAACCCTTGGCCGCACCCATCCGGTAGGCGATGAACGCGCACACGCCAACACCCAGGAATCCGGAGATCGCGGGCTGGATGGGATTGCGGCGCACCAGCCGCCAGACCAGGATCGCCGCCGCGACGCCCACCGCGGTCCAGATGGCCGCGGCCAGACCCCACAGCGCGTTCGCCGGAACGAACACCACGACCGGCAGCGTCGAGTAGATCAGGCCGCTGATACCGCCCAGCTGCTCCAGCAGCGTGTCCTCGGGATCGTCGCGGTTCGCGTCGTCCGGGCGGGCGTCGTCCGCGGCGTCGTACCGCGCGGCGTCGCCCTGGAGGGCGTGGCGCGGTCCGCGATCAGCGTGTGTGGATGACGAGCCGGGCTCGCCGGGGGACACGGCGCGGCGCTCGTTGTCGGCGACGAGAGCGCCCTCGTCGTTGCTGGGTGTCGACATACGTCAGGAATTCCCGCGGAGTTCGTAGTAGGGGTTGAAGATCACCTTGGCGCCATCGCGTTCGCCGATGCGGCCACGGACCAGGATACGACGTCCGGGCTCGATGCCGGGAATGCGACGGCGGCCGATCCACACGAGCGCGATCGCATCGGTGCCGTCGAAGAATTCGGCCTCGAGGCAGGCGCGCGCGGCCTTCGGGCAGGCCTCCACACTGCGCAACCGGCCCAGCATGGTGACCTCCTCACCGCGGCGGCATTCGGCGGCCTGACAGGCCCCTGATGCTTCCGAGGTCTCGGCCAGCTCCTGTGCGTCGAGCCGGTCCAGATCGGCCGTCAGCCGATAACCGAGACGCCGGAAATACCCGCTGTCGGGTCCGTCCTTGCGCACGAGGGCACCGGATCCCGCCCTGTTTCTGCCGGAGAAAGGCATGTCGCAACACTTCCTGCACTGCTGACGGCGCGCGCACCATCGGTTTCCGTACGACGGGCCGGTTGGCCGTACACCGCCACTGTAGAGCGCGCCCACCGGGCCCGCCACGGTGCCCGGCCCTCATGTGACGGCCGTTGCACCGGCGATGCTGTCACCCCAGTGATACCCCCGGTCCCAGCTGGCCAACCCACCCCGAACCGATCCACTCCGAGCAGCCGGAACACCTCGCCGACACCCGTGGCGGTACGTCACCATCGACCGCGGAATGCCCAGGTCGGAGGCTCACCACGCACTGCCGAAGGCCGCCCGGATGTGGTTCGAATCACCGGCGGTCCGAGCCCCGGCGTCCACTCTGGCATCGACCTGTGGCGAGGAATTCGCCCGACGCGCCCGGCATCGGCGGATCCCGCACCCACTACGCTCGGCCGGTGCCCGATCTCTCCCGTCCGGCGATCGTCGTCGGTCTGCCCGGAACCGGCTCCGACGCCGACTTCGCCCGCCGTGCGTTCGAACCTGCCTGTGCCGCAAGGGATCTGCCGTTCATCGCGGTGGAACCCGATCCGCGGGACGTGGTGGCCAGCTGCCGGGCCGCGCTGGACGAGGCCGCCCGCTCGGGTCCGGTGCTGGCGGCGGGGATCTCGCTGGGCGCGGCCATCGCCGTCGAATGGGCCCGCGCGCGACCCGAATCCGCGTTCGGAGTGATCGCGGCGCTGCCCGCCTGGACCGGGGCCGACACCACCGGATGTCCGGCCGCCCTCAGCGCCGCGGCCACCGCCGCCCAGTTGCGCGCGGACGGCCTGGAAGCCGTGATCGAGCGGATGCGCGAGAGCAGTCCGGCCTGGCTGGCGCAAGCGCTGACGCAGTCCTGGCGCGGGCAGTGGCCGGATCTGCCGCGCGCTCTGGAGGAGGCCGCCGGGTATGCCTGGCCGAGCCCGGAAACCCTTGCCGGACTGACGATTCCGACCGTGATCGTTTCGGCGGTGGACGATCCGGTCCATCCGGCGGCGGTCGCCGCGGACTGGGCCGAGTTGATCCCGCACGCCGAATTGCGCCGCGTCACCCTGGCCGAGATGGGCGCGGACCCGGCGGTGCTGGGCGCCCACGGCCTGGACGGTCTAGCGGACCGCCGGGCCGGGGCGGCCCGCGAACCCTAGTTCAGGCCGAGCTGCTGCATGGCCGAACCCTCCGAACCACGACGCGGTCTCTCGGGTTCGGGTGCGACAGCCGGGAAACTGCCCGTCGCGTGGGCCTGCGCGGCCGCGGCCTGCGCCGCCAGCGCCTCCTGCTGGGCCTGCACCTGCTGCTGATGTGCGGCCTGCAATTGATCGGCGAGTTCCTGCGGGAGCACCACCGGCAGCGGATCGCGCACCGGCAGCGGATCCTCACCGCGCCGGACGACGGTCTCGCCGAGCACACTGCGAGCCGCCGCGACCAGCGGCTGTCCCTCGTCCACCGCGCCGGACGGCCCGGCCGCGACCAGCCGAACCATCCACCGATACCCGTCGACCCCGATGAACCGCAGATCGGCGCCTTCGGTGACCGCATGCAGCTCACGCCCCCACGGACCGGTCTGCACCGACACCTGAGCGCCGTCGTTGCGCAGTGATTCGGCCAGATCAGCGGCCACCATGCGCCACTGGCCGGGCGATTTGGGCGCCGCGTAGGCGGCGACGGTCAACCGGCCGTACTCGGTGGCCAGGTGGACCGCCTGAGGGGTGCCGTCGGGCGTCATCTCGACCTGCAACTGGCCGCCCTGGGGCACCGGCACGATGACCGAACCCAGATCCAGACGCTGCTCGGTCACGTCCTCGAGCAGATCGGCCACGTCGTCGAAATCGTAGGGACCGGTCCGCGGGCCCTCGTCCGATTCCTCCTCGTCGTCCGCGTAATGCGTTGCCCGGTAGGACCGTTCGCCGTAGGCCGGTTCGTCGTGGACCGGCTCGTCGTAGTCGTCGTCGACGTAATCGTCCTCAAGGTAATCGTCCTCGTACTCCGCCTCGTCGAAGTCGTCGTAGGCGTAGTCGTCGTATTCGCCCGCGCCACGGGCATCCCCCCCGGAGCGCTTCTTCCGTCCGAACATCCTCATGCCTCCTCGCCGGCCGGGCCTTCCCCACCGGCACCACTCCCATTATCGAGGCTGGCGTGCCCGCCACTCGACCCGTATCCCCCCGCACCGCGCACGGTGTCGTCGAGCCGGTCCACCGCTACGAAATCGACCAGCTCCACCCGCTGCACGAGCAGCTGCGCGATGCGGTCCCCGCGGCGCAACTCGATCGCCGTACGAGGGTCGTGGTTGATCAGGCAGACCTTGATCTCGCCGCGGTATCCGGCATCGATCGTGCCGGGGGTGTTGACGATCGACAGTCCGGTCTTGGCCGCCAGTCCCGAACGCGGATGGACGAGGCCGACCGTGCCGGTGGGCAGTGCGATCGCGATGCCGGTCCCCACGAGCACCCGCTCGCCCGGTTCCAGGATCACGTCCTCGGTGGTGCACAGGTCCACACCCGCATCGTCCGGGTGCGCACGGGTGGGCACGGGGATGCCGGGGTCGAGCCGCAGCAGGGGGATGGATGGAATACCGGTCACATCCAGGGAGCCTACGCGGTCACCCGGTCGCCGACTGACCTAGTCTGATGTGGTGTCCGACCAGCCTCCGCAGGTAACCGTGCCGAACGAACAGACGACCGAGCCCGTGTACTCCGAACGCCAGTGGGCGCCGCTGTGGTGGTGGCCGGTGGGGCTGGGCGTCGTGGCCCTGCTGGCGGCCACCCTGCATCTGGGCGCGCCCGGAATCCACGCCTGGCTTCCGTACGTCCTGCTGGTCCCGGTGCCGGTGTGGGTGTTGCTGTGGATGGGCCGCCATAGAGTGGAAGTCGCGCCCGATGCGAACGGAACTCTCGAATTGCGCACGGACAAGGCCCATCTACCGGTAACGTATGTTGCTCGGGCAGCGGTCGTACCGACCAGCGCCAAGAGCGCCGCGATGGGCCGTCAGCTCGACCCTGCCGCCTTCGTGCAGCATCGACCCTGGATCGGGCCCATGGTGCTGCTCGTCCTCGACGACCCGGACGACCCGACGCCGTACTGGCTGATCAGTGCGCGCCACCCGGACAAGGTCCTGGCCGCGTTGGGCATCGAACCGCGCAAGGCCTAGCAGCGGGCATATTCGTCCCGCGCAGGTGTCGACCTGCGCGGGTTGATGCCGCGCTCGGCGTACCGAGCGCGGGCTGTCGGATGTTCCCGTGGGCTGCGCGGGGGGCTGTATGGTGCGTGGGCGGCTGTTCGCGCGGCCGTGTGGCCCTTACACGGGGCACCGCCCCGTGGTGCGGCTGCGCCTGACTCAGGCGGCGCAGTCCATGCAGATGAGCTGCCCGCCGGCCTCGCTGGCGAGTCGGCTGCGGTGATGAACCAGGAAGCAGCTCGAACAGGTGAACTCGTCGGCCTGCTTCGGGATCACCCGCACCGAGAGCACTTCCTCGGACAGATCCGCCCCGGGAAGCTCGAACGACTCCGCGGTATCGGATTCGTCGATATCCACGACGGCGGACGCGGCCTCGTTGCGACGGGCCTTCAGCTCCTCGAGCGAGTCCTCGGAAACCTCGTCGGATTCGCTGCGCCTAGGTGCGTCATAGTCGGTTGCCATGTCGTATCCCCTCGTCCTTACTTCGTATATCCCGGACCGGTCCCCTCCGCACCGATCCCTGCCGGAATCGGCTCGGCGAGTACCGCCCCGCCGGTGGTGTACGTCACGTGTACACCGATCGCACACCGGTCCGGATCTGCGGAATCCGTTCCGGATCGCGCTCGGTAAACGCAGGACATGTCCTGGTTGTTCCCGATGACGCGGACCTGATTCACCTCGGTCGATTCGTATCAGGCCGCCAGACAATAGCGGACGCAAGGGCAAAAGTCGCAATCAAAACACTCGTGAGTCGAAACTGAGGGGCAATCGACACGTCGTAGGTGCACCGAAACGATTCGGTGTCCACTCCTGACACGCCCCGTGACCGATACGAGACCCAACCTTTACGTTTGCCGCCGAAGCCATGCGCCGGCCACACCGCGTCGACCCCGGCCCGGAACCTCGGTCCAACCGGCCCGGCACCTCGTTCCACGAGCCGGACAGCTCGTCCTACCAGCCCGACACCAGGCCCTGCCAGCCCGACACACCTCGTTCCACCAACCCCGTACGACATCACCCCTGGTTTGCGGCGCGGCTCGCCGCCCGGACGCGTGGCGGGCGCGAGAAACGAGTACCCGACACGGGGCCGGGCGGTGAGCCTCCGGGCGCCGCAAACCCGCCGGAGCGGAGCGGAGGCCGAAAACACAGCAAACCCGCCGGAGCGGAGCGGAGGCAATCAAACACAACCTGAACTCGTATGGTGTGCATGTGGTTTCACTGATCACCGAAGGCAGCCCGGCCGACAAAAAGGGGCGTCCATTCATGCGGCGGCGCTATCAGCCGTGGGTCGCGATGGTTGCGATCCTGGCGTTGATCTGCGCGATCGTGTGGATCAAGGCGCTGACGACCGAGGACCACAGCCATTCCGCCATGGCTTGCAACTCGCCGTCCAAACCCACCGATCCGAAGGCGACCCAGCCGATGGGGCTGGGCGAGCGAGTGTCCCCCTCGCGCCTGCACGATGTGGAACCGGCGCCGCTGGCGCAGTCCAAGGTGCGCGTCTACAACGCCTCGGGCGAGCGCGGTCTCGCCGAGCACATCGCCACCAGCCTGCGCGACTACGGCTTCGCCAGCCCACCCCCGCCGCAGTATGACAACGATCCGGTCTACGTCAACGGCGATCTGGACTGCACCGGCCAGATCCGGTTCGGCGTCAACGGCCGTCCCGCCGCCGCGGCGGTGCAGCTCGTGGCCCCCTGCGCGGAGCTGATCGAGGACCAGCGCAAGGACGACACCGTCGATCTGGCCCTGGGTTCCCTGTTCGGCAACGACCTGCAACCCAGCGACAACGCCGAGGAAGTGCTCAAGGCCCTCAAGAACCCGGCCCCGGGCAACCCGGCCGTGGACTCCGGCCTCCTGGACGCCGCCCGCACCGCCAACTGCTGATTACGGCACGGGCTCGGAGACGCCGAGTTCGTCGAAGAGGTTCATGAGTTCGTCGGCGATGCCGGGGGCGGCCGCGACGACGAGCTCACCGGTTTTCGAGACCGTTCCGGCCGCGGGCAGGCGCAGGCGGGCGCCCGCCTCGGCGGCGATGAGTGCGCCCGCGGCCCAGTCCCAGGTGTTGAGGCCGTGTTCGTAGTGGGCGTCGACCAGACCGGCCGCGACCATGCACAGGTCCAGGGCCGCCGAGCCGATCCGCCGGATGTCGCGCACCCGCGGCAGCACCTCGGCGATCAACCGGCCTTGACGGGCGCGGCGTTCGGCGCTGTAGCCGAACCCCGTCGCCAGCAACGCCATCGAGACCTGCTCGACCTCGGTGCAGCGCAGCGCGGTCACCGTGCCGTCCGCGCCGATCCGCTCGGCTCCCGCGCCCAGGCCCGCGCTGTACACCTGATCCCCGGCCACATCGGCGACCGCACCGGCCAGCGATCGGCCGTCCAGCATCGCGGCCACCGATACCGAATAGGCCGGGATGCCGTACATGAAGTTGACGGTGCCGTCGATCGGGTCGACGACCCAGACGATCTCCGAACCGTCGCCGACCGTTCCGCCGCCCTCCTCGCCGAACACCCGCTCACCGGGGCGCAGGTCGGCGAGCAGGGTGCGGATCAGTTCCTCGGTCTCGGTGTCGACGACGGTGACCGGATCGGTCGGGGTGCTCTTGGACTGCACGGCGTCCGCGCGCAACGCGCCAGCCGCGCCGCGAAAACGATTCCGTCGCAGCCGTACGTGGGCGGCCGCGGTTTTCGCGAGATGTACTGCGACCCTGCGCAATTCGGTGATCTGCTCGGGGGTTGGAACAGGGCGGGCGGGGGTGATCGATTCCGGCACGACCTCCATCGGATCACAGATGTCCCGCGACGCGCATTAGGCTTGTCGTGCACGACACAGATCTGTCCGTCGCGCACTCCACCGCACATCGGCGTGTATCGTGCCGCGCGCACTTGTTTCGGCCCGGCATAACAGGAACGAGGAGAGTCGTCAATGTCCACTCGGGGACGAGCATTCGGGATCGACATCGGAGGGAGCGGTGTCAAGGGCGCGGTGGTCGATCTGGCCACCGGAGACCTGGCACATGAGCGCATCAAGATCGCCACGCCGCATCCCGCCACACCGAACGCCGTCGCCGAGACGGTCTCCGAACTGGTGGCCAAGGCCGACTGGGACGGCCCGGTCGGCATCACCCTGCCCAGCGTGATGGTCAACGGCATCGCCCGAACCGCCGCCAACATCGATAAGAGCTGGGTGGACACCGACGCCCACCAGCTGTTCTCCCTGGCGCTGGGCGGACGCGAGGTGGTGGTTCTCAACGACGCGGACGCCGCCGGGATGGCCGAGGATCAGTACGGCGCGGCCAAGAACATCGACGGTCTGGTCATGCTGCTCACCTTCGGCACCGGCATCGGCTCGGCGCTGATGTACCGCGGCACGCTGATGCCGAATACCGAATTCGGGCACATCGATATCGGCGGCAAGGAGGCGGAGCACCGGGCCGCCTCCTCGGTCAAGGAACGAAAGAATCTGTCGTACAAGGAATGGGCCGCGCAGGTGACCAAGGTCCTGGTGACCCTGGAGAATCTGCTGTGGCCGGACGTGTTCGTCGCCGGTGGCGGCATCAGCCGCGACGCCGAACACTGGATCCCGTTGCTGGGCAACCGAACCCCGGTGGTGGCGGCGCACCTGCGCAACACCGCGGGCATCGTGGGGGCCGCGATGGCCGTCGATGCCGGTATCGCGCCGTAAGCACATCGTTCGGATAGTTACAATGGAACGCATGCCCGGCGGTGAGCCGGAAACCGACCCCGGCATGAGCGCCGGGATACCCCGACAGAACCGCTCCGCCGGAATGATCACTCTGGCGTGACGCCGCACGAACACAGTCACGAAAGGGCGTACGTGGTAGCCACGAATACCCGACAGACCGCCGAATCGGCCGACGAGGCCGACTCCGCAGACAACCCCGCCGCACGGCCGGTCCGTAAGGCTGCCGCGAAAAAGGCCCCGGCCAAGAAGGCCGTTGCCAAGAAGGCGCCTGCCAAGAAGGCAGGTGCCAAGGTCGCGGCCAAGAAGGCTCCCGCCAAGAAGGCCACGACCAAGAAGGCCGGGCCCGACGGCGAGGGCGAGGAGAACCTGGACGAGGAGGCCATCGACCTCGAGGATCTGGGTGATCTGGAGGTCTCCGAGGACGACCTCGCCGAGGAGGAAGCCGTCGAGGAGCCCGCGGAGGAAGAGGAGGCCGAGGCCGACGAGCCCACCGCGGCCGACAAGGCCTCCGGCGACTTCGTCTGGGACGAGGAGGAGTCCGAGGCGCTACGGCAGGCCCGCAAGGACGCCGAGCTCACCGCCTCGGCCGACTCGGTCCGCGCCTACCTCAAGCAGATCGGCAAGGTCGCGCTGCTCAACGCGGAGGAGGAGGTCGAGCTCGCCAAGCGCATCGAGGCCGGCCTCTACGCCACCGAGAAGTTCCGCGAGCTGTCCGAGAAGGGCGACAAGCTCCCGGTCACCACGCGCCGCGATCTGAACTGGATCATGCGCGACGGCAACCGCGCCAAGAACCATCTGCTCGAGGCCAACCTGCGTCTGGTGGTGTCGCTGGCCAAGCGCTACACCGGCCGCGGCATGGCGTTCCTGGATCTGATCCAGGAGGGCAACCTGGGCCTGATCCGCGCGGTGGAGAAGTTCGACTACACCAAGGGCTACAAGTTCTCCACCTACGCCACCTGGTGGATCCGGCAGGCGATCACCCGCGCGATGGCCGACCAGGCCCGCACCATCCGCATCCCGGTGCACATGGTCGAGGTCATCAACAAGCTGGGCCGTATCCAGCGCGAGCTGCTGCAGGACCTGGGCCGCGAGCCCACGCCCGAGGAGCTGGCCAAGGAAATGGACATCACCCCGGAGAAGGTCCTCGAGATCCAGCAGTACGCCCGCGAGCCGATCTCGCTGGATCAGACCATCGGTGACGAGGGCGATTCCCAGCTCGGTGACTTCATCGAGGATTCCGAGGCGGTCGTCGCGGTCGACGCGGTGAGCTTCACCCTGCTGCAGGATCAGCTGCAGTCGGTGCTGGAGACGCTGTCCGAGCGCGAGGCGGGCGTCGTCCGGCTGCGCTTCGGCCTCACCGACGGTCAGCCGCGCACCCTCGACGAGATCGGTCAGGTGTACGGGGTCACCCGTGAACGCATCCGGCAGATCGAGTCGAAGACCATGAGCAAGCTGCGGCACCCGAGTCGGTCGCAGGTGCTGCGGGACTACCTGGACTAGTACCCGAGTCGACGGGCGCGCCGCCGGAAGCCCCGGCGGCGCGCCCGTATTCATACACGTCGCCAATCCGCTTCTCGCACAACATTTCCGGCGACCAATCCGCGGGCTCCTCGGCGACATGCCCTCGCCGACAACACATATGCTGGCAGACTGATCGTTTGTGGAGCAGTTGGTGTTGGTTTTCATTCTGGCGTTCGCGACGATTCTGGCTCAGCCGTTGGGCCGCAGGACAGGTGTGGCACCGGCTGTGCTGATGACCGTCCTGGGTCTGGTTCTGGCGGTCATCCCGCAGGTGCCGAATGTGAGCCTGTCGCCGGAACTGATCCTGCCGCTGGTATTGCCGCCACTGCTGTACGCCTCGGCCCGCCGCACCTCCTGGCAGCAGTTCGCCGGTAACGCGAGTCCGATTCTGCTGCGCGCGGTCGGGCTCGTCATCGCGACGGCCGCGGCCGTGGCCGCGGTGTTCCACCTCTGGTATCCGGCGGTGCCGGTCGCCGCGGCGCTGGCCCTGGGCGCGGTGGTGGCCCCACCGGATCCGGTCGCGGTGAGCGCGCTGGCCGATCGGCTCGGCCTGCCCCGCCGCCTGATGTCGGTGCTCGAGGGTGAGGGCCTGTTCAACGACGTCACCGCGATCGTGCTCTACAACGTCGCGATCCAGGCCGTGGCGACCGGCAAGTTCTCCACCCTGCACACGATTCTGGAATTCGTGATCTCGGCGGTGGTCGCGATCGTGGTCGGGCTGGTGCTGGGCTGGGTGGGCAGCCGGATCATGCGCCGCCTCGAGGAGGCCCCCTGGCAGGTGGCGCTGGGCCTGATGCTGCCGTTCGCCGCCTACGGCCTGAGCGAGGCCGCGCACGGTTCGGCCGTGCTGTCGGTTCTGGTGTGCGCGCTCTATCTCACCGATGCCGCAACGGATTTCAGCGACAGTGATTACCGGATCGTCGGCGATTCCTTCTGGGACGTCATCGATATGCTGGTGACCGGATTCGCCTTCGGACTGATCGGTCTCGAGCTCAGTTCGGTCCTGGCCGCCACCGGACGCGAATGGCCGCGCCTGCTGGCCGGCGCGGGCATCGTCATCGCGGTCGTGGTCGGGCTGCGCCTGGTGTGGTTGATGATCAGCACCCTGATCGTGCGGGGTGTGTGGCACAGGAACAGCACCGACGAGCCGCACACCTGGCGCGAGACGATCGTGACGTGGTGGGCGGGTATGCGCGGGGTGGCGAGCGTCGCGCTGGCCCTGGCCGTTCCGCTGACCACCGATTCGGGTGACCAGTTCCCAGGACGTCCGGAGATCCTGTTCACCGCCTTCGCGGTCGTCCTGTTCACCCTGCTGCTACAGGGGACGACCCTTCCGGCGGTGGTGCGGCTGAGTCACGTCCAGGCCGACACCGAGATCGAGCGCGCCCTCGAACGCGGGCTGTGGGTGCGGATCCTGCGTGCCGAGCTGGCCCGGCTGGACCGGCTCGTCGATACCGAGCAACTGCCGCCCGCGGTCTCCCAGCGGCTGCGTGAGGGTTTCGAACGTCGTTTGGCCACGGCGGATCCGGCGACCGCGGGTGATGTGAAGGACGCCGACAAACCGCTGCGGTTCTCCAAGGAGATCCGCGCGATCAGCCACGAGGTGCTGGAGGCGGGCCGTGCCGAGGCGATGGCCGCGCGACGCGAGCCGGGTATGCCGCCGGATCTCGTGGACCGCATGATGCGCCGACTCGACCTGCGGCCGCCGCCGTTCCTGTAGCATCGCGCGCCTGGTGGATGCGGTCCGGCCGCATCCGGCGCCGCTGTCACGATGTGGTGACACCGCTTGTGCGACTGGATGTTCCGCGTCGGACATCCGGATCGGGTGCGTGATCGCCTGATGTTCGCCCGATTCGGGCGACTCGGCGTTCCAGTGCCATTGACGTACTCGCGACACGCCGATCGGTCATGCGACCACTTCGACCTGGCGACGACCTGGGCCGTTCGGTTTCCACATCCCAGCAATTTACCGGAAGTTTCTAGTTTAAATTTGCTACCAGCGAGTATGCGGCTACTGTGCGGTGATGTCGTCGTCGATCGATGCGGCGACGACTGGCTAGCAAGGAGTCGGCATGCCCGCAATCGACCAATTCACGTACGGGTGGCTCACACCCGCTCTCGCCTATCTGCTGTCCGTCATCGGATCGTTGCTGGCGTTGCGGTGCATGGCCCGGGCGCGCACCAGCCCCAAACCCCGGGGATGGATCATCACCGCGGCCGTGGCGCTGGGCGGCACGGGCATCTGGGTCATGCATTTCATTGCGATGCTGGGCTTTTCGATACACGGCGCGACCATCCGCTACAACATCCCCATCACGCTGCTGAGCGCGGCGCTCGCGATCGTGGTGGTGTGGGTCGGGCTCTGGGTCGTGGTCCGCAGGCACGGCGAGCCCGCCTCGCTGCTGACCGGCGGAACCGCCACCGGACTCGGCGTCGCCGCGATGCACTACGCGGG
Organism: Nocardia miyunensis NBRC 108239; assembly: GCF_001613065.1. Taxonomy (GTDB): domain Bacteria; phylum Actinomycetota; class Actinomycetes; order Mycobacteriales; family Mycobacteriaceae; genus Nocardia; species Nocardia miyunensis. Next base: position 15,795 of record NZ_BDBQ01000010.1, read on the forward strand.
CATGTACGCCATGAAGTCCAATGCCGCAATGGAATACGACCCCTGGATGGTGCTGCTCTCCATCGCCATCGCGATTGTCGCGTCGTCCGCGGCGCTGTGGTTCGCCCTGCACGTGCACGGCATCCTGGCCTCGATCGGCGCGGCGATGATCATGGGCGTCGCGGTCTGCGGAATGCACTACACCGGCATGTACGCCATGCACACCCATCTGTCGGACCAGATGCACATGCCCTCGGGCGCACCGGCCCAGCAACTGCTCACCCCGTTGATCATCGGCGTCAGCATGGTGACGATCCTGCTGTTCCTGCAGGTGGGCATCACCGATCCCGACGAGCCCGACCTCTCCAGCATCCGGGGCCAGCACGCCAGCCGCTATTGGCCCAGCCGGGACTGAGCGAACCCAGCGACGACCACGACCGGAGTAGGGGCCGCCAGCCCGGCCGCGAGGGCGCGTCGCGGAGCGGGCGCCACCCGGGCGCGCGAGGATGATCGATGTGCCCGCCTCCCCGCTGATCCACTACCGCTCCCCCTGGACCCGGACCATCGATGTCCATGCGGTCCGGCAGGAGCTGCGGGACTGGTGGCACTCCCCCGGGCGGATCCCGCGGGCGCTGCGCGCGGCCCGTGACCATCTGGGGGCCGCGCCGGCCGCCTGCGCCTACGCGTTCACGCTGTTCGTCACCTGGTGGACGCTGCGCGGGATCAGCGATGTCGCCGGGCACCGGCTGATCCTGTCGCTGTCCACGAATCTGCACAATATGCGCCGCGAACCGGTTCAAGTGCTGGTCGCGTCTGCGTTCTGGACCGAGGACGGCTTTCCGTGGGGGACGATTCTGGGATTCCTGATCGTGATGGCCTTCGCCGAACGCTGGCTGGGCACGGTGCGCTGGATCCTGGTGTTCGCATCGGGCCACGTCGGCGCGACGCTGATCGTGGCCACCGGTCTCGCCTACGCGGTGCAGCATCAACTGATTCCGATGAAGGTGGCGCACGCCGCGGATGTCGGTACCTCGTACGGCTTTTCGGCGGTGCTGGCCGCACTGGCCTTCCATCTGCCCGGTCTCGCGCGGATCGTGTGGGCGGTCGGTCTGACAGGCTGGTACGTGCTCGGCGTATGGCGCGGACGCACCTTCACCGACTACGGCCATCTCATCGCGGTCCTGATCGGATTCGCGGCGGGCGGCATCGCCCTGCTGATCTCGCTGCGACTGGAACGGCTGAGCGCGCGTCGCCGCGCCGCTACTCCGGCAGGGCCGGATAGCTCCCGTCCGGGCCGGGCCGATACTCGGTGACCGACACCACAGCCCGCATCGGCAGCGGCCCGTACAGGTGCGGAAAACGCATCGATTCCGGATCGGCCGGCACGCCCGGCTCCCAGGCCACGGGCGCGTCGAGCAGGTCCGGGTCCAGCCACAGCAGAACCACGTCGTCGCGTCCGCCGAACAACCGGTTGGCCGGGAGGTGGACCTGCTGTGGCGTGGAGAGGTGGATGAAGCCCTCGGCCTCGAGCGAGTCCGTGCGCCGGATCCCGTCGGCTCGCGCACGGTCCAGCTCCGGCCGGGTGCACATGTGAACCAGCCTGCGCGCGTGCGGGATTGGGGCTTCGGTGGCGTCCATGCCCCGACCCTAGCCGATTCGCCACACCCTCTGGCCTCGAAGTTTGCCGCATCCCGAGTGTGAGTGTCGGTGCACCGGGGTAATCTCCGATAAGACAACTGGATCGGCAAGTTCTCGACAACCGGAAGCAGCGTGGGACCGTTTCCGACGGGCATGTTCGCGCACAGCGAAACACCTGGTCATGTTACGGAAAACACAGTGAAACATCTTCGGGAACAAAGCCCCCGTCCCAAACGTCTGACAGAGTAGTCAATACCACTGCTGGGAAGTAGCGGCAGCGAGCTCGCGGAGTAGACCGCGGGCCCCACACCCAGGCGAACGGTCTTCTGCACCGGGAGCCAGGACGGAGGAGTCATGCCAGGAACCCTGACTAGCACCCCACTGACCGCGGTCGATCGGTGCGACCGTTGCGGGGCAGCTGCACGTGTACGCGCAGTGCTTCCCGCCGGTGGTGAGTTGCTCTTCTGCCAGCATCACGCCAACGAGCACATGGAGCGCCTGCGCGAGCTCGAGGCCGTGATCGATACGGAGTCGGCACCGGCGCTGTAATCAGCAGCTCCTCTCGTCCGCTCGACAACTGAAACTTCGAAAGTAAGCACACGGGCGGCCCCTTTCCGGGGCCGCCCGTTTCCTGTTCGCGAACCGGACCTATACCCCCAGCCCCTTGGCCAGAACCGGCCAGGACCGGATGAAGTTCTCCCGCCAATAACCCCACGAATGCGTACCCGACGGCTGGAAGTTGAACGTCGCCGGAATGCCCAACTGCCCGAGCCTGGCCGCGAGATTGTGTGTGCAGTAGTCCACACCCGCTTCGATGATGCCGCCGATGATGATCTGATTGGCCCACCCACTCGGGCCCGGCAGCGTGTAGGGGCCGTTCAGCGTGTCGTACGGGCCGGGCAGGCCGTTGCCGGAGGAGACGTACAGACCCAGTCCGCGCAACTGGGCGGCGTGCAGATAGGGATCGTTCGCCGCCCATTCGGGGGATCCTTCCGGACCCCACATATTGTCCGTATTGCCCCCGCCCCACAGGTTGACGGTCAGCTTGACGTACTGCGCGCCGATCGGATCGCTGGTCTGAGCGCATCCGCTGTACGCGGCGGCCGCGCGATACAGGCCCGGTTTGGCGATCGGCAGCGCCAGCACCGTCGTCGCCGAGGTGGACAGTCCCGCGATGGCGTTGACGCCGTTGGTGCCCAGGGCCGCGTTGATGATCGGCGGAAGTTCCTCGGTGAAGAACGTCCGCCACTTGTTGCGGCCCAGAGTCGGGTCGTCCTTGATCCAGTCGGTGTAGTAACTCCACCTGCCGCCGATCACCTGAATCACGTTGACGTTCTTGTCGGCCATGAATCCGGAGACGATATCGGTGTTGTGATCCCAGGTCGCGGTGTCCTCGCCGCCGCCGGCGCCGTTGAGCAGGTACAGCGTCGGGCGCGGGACCGAGGCGTCGGCCGGGCGGTGCACGTTCACCGGGAACGCCTTGCCCATCGCCGCCGAGTACACCTTCAGCTGCAAGTCGCGTTTGCCGAGCAGCTTCGCCGACTGCACCCGCGAACCGTCCGGCGCGGACCGGTCGCCCAGCAGCGAGCCGGACGTGATGATCGGATCGGCATGCGCATCGGTGGCTCCGGTCTCGATGCCGACGGCGGCCAGGAAAACCGTGGCGGCGGCGATCGCCGCCATCCGGGTGCCGCGACGTATCCGACGAGATTTCAACTCCGCGCCTTTCCTGTCGACCTGGCTGGCTACCAGCGAGCCACCGTATCGGAAATTCCGATTGATTCAGTCGCGGCTCGCAGACAGGTAGTTCGATTGTTTCGTAGCGGAAAGACGACTATCTCGGACGAATCTCGATACCGTCCAGCAAACGATTCAGGCCATAGTCGAACGCACCGTCGGGATCGCCGGGGGCCTGATAGGCCTGACCGACCGTGGCGCCCACCCGGCTCGACAGCGGATAGTCCGCCTCGGGCATGACCTGCGTCAGCAGCGGTCCGTGCACCTCCCACCACTGCGCGTCGCTCATCTCCTCGGCACTGCGCGCGGCGGCGACGGCCATGCGGGCGTTCCCAGTGGCGAATTCGGACAGCACCGCGATGACGCGATCCATCTCCAGATCGTCGAATCCGGCGCCGTCGAGTGCGGCGAGCTGGCGTTCGAATCGGCGAATCCGGCCCGGCCCGAGCACCTGACGCCACGGCGGCACCTCCAGCAGCCAGGGGTGGGCCAGGAGTTCGGCGCGCACCGCGCGCGCTATCGCCGCCATGCGGTCGCGTACCGGCAGGGCCGGATCGATGGGAGCGTCCTCGGCGGCGACCGCGTCGACCATGAGCATGATCAGCGCCTCCTTACCGGGGACGTAGGTGTAGAGGCTCATCGGGCGCAATCCCAGCTCGGCGGCGACCGTGCGGATGGACACCCGCTCGTAACCGTCACGGTCGGCGATCGCGATACCGGCGCGCACGACCGCGTCGACGGACACGCCCTGCCGAGGGCCGCGCGCTCGGGCCGGGGGCGGCAGCGCGTCGCGCCACAGCAGGCTCATCAGGCGAGTTGCCTGGTCGTGGGCCGATTCATCGGTCACGGCGCTACTCCTGGAATTTCGGTACACTGTACGGCGTTACTCTACACCGTACGATGTACGCCGATAAGGGAGGCATCCCCTGCCCGCCACTCACGCCACCTATCTACCGGATCGGCACATGTTCGCGCTGTGGACCTGGACCGGACGTCATCCCGGCCCGGCACCTACCGGATCGGGCGAGCCGGACCGGATCGCGCTGGCGATTCCCTCGACCACGGGCGATATCGCCGTCGCACACGTCGACTGCACGCTGGTCGAGCCGGATCACCTCACCCTGGCGCGACGTACCCCGTCCGTGCGCGCCTGGCGCGCGGCTCTGGAGGGCCGCGCGAACGCCAACGACCTGCCGCCCGCCGCGCACGCGGTGCCGAATGCCACTGGGACCGGGATCATTTCGGCCGACCGGGCGCTGCGCGCGCTCAGCGACGCGGTGGCGGTCGGCGCGGAACTCGACACGATGCTGCGAGCGCGTCTGCGGCCTTACCAGGCCCGCGGCATCGCCTGGTTGCGGGAGACCACGGCCGTGCACGGCGGCGCGGTACTCGCCGACGAGATGGGCCTCGGAAAGACCCTGCAGGCCATCGGATTTCTGCTCGGGCGGGCGGACGGTCCGCAGCTCGTACTGTGCCCGACCTCGCTGGTGAGCAACTGGGTGCACGAGATCGAACGTTTCGCGCCGAGTCTGCGGCCGGTGGCCTGGCGCGGAGGCGAGCCGCCCGCCGCCGCGTCGGATCTCGTCGTGATCGCGGGTTATCCGACGTTGCGCGGGCATGCCGTGTCGCTGAGCGAACCTAATTGGGCCACAGTGATATTCGATGAGGCGCAGGTGCTGAAGAACCCACGCACCCAGGTCGCGAAGGCCGCGCGCTCGCTCCCGGCACAGGCGCGAGTCGCGCTGACCGGAACACCGGTGGAGAACCATCTCGACGAGTTGTGGGCACTGCTCAATCTCGTTGTGCCCCGGGCATTCACGCATCGGGCGCAGTTCCGGCGACGGTTCGTGCGGCCGATCCACGAGGGTTCGGCCGAGGCGGCGCTACGCCTGCGGGACGCCCTCGAGCCGATCGTGCTGACCCGCAAGAAGTCTCAGGTGGCCGCGGCGCTGCCGCCCAAGATCCACTGCGATCTGATCTGCGATCTCACCGACGAGCAGGCGCGGCTGTACGACGAGTTGCTCGACCGCGCCGAGGCCGAGGGTTTCGGCAGCGGTGTCCAGCGGCATTCGCGCGTGCTGGCAGTGCTCACCGCGCTCGGTCAGGTGTGCAATCACCCCGGTCTGATCTCCGGCGATCTCGGCGAATTATCCGGGCGCTCCGGGAAATTCGATGTCTGCGCGGACATCCTGGCCAACAACGTCGAACTCGGCGACCCGACGCTGGTATTCACCCGGTTCCGGCGCACCGGCGAGGTGCTGGTGCGGCACTGCGCCGAACGTCTCGGCGTCACCGCACCGTTCTTCCACGGCGGGCTCGGTACCGACGAGCGCGCGCGGATCGTCACCCGGTTCCAGTCGCCCGACGGGCCGCCGGTGCTGATCCTGAGCCTGCGCGCGGCGGGCACCGGGCTCACGCTCACCCGCGCGGCGAATGTGATCCATTACGACCGCTGGTGGAATCCGGCCGTCGAGGCGCAGGCATCCGATCGCGCCCACCGCATCGGGCAGACCCGCACGGTCACCGTCACCACCCTGACCACCGGAACGACAGTCGAGGAACACATCGCGGCCATGCACGACCGCAAATCCGCGTTGGCCGACCTCACCTCCGATGCCGACTCCGACACCAGCGCGGTCGCCGCTCTGGCCCGCCTGGACGACGACCGCCTGCTCACCACCCTGCGCCGGAAGCGAGGCAATTGACATGCCCGACAACGAATTCGGCTACACCGCGTGGGGCATGGACTGGGTCCGCCTGGCCGAACCCCTGCACACCACCCGCCCCGACCCCCTCCTCCCCCGCGCCCGCAGCATCGCCCGCAACAACGGCGTACACACCGAAATCGACGGCACCGCAATCCGAGCCGGCATCCACCGAGGCGCCCAGGCCTCGATCACCTACCTGGAATTAACCCCGTTGTCCCCCAGCACGATCACGGCGATAACCACCCTGATCCCCAAGGGAACAGTAGAACTCGACGACGAAACACACGCATCCCTGCGCACCGCCGGAATCGCCACCGCCCCCACCGTCCACCTCACCGACTGCTCCTGCACAGCCCGCACTCCCCGCTGCCTCCACCTGCTGGCGACTTGCTACGCCGTGGCCCGACAGATCGACGAAAACCCGTGGCTGGCACTGGATCTCCAGGGATATCGCAGTTCCACGGCCAGTCGGTCAGAGCCGAGCGACACCCCCGCGGCCCGGTGGACCCCCATCGCATCTCTCGATCCCGCAACATTTTTCGGAATCATCCCGTAGCGCGAGGAACCATCTGCGGATGCAGGTATCCGTCGACGGTCATGCGACGGCAACGCCCACGGTGCTGCCGCCGATAGGTAGCCGAGGAGTGTGTCTGCGGTAAATACGAACAGCCCGAAGATTCGGACGCGCGGGAACAGCAACGGCATTCGGCATCCGAACCATCGGATGGCAGCGATGCGTGGAGGGACAGCATCTACCAGGAATTTCACAGAAATCTGCCGGGTGACGCCGTTCGGGTCGACATAGGTTACCGTGTGGGCAGTCTGAAGGGAGGGAGATTCCGATGTCACTGAATGTGGATCGAGGCAGTCCCTCCGCGCCGCCGTTGCGTCACAATCGAAATGCGAGACGGTAGCCGATCGCACTCGCAGGCTTCGGAGTCGCAGGGGGTGTCCATTCGGCGGTCCGATGACCCAGGGGGCCATCACCAACACGAAAGCGGATGCGCCGCAACGTGAGACGCCGACCCAAGACCCGCGAGTTCCGCCGCGCACCGAAGAGTGCTGGTCGAAGCCATCGACCGTAAACAGTGAGGAGAGAGGACATATGCCGGAAGCAACGTCGTTCACGATGGTTCCCGAGACGGTGCGCGCGGCAGGTACCTACGTCCAGCAAACCGCCGAGGCACTGGTATCCGGGGTGCACAATGCCGACAGCGAAGTGCAGGGTCTGACCGCCACCTGGAAGGGCGCGGCCGCCGACGCCTACGTCGCGGGCTGGGAGGAAACCCGCAAAGCCGCCCTCGAAGTCCTCGACGCCTTGCACACCATGGCCGACCTGCTCGGCGTCACCGCTGCCAGCATCACCGACCAGGACACCACCCGCGCTACAGCCACCGCCCAGCGTGTCTCGTCCCTCGACCTGCCGTAAGGAGCACCGCACATGAGCGACCCCGACCGCGGATACAGCGTCGACCTGGACCACCTGGACACCGTGACCGCCCGCATCGCGGGCCTACACGGATTCATCACCGAAAGCCTCACCGGCCTGGCCTCGAGAATCGCCGCCACACACCAAGATTGGACCGGCGCGGCAGCGGACAAGCACGCCGAGGCACACCGCGAATGGATGAAAGCCGCCGGCGAAGCCCGCGACGGCATCGAGGCCATGCACGCCGCCGCCCAGGCAGCGCACACCGCCTACACCGACGCCATCGCCGCCAACCGCCGCACGCTGGGAATCTGATCCGTGACCACGATCGACGTCCAGCCATCCATCTACTACACCGCCGCCGACGCCCTGCACACCTCGGCGGTCAATCTGTACAACGCGTTCGACGGCCGTGCCGATGCCCTCGATCAATGCGGATCCATGGCCGGGTCGTACGACGAGGCCCGATCCTGGGCCGCGTCGTACGACGCCAACTCGCATCAGGCACTACAGACGATGTTCTCGCTCGCGTACACCATGGACACCTACGCGGGCGCGCTGCGCACACTCGGCTACAACCACCAGGTTGCGGACTGGAACGCCACCACCGGCGACAAAGGGGCCGCGCCCGTCCGGCCCGCCGATCCGCTTCCGGCCGTGCTGATGTGCCGCAAGTCGCCGCCCTCGGCGGGCGGGCCCGGTAACGGCCTCTCGGACGCGATCCACCTCGCCGAGAAGGTCGGTATCACCATCCCGGACGGCGACCTGGGCAAGCTCGGCTCGATCGCAGATGTGTGGACCGCCATGCACGACGATCACGCGATCAACGGCCTGGCCGACGGAATCGGCCGCATCATCACCTCGGTATCGCTGGTCAAATCCCCCGAAGCCGCACAAGTGGTCGAAGACCTGCAAGCGATGAAACTCTCGGCGAACACGATCGTCGAGGGGTGCTCCGATATCGCCCAGTCCTGCCACACCCACCACGACGATTTGAACGACTTGCGGGAGAAGCTGAAAAAACAGCTCGAAGACCTCGCGAAAGACCTCATCGAACAAGAAGCGATCACCCTCGCTATCGGCGTTGCCGCGTCATTTCTGACCTTCGGCGCGGGTGCGGTGGTCGCTGCCGCGCGCACCGCACAATTGGTAGAAAAATTCGCCAAACCCATCCGGGAAATGGTCACCGTCTGGAGAGACGCCCGGAAAGCGAAAAAAGCGATCAAAGCCGAACAGAAGCTAGCCGCCGAGCAGAAGAAAATGGCGGAGATGGAGCAGCGAATCCAGAAGAACGCTCAGGACTGGCTCACCAACGGCGGTAAGGAGATGACCCAAGAAGAGTATTGGACGTTATCGAAAGGCCCCGGTGAGGATCTGGTGAACGCGCTCCGTCGCGGCGAAAAGCTCACCCCTGAACAGCAAAAAAAGTTCGACATCATCGACAGCGCCATGAGCAAGGCTCCAGTGCATGCCGGGCCTGTGCGCCGAGATATCGAGCTGACCGCCGACGAACTCAAGAACATCAAACCGGGGGAATCGTGGACGGGTAACGGATTCATGAATTCATCCACCAACCCCGCCGGAGTTAATAGCGGAGCCCTGGAGAATACCACGAATACCACATTTCAGATCACATCGAAGACCGGTCGCGATGTCTCCCAATACGGTGGGACACCCGATGAAGTGGCATTCAGAATGCCCACACATTTCTATGTGGACAAGAAATATCCTGATCCGAGAAATCCAGCCCGCACTATTATTCACCTGATCGAAAAGTAGAAAGAAAAGACGATGCCGAAAAGGATAGGTCGATTCACGTTCCACAGCCGGGAGGAAAGCGAAAAACTGGGCCTGATCCCCAGCGATGCCGAACTGGAGGCCGCCCGCGCGGAAATGGCCGAGTTCATGGCGCGAGGTGAGGCCATGCCGCCCCGCACGGACCCCCCAGGGATGGGATGGGGACAGAAGTACTACATCGATGACCTGACCGGGACCGAATTCGAGGGCTGGACCCGCGACCCGGCCACCGACACCTGGCGCGATGCCCACGGCCGCCCCGCCCACGACGAGAACGGCCAGCGCATCCGATACCCCGAGGACGCCGCCCGCCCAGTCCAGGCACCAGGCGATGAACCGCGGCCGGTCACCCCGACATCGTCCGCACCCGAGCAGCCGGACACCGGCAAGGACGACAGCGGCGGAATGTCCTTTCGTATTTGAGCTGGAATCCCAACTCCGACAACGGCATTCGCGCTGGATCCCCCGCGCGGCAGCCACCGCCCAGCGTGTCTCGTCCCTCGACCTGCCGTAAGGAGCACCGCAGATGAGCGACCCGGATCGCGGATACAGCGTCGACCTGGACCACCTGGACGCGGTGACCGCGCGCATCGCGGGCTTGCACGGCTTCATCACCGACAGCCTGTCCGGCCTGGATTCGAGAATCGCCGCCGCACACCAGGATTGGACCGGCGCGGCGGCGGACAAGCACGCCGAGGCACACCGCGAATGGATGAAAGCGGCCACCGAGGCCCGCGACGGCATCGAGGCCATGCGCGCCGCCGCCAAGACCGCACATACCTCCTACACCGACGCCATCACCGCCAACCGCAAAACCCTCGGAATCTGACGCGTGACCACGATCGACGTCCAGCCGTCCATCTACTACACCGCCGCCTCGGCCCTACACACCTCGGCGGTGAACTTGTACAACGCGTTCGACAACCGCTCCGATGCGCTCGATCAATGCGGATCCATGGCCGGATCCTACGCCGAAGCCCGATCCTGGGCAGCTGGGTACGACGCCAACGCGCACCAGGCACTGCAAACGATGTTCACGCTCGCGGAGACCATGGACGCCTACGCGGGCACACTGCGCACCATCGGCTACAACCACCAGCTCGCGGACTGGAACGCCACCACCGGCACCAAGGGGGACGTGCCGGTCAAACCCACCGACCCGCTTCCAGCGGTGCTTATGTGCCGCAAACCGCCGCCCTCAGCGGGCGGGCCCGGCAATGGCCTGTCCGACGCGATCCATCTCGCCGAGAAGGTCGGCATCACTATCCCGGACGGCGACCTGGACAAGCTCTCCTCGATCGCGGGCACCTGGACCGCCATGCAGACCGATCAGGCGATCAGCGGACTCGCTGACGGCATCAGCCGCATTATCTCCTCGGTATCACTGGTCAAATCCCCCGAAGCAACACAGATAGTCGAAGACCTGCAAGGGATGAAACTCTCGGCAACTACGATCGCCGAGGGGTGCGGCGAGATCGCTCAATCCTGCCATTCCCACCACGACGATTTGAACGACCTTCGGGAGAAGCTGAAAAAACAGCTCGAAGACCTCGCGAAAGACCTCATCGAACAAGAAGCGATCACCCTCGCTATCGGCGTTGCCGCATCATTCCTCACGTTCGGCGCGGGCGCGGTAATCGCCGCCGCCCGCACCGCGCAACTGGTAGAGAAATTCGCCACCCCCATCCGGGAAATGGTCACCGTATGGATAAAGGCCGGGAAAGCGAAGAAGGAATACGACGCAACAAAAACGCTCGCAGGGGCAGCCAAGCGAGACCGTGACCTCGCGGCGCGGATCAAAAAGGCCGAAGCGGACGCGAAGAAGGAAGAGAAACCGCCCGCCAAGCCCGCCAACACCCGGCCCGCTGGCTGGACCAACGCAGACGAGACTGCCGTGCGGGACTGGACCGGCGGCGGATGCAAAGACATCCAAGAGGCTCTGCGCGCCGACAAGCCACTGACACACGATCAGCAAGCCCGGCTCGACGCCGTCAATACCGCGATGAACAAGTGCCCCGTCAGTACAGGATGGAAGGTGCGCGGCACACACGTGCCAGACGATGTCCTCGAGACATACCAAGAAGGCGCAACGATCGCCGACAAAGGCCTAACCGCATCCTCACACACCAAGGAGGGCGCATACTTGGGTGGGAACAACGACGTCGAAATGCATATCTTTTCGAAGTCCGGCCGAGACGTATCTCAGGTCTCGCACGCCGGAGCACATGAAGAAGAAGTTTTGTTCAAGCAAAAAACGCCCATGAAGGTATTGAAACGCCAAGATATCGGAGGCCGAACCATTCTCTATCTTGAAGAGATGTAACGCACAAAAAGGAGTCTTTCATGCCGAAACATATTGGCGGGAAAATTGTTTACAGTCCCGAAGAAGCCAAGGCCATGGGCTGGAACAGGCCCACATCGCCCGAACTGATGGCCGAGGTCGAAGCGCTCGCAGAAAAGCGGGCCCGGGAAATCCCCGAGGAGCAGGCCCGTCTAGCGCGCGGCGAGGAGCCTGCGCAGGGGTACGCGGCCGACCGGCCCGCCCGATTCGGCCGCGACGAATTCGACGGCACCGAATACGAGCAGTGGGCTAAAGACCAGTGGGCCGAAGAGGATCGACTCAGAGAGCAACGACGGAAGGCGAACGATACCCAGCAATCCCCGGCATCTGCCGGCGAACCAGGGTCGAGCGCACCGACATCACCCCCAACCGAGGAGACCGACGCGGACGACAACGGCGGGATTTCCTTTCATATTTGAGCTGGAACCCCGACTGCAACAGCATTCGCCCTGGATTCGTTGGACTTCGAGGCAGGACGGTTGGTAGGTCAGGGTTTCCTACGCGCTGGCGGGCTTGTGGGCTGTGACGAAGCGGCCGCCTCGGGCTGGGAACATGCCCTGCTCGGGGAACTCGGTGCCGTAGCGGTGGGCTACGTCGTCGACGACTTCGACGGTTACCGTCCAGCCGTGGTCGCGTAGCCAGGTGTCGACGGGGAAGTCCTGGTCCTCGTCCGGCCATAGTTGGGTGATGTCGAAGCCTGATTTCTCGGCCATGCGGGCGCGCCGCTCCTGGAATTCCGGATCGCGGCGCAGTGCCGCCAGATCGGCGACGTATTCCAGTTCGATACTGCTGCCCGGGACGGTGAGTGCATCGACCGTGCGGAGCAGTTGCTCCTTCGCCGTGTTCGGCAGGAAAGGCAGTAGGCCCTCGGCCAGCCATGCCGAGGGGCGGGATGGATCGAAACCGGCCGCCTGCAATGGACCTGTCCATTCTTCCCGCAAATCCACAGCGACTATCCGTCGATCCGCCCGGGGACGCGCACCCTGCTCGTCGAGGACGCGGTTCTTGAATTCCAGCACCTTCGGCGCGTCCAGTTCGTAGACCGCGGTTCCGGCGGGCCAGTCCAGGCGGAACGCGCGTGCGTCCAGTCCCGCGGCGAGCAGAACCATCTGGGATACCCCGGCTCCCGCAGTGCTGAAGTACTCGTCGAAATACCGCGACCGAACTCCCATGTAGCGGGCCATCGTCGACCAGGGGATGTCGGGGTCGTCCTCGACGTCGGGCCGAGTCGGCAATTCGATCGGCCCGTCGGCCGCCCGCACGAACGCCTCGGCATAGGGGTCGGACACCAACCCGTCGTCGCGACCGGTCTCCATCGCCCGCCCCGCCGCTACGGCGAGTGCGGTGAACCCCACGCCCGTGACGATGTCCCACTCCGCCGATGTACCTCCCGCAAACTCACTCGCGCTCGTCATGTCTGGCCAATTTACTCGCCCGATCGGCAATTCAGCAATTGACTAGCTACCTCTATAGTGAGTGACGCAGGTCGATCGGCGGGTCCGGTCTCGAGGCCACGTGCCGCCGGGAGTTCTCATCCGATAGGCATGCCGGCAGTCGAGGGCTGGGGATCATCGGCTCGCCAAGTCACCGAGAGCAGGTAGCCGGAGTCCGTTCGAGATGCGCGCGGATGCCGCGCAATACGCGGAATTGCCTGCGGTGCCGCACGAATCAGCCCTTGTGCAACTGACCGTTACGACGCGAGTCGATGCGAGCCGGGAGGGGTGGCCGGATCGGCGAGTTTCGGTCGCCACTTCGGTGCGTGCAGCGGCGATTGCGGCAGGGTGCGCCTGGATCGAGGAGGGTGGTCGAGATGTGTATGGCGATGAAAGATCGGGAGAGTTCTGGTTGCCCAAGGGGGATCAGGCAACCAGAACGCAATGTGTTGAGCCCCTGAAGGTTCGCGCTATCGGGTGCCGGACGGCGTCAAGGTAGGTCGAAGCGGCCGCTCTGGAGGGCTGCGGTGAAGGCATCCCATGCGGTGGGAGCGAAGACCAGGGCTGGGCCGGTCGGGTTGGTGGAGTCGCGGACGCCGACCATGCCCTCGCTGACGTGGGCTACCTCGACGCAGGTGTCCTGACTGGGCGACCTACTGCTCTTGAACCACGTTGCGCCGCTCAGGTCTACAGTCATGGCAGATACTCCCTTGCGACCTTCAGGAGCAGGTCCCTGCTCGTGCTTTCATTCAATGCTACCCGGTCGATCTGGGTCACTGCCTGCCGATATTGAGCGATCTCGGACTCATGATCCAGGTAGAGAGCACCTGTGTATCCCTGCACGTACACCACTGGCGGCTCGGTCAGCCGGGAGGTTAGTTGGGACGGAAACTCCATCAGGCCAAATGAACCCGCAAGCAGTCCCAGATGACTGCCGATCCGGTGGGGAACGATCCGAATCGAGATATTCGGCGCCAAGCCGACTTTCGCCAGGTACTCGAGCTGATCCTGCATCACACCGGGCCCACCGACCTGGTGATGCAGAACCGATTCACTCAGTAGCACCCGAAACTGGAACGCATCCGCGCCATCGTTGAGGCGAGCCATACGACGCCTGTGCACTTCGAAGACTGGTTCGAGCTCGCTTGCCGAGCGATTGGGGAAATCGATCCAAACGAGTGCTCGTCGATATGCAGGCGTCTGTAAGAGACCTGGAACCAAAGTCAACTGAAAGCTGGTCATCTGTCTCGCTACTTCTTCGAGTCCGATGAAGAGATCGAAGTGAGCCGGGATGACATCGGCGAAGTTGCTGTGCCACCAGCCCGGCTTCTTCGTCTCCGCGACCAGGCTCACGAGCGCATCGCTGAGATCCGCTGGCGCACTGTATATCTCGCACAGAACTTTGACGTACAGCTCCTTCAGTTTCGGCCCCTGCTGACCGGACTCCATCCGCCACAGGGTCTGCGGCGACACCTCGATCGCCTCGGCGGCGGCGACTGCCGAGACTCCGGACTGCTCGCGCAGTTTCTTCAGTTCACGACCCAACATTCGCCGTGGGACGGCCGAACCGGTCATCACTTGGTTTCACTACCTTTCGACTCGGATTCTGGAATGGGTTCAGAACGTCATTTTGGAAGCGGCACAGCATTTTCCGGGATTAGCGCCTCGAGAGCTTCCGCCGCGTTCTCCGGCAGCGTACTACTTGTCTCAGCCCGGCGGCCAGGATCCTAACTCGAATTCTCTTGCGCCCGAGTTCATTTGGCCTTGGCCGTCGGGTATTCCATTCTGACCGAAACCAATTCGGAGTATTCCATGTACGACATTCCAGTAACCGACCACAGCCGGTTGCCCATCATGACGATCGAATACGCCCACGCCATCATGCAGACGCACCTGGAATGCCTGTCCGCAGTCTGCCAAGTGAAAGCTCAGGCGAAACAGCGCTTGATCGAGGCCGGACGGCTCGTCCCCGCCGACGTCCCCCACCTCGGATTCTGATCATCGCGACGCGGCACTCCACGCCCGTCGAGCGGCAGCCGCACGCGGGCTCGATGCCGGCGACACCAGCGCGAGCGCCCGGGGCAATGCGTCGGCGCGGCGGCACGACCCGCCCTGAGCGTGACTGCTGACTAGTAGCCGCAGGTGGACTCGTCGGCGCGGCAGCACGGCCCCGTCATCGGTGTGACTGCTGCTGGCGGTGGCCGGATGGATGCGCCGACGCCCTCCTTGACGGACAACGGCACGTTGTGATGATCGATGTCACATCTATTTAGTAGTTAGTAACTGTTAACTTAGCGCCATGGCTGAACAGATGAGCGGAACCGAACGGCGTGCCCGGGTGCTGGCCATCGCCTGGCGAACGCTGCCCGCCGAGACGCCCGGCGCGCGGCCCAGGATCGACGTCACCGGCGCTGCCCTGCTTGCTCTCGGAACTCTCGGACTCCTGCTGGTGATCGCCGAACCTTCCTTCTGGGCGACAGCGTGGGTAGCCGGTGGCGTTCTCGCCGGTTCCGCCGCGATCCTCGCGATCTGGGCGTTCGCCGAACTGCGCACCGCGGCGCCGTTGGTGAACCTTCGGCTGCTGGGCCAAGGGCCCGTGCTGCGCGCCAACCTGGCGATACTCGTGGCCGGGGCAGGCTTGTATCTACTGTTCAGCCTCTTCACCCGATATGTACAGACCCCCATCGATGCCCACTACGGATTCGCGCTCCCCGGCGTCGCGGCAGGTGCGGCGCTCATACCGTTCTCGCTGCTCGGATTCGTTGCGGGAAAAGCGATGCCACGTCTCGTCGCACGCATCACCGAGCGGTGGACGTACGCGTTCTCGACAGCGATCGCCATTGCCAGCGCGTTGCTGTTCGTCGTCGGGAGCCGGTCGCTCCTGGTCGTTCTCGCCGCGATCGCACTACTCGGCTTCGCCGTCGGCGGCGTCTTCGCGGTGATTCCCGAACTCGTCCTCGTCGGTGTGCCTCGAGAGGAAACAGCCAGTGTGCTCTCGATCAACCAGATCTCCCGCAGCATCGGAATGAGCATCGGCAGCGCGCTCGCGGGCTTCCTGCTCTCCGCCACGACTCCGATCGGGGCCACGCTCCCCACCCGAAGCGGCTACATCACCGCCGCGTTGTGGGCGCTGCCTCCACTCGCGGCAAGCGCGCTCATCATCGCCACACAGCGACCCGCCCGCCAGCCCGCTCGAGTGTCACCAACCCAGTTATCTACCAACGGTTGATTTCGACTGCTGACGCCCGGCACCAACCTGGCGGTCAACGCCTTTCACGAGTTAGATCGTTCGTCTGCCCGGCCCGGGCGGACGCTTGGTGGCCTCGTCCGCTCGTCCGCCCAGTCAACGACAACGACAACGAGACGGCGACCCTCCCTGCGGCACGCCGATCCGGTGCGGGAGATCGTATGACGCGATTTCGACGACGGCGGGTACGCGGGGGCCGTGCTGGGCGCATCGCCCCGCCGCCTCTTCGCCGGGGGCTGTCCTGGACGCCGAATATCCACCCGCGGGTGGAGTGAGATCGGCTGGCGGGTGGTGTCCCGGCGCGCCCTCGGACGCGCATTCTCGAAGCATGACAACTGTGGATGCGCTGGCCATGGTGGCCGGTTGGAGTATCGATATCGTCGGGCTGGTGTGGCTGGGGACCGCGGCGTGGTTCGCGGCGGTCCGACCGACCGGGATCCGGGGGAAGATCTGGCATTTCGCGCGGACACTCCTGCCCGAGCCCTGGATGATCGCCGGGATCGTCGTGCTCGGCGTCGTGATTCACCTTCTGCCCCAGCACATCTGGGATCCGATCACCTGGAAGGTCGCGGTGTTGCAGGGTTTCGGGGCGATCCTGATCATCGCCGCGGCGGTGCTGATGGTGTGGGCGCGTCTGGCGCTGGGCACGATGTGGGCGGGGCGGCCGATGATCCAGCAGGACCATCAGTTGCGGACCGGTGGGCCCTATCAACTCGTGCGGCATCCGATCTACACCGGACTGCTCGGGCTCATGATCGGCCTGACGCTGACAGCCGGATTCGGGTCCTCGATCGTGCTTCTCGTATTCGTCACCGGCTGGCTGCTGCGCCGAGTGCGGGTGGAGGACAACATGCTGATCGACACGTTCGGCGACGATTACCGCAGCTACCGGCAGCGCGTCCCGGCGCTGGTCCCGTTCGCCGGGCCGTTGATCCGGGTCTGAGCGCGATTGGATGCGTGCAAGACGGTTCTCGAGCGGGAGATTACGTGCTATACATAAGGCGAGGCTAACCTCCGCAGGCGAGGCTAACCTCGCCGAGAACCGCCCAACCGCACCGCGAGGCCGACCGTGTACATCTGCATTTGCAACGCCGTGTCAGAATCCGACGTGCACAGCTGCGTGCAAGCGGGCGCATGCTCCACCAAACAGGTCAAGAACGCCTGCGGTTGGAAGCCCGGCTGCGGCAGCTGCACCCGACGCTTCAGCGAGGTCTTCGGTCAGGCCATGGCCGCCTCGGCGAACGCTTCCTCGAACACTTCGGCAGCCTGATTTCGCAAGCAGTCGAGGCGCCCGGAAAAAGCTGAAAATTTGCTCAGGTGAGCCTTGCCACAATGAGGTGTGGCTGACCTTTGCACTGATACAATCCGGGGCCCCGGTGTTCAGGGCCCCATTCGTCATGTGTCACTATCGCTTTCATGGAAGGCGACAAGGAAATTATCACGTTGCTCAACGAGCAGCTCACCGCCGAATTGACGGCGATCAACCAGTACTTCCTGCACGCCAAGATGCAGGAGAACTGGGGCCTCACCAAGCTCGCCAAGCACACTCGATACGAGTCCATCGATGAAATGAAGCACGCGGAGCTCCTCACCGACCGCATCCTGTTTCTCGAGGGACTCCCCAACTATCAAAAGCTCAACGTTCTGCGGATCGGCCAGACCGTCGGCGAACAGCTGCAGGCCGATCTGGCCGTCGAGATGGAAGCGGTGAACCGGCTGCGACCCGGCATCGAACTGATGCGCTCGCGCGGTGACGTGACCTCCGCCCGGATCTTCGAGAAGATCCTCGAGGACGAGGAAGAGCACGTCGACTATCTCGAGACCGAACTCGATCTGCTCGAGAAGCTCGGTGAGCCGCTGTACCTCCAGCGCTTCACCGAAACCCCCGAAGACGACTGATCCCGCACGCATCCGTCCGGTCGCGCGAGCACGACCGGGCGGGTGCGTCGGGCCTACATCCGCCGCAGTGCCGAGATGCGTTCCGACAGTTGATCTACCGTGGCCAGCGCCGTGGGCGGTCCGCCGCACTCGCGGCGCAGCTCACCGTGAATCACGCCGTGCGGTTTGCCGGTGCGGTGATGATGCATGGCGACCAGGCTGTTGAGTTCGCGGCGCAACTCCCCCAGTTTGTCCGCGGTCGCAACACGTTCCGACGCCGCCGAGGCGCTCGGCCCATCCTGGACGGCCGTGGCCGCCGAACTTCTCTCCTGAATCTGGCGAGTCTGCCGATCCCGCAGTAGCGCGCGCATCTGATCGGCGTCGAGCAGGCCTGGAATGCCGAGATAGTCGGCCTCCTCGTCACTGCCGGAGAAGGTGGCCGTGCCGAACGAATCACCGTCGTAGATCACCTGATCCAGCTCGGCGTCCGCGGCCAGCGCGACGAACTTCCTGTCCTCCTCGCCCGGCTCGTCCTCCTGCTTGTTCGCCTCGATCAGCAGCTCGTCGTCGAGAGCGTTCTTCTCGCGATGCGGCTTTCCGATGACGTGATCGCGCTGCACCTCGAGCTGCGCGGCCAGATCCAGCAGCACCGGCACCGATGGCAGGAATACGCTCGCGGTCTCCCCGGGACGACGCGCACGCACGAAACGACCGATCGCCTGCGCGAAATACAGCGGCGTCGAGGCGCTGGTCGCGTAGACGCCGACCGCCAAGCGCGGCACGTCCACGCCCTCGGACACCATGCGCACCGCCACCATCCACGGATCGGTACTGCGGGCGAACGCATCGATCCGATCCGAGGAACCCGGGTCGTCGGACAGCACCACCGCGGGCTTGCTGCCCGAAATATGTTCCAGCAGATCGGCGTAATCGCGCGCCTTCTCCTGATCGGTGGCGATCACCAGGCCGCCGGCGTCGGCCATGCCCGTCGCGCGCAGCTGCCGCAGCCGGGTATCGGCGGCGATCAGCACCTTCGACATCCAGTCACCGGCGGGGTCGAGTGCGGTGCGCCACGCGCGCGCTGTCTGCTCGGCGCTCAGCGGCTCACCGAGACGTGCGGAATACTCCTCGCCCGCGCTGTCGCGCCAATGCGCCTCACCCGAATAGGCCAGGAAAACCACGGGCCGCACGACGCCGTCGGCCAACGCCTCGGAATATCCGTAGCTGTGATCGGCGCGCGAACGAGGGAATCCGGCCTCGTCGGGTTCGTAGGTGACGAAGGGGATCTGGCTGTCGTCGCTGCGGAACGGGGTACCGGTCAGCGCCAGGCGCCGCGTCGCGTCGCCGAACGCCTCGGCCGTCGCCTCACCCCAGCTCTTGGCATCGCCCGCGTGGTGGATCTCGTCGAGAATCACCAGGGTGCGGCGGTTTTCGGTGCGCACGCGATGTTTGAACGGATGCGAGGCCACCTGCGCGTAGGTGACGACCACGCCGTGATAATCGCCGGACGTGCCGCCAGTGGAGTTGGAGAAGTTCGAATCCAGCGCCAGCCCGGCCCGCGCCGCCGACGCCGCCCACTGATGCTTGAGATGTTCGGTGGGTGCGACCACCGTCACCTGATCGACGGTGCGATCGGCCAGCAGCTCCGACGCCACTCGCAGCGCGAACGTCGTCTTGCCTGCTCCCGGGGTCGCAACCGCGAGAAAATCACGTGGTTTGGTAGTCAAATACCTGGTCAGAGCCCTGCGCTGCCACGCACGTAAAGAACCGCCACCACCCGAAGTCACTCGACGAAGCGTACCGACCCCCACCGACAACTATCCAATCCGACACTGTGTCTTCGGCCTCCGCTCCGCTCCGGCGGGCCGCGGCCCCCAAGGGCCGATTCTTCCCTCCCTCCGCTCCCCCGCTTCGCTCCTCCGCTCCGGTCAGTCCAGAATCGACCCGGGCCGCGGCCTCGGAGCTGGTGTTTCCAGGAGTGGGGGGAAATCTGGTGATCTGTGGGTTCTGGCTTCGGTCCGGCCAAACCGAGCCACGATCGGATGCTTACGCTCCCTGGAGCAGGCGGAAACTGGTGACCTGTGGGTTCTGGCTTCGGTCCGGCCAAACCGAGCCACGATCGGACGCTGACACTCCCCGGAGTGGGCGAAACTGGTGACCTGTGGGTTCTGGCATCGATCCGGCCGTGCAGCGCCATGATCGGATGCTGACGCTTCTGGAGTAGGCGAAACCAGGTGGCCTCCGCGGGTGCCGGGTTCGGTTCGACCGCAAGCGAACATCTCTGGGGCGGAGCCTTCTCGCACTGCTTGTGGGCAACGTTTCGGCCATCGGATGGGCTGTGTCGTACGACACCGCGAAGTGTGGTGGGTGGTGGGCGCGCGTGTCGGGCTGTGGTAGGCGATGCTGTACGCGAGATGAATGATCAGAGAGTGCCGCGAACGGACGGTAACCGGCCGAGGTGGGCCGGGCCGGCGGTGCGTGCGGTCGGGCGATGGCTGGTTCTGGTTGTCGGGCATGTGGTGCATGCGCTGCTGCGGACCTGGGCATTGGTGGCACGGGTGGTCGTAAAGGCTTGGAACGACTCGATATTCACCAAATCCGCGGCGGCGGCCTTTTGGCAGATGTTGTCGCTGGCTCCGCTGCTGCTGGGGCTGCTGGGCTGTCTCGGCTACGTCGGCGGGTGGTTCGGGCCCGACACGGTGCACATCGTCGAGAGCAAGATCATCACCTTCAGCCGGAACCTGTTCAGCTCGACCGTGGTCGACGACCTCATCGCACCCACCGTGCGCGATGTGCTGCGACGCGGGCGCGGTGCGGTGGTGTCGATCGGATTCGTGTTGTCACTGTGGGCCGGATCCTCGGCGATGGCGACGTTCGTGGACTCCATCGTGGACGCGCACAATCAGCAGGACGCCCGGAATCCGGTGTGGCAGCGCATTTTCGCCCTGCTGCTGTACGTGGGGTTCCTGATCGTGTCGGTGTTCGTCCTGCCGCTGGTCGCGGTCGGCCCGGTGCTGATCGGGCGGGCGCTGCCGGAGTCGTGGCGCGAACCCGGACTGCGGCTGCTGGACTCGTTCTACTATCCGGGCACCGGACTGCTGCTCATCATCGGGCTGACCACGCTGTACAAATTCGCGCTGCACCGCTCGCTGCCGTGGCACCGGCTCTTCGGGGGTGCGTTGGTCGCGGGCGCGTTCTTCATGACCGCCAGCGTCATCCTGCGGCGCTATCTCGCCTGGGTCACCCGCAGCGGCATCAGCTACGGGGCGTTGTCCACCCCGATCGCGTTCCTGCTGTTCACCTATTTCCTCGCGTTCGCGGTCATTCTCGGCGCGGAATTCAATGCGACCGTGCAGGAGTTCTGGCCCGCCCGCCGCACCCGGTTCGACATCATCCGGCGGTGGCTCTCGTTCCGGCTGCATCGCACGATCGACTCGGCCATCGAACCGTCCGGGGACGACTCGACGACAAACCCGGAATCCGGCCCGCGACGTCCGCCCGGCACCAATCCCCTGCGGATCTCCTGGTAGCGGCACGCTCCGAATACCGGACACCACAACCGAATCGGACCGCCGACGCATCGCGAGCCGACCCCGGATCAGTCGCTCTCGGAGACGTGCGAGTTCGGAAACGCCTGCGCCAGTGCCGCATCGGCGATGATCTGGGTCAGCAGATCCTTGAGCGGGCACTCCGGCAGCATCGCCGCCGTACCGGCGAACGGTTCGGCCACATCGAGTCCGTCGGCCGCCAATTCGGCTATCACCCAGGGCATTCCGGTCCCGTCCGCGGAATAGCCCAGGGCCTCGCGCAGAGCGGCGATGGTGGACAGCATCAGCTCGGCGCGGGCGGCGACCGCCGCGCTCATCCGCTCCTCCAGTTCGGCGCGACGATCCTCCAGCGCACGGAGTTCGAGGTCCGCCGCGTCCTCCTGGGCCTCGCTGATCCGCACGAGCCCGCCCTCGAGCAGCTCGAATCCCTCGTCCAGAACCAGTGTGCCGACGGCGATCTCCTTCTTCGCCAGGCCCGGCATATCGCGCATGAACCCGTCCAGGGCGTCCATCGCCGCGATCATCCTGGCGCGGATGTCCACCCGGCGCTGATGCTCCCGCTCGGCCGCGTCGCGTTCGGCCAGCGCGTGATCGAGCGCGCGCTCGAGTTGCAGCGCCAGCGACAGCGAATCCGGCGCGATCGCGCCCCGCAACAACTCCTGCCCCTCCGGCGGGGTGGCGATGTCGAGGAAATGACCGACGCTCTCGCGCAGGGACTGTAGTTCCTCGCGGCAGAGTCCTGGTTGACGGAACACCTGCAGATACTGTTCGAGGGTTACCGATAGATCGATTTCGTCGTCACTCACGACCTCACCTCGCCCGTGCTCGGCTCCGTCCTGCGTCGAGCCTACTGTGCCGGTAGCTCGCTCGCAGGCTAGCTCACGCCTTCGAGCCTGCCACAGGCGGCGATCCCATGGCGGGAACCCGCGCGATCTCGCTCGTCCGGCGCGTGCCGGACGGCCGTTCCGCGCGGAAGGTCCTGCGATAGGCCAGCGGCGGAACCCCCAGTTCGATCCGCATGTGGTGACGCAGCGAAGCGGCGCTGCCCATCCCGGCGGCGCGGGCAACCTCATCGATCGGCAGGTCGGTGGTCTCGAGCAGATACCGCGCGTGCCGCAGCCGCTGCTGCAACAGCCACGCGCCGGGGGCCTGCCCGGTCTCGGATTTGAATCGCCGGGTGAAGGTGCGCACACTCATCCGCGCGTGCGCGGCCATGGTGGCCAGATCCAGTTGTTCGCGATCGAGATGCCGCAGCATCCAGGCCCGGGTGGGCGCTGTGCCGTCGGAGCCGTCGTCGGGGATGTTCCGGTCGATGAACTGCGACTGCCCGCCCTCCCGCCAGGGCGGCACCACGCAGTAGCGTGCGGCGCGATTGGCGACCTCGCTGCCGTGATCGGTGCGCAGCAGATGCAGGCACAGGTCCAGTCCGGCGGCCAAACCCGCTGCGGTGCAGATGTTCCCGTCCTCGACGAACAGCAGATTCTCGTCGAGGCGCACCCGCGGGAACAGTCGGCGGAAGTCCTCGGCGTGGGCCCAGTGCGTTGTGGCCCGGCGGCCGTCCAGCAGGCCCGCGGCGCCGAGGACGAACGCGCCGGTGCAGATCGACACGATGCGCGCGTCATCCCGGATCGTCGACAGGGCCTCGGCCACCTCGCCGGGCAGCGTACCGTGCCGCCTCGCCCGCGGAAGCTGCGTCCCCGGGACGATCACGGTGTCGGCGGTGGCCAGCAGTTCCGGCCCGGCCTGCGGAACGATCGTGTATCCCGACGTGGACATCACACCGGCCGGATCGAGACCGCACAGCCGCACGTCGTACAGCGGCGAATCATCCGGTCCGCGAGCGGAACCGAGCACGGTCGGCGGAATCGTCATATCGAACCCCACGACCGGCGCGAGCGCCAGCACGGCCACGGTGTGCATCGGACTCACCGATATCCTCTCTCCCATACACACCGGCACACCGGACGATCGCCGCGAACCGCGGCAGCCACCAGGTCATCGGCACAGCGAACGGACCCCGATCCGGCGGCGAGGCTATATCCAAGCGCTGCAACGGATTCCGCCGCCACGATCACGACTTTGCCTTCCCTGTGACCGGATCGCGGTCGGTGAGGCAGTAGATTCCGCCGACCGGATCTCGCATCACCGTCCAGGCGGCGCCCTCGTCGATGCGCCGCGCGCCGAGATCCTGATGCCAGGCGGCCACGTCCTCACGATTCGAGCAGGCCAGATCCAGATGCGCGGCGGGCGAGCGGTCCTGGGTCAAGCGCTGCAACAGGATTCGGATCGGGAGGTGATCCGGCACCGCCAGGCGGGTGAACTCCGGTTCGGACGTCTCCGCCAAGTCCCACCCGGTCAGCGCGGACCAGAAGCGGACCTCGTCGTCGAAGGCGCTCGGGCCGAAATCGAGGCAGATCTGGTCGAGGCGGCTGACCGAATCACCGGGCGAATCGACGGGCGGCGGGACCTGTCGCCCGTTCTCCGTGGTGAGACAGAACGCGAGACCACGCGGTGAGCGCATCAGCGCCCAACCGCCGTGATCGGCGACGACGCGCGCCCCGAGCCCGCGGGCGTGATCACGAACGGCCGCGAGATCGTCCACATCGAGATCCAGATGCGCGCCACCGGAATCGCCGACCGCCTGGATCCGCAGGCACGGATCACCTCGAGCGGGTAGCAGAGTCGCGAATTCGCCTTGCTCACCGCGACGTTCGGACGGGTTCGTGCGCGTCACCGTCGTCCAGAACGACGCGGCCTCCTCGAAGCGGTCCGCCGGGCGATCGATGAACGCACAATTCCACCGGATCATCGCATCCTCCAGAAGTTGGCCAGATATCGACGGATTGTGGCATTCAGGCCACTCGTGGCGCAACCGTCTCTCCGGCACGCTCGTCGGGTGACCCAATTGCAGGACCCCACCTCGGAGTCGAACGAACGCGTCGCGCCGGATACCGGAGCGCCGAACCCGGCACGCTCATCGCGCCTGGCCCGCATGCCGATTCATCCGGCCTGGTTCGTGGCCGTCGCGGGATTCGTGGCGTTGATCGGGGCGGCCGGATTCCGGTCGGTGCCCAGTGTGCTGATGGATCCGCTGCATCGGGAGTTCGGCTGGTCGCACGGGACGATCGGGGCGGCGGTTTCGCTGAATGTGCTGCTGTACGGGGTGATCTCACCGTTCGCGGCGGCACTGATGGACCGGTTCGGCATCCGGCGGGTGGTGGCCTGCGCGCTGGTGCTGGTGGCGGCCGGCAGTGGGCTGACGGTGTTCATGACCCGGCCCTGGCAACTGATGGCGACCTGGGGACTACTGGTCGGGCTGGGTGTCGGCTCGATGTCGATGCCGTTCGTGGCCACCATCACCGGACGCTGGTTCATCCGGCATCGCGGACTGGTCACCGGTGTGCTCACCGCGGCCGGGGCCACCGGACAGCTGGTGTTCCTGCCGCTGATCTCGGCGCTGGCGCAGGCGCACGGCTGGCGCACGCCGTCACTCGTGGTCGCGGGTGCGGCGCTGGCGGTGGTTCCGCTGGTGCTGCTGTTGATCCGGGATTTCCCCAGCGATATCGGCGCCAGGGCCTACGGGGCCGAACCGGACAGCCGGGCGGGGGTTCGGACCGTCCTGCGCGGTGGGGCGGCGCGTGCGGTGACGGTGCTGTTCCGGGTGGGGCGCACACACCGATTCTGGTTGCTGGCAGGCGGTTTCGCGGTGTGCGGCGCGTCGACCAACGGGCTGGTCGGCACCTATTTCGTCAGTGCGGCGCACGATCACGGCATGCCGCCCACCACCGCGGCGGGACTGCTCGCCACGGTCGGCATCTTCGACGTCGCCGGGACCATCGCGTCGGGCTGGCTCACCGACCGCATCGAATCCCGGTACCTGCTGATGACCTACTACGGGCTGCGCGGGTTGTCGCTGGTGATCCTGCCCTCGCTGCTCGCGCCGCGGACCGAGCCGAGCATGTGGGTGTTCATCGTGTTCTACGGGCTGGACTGGATCGCGACGGTGCCGCCCACAGTTGCCTTGTGCCGCAAGTACTTCGGCGACGACGGCCCGGTCGCGTTCGGCTGGGTGTTCGCCTCCCACCAGATCGGCGCGGCCCTGGCGGCCACCGGCGCGGGCATCATCCGCGACGTTCGCGGCAGCTACGATCTGGCCTGGTACATCGCGGGCGCGCTGTGCGCGATCGCCATGGTGATGTCCGCATTCATCCGTTCGAAGAAAACGGGTACCCCCGCTCAGCCGTCTATCGAATGATGGTGGCCCGACTCGATGGCCTTGTGTTCGGCGCGGCGGCCGTCCCAGCGGCTCGGCTCGTCCTTGCGGCGCGGCGGCCGGTCGTTGGCGACGAGCACCGCGATCCACGGGAGCGGGACCGAGACGCCGATGATGGCCAGCGAGATGAGCGCGTTGTGCCACAGCCCGTACGCGCCCGCGGCCAGCACCAGGCACGGAATTCGGAAACCCATCAGCAGCATGTACCGGCGCACCCGGTCCCGGTGTTGCTGTTCCAGTGACGGCGCGGCCTCGGTGATCAGGACCGGGGCGTCTTGCTTGGGCGCGCGGAAGAACCCGCCCTCGCTGCGGGGCGGCGGAGGCGGAACAGCTCCGGTCGGAGGGAACTGCACCTCGGGATCGGGCTCGTGCTGCGCGGCGTCGCCCTTGCGCCCCGCTTCGTCGCGGGGTTCACCGCCATCCACCGGCCGGCCGGGGACTTCGGCATCGGGAATTTCGCCATCACGCTGCATACCTCGAGTCTTCCACTCCCCGAGATCGGATGCACACGGCGTGATCGCGGCCGCCGGGCAGCGGCCCGGCAGTGGGATGCGGCATCATGGAGGGGTGAGCACCGATACCATCGTCCGCCCGGATACGACCACCGACGAGTCGACCGACAGCGACACCCCCAAGTTCTTCCACTATGTGAAGAAGGACAAGATCGCCGAGAGTGCCGTCATGGGCACCCACGTGGTGGCCCTGTGCGGCGAGGTGTTCCCGGTCACCCGCTCGGCCAAGCCCGGCTCCCCGGTCTGCCCGGACTGCAAGCGCGTGTACGAAATGATGAAGAAGGACTAGCGGTTCCCGCTGGTCAGATCTTTGCGGCCCGCTGAACTGGGCCGCAGAGTCGCATTCTGGTGCCCATTTCGAATGGGTTCGGCAGTTCCACCATGCGGCGGATGCCCTGGTTGATGTAGTGGCGCTCCGTCTCGCCCGGCCACGAATAAAGTTGCTTACGGCAACCAATTGTTAGATACTTGCCTTAGGCAACCAAGTGGGAGCGGTTCGGGGCATCGAAGGGACGGGTGCCGCGAACTGCTCACACGGCTGGGTGGACCGGACGTGGTCATCGGACCGTCAGGCGGCTGTATGCCGCATGTCGTTCGCCGCGCAGGCTCTGTCGCACTCCCGGCGTCGCGCCGACACGGCGAGCCGTGCACGCGACCCGAACTCGGTTGTCGGCAGGCACGTCGCTGAGCCCCGCTGAACTCCCCACCCGGCTCACGCGGACGTTGTCACGTATGGCGAGCACCGTCCCCACCCCCGGACTCCTCGGGCGCGAAAGGAAGTTAGATGGCAACCGCAGCACCGGCCGCCGAGGCGCGGGCGACGGCACCTGATTCAGGTGTCCCGATGTCCCATCGGCAGATCATGGAAGCTCTATCCGGGCTGCTGCTCGGGCTGTTCGTGACGATCCTGTCGTCCACCGTCGTGTCGAACGCGCTGCCGACGATCATCGCCGATCTGCACGCGAGCCAGACCACCTACACCTGGGTGATCACCGGGACGCTGCTCTCGATGACGATCACGACGCCGATCTGGGGCAAGCTCGCCGACCTGGTGAGCAAGAAGCTCCTGATCCAGCTCGCCCTGGTGATCTTCGTCGTCGGCTCGGCCATCGCCGGTCAGGCGCACAACCCCGCGATGCTGATCACGGCCCGGGTCATCCAGGGCCTGGGCGCCGGTGGACTCAGCGCCCTGGTGCAGGTGATCATGGCGGCGATGATCTCGCCACGCGAACGTGGCCGCTACTCCGGCTATACGGGCGCGGTCTTCGCCCTGGCCACCGTCGGCGGTCCGCTCATCGGCGGTCTCATCGTCGACACCTCCTGGCTCGGCTGGCGGTGGTGCTTCTACGTGGGCGTGCCGTTCGCCGTCATCGCGCTGATCGTCCTGCAGAAGACCCTGCACCTCCCGGTGAGCAAGCGGAAGGTCAAGATCGACTGGCTCGGCGCGACGCTGGTTTCCGGCGCGGCCGCGCTGCTGCTGCTCTGGGTCTCGTTCGCCGGCAGCAAGTACGACTGGCTGTCGTGGCAGACCGGCGCGATGGTCGGCGGCGCGGTCGTGCTGGCGGCGCTGTTCGTCGTGGCGGAGAACTTCGCGAGCGAGCCGATCGTGCCGATGCGGCTGTTCCGGATCCGCACCCTGTCGCTGTCCACGCTGGCCAGCCTGTTCGTCGGCGTCGCGATGTTCGGCGCGACGACCTTCCTGAGCCAGTACTTCCAGCTGGCCCGCGGCGACTCGCCGACCAAGGCGGGCCTGATGACGCTGCCGATGATCGGCGGCCTGGCCGTCGCGTCGACGATCTCCGGGCGCTTCGTCAGCACCACGGGTCGCTGGAAGAACATCCTGGTGCTCGGCGCCGTGGCGATGACCGCCGGTTACGGCCTGCTGAGCATGGTGCGTTACGACACCTCCTACTGGCAGGTGGCGATCTACATGCTCTTCGTCGGGGCGGGCCTGGGCATGACCATGCAGAACCTGGTGCTGTGCGTGCAGAACCAGGTCCGGCCGCAGGAGCTCGGCGTGGCGAGCTCGACCGTCTCCTTCTTCCGCTCGCTCGGCGGTGCGATCGGCGTCTCGGCGCTCGGCGCGCTGCTGGGCAACCGGGTCACCCGTTACATGACGGACGGCCTGGCGAGCATCGGCATCCACAACCTCGGCGGGGGTGGCTCGGTACCGAAGCTGTCCGCGCTTCCGGCCCCGATCCGGGCGATCGTCCAGGCCGCCTACGGTCACGGCGTCGGCGACGTCTTCATGTACGCCGCGCCGTGCGCACTGATCGCGGTGATCGTGATCCTGTTCATCAAGGAAGTGCCGCTGCGCACGTCCAACAGCCAGGAGCCGCCGACCGGCGTGGTCGCCGCCGCGCCCGTGCCGGACGCCTCGGCGCGCGGTCGGCACGCCCGGCGTCCCGAGGTGGCCACCGCCGCGCTGTCCAACGGCCACGGCACCGCTCCGATGCAGGCGTACGACTCCGTCCGGGCGGGAGAGCCGCAGGACAGCGGCACGATCCGCGGTTTCGTCCGCAACGGCGGCGCTCCGGTGCCCCGTGCCGTGCTCACGCTGATCGACGTCGGCGGGCGCCAGATCGGCCGCGCGACCACCGGTGACGACGGACGCTACGTCCTGTCCGCTCCCGGTAGCGGCACCTACGTGCTGATCGCCGCGGCGGGAGATCACGACCCGCAGGCCGCGACCATTTCGGTCGGCGACCAGCCGGTCGACTTCGACGTGGCGCTCACCGGTTCCGGCAGCCTCGCCGGAGTCGTCCGGGGCGTGCACGGCGCACCCATCGAAGGCGCGATGGTCGTCGTCGCGGACGGACGCGGTGAGGTCGTCGCCAGCGGCACGACCGACGCTGACGGCGGCTTCCTCATCTCCGCGGTGACCGCCGGCGGCTACACGCTCGCGGTCAGCGCCGACAGGTACCGGCCGGCCGCCATGCCGGTCGAGGTCGGCAGCGGCCAGACCCACCAGCAGGTCGAACTGCTGCTCGGCATGCGGGCCCACGGCACGATCCGGGCGGAGGGCCGCGGCCCGATCGCCGACGCACGCGTCACGCTGCTCGACGCGGCCGGGAACGTGGTCGGCGTGATGACCACCGGCCCGGACGGCGAGTACGACTTCCCCGGTCTGACCGGTGGTCGGTACACCGTCACGGCCACCGGGTACCCGGTGGTGGCGAGCGGGATCGACCTGACCGGCCGCGGCGACGAGCCGCACGACCTGCTGCTCGGCCACCCCGCCGAATGACACGGGCCCGCCGGGCCGCCGACCGTGGCGGTCCGGCGGACACCGATAAGGTGGCCCGGTACGGAGGGCAGATGAAGCAAGGATGACGAACGGGACCACGCCCGCCCGCGAACACGAGGCGTACCGGGCGATCGAGCACGAACTCGGCGTGCTGTTCCGCCGTGCGCGGGCGCTGTCCGCCGAGATGGCCCGCCGGGTGCACCCGGAGCTCGAGCCCGCGGCGTACGGACTGCTGATCGGCATGTACGACCGCGCCCGCTCCCGGCCCAGCGATCTGGCCGAGTACTTCGGCGTCGGCAAGGCCACCATCAGCCGGCAGGTGAAGGTGCTGGAACAGCTCGGGCTGATCGAGCGCCGACCCGACCCCGATGACGGCCGCGCGCACCTGCTGGTCCTCACCGACGAGGGACGCCGGAGGCTGGAGACCGCCCGCACCGCCCGGCAGCAACGCTTCCACGCGATGCTCGCCACCTGGCCGGCGGAGGATGTACGCATGCTGGGCCGGATGCTCGCCCGGTTCAACGACCTCACCGAGAGCAAGATGGACCGCCTCTGAGGATGGCGGGGTCTTCCCGGTGCGCGCGGAGCGTTCATACTGAGGGTGCAATCGATAACGACGTGGCCCGCCGGATAGGCACAGTCCGGGCAGTATCGTGTGCCGATGATCAACGTCCGAGCGAAAATCTGCGGCATCCGGAGCGAATCCGATCTCCGGGCCGTCGTCGCGGCCGATGCCGATGCGGCCGGGTTCATTTCGGGCACAACCCATTTCAGTGAGGACGTACTCGACGCCGAGCGGGCCCGGCGACTGTCGCGGCTGGTGCCCGCGTCGATGGAGCGCGTGCTGGTCACCCATCTCACCGACGCGGGCGACGTGCTGCGCCTCGCCGACCGGATCGGCGTGGACTGCATCCAGTTGCACGGGCTGATCTCGCTCGACACCGTGCGCGCGGTCCAGCGGGACGCGGCCGGGCGGCGGGTGATCCGCGCGGTCCACGTCACCGGGCCCGACGCGGTCGGCGCGGCCATGCGAGCGGCGCCGAATTGCGATGGGATAGTGCTCGATTCGCGGTCCGCGGACCGGCTCGGCGGAACCGGGCGCACGCACGACTGGTCGATCAGCGCACGCATCGTCGGCCTGCTCGCCGAATCGGAATTCCCGGTCATGCTGGCCGGGGGCCTCAACCCGCGCAACATCGACGCGGCCATCGCCGCGGTGGGACCGTCCTGGGTCGATGTGAATTCCGGCGTCGACGACTCACGCGGCGACAAGAATCCCTCGGATTGCAGCGACTTCGTCAGGGCGGCACACGCCGTCGCGGCACTGAACGCTGCTCCAGCCCGACCGCGAGCAGAATGAGCACGCCCGCCGCGGCGGTCGCGGGAGTGGGCAGAGTTCGGGTGCATGCCGCCCCCACCAGGGTGGCCACCACCGCCTCGTTGAGCCCGACGACGCTGGCCGTCGCCGCGTCCAGCCACCGCAACGCCTGCCAGTAGAGGGCGAATCCGGGTCCCAGTAGCGTGGCGCCCACCGCGGCCAGCTCGGCGGCGACCGGCAGCGACGGTGGATCGAGCGCGAGCAGTGGGCTGCTCGCGACCCCACCCAGCAACAGCTGCAGTGCCGCGGCGGTGATCGTATGGTTCGGCCCCGGCTGTCGCACTATCACGCTGACCAGCATCGCCACGCACGCCGCACTGCCCAGCGCCAGTGCGCATCCGGCCACGGCCGGCCACGCGGCCGCACTGCCCGAGTGGCGTCCGGCGACCAGCCAGATCGCCCCCGCGACCAGGAGCAGTTCGAGCAATACCGGAAGCGTCGGCGCGCGTCGTCCGCGAAGCAGCGACGCGGCGATGATCAGAACCGGCGCCGTCAGGTGCAGGGCGACCACCACCGGCAGCGGGCCGATTCGCAGCGCCGCGATGTAAAGCGTCAGATTCGCGGCCTCCAGCACACCCAGCTTCACGTACAACGCCGGGTGGGCGGTGAGCGTTGCCCAGGGGCGCTGTGCGCGCAACCACGCCGACACCAGCAGCGGCACCGCACCGCCGAGGGCGACCAGACCCGCCGTGGTCGGGGCCCCCAGTGCCGCCAGCAGTGCGCTGGAGGTACCCCACAGGCAGGTCACGGCGATCATGAGGGCGATCGGACCGGCCATAGGCTAGGTCAGCAGATAGGTGACCACGGGCAGCACGAGTGCGGTGAACGCGACGAATACCGCGCTCGCCACTCGCTTTTTCGGTAATCGCGGAAAATGCGTGGCCAGCCCGCAGTAGGCGCCGAAGGCCATGAGCGCCGTGCCCCACACCACCAGGGCCCGGCTGGCGATCGTGCCGTATACGGTGTCGAAGCCCACCGCCAACGCGAATATCGTGGTGCCGGCCGCCGCGCCGAGCACCAACAACGCCTCTCCCGCAGTGGAATTCATCAACATGCGGTGGCCGCGCACCGAGGCGATCGCCTGCGGATCGGTGCGATGGGCGCCGTCGGCCCGGCAGATCTCGTCGTACACCTTCGCCGGGTTCACTCGTTCATTGATCGCCGGCCGCACCTGCAGCAGGGCTTCCAGCGCCTGCGTGGTGGCGTAGGAGGTCACCGGACCCTCGTCGGAGATGCGGAACCCGCCCCGATAGATGGCCAGCGCATCCATCTCCTGCATGTCGAGCAGCGCGACGATCGCCGCACGCACCGCGGGATCGAAAATGGTGCGGCTGTCGGCGGAGATCACCGCACCGACCGCCAGATGCAGGGTGAGATGGCGCCAGGTGTCGACGAGATCGTCACGGCGGAAGATCTCGGTCTCGATCTCGCATTCGGCTCGGCGCAGCCCGGTCAGCAACCGTTCGACGGCCAAGGCGCAGGCCCGCTCGGCGCGCTTGTCACCGATCCGGACGATCTCGGGGCGCGCGAGCACGGTGGCGATGTGCGCCGCCGCGTAGATCGGCAGGGAACGCGGGTCCTGAAACATCGCCGAGACCAGATAGTCGATGCCGCGCGAGATGGCTTGCTGCCGTTCACCGTCGAAGCCGCCGTCACCGATGAGCGCCTCGACCGCGGCGGCGGTCGCGGTGATCGATACCGGGCCGAGGAAACCCGATATCCGCCATCCACCGGTTTCGGAATCCTGTTGGTCCAGTAGGGATCGCACGGCTCCGGCCAGATCGGGATCGGACTCCTCGATCTCCAGGCAGCGCAGCGCGCGAATGCGCCACGCGACGTCGATCGGGGTACGGAAGTACCATTCGTCGCCGTTCGGCCGTTGCACGACCGTTGCCCGCACCAACATGGCGACCTTTGCGGCGCGCGGGATTTCGCACCCGGCGCGATGCAGAACGCAGACCACCTCGGCGGTGTTCTGCGGATTGGGCGGCACATCGGGTATCCAGCCCCAGCCCGCGCCACCGCTGAGATGCGGGATCTGGCTGCCGCGCAGCCATTCCACGGCCATCCGGATACGCTCGTCGATGTTCGACACGGCCCTCCACCCCCTTCAGTACGTTGCCCCACAGACTTTCGATCGGGCGATGATAACCGCCAAGTTACTCGGTTGATCCGACAACCCGCCCGTCCCGAAAATGTCCGAATCGATTGGTAGCGAACATATTTCGGTTCCATATCGGAGCCCCGGCCGCGTCCGCCGCGGTGGCGTCACGAGATCCGCAGGCAGCGAACCGGATCCGCGACGCCGTGCACCCTGGGCACGTATGTGCGGCCGCAGGTTTATCATTGGTTCGCCATCGCGTGACCGGAACTGTGCCGGTCCGAGTTCGGATTGCAATCCATATTCCGGTGAATCCAGCCGCGACCGCCCGCGTGCCGAGCAAATCCCGTGACATAGCTCGACTTCCACGCCAGTGGGACCAGCACCGCAGTGCGGGAGTCGAACACAGCGGCCCCCCAGGCCACCGAGCCGAAGGCGCGGCTACCGCGCCGACCCATCGGGCGCACAGCACCCGGCCGTCAGCTGCCGCGCGTGCTCGGGGAAGTTGTTCTGCCGCAGTCGCAGTTGTCACGGGACAGTCCGCGGACCCGCAGCCCGATGTCGCGGCCGGTGATCGAAGTCGCGGACAACCGTCGCGGATAACCGCTGTGGACGCGGCGGGACAGCCGACACCGATTCGATTCGCATTGCGCAGGGTGCCGGGCGCGGCGGAATCGACTGTCTCGGCATTGCAGGGAGTTTCGATCGGCGACGTGGCAGGATCGCAGGTGTGGCAGGCAGAACCGGAAGCATCCGATTGGTGGGACGGCAGGGCGATTTCGCCCGGATCTCCGCAGTTGCCGAGCAAGCCGCGGCGGGCCGCGGCGGGATCGTGGTCATCACCGGCGAACCGGGAATCGGCAAGACCTCGTTGCTGAATGCGGTGAGCGAGTTGGCGTCC
The DNA here is from genome assembly GCF_001613065.1 of Nocardia miyunensis NBRC 108239. Taxonomy (GTDB): domain Bacteria; phylum Actinomycetota; class Actinomycetes; order Mycobacteriales; family Mycobacteriaceae; genus Nocardia; species Nocardia miyunensis. The sequence goes on from NZ_BDBQ01000010.1 coordinate 49,942, forward strand.
ACGCACGGGGCACGGCTGCTCCGGGGCACAGCTACGGAGATCGAGCAGGAGGTGCCCTATGCCGCGCTGGGCTGGTGCCTGGGTTTCGGCCACGGCACGCCCGATCCATCGGCGGCACAGCTCCATTCGTTGCTGCGCGGCACCGATCTGCCCGGTGACGGCGCGTTCAGCAGGCATTTCGCCGTCGTCGAGGCGCTGCTGGCCCTGCTGGATCAATGGTGCACCGCGAGTCCGGTGATATTGATATTGGACGATGCCAATTGGGCCGACCCGGCCAGTCTGGCGGCACTGGAGAGGCTCGGCGAGATCGTCACCGAACTCCCGTTGATGATCGTCATGGCGATCCGGCCGCTGCCGCGGGGGGAAAGCCTGGCAGCGCTGCTGAAGCAGTTCCACGCCTGGGGCGCCGCACAACTGCAGCTGAAACCACTGACCGAACCCGAAGTCGCGACTCTGATCGAAGACACGCTCGGTGCTGTGCCCGGCCCGGCATTGACCGCTGCCGTCGCAGGCGCGGGCGGTAACCCTTTCTATGTTGTCGAGCTGGTGGCGGGCCTGCGGCAGGCGGACGCACTCACCGCCGTCGGCCGCGGGATCACCGAGCTGGCGACGGCTCCCGCCGGGCAGCCGGAGCGATTCCCGCTGCCCGAGTCGCTCACCGAAACCGTCGAGCGCAGACTGGATTTCCTGCCTCGCACGGCGCGGCACGTATTGACGATGGCCGCGGCTCTGGGAACCAGCGTCGAGGCGATGGAGCTTTCGACGGTCCTGGACTTGGCGGTCATGGAGATCTGGGAGGCCATCAGCATCGCCACCGAGGCGGGCCTGCTGGTCAAATCCGGCGACGAGCTGATCTTTCGGCATGATCTGCTACGTCAGGTATTCGCCGATCAGGTGCCCACATCGGCCCGCACGTCTCTGCAGCTTCGCGCGGGCCGCGTTCTGATCGCGGCGGGCGCCCCGGCCGAACGTATCGCCAACTATCTGCTGGCAGGCGACGCTCCCCTGGACGACCAGAGCCTGCGATGGCTGGCCGAAACCGCGGACACGCTCACCGTTCGAGCCCCCGAGCTGGCCATAAATCTGCTCGCCGGGGTGGTGGCCGGTTCCGGATCGGACCATGCGGCCCACGAAAACTTTCGCGTGCAGCATGTCCGGGCTCTGCTGTGGAGCGGCCGCGCGGCCGAAGCGGAGACCACGGCCAAGGCCGTACTCGCGAGCCGGACCCCGACCGCACCGGGCTCGGCGAATGACAAAGCGCTGCGGTGGCTGCTCGTGCGCGCCTACTACGCTCAGGGCCGCCTCGACGACGCGGCCACCACGGCGAACCTCGTCCTGGCCCAGCCGGGCCTGACCCAGTGGGAAGAGGGCCTCTACAACTCGTTCCTCGCCCTGTTCTACTTCTTCGACGAAAAATTCGATGTCGCCGAACAAGCCGCGACGCGAGCCATATCGATCGGTGACGAACTCGACGACCCGCTGACCGTCGGCTTGGGTTGCACCACCCTTGGCGGACTTCGATACACCCAGGGTTATCTGGACCAGGCTCTCGCACTCGGCGAGCGGGTCGCCGCCGCGTACGAAACATGTCAGCGCTCGGGGAATCGACTGGATCAGCTCGATCCCTATGTGCTCCGGGCTCATTCGTTGATCGAACTCGACCGGCCTGCCGAAGCCGAGGAGGTTCTCGGCCGTGCCGTGGTCGATGGTTTGCAGAACCGTGGACTGCATCTGGTGTCGCGAGCCCGGCTGTATTTCCTGAGCGGCCGCTGGGACGACGCGCTGGCCGAAATTCTTGCCCGCCAAGGCTTGCCGGATATCTTCGGCCACGGTGTGGTGACCAATAGCATGACCGCGCTGATCGCGGTGCACCGCGGAACTTTCGATGCCGGTCTCAACTGGGCGGGACCGGATGACCGGGTCGGCAGCCAGACATATCTGCACTTCGATTCCTGGGTCGACGCGCTGTTGCTGGAATCGCGGGGCCGGCCGAGCGAGGCGCTGGCCATACTCGCCGAGGCATGTCGGAAACTGGCTTCGGGCCTGGCCGGATCGACCGTGTATTACGCCTATCCCGACGTCGCTCGCTTGGCGGTGGCCTGCGGCAACCGACAGGTTCTCGACGAGATATCGACCGCGGCCCAGGCGCTCGATGCCCGCTATTCGACTCTCAGCAGGCGCGGCACAGTGTTGTTGTGCCGCGGATTGTCGCTCGACCAGCCCGAACTGCTCGAGCAATCGGCGCAGGCTTTCCACGGTGCCGGACGTCCACTCTATGAGGGACAGGCCCGCGAAGAACTCGCCGTAATTCTTGCGCGCCAGGGCCGGACCGCGGACGCTCGGTCGGCGTTGGACGCGGCGATTCGTTCATACGCGGGCATGGACGCCCAATGGGACATTTCCCGAGCCGAGTCGCGACTGCGTGAACATGGTGTCCGGCGGGGTTCGCGAGGCCCTCGCAAACGGCCGAAGACCGGCTGGCAGGCACTCACGCCCACGGAGCAGAAGGTCGCCGAACTGGTCGCACAGGGAGGATCCAACTCCGAGATCGCCACTCGGATGTTTCTGTCCAGGCGGACCGTGCAAACCCACGTGTCCAGCATCCTGAACAAACTCAGTCTGCAATCCCGCGTCCAGGTAGCGGTCAGTCTCGCCCGCCAGGCGTGAACAGATGCGTCGGCCGTCACGATCCGCCACGAGTTCGTCCTGCCCTTCACCATCGGTCATCCCGATGTCGCCAGGGGACCACTGCCGGCAGATCTGTACGCGCAGGCCAGAAGTCGGCTCGGCCGGCGGCTGTGTGACGGAGACACTCCGATCGGCGATCCGGGTGCGGGAGCGGCCGGATCACTCCGGTGGCTGGACTCCGAGTTGGCGAAGTACCGCGTAAACGCGCTGACGTAGGGACTCCTCGGTCGGGGGATCGGGGTGCAGCAGGCTTGGGAAAAGGGCCGTGCCGACCACGGTGTCCAGGAGTAGTTCGGGGTCGGTGTCGGGAGGTAGGCCGCCGAGTTCGATCGCCCGGGCGATGGCGGCGTGCGCGAGATCGCGACGGGGTTGCAGGTAGCTGTCCCAGAATGTGCGCAACAGTTCGGGGTGGCTGGATGCGGTGCCGATCATCCGGGCGATCAGGCCGCGCAGGTCCGGGCGGACGATCAACCCGATGATGGTCTCGAGCAGTTCCGTTACCGCACTGCGCAATTCGAGTTCGGTGGGTTCGGTGTCGGTGTCCAGCAGGCGGCGGTAGAGCGCGAGGTCGTCGATGTCGCGCGCTCGGTCGAGGGCCGCGATGAGCAGCGCCTCCTTGTTCGGCCAGCGCCGGTACACGGTCAGCCGGGCCACACCGGCACGCTTGGCGACCTGGTCGATACTGGTCGCGTCCGCGCCGTACTCGGTGAACAGTTCCAGTGCGGCGCGCAGGATCGACTCGTCCGCTCGCGGGTCGCGCGGACGGCCGCGCGACCCGGCGCCGGAAAGCTCCTCGCTCATGCTGGATCCACGCGGAACGAGGACGGGCGCAGCAGATTACGCTCGCCCGCCGCCTCCGGCACCGTCTCGCTCATACCGACCTCCGTTCTTCGTGGCACAGTGCGGTATCCAACCAGCGACCCATTTCTTCCGCGCTCGCGCCTCGCCAGGCGAGGTGGGCATCGGGGCGAATCAGGCACACGTCGTCGAGCGTGCCCGTCGCGGGGGTGATCAGCCGAACCTGTTCCACACCAAGGTATTTCGCCGCCTGCCGCAGGTGGTCGGTAGCGTCGCCGGTGGCCAGGATCGCCCAGCCGGTGCCGAGCCGGCTGTGCAGCGGGGCGTCGTGCCCCTCGGCGTCCCGGGTGGGGATGTTCGGCACGCGATCACCCGGCCGCGGGCCGCTGCGCACGCGCCGGGCCGTCGGTCCCGCCAAGGGTCCGTGGCGATAGTCGATCCCCAGCTGGGAGGCGGCCCGCATGAGCCGACGCTGTACCGCGGGGATGCGCAGCAACGGCGAAAGCGCGGCGAACAACCGCTGACCAGCAGCCGTTTCGGCGAAACCGATCCTGGTCCCGATGCTGGTCGCGGACAGCACCGATTCCGCGATCGGCCGCCGCTCGGCGGAGTAGGTGTCCAGCAGTTCGATTCCGGCCCGCCCGCCGATCACCAGCGCCAGCTTGAACACCAGATTCTCCGCATCCCCGATACCGGTGTTCAAACCCTGGCCACCCAGCGGCGAGTGAATGTGCGCGGCATCCCCGGCCAGCAGTATCCGCCCGCGGCGGTAGGAATCGGCCAGCCTGCGGTTGAACCGGAACACCGATGTCCACGCCGCGCGATCGATCCGCAGATCCGGGATCCCGGCGCGCTCGGCGGCGAAGCGGCACAACAACTTCAGGATCTCGGTCTCGTCCAGTTCGTCGTGGTGATCGTCGGGTACCGGGGCCATCAACCGCCACAGGTCGCCATCCGGATGCGGCAGCGGCATCACCACGAACTGCCCGCCGACGCCGAGGAACGTGCCGATCTCTCCGCGCCGGCCGGGCAGTTCGGCGTGGACATCGGCGAGCAGGAATCGCTCGGTCAGCTGCGATCCCGGAAATCCGATTCCGGCGCTCTTGCGAACCTGGCTGTGCGCACCGTCGCAGCCGATCACCCACTTCGCCCGCACTCGTTCGCCGCCGAGCTCCACATCGACGCCGTCGGCGTCCTGCACCAGCCCGCGCAGCGGCGTGTTCCAGTCGATGCGGCCGCCGAGCGCGGCCAGCCGCTCGCGCAGCTGCGCCTCGATCTCCGTCTGCGGGATCCAGAGCAATCGCGGTCCGGCGGCGTCGAGCGCCGCGCCCACGTCGACGATCTTCCGGCCGTTCACGTGAATCCCGGCGCCGCGCACGTCGGCCGCCCGCTGCGGCAGATCGCCGAGCGCGCCGAGACGTCGCAGCACCTCCGCCCCACGCGGTTGCAGACCCAGTGCCCGCGACGTCGTTGCCGGTCGCGGCGCACTGTCCACCACGCGCACCGCGATCCCGCGCGCGAGCAATCCGCAGGCCGCGGTCAACCCGGTCGGCCCCGCGCCGACGATGAGCACCTCCATGACCCGCTCCCTCCATCCGAATTTATAAACAGAACAGTACTGTTTACAAATTAACTCCGATCGGCGGTCACGGCAACCAGCCGCTTCGGTCAGCCGTGCCGGTGCAGGAAACCGTGCAGGATGGCCTGGGTGAGTTCCTCGACGATCGCCGTTCGCGGCGGCTGCTCGGCGCCGAAGTAGGTCGAACGCAGTGCGGCCATCCCGGCGATCATCGCCACCGTCGAATGCGCCGCCAGAGCCGGATGGTCCGACCGCACTCCCCGCAGACGCATCCCTTCGGCGCTGATCCGGCCGAGCGCGTCGAGCGCCCGCCTGATGTCGGCGATGCCGGTGTCCTCGATCTCCTCCGGGCCGAGGGCCTCCGATGCCAGCAGCGTGACGACCAACCCCCGGTTCTCGACGAACAGGTCGTAGAGCTGTCCGGCGAACTGCCGAGCCAGATCCTGCTCGTCGGTTTCGTCGGGGACGACTTCTCGCCACGTGCGGCCGAACTCGTCCACGAAGCCGGTGAACGGAAGGACCACAGCCTCCCGGAACAGGGCCGCCTTCGAACCGAAGTTGCGGAACAGCAGATGTTCGCTCACCCCGGCGGCCTCGGCGATCTCCCGGGTTGTGGTGCCGCGGTAGTCCTGCCGGGCGAACAGGGTGCGGGCGGCGTCGAGCAGCAGTCGGCGCGGCTCGCCGCGAGGCCGACGCGTCGGCGTCGGATCGGCCGGGCCGCGGCGGCCGGAAGGCTTGTGGGGCACGGTCGTTCGCTCCTGGAAACGGCTCTGGATGGTCGACGGAATTATAAGACAGTGCCCACTGTCCTCATTTAGGATAGTGGCTGCTATCCAAAGCTCCGCGGAGCTCGTTTCGAAAGGGGGCGCGAACATGGGCGCAGGCATCATGCTGGGCACGCTGTTCGGGCTCATCGTCGTCATCTTCGGCGTGGTGTACCGATTCGACCCGGAAGCCCGCCGCCGCAAGCAGGAGCGGGAACTATGACCGAGCCGACACCACTGCTGAGGGTCGCCATCGGCTTCGCGTACGTCGGGGGGCTGGCATTCCTCGCCGCCGGGGTGTACCTGTCCTATCGCCGTCGTCGGCTGCATCCGCTTCTGCTGCTGTGCATTTCGGCGATCTCGTTCTCCTGGATCGAAGCGCCCTACGACTGGGCCGTCTACGCGCAGTTCGCGCCCGCGATCCCGCGCATGCCGTCCTGGTGGCCGCTGAACATGACCTGGGGCGGGCTGCCGTCGGCGGTACCACCCGGCTACATCGCCTATTTCGTGCTGCCCGCCGTGCTCGGCCTGACGCTCGGACGATGGCTGATCGGCAAGTTCCACTGGCGTCGACCGCAGACCCTGCTCGTCGCCGGCCTCGTGGTCGGTTTCGTCTGGGCGTTCCTGTTCAACGCGATCCTGGGTGCGCGATTCGGCGTGTTCTACTACGGCCGGGTCATCCACGGGCTGGCATTGTGGGAGGGGACCAAACATCAGTACCCGCTCTACGACGCGCTCGCGATGGGTGTGCAGATGATGGTCTTCACCTACATCCTGGGCCGGACCGATGCCGCGGGACGCACCGTGATCGACGCAGCGGCCGAACGGATGTCGGCGAACCGCGTGTGGTCCGCGGTGCTGTCCGTCGCCGGGATCGTCGTGCTGGGCACCGCACTCTACGGCGCGGTCTTCGCACCCCATCTGGTGACGAAGATGCAGGGCCGGGTGACCGCCGGCCCCACAGCGCAACTGTTCCCGGGCGTACCGAATCAGCCGAAGTAGATTCACTTCCGAAACCGTTGCCGCACAGCCGAATACGAGGGCGTCCCACATGAAGGCGGGACGCCCTCGCCGCTCCCTATATCGCGACCGGAAGTTTCGCCCACCCGCGCACGCTGGAGGTGTGCGCCCGGACCGCACCGCCGTAGTCGACCTCCCAGTCCGGCCAGCGCAGCAGCACCTCCTCCAGCGCGACGCGTGCCTCCAGCCGCGCCAGCGCGGCCCCGAGGCAGAAGTGCAGTCCGAACCCGAAACTCAGATGACTTGTCTGCCTGTGGATGTCGAACCGGTCCGGGTCGACGTACTGACGTTCGTCACGATTGGCCGAGGCGTTGAGCAGCAGCATCACCGATCCCTCGGGGACCGTGTGGCCGTAGTACTCGGTCGTCGTCGCGACGTATCGGGCCTGCACCGGCGAGGGCGGCTCGTAGCGCAGCACCTCCTCGATCGCGCCGGGGATCAGCGCATGGTCCGCCGCGAGTTCACGTCGCTGATCGGGATGCTCGGACAGCAGCTGCCCGGTGAATCCGATGAGCCGCGTGGTGGTTTCGCTGCCCGCCCCGAAGATCATGCTGATGTAGGTCAATATCTCCGTACGACTGAGCGGCCGTTTCCCACCGTTCTCGTCCTCGACCTCCGCATTGATCAAATCGGTCATCAGGTCGTCGGTGGGATTGCGCGCACGCCAGTCGACGTATTCGGCGATGAGTTCCAGATTCGGCGGTTCGGCTTTCATTCCCTCCCCCGGCGTGCCGGATTCCAGCGAAATGATGGTGTCGGTGGTATCGCGAATCTTCGACTGGTCCTGCTGAGGAATTCCGAGCAGCGCGCCGATGGTCTGCATGGGCATCGCGGCGCCCAGGTCGGCGATGAAATCGAAACCGCCCGTGCCGACCAGCGGTTCCAGCGCCGCGACGGCGAACTGCCGGGCGATCGGCTCGACGGCCGCGACCCGCCGCGGGGTGAACACACGCGCGAGAATCTTCCGGTGCGTATCGTGCAGCGGCGGATCCTCGAACAGGATGAGTCCCGACGGAATTTCCACTCCGCTGGAAATGATGTCCAGTACGGTGCCTCGTCCCGAACGGAATGTCCGCCAGTCGTGCAATCCCTTGGCGACGTCCGCATATCTGCTCAGGGCATAGAACCCGTACCGGTCGTTGTGATACAGCGGGGCCGACGCGCGCAACCGCTGCCATACCGGGTAGGGATCGTCGTCGATGGCGAAATCGTACGGATCGTAATACGGTTCCGCTTCCAGGGTTTCGGGCATGTTCTCCGCCTTTGCGCGCCACACCGGTGGAATCGACCGGCTGCGGTGGATGTGCTCTCGGGGTGCTCGCCGGATCGGAATTCACGCGAACGCGTTGCGCGGCAGCGTGTTCGGCAGGTCCGGCGAGATGAGCGAGCCAGGGCCGGACTAGCCGAGCGGGACCCGGCCGGTGATGATGTCCATCAGCGGTTTTCCCGGAGCGTATGCGCCGGTGAGCGAGGACATGGCGTGCCCGCTGTCGACGATGAGGGTGATTCCGCTGACGCCGCTGGCGGCCTCGCTGTTGAGGAAGACCATGGCGTTGCCCATCTGCTCGGGAACATGCAGCGGCACCCCGGTGTCGTCGCGGTAGTCCTGCGCGAACGCGAGCCAGCTCTCGGCGTTGGCGCGGGCGAGCGGGGTGTCGGTCGGGCCGGGACAGATGGCGTTGATCCGAATCCCTCTCTCCAGCAAGGGATATGCCCGGGTCGCCACGTAGGCGTTGATCGCCTGCTTGCTGAAGCCGTAGTGCATCGCACCGCTGTCCTCGCGAGCCCGCACCCAGGCGTGCGCGCTCGCGTAGTCCGGGGTGTCCAGGAATTCCCGCACCAACGGCAGGTTGTTCTCCCACCCCATACCGGCCACCGAGGAGATGAAGCAGATCGCCGAGCCGCGCGGCAACCGTCCGGCCGCGAGCAGCCGCTCGATCAGGTGCCGATGGCCGATGAAGTTGGCGCGCATCATATCCGGACCGTCCGCGATGCCCGCCGCGGCGAAGACGGCGTGGACCGGACCCGTCAGCGAGTCGACCGCGGCATCGATCGAGTCGGGATGCCGCAGATCCATCGCGACGACCCGGTCCGTGGCGTAGTCGACGGGAGCGTTGTCCATCACGGTGACCTCGGCCCCCAGGGCTTTCGCGATATGCGCTGCCGCAGCGCCCATCCCCGTCGCGCCACCGACCACGAGCGCGCTTCTGCCGTCGTACCGGAACTTGTCGACAGCGCTCATATTTCCTCCGGTTCGAACCACAGTATGGAGACCTAACTTTTGTTCCAAAAGTAGCGAGTGTTGCCCCGGTTGGTCAATAGCTCTCAACGGCGAAGAGCGGGCCGCAATGACCACTCTTCCGGCAATACCAGTGGACGAACGTGCGGGCCGACGACGAACGAGCACGTCGGCATCAGACTCGACAGCATCGGACAGATACCAAATATATGTTTACAATCCGGCACACGGGATCCGATGCCGCCCGATCCTCGCACCGTCACCGCTGCCCGGCGAGCGAACGGTCATCCGCGTGGATGCGGCTGACGCGTGAACCGATGATCGACAGCGTCACACCCAGCAGGTACGTCACGAGAATCGCGGTGAACGCGACGTGCAGCGAGAACGCGCCGGTCACGTTCAGCAGCGCGCCGAGGACCGCGACGCCGAACGCTCCTCCCGTCTGCCGTGCGGTGTTCAGCACTCCGGAGGCCAGGCCGACGCGGTCCGCGGGCGCGCCGGCCAGCGCCGCGGCGGTCATCGCGGGCATCGCCAGGGAGGTCAGCCCGATCGGCAGTGTGCACAGCACGAGCGCCCACACCGGCGCGTGCGCGGGCAGAACCGCGATCAGCAGTGCGCCGGTGGCGGCGCAGAGCAGGCCCGCGGTTATCGCCCGCCATTCGCCGACGCGGGCCACGACGCGGGCGGCGAGGAAGGCGAACATGCCGACGATGACGGTCATCGGAAGCATCGCGGCACCCGTGGTGAACGAGCCGAGGTGATGGCTGTCCTGGAGATCCAGCGCGAGGCAGAACAACGTTCCGTAGAGGCCGAAGTTGAAGATCACCCCGATCGCGATCGCCACCGCAAAGGTGCGGCGGCGGAACAGAACCGGATCCACCATCGGATGCCGGACCCGAGATTGGCTGACGCCGAACGCCACCGCCGACGCCGCGCCCACGCCGAACAAGAGCAACGGCGCGTCCGCGAGCCAGCCATCCTGTCCGGCGAGGATGAATCCGCCGGTCAGCGTCGCGAGGGTGGTGATCGCCAGCACCTGGCCGATCCCGTCGAGCCGATGCCGGTGACGCCGGGTCTCCGCCACCCGGCGGCCCAGCAGCCACGCGGTGATCACGGCGACGGGGACGTTGACAACGAAGATCGCGCGCCAATCGATCGCCTCGGTGAGGACGCCGCCGAGGATCGGCCCGCTCGCCAGGCCGATCCCCGACACGCCGCCCCAGATCGCGAGCGCTCGTCCGCGCTCTCGCGGATCGGGGAACGTGTGCGCGATCAGCGCCAGCGAACACGGCATCAGCCAGGCCGCGCCGAAACCCTGCACGACCCGCGCGGCGACGAGCATCTCCATCGAGTTCGCCGCACTGCACACCGCGCTGCCCAGCGCGAAGACGCCGAGCCCGAGCAGATAGCCGGCACGCGCGCCGACGCGGTCGGACAGCGCCCCGGCGGTCAGCAGCAGCGCCGCGAAGGCCAGGGTGTATCCGTTGACGATCCACTGCGCGGACGACAGACTGCCACCCAGGTCCGAAATGATCGGTCGCAGAGCGACATTGACGATGGTCGCATCCAGCGTGATCATTCCGAACCCGAGACAGATCGCCGCCAGGCCGAGCCGGGCTCCGAGTGTTCCGGTACGTGCGAGGGCGGGGGCCGAGTTCATGTCTGCGATCGTCTGCCCGCGCGGGCCGCCCGTCCACGACCGGTGTGCTGACGCTCATAGGCTGTGCCTAACAGTGGGAATACGCTGGGGCGATGGAACTGCGACAGTTGCGCTACTTCGTCGCCGTCGCCGAGGAACTGCATTTCGGACGGGCCGCCGCGCGGCTCTACATCGCGACGCCGTCGCTGTCCCAGCAGATCAAGGCGCTGGAGGCCGGCCTGGGAGTGACGCTGTTCGAACGGGACCGACGCCACGTCGAACTCACCTCCGCGGGCGCGATGCTGCTGTCCGACGCCCGCGAGATCCTGTCGCTCGCGGCCGCCGCCGAACGTCGGCTGGCGGGGACCACCGGACCGCTGCGCCTGGGCTATGTGAGCTGGCTGCCCGAGAAGTTGCTCGCCTCGCCCGGGGCGGATCTGCGGATCGACGAGTGGGTGATGCCCAGCCACGTGCAGATCGGGCGCGTGCTCGACGGCGGCCTGGACGCCGCCGTCGCCTGGGCCCCGCACCGCGACGAGCGGCTCGACTACCGATTGCTCTGGGCCGAACCGCTTTTCGCCGTCACCACCCGGTTCGGCGCGACATCGGTCGCCGCCGAGGAACTCACCGTTCTGGTCGATTCCGATCTGACGTCCTGGGATGCCTGGAACCAATTCGCGATGGAGTTCGCCGAGTCGACCGGGTGCCGTCTGCTGCGCATCGATGACGGCGGCATCACCGGAACCGCGTTCCATCACCACTGCAAGCGGCTCGACACACCGGTGCTCGCCTCGCCCAAACGCCATCCGACCCCGCTCCCCGCGGGCTTGCGCGCCCGGCCGATCCACGATCCGGCGCCGCTGTGGTGCTGGTCGCTGATCACCCGCGCCGACGAACAGCGAAGCAGCGTCGGCGCGTTGCGCGAGCATGCCGAACAGCTCTCACTCGAGTTCCCGCCCGACGATCTCGACGGGCCCGTCTGGATTCCGGCGGCCGATCCGCATCGCGACGCACTCACCTCGGACCGCATGTGACGTCCGCATCAGGGTCACCGCAGAGCTGAGAGAGCGGCCACTGTCCGGAATCTCCGGTTGCAACCCTAATCCGAAGGTCACCTTCGACCCCTGCACGATGATCTCAGATGACGTCGTACTGGAAGCCGGATACAACTCAGCTGCAAGAAAGAGATACTCCGGCTTCACGCACCCGCCGAATCTTATCCTGGGCTGCGAGTTCAAAGACGATGAGCATGGCCCGATAAACCCCAGATACGTTCTGGACATAGCTTCGACGAACAAACGCGGAAGCATTTCCCGATCCGTGCACCGACATATTTGATACTGTCAAAATGATTGGGTCGGCCATCGGAGCCGACAATTAGACCGGTCAACTGCCCGAACGACGCTCAGTCGGTGGAATCCTTTGGGTACCAACGTAACTCGACGGTATTACCGTCCGGGTCGGCGACGTAGATCGACGTCGCCTGGCCTCGGGCGCCCCAGCGGGGAACCGGGCCCTCGAGCACGGTGAACACACCGGAGTCGATGACCTCCTGCCAGTCCAAGGGCTCGACCACCAAACAGATGTGATCCACGTTCGCCTCGCCGCGCGGCATGCTCTGTAGATCGATGACCGTCCGATCGGTCACCCGGACCGACGGGAACGGGACCTGTCCGGCTCGCCACTCGTCGAGTCGGTCCGCTTCCAAACCGAGTGTGCCGCAGTAGAATCCGAGCGAACGCTCGACATCCGAGACGTTCAGCACCAGATGATCGAAGTCCACGACCCGCATGACGCCCTCCGTGTTTCGGTCCTGCTCGAATTCTAGTCTCGTGCGAGCATCTCAGGGTTTGCGCGCCACTCCGCAGAAGAACGCGACCTCGGCGTCGATCTCTGCCGCGGTCTTGGCGTGGCCCACTTCCTCGGCGGGAGATCCGGCCGAGGTGGGCCACAGACGGCTGACGACCACTCCGGGATCGATCAGGTCGAGGTCACGGAAGAAATGGGAGATCTCCGCGTAGGTGCGCGGGAAGGCGTCCATCTTGTTATTGCGGTACACCTCGCCGACCTCCGCCAACGCCGGGTTGAGATCGGGCGTGGCGTGGGTGATGGACAGATAGCTCCCGGCCGGGACCGCGGCCATGATCTTGTCCACGATGGTGTACGGCACAGGGTCCGGGAAGAAATGCAGGATGCCGAAGCAGGACACGCCGACCGGCTCGTCCAGCAGGTTCCGGAATTCGTCGGATTCGATCAGCCGGTCGACGTCGGCGAGATCGATGTCGACGAAGCCGACCAGACCTTCGGCGGTGTCGTCCAGCTCGCCGAGCGCACGCGAATGCGCCAGAACCACCGGATCGTTGTCGACGTAGAGGATTCGGCTGTCGGGCTGGATTTCGCGGACGACCTGATGAAGATTCGGCGCGGTGGGAATTCCGGTGCCGAGATCCAGGAAACGCCGGATGCCTCGTTCCCCGGCGATGAATTTCGTCGCCTTCACCATGAAGTCCCGGTTCTCGCGCGCCGCCCGGCGAATGTTCGGAAAGACCTTCTCCACTTGCGCGGCAGCCGCTCGATCCGACGGGTAGTTGTCCTTGCCGCCGAGGAAATAATCGTAGATCCGAGCCTTCGATGGCCGATTCGTATCCAATGCGCCCCCGTCCGTCATGCCGCACATCCTAGCCCCGCTACGGGCGCCCCACCTGGGAGTCGACGAATCGCGAAACCGGCGCACACTTCCGGAATCATGAAGCGCACAAGCAGTTTTCAGGAGGAACAGCACTGACCGGCGACGCGCTCTCGAGACGATTCATAGGCCCAAAACTGACCAAATGACCAATCTGGTCAGTATGCTCTGCGACATGATCGAAGACAGTGGTAAGCGCGCCCTGGTAGTCGGCATGGGCGTAAGCGGCATCGCGACGGCCGCGCGGTTGCGTAGGGCGGGCTGGACCCCGGTGATCATCGAGCGGGCGCCGGCCAGGCGCACCGGCGGTTACTTCATCGCACTGTTCGGCGCCGGGCAGGCGGCGGCGCGGCGGCTGGGGATCCTGGACGCGATGCACAACCGCACGGGCCGGGACGTGCCCGCCGACCTCGACCGCACCGGGCGCAGCCGGCCCGGAATGTCGTTCGCCGATCTACCCGGCGAGCCCTGGATCGTCCTGCGCGGGGACGCCGAGAATGCCGCGTACTCAACACTTCCCGACGATGTCGAGGTGCGCTTCTCGACGGTGCCGACCGCGATCGAGCAGGATGACGACGGCGTCACGGTCACCCTGCACGACTCCGCGGCCGGAACCTCGGTCACCGAACGATTCGACCTGGTCGTCGGCGCGGACGGCCTGCGCTCCACGGTTCGCCGCCTGACCTTCGGCCCGCACGCGAACCACCTGCGACGGCTCGGTTACATGGTCGCCGCCTGCGGATACCCGGGCACCCCGCCCGGCCTGGCACCCGGCCAGGGCGCCACGCTGCTGGAACCCGAACGCTCGATGTGGGTCTTCGCCTTCACCGACCACGAGCCGACGATCATGATGACGTACCGCACCGACGACGTCGACGCGGAATTCACCGGGACTCCCGCCGAGCGCCTGCGGGCCGCATTCGGGCCCGAGCCGCTCGGAATCATGCTCGAGGATGTGATCGCGGCGTTCGAGGCCGCCGACGACAAGCTGTTCGACTCGGTCGAGCAGGTGCACATGGACAGCTGGCACCGGGGTCGGGTCATACTGCTCGGCGACGCGGCATGGTGCGTGACCCTCTACGCGGGCATGGGCGTCTCCGCCGGATTCATGGGCGCGGACCTGCTCGGCGCGATGCTCGAACGACACCCCGGGGACATCCGCGCCGCACTGGACGAATGGGAACGAGCACTGCGCCCGCACATCCAGTACTACCAGGACAACGCGTTCGACGACCGCAAGATCTTCGTCATGGACAACCCGTGGGAGATCCGGTTGCGCCGGTTCATGCCGAAACTGGCCAGAACCAGAATCGGCGCACTCATCGCCAAACGATTCCTCAGGCCCGAGGTGATGGAGCGCAAATGCACGGATATCGTCGGTGATGTGTTAGCAAAGCTCCCGACGCCCGAGCACGAGCGGAGATCCGTTGCCTGAACTGCCCGAACACAACTCCCCCAAGGCGGCACGCGTCCTCGCCGCCGCGGGTGAGTTGCTGCTCAGCCGCGGCAGCAGAGGAGTGACCATCGCCGAGGTCGCGCACAAGGCCCATATCGGCAAGGGCACGGTCTACCTCTACTGGAAGACCAAGGAGGATCTCCTGCTGGGCCTGATCGCCCGGGATTTCCTCGCCCTGGTCGACGAGCACACCGCCGCGATCACCGCCGATCCGGACCTGATCCGGCCCTCGCGCATGTGCCCGCGCATCCTGCACGACGTGGCCGAACATCCCTTCGTGCAAGCGCTCCAGAGCAACGACGAGGACCTGCTGGGCGCACTCGCCGACGATCCCCGGGCGACGACCTTGCTCGACACCCTCGGACCGGACGCACTGCTGCACACCGTCCTGCCGGTCTGGCGGGACAACGGATTCGCCCGATCCGACTGGCCGCTGACCGAGCAGGTATTCGCGCTGCACGCGCTGACAACGGGCTTCATCGCGACCACCTCCGACCGTCGTAGCCGACTGCGGGTCTCCGATCCCGGGGCCGTTCTCGCCGCCGCGGTCACCGCCTTGCTCGGCCCCGAACAGGCCACCCCACAGCAGGCGAATACCGCTGTCGCCGAGGCGATCCGGATGCTCGCCGAGGCCCGCTCGGTCGCCCTGAACCTACTGGGCCTGACCGCGTCCGCATCCGAACCCGCTGGGGCACACTGAACCTCGACCGGACGGCAAACGCCGCCCGGCCCACAGTCCGCGCCGGATTCCCGTGTCGGCGATCGTGAACGGGCCGAGCTACGATCGCCGACCGGCCCTTGTGCCCCGCGAACTACCCTGCCGCCGCAGCGGCCTCCGGCACCGCGCCCGATACCTGCGCGCGAGCCCGGGGCCTGACGAATGCCGCTGCCGCACAGAGAATCGCGATGACGAGGCAGGCGATCGTGTACCAGATGTTGCCCACCGGCCCGCCGTTGCGCGCCCAGCCGTTCGATGCGTTCAGGAAGTCCGGCAGCGCAGTGCCCCAGAGCAATGCCATGGCGCACAGGTAGACGATGGCGTAGCCGCGCACGAGTTGATTCGAATAACGGAACTCGCTGTCGCCCTGTCGGATTCGCAACCACTGGCGCGCCAGAACGGGAATCGCGATGACGCTCAGCACGACCAGCTCCGCGGCGTAGAGCCAGCCGCGCACGGTGATGTTGTTCGCACCGAACACCGTGGCCGGAATGGGCAGCACTCCGGTGCCCGCGGACCCCAGGATCCCGATCACGATCGTCCGCCAAACCAGTTGCAGGCCACTGAATTCGCGTCCGGCATCCACGTGCCGACCGACGAACAGTTGCACGAACAACGCCAGCGACATCGGCCACAGCGCGGCGAAGACCACGACACTGGACAGCGGCACCGAATCGAACATGGGCTGGTTGAGCGAATTGCCGGTGGACCACTCCCACCACTTCAGTTGCGGCCCAAGATGATCGAAGATCTCGTAGAACGCGTGGTGGACGAAGCCGACGCAGATCGCGCCGATCAGCACGCCGTATCGCCGGAAAACCCCGAGCATGCGCACGATTTCGAAGGCCAGCGTCGCCATGAACGGATAGATCGCGACGATGTACAGCGGCAGCCGTCCCCACAGGAAGTCGACCGTGAACACGTTGTGCGCGAACATCGTGTCCACATGTCCGCTGATGCCGAAGGCGGCCGGAAAGTACAGCGGCGGTTCGATGATGAACAGGTAGGCCGTCGCACCGAGCCAGAGCACCAGATTGGTGGGGTCGCCGCGGCGCAGCCGCCGGATGGCGTGCACCAGCGTCAGCACCGCACCCAGGATGACGACGACCTCGAGCACCGGCAGGGTCCAGTTCTCCAGCGCGAACGGATTGCGGAACGCGACGAGCCCGCCCTCGGTCCGGCAGGAGAACCCCATCTCGGTCGCCAGCCGGGCGAATGTCGGCGAACAGTGATCGGACATGGTTCCCCCTACTTCGACGCGGTCAGTTCGGCCGTGTACCACAGGGATACGTCGTAGCCCTCGTCGTAGCGCCGGAACCACAGATCCGCCAGGGCGGGCAGATTCTCGTGCGCCGGATTGTGTCTGGGCATCTGGCTGCGGACGACCCCGCTCAGCGCGACCAGTTGCTCGCGCAACGGCAGTTCGGTGAACGCGCGCGGCATCGTCCCGTTCTCGGGCACCCGCAGCGGCGCGATCCAGCGGCCCAGCCGACGGCGGTGCCGGTGCATGGCGAACATCGACAGCGCATCCACCTGCCGATCCTCCAGTGGCACATGCTCGTTGAAGCCCTTGCAGGCGATCCGGATCACCTTCATCACGTGCCGGAAGATCGAGGGCGCCATGCGCATCCGGTAGACGTCGCTGCCCACGATCGAGTCGAAGATGATCAGCGCGGAACTGCGGTGCTCGACCTCCTCCACGAAATGCCAGATGAACAGCGAGGCCACCCGGTCGTCGCCGGGCGCGAACAGGTTGGCGTCGTTGTCCAGCATCAGCTTGAACACCGGGGTGAAGGTGGCCTCGAGATCCGCGGTGTAGGCCAGGCGGTAGTCCAGCGAGGTGTTCGCGGTGAGAGAGTCGAATTCGCCGATGACCTCATCGAGGGTCTCGCGCAATCGCGGGTACCGGCGGATCAGGCCGTTGACGTGCTGGCGATGCGCGGTCGAATGCTGCCCCTCCTGCCGCACGAACGCATCGGCTTCCTCGGCCACGTCAGGATCGGTGATCCGCGGCATCGCCTCGCGAATCATGTTCACGATCATCTTCTCGAAGCCGATCGCGAGGAAGGACACCGCGTTCGCCATGGACGAGAAGGCCGGATTCTTCTCGTTCCACAGGAACGGAACGTCGTAGTCCGCGAATGCGAATCGCATCTTCCGGACATGTAGGTCGGTCACCTGCTGTACCTCCATCGTTCGTCCGGGCATCGTTGCCCGCGCAGGCCGGTTGACGAGACGATCATACATAGAAGCGTATGTTTGTATGATTAGATTCGCCCGGAACGTGATAACCGGGATCCGGTGCGTTCCCTGGTAGCGTCGAATGCCGATTCACTCGGGGGGAATCCCCCGCAACACCGGTCCGAGCCGAGGAAGCAGGGCAGTGGCACGAAGACGCGGGTGGGGCGGGAGCCCACCGAGCACCGACGAGGAGGCATCCCGGCGCATCGTCGGCGCGGCCGTCGAATTGATCGGGCGCACCGGTTCGGAGGTCAATATCGCCGAGGTCGCCGAGGCGCTGGGCGTCACGCGGCAGACGGTGTACCGCTACTTCCCGAGTTCGGACGCGCTGATGCGCGCCGCGGCGTTCACCTCGGTGGACGGATTCCTGGATCGGCTGGCCCAGCAGGTCAGCGATATCGACGATCCGGTCGACGCGCTGACCGAGGGGGTGGTCTTCACCCTGTCCGAGGTGCGCTCGACTCCCCATCTGGGCATCCTGCTGTCGAGTACGTACTCGAATCTGCAGCCCGAGAGCCTGACCTCCGAGGAAGCACAGGCGTTCGGCATGACCATGATCAGGCGTTTCGACGTCGACTGGGAGCAGCACGGTTTCGACGACCGCGCCCTGGCCGAACTCGTCGAATACGTCCTGCGCACCATGCAGTCGTTCTTCCTCGCGCCCGGCAATCCGCCGCGCGGCGACCAGGAACTCCGGCGCTACCTGCGGCGCTGGATGGGCACCGCGATCCGGGCGCAGACCACATATCGTGACTCGTCTCACACCCCTTGACGGGGCGGTGCCAGAGGATACGGACCAGTAACACCCGTACGCCGTGCACATATCTACCTACAGGGTGCACACTACGCACAACCAGCAGTCGCAAACCCTCACCCGACCGGGTCAGTGCCGTGAAATGGAAAGGAGTTGGCGAGTGTTCAGCCGCATCGCCATCGTGAACCGGGGCGAGGCCGCCATGCGCCTCATCCACGCCGCTCGAGATCTGGCCGCGGAAACGGGGCAAGCGATCGAGACCATTGCGCTGTATACCGATGTCGACCGCAACGCGACATTCGTGCGCGAGGCCGATATCGCCTACGACCTGGGCCCGGCATCGGCTCGGCCGTACCTGGACCTGAAGGCCCTCGAGCGCGCCCTGATCGCGACCAAGGCCGATTCCGCCTGGGTCGGTTGGGGTTTCGTCGCCGAGGATCCCGCTTTCGCGGAACTCTGCGACCACATCGGCATCACCTTCATCGGTCCCGACGCCGACGCCATGCGCAAGCTCGGCGACAAGATCGGCGCGAAGCTGATCGCCGAGGAGGTCGGCGTTCCGGTCGCGCCGTGGAGCCGCGGCGCGGTCGAATCGGTCGAGGCGGCCGTGGCCGCCGCCGGGGAGATCGGCTACCCGCTGATGCTCAAGGCCACCGCGGGCGGCGGCGGGCGCGGTATCCGCGTCATCACCAACGAAGCCGACCTGATCGACGCCTACGAGCGCACCAGCCAGGAGGCCGCGCGCGCGTTCGGCAGCGGCGTGGTCTTCCTCGAGCGCCTGGTCACCGGCGCCCGGCACGTCGAGGTCCAGGTCATCGCGGACGGCCAGGGCACCGCGTGGGCGCTGGGCGTGCGCGACTGCTCGGTGCAGCGGCGCAATCAGAAGATCATCGAGGAATCGGCCTCGCCGGTGCTCAGCGCCGAGCAGGCCGCCGAGCTCAAGGCCTCGGCCGAGCGGCTCGCGGTCACCGTCGGTTATCGCGGCGCGGCCACCGTCGAATTCCTCTACCACCCCGGCGAGCGGCTGTTCGCCTTCCTCGAGGTCAACACCCGCCTGCAGGTCGAGCACCCGATCACCGAATCCACCACCGGATTCGATCTGGTCCGCGCGCAGCTGCTGGTCGCCTCGGGCGGCAAGCTCGAGGGCGAACCCCCGGCCGAACGCGGACACGCCATCGAGGCCCGGCTCAACGCCGAGGATCCCGACCGCGACTTCGCGCCCGCGCCCGGCCGCATCGCGCGACTGGATCTGCCCGCGGGTCCGGGTATCCGGGTCGACACCGGCGTCAGCGAGGGCGACACGATTCCGGCCGCCTTCGACTCCATGATCGCCAAGATCATCGCCTACGGCCGCAACCGCGACGAGGCCCTGGGCCGGTTGCGTCGCGCGGTGGGCCAGACCCGCGTCGTCATCGAGGGCGGCGCGACCAACAAGAGTTTCGTCCTGGACCTGCTGAACCAGCCCGAGGTGATCGACGCCAGCGCCGACACCGGCTGGATCGACCGCGTGCGCGGCGAGGGACGGCTGGTCTCGCATCGGCACTCCGCCATCGCCCTGGCCGCCGCCGCCATCGATGCCTATGAAGAGGAAGAGCGCGTCGAGCAGCACCGGCTGCTGTCCACCGCCTCGGGTGGGCGTCCGCAGGTGCAGCACCAGAGCGGACGTCCGCTGGACCTGAAGCTGCGCGGCGTCACCTACCGCGTGCGCGTGGCCCGCATCGGCGCGCACCGGTTCCGGATCGGCATCGAGGTCGGCGACGAAATCCGTACCGCCGCAGTCGATCTCGAACGTTTCGACAGTCACACCGGACATGTCGTGGTCAACGGCACCCGCTACCGGCTGATCACGGGCACGCACGGACCCACCAGCCTGATCGACGTCGAGGGCGTCACCCACCGGATCAGCCGCGACGAGGGCGGCGTCGTGCGCTCCCCCGCGCCCGCCCTGGTCGTCGCGATGCCGCTGGCGATCGGCGACGAGGTCGAGGCCGGCGCACCGGTACTGGTGCTGGAGAGCATGAAGATGGAGACGGTGCTGCGCGCGCCGTTCCGCGCCCGGGTCAAGGAGTGCGGCGTTTCGGTCGGCAGCCAGGTCGAGACCGGCGCACCGCTGCTGCGGCTCGAGCCGCTCGCCGAGGACGGCGACGCCGCCGAGGACACCTCGACCGGCGCGGTCGAGCTGGATCTGCCCAGCGAGCCCGATTCGGTCCAGCCGGACGAGCGCCTGGCCCGCGGCCTGCAGGATCTGCGCAGCCTGCTGCTGGGCTTCGACGTCGACCCGCACGACGAGAGCCGCGTGGTCGCGGACTACCTCGCCGCGCGCCGGGCCTCGATCGCGAACAACCACCGGCCGCTGGCCGAGGAACTCGAACTCGTGCAGATGTTCGCGGACCTCACCGAACTGAGCCACAACCGCCAGTGGGACGAGGAGGGCGAGCACGGACACGTGCACAGCGCCCGCGAGTACTTCCACACCTACCTGCAGAGCCTGGACGTCGAGCGCGCCGGACTGCCCGAGGCGTATCGGACGCGGCTGTCCCGTGCGCTGGCGCACTACGGGATCACCGAGCTCGATCGCACCCCCGATCTCGAGGGCGCGGTGTTCCGGATCTTCCTGGCGCAGCAGCGCCCGTCGGACACCGTCACGGTCATCACCACGCTGCTGCGTGAATGGCTGAGCGAGCCGGTCCCGGACCGCGTGCTGCGCGAGCCGGTCGGCCTGGCGCTCGAGCGTCTGGTGGCCGCGACGCAGGTGCGTTTCCCGGTGATCGCCGACCTGACCCGCGGTCTGGTGTACGCCTGGTACGGCCAGCCGCTGCTGCGGCGCAACCGCGCCCGCGTCTACACCAACGTCCGCAAGCACCTGCGGCACTTGGACGCTCACCCGGACTCGCCGGATCGCGCCGAGCGCATCGCCGAGACCGTGCGCAGCACCGAGCCGCTGGTGCGGCTGCTGGGCCAGCGCCTGGTCCGCGGGAGCCTGGACAACTCGGTCATGCTCGAGGTGCTGACCCGCCGGTACTACGGCAACAAGGGCCTGAGCGATGTGCGCACCCAGCAGGTCGGCGATTGTTCCTTCGTGATCGCCGAACGTCGCGGCACCAGCCTGGTCTCGGCCGCGGTGAGCTTCGACGCGCTCGACTCCGCGCTGCGCGGCCTGGCCGAAATGGCGACCGGCACGATGTCCATCGAGGCCGACATCTACCTCGGCTGGGAGCGCCAGCCCGAGGACTTCGACTCGATGGCCTCGGCCCTGCAGGAGGTTCTGGCCGCGCACCCGCTGCCGAACCAGGTGCACCGGATCACCACCACCGTCGCCGGTAGCGGCGGCGCGGTCATGCACCACCACTTCACCTTCCGCCCGACCTCGACCGGTATGACCGAGGAGCGGCTGATCCGCGGTCTGCATCCGTACATCGCGGAGCGGATGCAGATGAAGCGGCTGCGCAAGTTCGACCTGACCCGGCTGCCGTCCTCGGACGACGACGAGGTGTACCTGTTCCGCGCCGTCGCGAAGGAGAATCAGGCCGATGAGCGCCTGGTGGCCTTCGCACAGGTCCGCGACCTGACCCCGCTGCGCGAACACGACGGACGGCTGCTCGCGCTGCCCACCGCCGAGGCCACCATCGCCACCTGCCTCGACTCGATCCGCCGCGCGCAGTCCCGGCGGCGTTCGGCCAAGCGGTTCAACACGAACCGCATCGTGATGTACATCTGGCCGCCGATCGATCTGACCGCCGCGGAGTTCGGGGCCATCGTCGAACGCGTCGAACCGACCACGGTGGGCGCCGGGCTGGAGGAGATCCTGATCATCGCCCGCGAGCGGGATCAGGAGACCGGCGAGCTGACCAAGGTCGCCATCCGGATCAGCTTCAACGCCACCGGCGGCACCGAGACGATCGTCGGCGAGCGGACCGACGAGGCGGTCGAACCGCTGGACGAGTACCGGCAGAAGGTGCTGCGCGCGAGCAGCCGCAACACCGTCTACCCGTACGAATTGACCGGTCTGCTGGGCGATTTCACCGAATACGACCTCGACGCCGAGCATGTGCTGGTCCCGGTCGACCGGCCGCGCGGGCACAACACCGCGGCGATCGTCGCGGGTGTGGTGAGCACCGCGACCGAGCGGCATCCGGAGGGTCTGGCCCGGGTCGTGCTGCTGGGCGATCCGACGAAATCCCTCGGCGCGCTGTCCGAGCCGGAGTGCCGCCGGGTGATCGCGGCCCTGGATCTGGCCGAGCAGATGCAGGTTCCGCTGGAGTGGTACACGCTGTCCTCCGGCGCCCGGATCTCGATGAAATCCGGTACCGAGAACATGGACTGGGTGGCCGCGGCGCTCAAGCGGATCGTCGAGTTCACCCAGGACGGCGGCGAGATCAACCTCGTGGTCACCGGCATCAACGTCGGCGCGCAGCCGTACTGGAACGCCGAGGCGACCATGTTGATGCACACCCGCGGAATCCTGGTCATGACACCGGATTCCACGATGGTGCTCACCGGTAAGCAGGCGCTGGACTTCTCCGGCGGCGTCTCGGCCGAGGACAACTTCGGCATCGGCGGCTACGACCGAGTGATGGGCCCCAACGGCCAGGCGCAGTACTGGGCGCCGAACCTTGCCGCGGCGCGCGGCATCCTGATGTCGCACTACGACCACACCTACATCGCGCCCGGCGAGAAGGCGCCGCGCCGGGCGGAGACGAGCGACCCGGTCGATCGCGACGTCTCCGGATACCCGCACGTGCTGGCGGACAGCGATTTCAACACCGTCGGCGAGATCTTCTCCGCCGCGAGCAACCCGGATCGCAAGAAGCCCTTCGACATTCGGACCGTCATGCGGGCGCTGTCCGACCAGGACCACCCGGTGCTGGAGCGCTGGGCGGGCATGGCCGACGCCGAGACCGCCGTCGTGCAGGACGCGCACCTGGGCGGAATCCCGGTGTGCCTGTTGGGAATCGAGTCGCGCGGCGTGCCGCGGCGCGGCTTCACCCCGACCGACGGACCGGACACCTACACCGCGGGCACGCTGTTCCCGCAGTCGTCGAAGAAGGCCGCGCGGGCGATCAATGCGGCCAGCGGCAACCGGCCGCTGGTGGTGCTGGCGAACCTGTCCGGCTTCGACGGATCGCCCGAGTCGATGCGCAAGCTGCAGCTCGAGTACGGCGCCGAGATCGGCCGCGCGATCGTGAACTTCGAGGGACCCATCGTGTTCTGCGTGATCTCGCGGTATCACGGCGGCGCGTTCGTGGTGTTCTCCAAGGCGCTCAACCCGAATATGACCGTGCTGGCGCTGGAGGGCTCGTTCGCCTCGGTGCTCGGTGGCGCTCCGGCCGCGGCCGTGGTGTTCTCCGGCGAGGTGGACACCCGCACCGCGACCGATCCGCGGGTGCGCGAGCTGGAGGCGCGCGCGAGCAACGCCACCGGCGCGGACCGGGCCGGCCTGTCGGCCGAACTCGACGAGACCCGGACCTCGGTCCGGGCCGAGAAGCTCGGCGAGGTGGCCGCGGAATTCGATCGCGTGCACAGCATTCAGCGCGCGGTCGAGGTCGGTTCGGTGGATGCGATCGTGCGTCCCGAGGAACTGCGTCCGCGCATCATCGAGGCGATCGAGGTCCGGCTGTCGAACTGAGATCCGCTTCCCGGACGTGATCTTCGCGTCCGATAGGCTCGGCGTCGCGCCCATCGAACGAGTTTCGGTGGGCGCGACGCCGTATTCGTCGAGGAGGTTCCCGTGAGCAAATACACCCACGGTCATCACGAGACGGTGCTGCGCTCGCACCGGCAGCGCACCGCGGCCAATTCGGCCGCCTATCTGCTGCCGCATCTGGATCCGGACGCCTCGCTGCTGGACATCGGCGCCGGGCCCGGGACGATCACGGTCGATCTGGCCACGCGGGTGGGCCGGGTGACGGCCACCGAGATCGGGGAGGCCGAACTGGCGCTGTCCCGTGATCTGGCCGCCGAACGCGGCGTCACCGGTATCGAATTCAGCGTTCAGGACGTGCACGGGCTGACCTTCGCGGACGGGTCGTTCGACGTCGTGCACGCGCATCAGGTGTTGCAGCACGTGGCGGATCCGGTTGCGGCACTGCGCGAGATGATCCGGGTCACCCGTCCGGGCGGGCTCGTGGCCGCGCGGGACGCCGACTACGCCGGATTCGTCTGGTGGCCCGCACTTCCCGAGCTCGACGAGTGGTTGCGGCTGTATCGCACGGCGGCGCGCGCCAACGGCGGTGAGCCCGATGCGGGGCGGCGGATGTTGTCGTGGGCGCGGGCCGCGGGCGCCACCGATATCACCGCGACCTCGTCCACCTGGTGCTATGCCACGCCCGAGGATCGACGTGAGTGGGGCGGCATGTGGGCCGGGCGGGTCGTCGAATCGGCGTTGGCGCGGCAACTCGTGGACTCCGGGCTGGCGAGCACGGCGGATCTGCGGCGGATCAGTAGCGCCTGGCTGGCATGGGCCGAAGCCGAGGACGGCTGGATCTCGATCGTGCACGGCGAGATACTGATTCGCGTCCCCGCGCAATAGTGCTGTGCCGCAGGATAATTGCCTATCGCACAGCTCCGGTCGCGAATCTCCCGCTCCCCCTGAGGATCCGCACACCGGTGGTCCGATCACGACGGCCCACCGGATTCTCGCCACTGGAAGACGCTGACTCGAAGCCTCAGGCGGACCGCGGATTTCGATGGCGGCCGCGATCCGGCCGCAGCCCCGGCCCGCACTGTGATGAAGATCCAGGTGTTGCTCACCCATAACTCGCCGTGATCCGTCATGATGGGATCACGTTTTGCTGGTTCGTATTTCGGAAGTTGTGAGTAGCGTGGTGGCGGGTTCGAAATCGGTCCGATCCTCGGGCTGGGTAAAAATCGCGGTATCGGTACTGGTCCTGGTGATCGCCGCGGTGTCGTGGTGGATCAGTAACGGGAATACCTCCAGCTCGGGTTCGGGCAACGGCAAGGCATCCACGGCACTGGCAGAGCTGGCCAAGTTGACGGTCTCGCCCGAGGACACCGGGAACACCTACAACCGCGACGACTGGCCGCACTGGATCGGGCAGGGCAAGAGCTGCGACACCCGCGAGATGGCTTTGCAGAAGCAGGGCAAGGACGTCAAGACCGACGGCCAGTGCCGGGCCGTGTCGGGCACCTGGGTCTCGGCCTACGACGGCGTGGTCATCCACGACGCCGGTCAGACCGACCTGGACCACGTCGTCCCGCTGGCCGAGGCCGCCCGCTCCGGCACGCGCAGCTGGACCAAGGATCAACGCAAGACGTTCGCCAACGACCTCGACCAACTCCAGGTCGTCTCCGCCCGCTCCAACCGCCAGAAGGGCGACCAGGACCCCGCCCACTGGCTCCCGGAGAAGGACAGCTGCGCTTACACCATCAAATGGGTAGCGACCAAAACCAAATACCACCTGACCATCGACAAGGCCGAACACGACGCCATCAACGGCGTCCTCACCCACTGCACCAGCTGACCCGTTCAGCGAATTCCGTTGCAGCCCAACGTACTACCGCACCTCCCACACTGTTCCTTCAGCGGATCAGATCGGTTTCCCGATCCATCCGCGCCAGCTTCTCGGGATTGCGCACCGCGTAGAGCCCGGTGATCCGGCCGTCATCGATGCGCACCGCCAGGACCGTGTCGATCTCGTCGTCGAGCTTCAGGATCAGCGCCGGATAGCCGTTAACCTCGACCGGCTCGTGCTGCAAGCCCGCCGCGATGAGCCCGCCGAATCGGCCCCGGCGCGCGGACAGCAGACGAGCCACCTTCCACGCGCCCGTGATGGGCCGCGGCACCGCCTGGCGGATTCCGCCGCCGTCGCCGACGAGCACCACATCCGGCGCGAGAATGTCCAGCAGCCCCTGCATATCGCCGGTCCGGATCGCCCGCTCGAACGCCTCAAGCGCGACCCGCGTCTGCGCCGGGGAGACCATCTCGCGCGGCCGCCGCGACGCGACGTGCGCGCGGGCCCGGTGCGCGATCTGACGCACCGCGGCCGGGGTCTTGCCGACCGCCTCGGCGATCTCGTCGTAGGCCAGATCGAACACCTCGCGCAGCACGAACACCGCCCGCTCGGTCGGCGCGAGCGTCTCGAGCACGAGCAGCATCGCCATCGAGACGCTCTCCGCGAATTCCACGTCGGCGGCGACATCGGGCGAGGTCAACAGCGGTTCGGGCAACCACGATCCGACATAGGATTCCCGGCGGCGGCCGACGGTGCGCAACCTGGTCAGCGCCTGCCGCGTGGCGATCCGCACCAGATAGGCCCGCTGATCGCGCACCTCGTCCAGATCGACTCCGACCCAGCGCAGCCATGTCTCCTGGAGGACGTCCTCCGCGTCCGCCGCCGATCCGAGCATCTCGTAGGCGACGGTGAACAGCAGATTGCGGTGCGCGAGAAAGGCTTCGGTCGCGACATCGGCCCGGCCCGCCCCCGGCTCGCCCGCCCCGTGCTGCGAATCAGTGCCGTCCATGGACACTCCTTCCCGCTCGATGCGACTCATCTCGCCCATTTCACCCCGCTCCCGCCCAGTCCGCGACACCGCAGGACGCCACTCCGGCCGCACCCTCCCCGCCGGACCCATACCTGTCACGGAAAATCGGCCCGCTCGAATCACACCGCGTCATCCGGCAACCGCCGATCCCGCACCAACCACTCCAGCGATCCGGACAATCCCGACCACACAGCCGGGTCGCCCCGCGCCGGGCGACCTGTTCATCCGTGGCAGTCATGGGATCCTTTCGGCTCGATCCGACCTGTGTCCTTCACGAGACGCCGGTCCCCCACGGTCTGTGACAGCGGGTCCGAGTGACGGTCGCCACTCGGACCCGCTGTCACATCGCTGCCCCGTGCGGCATCGAATGGGCAACTCGATCGGCTCCGGTTCGGAATCCCGGGCCGCCGGCACTCAAGGAGACATCATGAACCTCGCACTGTGGATCGCCGCCGGAGTACTGGCCGTCGTCGCGCTGTTCGGCGGCATCACCAAGACCTTCGTGCCGCGGGAGAAACTGGCTCAGGCGCCGGGCGGGGGCTGGACCGCACACGCCACGAACGGCTTCGTGAAAACCCTCGGGATTCTGGAGATCCTGGCCGCGGCCGGGCTGATCCTGCCCGCCGCGCTCGACATCGCCCCGGTGCTGGTGCCGGTGACCGCGATCTGCTGGGTACCGCTGATGATCGGTGCGATCGTCACCCATCTGCGCAGCGGCGAGGCCAAGGTCGTCATGCTGAATGTCGTCTATCTGGCGGTGGCCGTGTTCGTCGCCGTCGGGCGGTTCTGATCCACACAACCGATCGTTGTGGCACGCCGACGATGCGGTTGTTTGATTCCCTTGTGCACGACCTGGTTTCATTCCGCTGGTCAACGTGAGGTTGTTCGAAACGGGGTGATGCGCCGGTGCGTGGCTCGGGTGACAGTTCGCTGGGACGTCGATTCGGCTGGTTGTGGACGGCCTACGCGGTCAGCGCCTACGGATCCGGACTCGGTTTCGGTGCGTTGCCGCTGATCGCGGTGCGGGTGCTGCACGCGGGGCCCGCGCGGGTGTCGGCGCTGTCGGCCGCGGGGCTGACGGTGGGTGCGCTGATCGCGGTGCCGCTGGGGCCGTGGATGGAGTTCCGCCGCAAACGCCCGGTGATGATGACGATGGATCTGATCCGGTTCGCCGTACTGGCGACGATTCCGCTCGCCTTCGCCTTGGGACTGCTCACCTTCGCGCAGTTGCTGATCGTGTCGGTGATGACCGCCGCATCGGAGATCACCTTCAAGGCCGCGAGCGGAGCGTATCTGAAAAGCCTTGTCCCGCAAAAGAATCTACTCATCGCCAACGCACGATTCGAGTCGACGACGTGGACCGCGCAGACGATCGGGCCACCGCTCGGCGGCGCGGCCATGGGCCTGCTGGGCCCGGTGGTGACCGTCATCATGGACGCGGCGAGCTATCTGCTGTCGGCGCTGAGCATCACCGCGATCGGCGGCGGCGAACCGCATCCCGCCCGCAGGAGTCCCGCCGGAATGCGATTCGGCGAACTGCTGGACGGCTGGCGCTGCCTGTTCGAGCACCGGCGCCTGCGCGCCCTCCTGGCCAACGGCGCACTCACCGCCGGCCTGATCCTGGCCGCCGAACCGCCCCTGATCGTGCTGATGGTCGGCCCCCTGGGATTCGCGCCGTGGCAGTACGGACTCGCCTTCGCCATCCCCTGCGCGGGCGGCCTGATCGGCTCCCGGCTGTCCCGCCCGCTCACGCGACGCTTCGGCCGACGTCGCGTCATGCGCACCACCGGCATCCTGCGTGCCTGCTGGCCGGCCGGCCTGGCCTTCATCGGGCCCGGTATCCCCGGGCTGGCCCTGGTCGTCGTCCTGGAATTCGGCCTGATCCTGTGCATGGGCATCTTCATGCCGCTGCTGGCCACCTACCGCCTCGGACAGCTGAGCCCCGATCGCGTCGCCCGCGCGCTGTCGGCCTGGACGATCACCCAGCGAGCCACCACCGCGACCCTCACCGCCCTCGGCGGCGTCCTCGCCGCGCTCACCACCCCGCGCACCGCCATCGCCGTCGCCGGACTGCTCTTGCTCGCCACTCCCCTGCTCCTGCCCCGGCGCGAAAACCCCGCCCCCGCAGAACCGGAACTCATCAGCGACCGAGCTTGACCGCCGCCCGACATTCACCATCGGCCGATCCACGAGGCAACTCCCCTCGACCGCGGCGGCGAGCGAATCGCCGGTTTTGAAAATTCTTCCACACGGTTGCCTCGGAAATCGGTCCCGTACTGCCCTCGCGCAGAGGCATCAGCGCACCTCGGCACGCATCGGCGGTGGTCAGAGACTCGAACGTAGCGCGCGCGTCCATTTCTCGGCCGTCCGGCCCGTTCGCGCCCGATGGCCGGATCGATCGGAACACGTTGTCATGAACGACACCGTCAGTTGTCATGAACGACACGAACGGAAGTCGATGTGCCGCGCGTAGAGCTGTGAAATCGCCTGTTCCGGTTAGGGTCAACGAATGACCGGCGATCGGTCGGCTCCAGGTGAGGGAGGAAATCTGTGGATACGACCGTCGCGAAACTCGCACTGCTGCAACAGAACCTTGCGGATGCCCGGGAACCGGCCGGAGCAGCGGGAGTCGCCAAACGCGCGGCGAAGGGTATTCCCAGCCCCCGCAAGCGAATCGACATGCTGGTGGACCCGGGCAGCTTCCTGGAATTCGGCGCGCTGATGCGCCAGCCCGGTTCCCCGGACGCGCTGTACGGCGACGGCGTGGTCACCGGACGCGCTCGCGTCGAAGGCCGTCCGGTGGTGGTCATCTCGCACGACCAGACCGTGTACGGGGGTTCGGTGGGTGAGATGTTCGGCCGAAAGGTCGCGATGGCAATGGATTCCGCGGCCGATATCGGCTGCCCGTTCATCGCCGTCAACGACTCCGGCGGCGCGCGGGTGCAGGACGCGGTGACCTCGCTGGCCTGGTACGCCGCCATGAGCCGACGGCAGCAGCGCCTGTCCGGCGCGGTACCGCAGATCTCGCTGATGCTGGGCAAATGTGCTGCGGGAGCAGTCTATTCACCGATCAACACCGATGTGCTGATCGCGACCGAGGCCGCCTACATGTTCGTCACCGGTCCGGACGTCATCCGCGAGACCACCGGCGAGGAGGTCACCCTCGAGGAACTCGGCGGCGCGTTCAACCAGGCCCGCAACGGCAACATCCATCACGTGGCGGCCGATGAGCAGGCCGCATTCGACTGGGCGAGAAGGTATTTGAGCTTCATGCCCGCGACCTGTTTCGATCTCGCACCGGTCGTCAATCCGGGCCTGGAACCCGAAATCACCGACTCCGACCGGGAATTGAACGCGATCATCCCCGACTCGGATCGCAGCGGCTACGACATGTACGACATCCTGCTGCGGATCTTCGACGACGGCGACTTCCTGGAGGTCGGCGACATCGCGGCGCGCAATATGATCACCGGATTCGCCCGGGTGGACGGCCGCAGCGTCGGCGTGGTGGCGAATCAGCCGCTGGTGTCCAGCGGTGCGATCGACGCGCGCTGCTCGGACAAGGCGGCGCATTTCATCCGGCTGTGCAACGCGTTCGGGCTGCCGCTGGTCTTCGTCGTCGACACCCCCGGCGTCCTGCCGGGCGTCGAGGAGGAGAAGATCGGCGTGATCAAGCGCGGCGGCCGGTTCTTCTACGCGGTCGTGGAGGCCACCGTGCCGATCGTGACCGTCGTCGTGCGCAAGGCGTACGGGGGCGGCTATGCGGTGATGGGCTCCAAACAGCTCGGCGGCGACCTGAATTTCGCCTGGCCCACCGCGCGTATCGCGGTCATGGGCGCCGAGGCCGCGGTCGGGCTCATCCAACGCCGTCAACTCGAGGCCGCCTCGGACGAGGAACGCCCGATTCTGCGTCAGCGGATGGTCGATTTCTACAACGACACCATCGCCACCCCCTGGACCGCCGCGGAACGCGGCTACATCGACGCCGTCATCGAACCCGCGCACACCCGACTGGAGATCCGCAAGGCACTGAACCTCCTGCGCGACAAGACACTTCGACACGGGCCCCGCAAGCACCATCTGATGCCGTTGTAACCGTTCGCTGCCCGGCACGCAGCGCCGGGACTGGGCCACAGGTCATCGAATTCGGGAAGCTATTGCGGCACAACCCCTCTCATTGGTGTCTTCGCAACGATCAGTCATCCCCGAGCAGCGGAACCGCCAATCGCTCGCGAAGTTCCTCGATCGGGGTGTCGAAGGTCTCCAGGACGCGGACCCCCTCGGGTGTGATGCCGAAGACCGCGTGGTCGGTGTACACGCGGCTGACGCAGGCCAGGCCGGTGAGCGGGTAGGTGCAGGCGGGCACGATCTTCGGGGCGCCGTTCTTGGCGAACAGCGTCATCATCACGAAGACCTGTTTCGCGCCGATGGCGAGATCCATCGCACCGCCCACGGCCGGGATCGAACCGGGTTCGCCGGTATCCCAGTTGGCCAGGTCACCGGCCGCGGAGACCTGGAAGGCGCCCATCACGCAGACGTCCAGATGACCGCCGCGCATCATCGCGAACGAGTCCGCGTGATGGAAATACGACGCACCGGGCAGTTCGGTGACGGGCACCTTCCCGGCATTGGTCAGGTCGGGGTCGATCTCGTCGCCGACCGCGGCCGGGCCCATGCCCAGCATGCCGTTCTCCGTGTGCAGGACCACGCCCAGCTCCGGCGACAGATGATCGGCGACCTTGGTGGGCTGGCCGATGCCGAGGTTGACGATGCTGCCCGGCTCGATGTCGCGGGCGAGCCGGGCAGCGAGACGATCGGGATCCAGTGGCATCAGCGGGCTCCCTGCACGGTGTTGTAGTGCCGGGCCTGGACCCGGACGATGCGATCGACGTAGATGCCCGGGGTGACCACGGCCTCGGGATCGAGTTCCCCCGCCGACACGACGGTGGGCACCTGCACGATCGTGGTGGTCGCGGCCGTGACCATCACCGGACCGAAATTTCGGGCGGTCTTGCGGTACAACAGGTTTCCCATCGTGTCGGCGATATGCGCGGAGATCAGCGCGACATCGCCCTTGATCGGATACTCGAGCAGATAGTCGCGGCCGTCGATGGTGCGGGTCTCCTTGCCCTCGGCCAGCGGCGTGCCGACGGCGGTCGGACTGTAGAAGGCCCCGATGCCCGCACCCGCCGCACGCATCCGTTCGGCGAGGTTGCCCTGCGGGACGACCTCGAGTTCCACCTCTCCGCGCCGGTACAGATCGTCGAAGACGTAGGAGTCGACCTGCCGCGGAAATGAGCACAGCACCTTGCGCACGCGCCCGGCCGCGAGCAGGGCGGCCAGGCCCACCTCGCCGTTTCCGGCATTGTTGGACACGATGGTCAGATCGCGCGCACCCTGCCGGATCAGCGCGTCGATCAGGTCGAAGGGCATTCCGGCGAGGCCGAAGCCGCCGACCAGAACCGTATCGCCGTCCCGCACCACGGACACGGCCTCGTCCGCGGTGTCCAGGATTCGGGCCTTGCCCATGCCGTTCTCCCATTCTCGTGTGTTGCCCAGATGTTCCCGCGCATCGAGGTCGTGTCCTGCCCGACACCGATGCAAGATCGCGGCCACCCCATGCCGCTCTGACGTCGATAGCGCGGGACCCTGGCGAGAGTACTCAGCATCCGCGCGCTCGGCGTGTGCCTGTCATTCGGCCGCGGTTCGGGTTGTGAACGGCAGCACCAGCCGCGACGGGTGCGCGGCGTCGCGGTAGATCTTGTGCGTCACCGGACGGCCGACCGGCAGGTGGAACGCGTCCGGCGGCAGCAGCGCGTTGTGATCGTCGGCCAGCGGCTCGTCGTTGGACAACTCCGCCACCAGACGGTGACCGGGCCGGAACGTCGCCGCGAACGGGTACAGCCGCAGCACGTACTCCTCTATGACGCCCGGCTCGACCGGCACACCGCGCGTGTGCGGGTGACGCGGATCGCCCTCGGCGCTGCGGCCGTCGAGTTCGCGATGCGACGCCTTGAGGTAGCCGGTGGTGATCAGCTGACGGCCGCCGTCGGGCGCGGTATCCCACAGGCGCAGAATGAAATTCGTGTCGTCCTGGTCGATCTCGGCGAAAATGTGCGCGGCGCCGGCGCCGATCAGTTCGGTGGGCTCCTCGAACGGCGCGGTGCTCCAGCTCAGGATCTCCACCTTGTCGGTGACCGTGAGCGGCGCCTGATAGAAACCGTCGGGGGCGGCGTACTGCGCGCCCATGAGTTCGGGTTCGGGCGAAAGTTTGCGCCGCGGACGCAGATACAGCGACCGGTACGCCACATCCTTCGGCGGCCAATGACTTCCGGTCACCCGCTCGCGGGAGCCCTCGACGAAGACCGAGACCGCGGGTTCGTCCATGATCCCGTTGTCGATGCCCTTGATCCAGTACTCGTACCAGCGGAACATCTTGTCGTGCTCCTCGACGAAGGGGCGCGACTGCATCGGCGGATAGGGGCCGATGTCCAGCTTCTTGGGACCTCTCAGCGCGTCGAACACCTCGATCGTGCCGTCCAGCGTCCAGCCGCGCCCCTGATCGATCTGAAGATAGACCGGGATGTCGATATTCGGCGCGAGCGTGACCGGGTTGCGCTCCTCGTACCAGTCCCCGTCGAGATTGTTCATCACGATGTCGAACCAGAACTCGCGGTTCTTCGGATACTTCAGCACGTGCACCAGATTCGGCCAGGCGGCCACGTCCGGATCCCGCAGCCGCTCGGCGACCAGCTTGTCCAGCTCGTCGGGCGAATATACCTGCTGCATACGGGATTTCACGTTCGTGTGGGCGATGCCCGAATCGCCGCCGCGTCCCTCGCGCGCGGCGCGCGGCATGAACCACATGATGCCGCCGTGATAGGTGGTCTCGTAGAAGTCGTAGTGACCGCCGCTGACGAAGATGGCCTCGAGATGCGGCGGGCGTTCGGCGGCCGCGAGCACCTGCATCGAGCCGAAGTAGGAGATGCCGATCATGCCGACATTGCCGTCGCACCAGGGCTGTTCGGCGACCCATTCGATGAAGTCGTAGGCATCCTGCCCGAGCGGGACGCCGCCGGCGTTGTAGTTGCCGATCATCTCGCCGCCCGAGCCGCCCGAGCCGCGCAGATCACCGATGACGTGCACGTAGCCCTCCGCGACCACGCGCGTGATGTCACCGGCCTCGATGCAGCCGTCCCACATGGGACTGGGCCTGCGTTGCGGCGGCATGGTCAATGCCAACGCCTGCAGGTCTTTTCCGTACGGGCTCAACGCGACCAGCGCGGGCCGCGGCGTATCGTCCACGTCGCTGTAGGCGTCGGCGGCGAGGGTGACCCCGTCGCGCATCGGCACCTCGAGATCGGTGCGCACGGCGATCCGCCGTCCGCCCGCATCCACTGTCCTGAATTCGGCCATGAGTGTGAAACTCCTTGTCCTGTCGAGTTTCCGGTCCTGATGAAACTTCCCGCCCCGCAAGTGCGGTCCGGGCCCGCTAGCGCTGCGCGTCGAACCGCGTGCGGTACCCGTGCAGCGTGGTGAAGAACGGGGACGGTTCGAGCGTCGGATCCCCGCGATAGCCGAGTTCGTCGGCGACGGGTGCGAACGGCGAGTACACCGAATCGGTCGGATGCAGTCCCGCACACAGACATCCGTGTGCCGCCGTATCGACCCGGCCCTCGATGTCCAGGCTCTCCTGCAACGCCTCGCGGGCCCCTTCGGCGTCGAGTTCGACCTCGTAGGCGACACCGTCGGACCGGCGGAACGGATGTCCCAGATACAGCCGCCGCGGCCGGACCTCGTCGAGCAGATGACGCACGCTCGCGCGGTAGGCGTCCGGATCCTCGAAACCCGGGAATCCGTTGGCGGCCCCGTGGATCTGCACCGCGTCACCGACGAAGACCGCGTCCCGGCCGTTCACCGCATAGGCGACCGATCCGGCGGTATGGCCCGGAACCGAGTGCACCGACACGGTGACATCGCCACCGAGAGAAAGGGTTTCGCCGCCGTGGACCGTCATCGTCGGCTCCATCTCTCCGGAGATGACGGCCTCGGCGGCGGCGGTCTGCGACGCCTCGCCCTGGGGATCGTTCAGATACCCCGCCCGCACGCTCAGGTAGTTCCGCACGTGTGCGCGGCGCGAGCGCAGCAGGTGCGCATCGGCCTCGTGGATCACCACCTCGGCGCGGCGGCCGGTGAGCTCCCACAGGTGGTACGCCCCGCCGATGTGATCGATGTGCCCGTGGGTCAACAGGATCCAGCGGACGTCCTCGATCCGGCGGCCCAATTTCTCCAGCGCGGGGACCATGCCCTCGGCGGGCGAGGACGCGATTCCGGTGTCGACGATCGCGGGCTCGGGCGCGTCGATGAAGAAGCTGTAGAGTCCGAACCGGCCCCACGGCGAGAACAGCGGATGAACCGGCACCTCGCGCGTCATGACCGCCCGCCCGCTCGCCGCACGAATTCCGCGGTCTCGGTGAACACCCGGCGATATTCCGGAATCCACGAGAAGTGCTGCAGGAAACCGTGATTCGCGCCCGCGTACCGGGTGACGGTGGTATCCACCCCGGCCTCGCGGAGTCTGCGGCCGTAGAGTTCGCCCTCGTCGCGCAGCGGGTCGCGCTCGGCGGTGACGATCAGCGCGGGCGGCAGACCGGTCAGATCCGCCCGCCTGATCGGCGAGACGAGCGGATCGGCCGGATCCGCGCCGCTGCCGAAATAGAAGGCGTTGAAGGGTTTCAGCCCGGCCGTCTCGAGTCCGTATCCCTCGGCGTTCTCGCGCAGCGAGGCGTAGCGGTCGAGGTCGAAATCCAGGTCCAGCGACGGGTAGTACAGGATCTGCTGGGTGATGCGGTCGAAGCCCTCGTCGTGCGCCCGCGCGGCGACCGCGGCGACGAACGTGCCGCCCGAGCTGTCGCCCGCGATCGCGAGGGTTCGCCCGTCCCATCCCAGGCTCGCACCGTTGTCCGCGGCCCACCGCACCACCGCCAGGCAGTCGTCGAGTCCGGCCGGATAGGCGGCCTCCGGCGCCCGCCGGTAACCCACGGAGACGACCCGCAACCCGGTCTCCCGCGCCAGTGCCCGCGCGACGTGGTCGTGCGTTTCGAGGCTGCCCAGGAAGAACGCTCCGCCGTGGAAATACACCAGCAGCCCGTGACTTCCGGCCTCGGCCGCCGTGTAGATCCGCACCGGAACCTCCCCCGCGCGCGTCCGCGCGACGAGGTCGCGGACCGAATGCAGCGGCAGGCGTTGCTCGATCGGCGGCACCTGCGACTCCTCGGCCGCGCGCATGGCGACCGGGTCGAGCGGGCCGTCGGGCGGTGCGGGCAGACTGGCGAGCGCCTTCGCGATCTCGGGATGCAACGTCATGACCGCACCTCCAGCGAGCCGGCCGCCGCGGGTTTCTGCCCGGGGAACACATCCTCGACCTTGCCCGCGTCCCACGACTGCCGGGAGATGCGCTGCAATTCGTCGGTGACGGGCTTACGCGTCCGCTGGAACAGCGCCAGCGCGCTCGGAATCGAATCCGCTTGCCGCAGTGCGTCGGTCAGGCCACCGGCATCCTGGATGGCCTGATTCGCGCCCTGCCCCTGATGGTGCAGCATCGCGTGCGCGGCGTCACCGAGCAGTGTCACCGAATCCGAATGCCAGGTCCGCACCGGATCGATGTCGAATACCGCCCGGCAGGTCAGCTCGGCCATATCGAGCTCGCGGGTGATCCGCCCGAGCCGGGGATCGAAGCCGTCCATCAGACCGACGAGGAAGTCCCTGCTGATGCGCGGCGTCCACGAATCGTCCTCGGACAGGCAGGTGATGTCGTAGGACAGCTGGTTGCGATGCCGCAGGGGCAGCAGATACACCTTGGTTCCCTTGGCGTCCAAGTACATTCGCAGGTTGTCGTCGACGACCAGACCGTGCGCGTCGGCCGCGGAGATCACGATGCGATAGGCGTGCTCACCGGAGAACACCGGTTCGGCGTCGCTGAACAGCTGTTTGCGCACCACCGAGCGGATACCGTCCGCGCCGATCACCAGATCGGCGCGGATCTGCTCGCCGTTGGCGAAACCGATTCGCGCACTGCCGCCCTCGTCGGTGATGGTCTCCATCCGGTAGCCCAGATGCACCCGGTCGGCGGGCAGCACCTTCAGGAACGTCTCGATGAAATCACCGCGATGGATGAGGCGGGTCTTGGTCTCCTCGGCGTAGTCGTGAATTCCCGGCCACTCCTCCTTCATGATGGAATCGCCGGTGGCGCTGAGGATTTCGAAGTAGTCGCTGGGTGAGCTGACCGCGGCCATCGCATCGAAGATGCCCCACTCCCGGAACAGGTTCAGCGTCGGCGGGCGCAGCCCGATACCCGCGCCGACCTCGCGGATCCGGGTCGCCTGCTCGTAGACGTGGACATCGGCGCCGAGCAGGGTGAGCGCCTTGGCGGCCGCGGCGCCGGCGTATCCGCCGCCGACGATCGCGATGGTGAGGTCCTTCAACTCTGAAGTCTTCATGGGGTTTCTTTCCGATCTGGATGCCCGCATACCGCGGGCAGAGAGGGATACCGGCGAAGTCAGGCCCGGATCGTCAGGAAGTCGGCGGGGTTGTCGACGAACAGCGTGGTGATGGTGGACTCGTCCACACCGGCCGCGCGCAGGTCCGGAATGAGGTCCTCGAAGATGTAGTTCACCGTGTGGCCCTTGACCCCCGGCCAGCCCAGCGGACTGCAATTCGCGTCGGCCGAGGCGAGCGCCTTGTCCAGATGCCCCTTGCCGATGAACCGCAGGAAATGGTCCAGGCGCTCCTTGCGCGGCCGGGCCCAGAACGGCGGATCCTCGAGTTCGGTCTCGTAGCCGAAGGTGTCGAAGCCGACGCGTCCGCCCTGCTCGGCGATCCAGGTGTCGCGGGTCTTCTCCGCGTTGACCCCGTCGTCGGCGTGCCCGAACAGCACGCGGTCCAGGGGCAGACCCTCCTCGTGGAAGATCGCGACGGCGTTCTCGGCGTCGATCGCCAGGTGGGTCAGGATCGGCACGCCGGTGCCGCACGCGGCGCGCGCGGCCGCGCGGTAGATCCGCTTGTCCAGCTCGGTCATCCGGCCGCCGCGGCTCACCCCGACCTTGATGACCCCGGCGCGGCTGCCGGTGTCGCCGATGCCCACGGTGATCTCGTGGACGAAGTGCTCGGCCAGGTATGCCACGCTCGCGCGGGCGAAATGCGGCAGGGCGGTATCACCGCCGACGAAGCCCGTGCAGGCCACGATGTGCACGCCGGTCTTCGCGGACAGCGACCTGTAGTAGTCGACGTCGCGGCCGTTGCAGATGCCGGTCACGTCGACGAAGGTGCCGCCGCCGTATTCGTGGAACGCGCGCAGCTTCGGCACGGTCTCCGCGTACCGCTGCTCCGGGCTCTCCCACCACTTGGTATCCAGTTCGGAGCCGGGCATGCCGTATCCGATGTGCTCGTGCACGGCCACGATGCCCAGCGCTTCGGGCGGGATCGGCCCCAGGACGGTGTTCACTCTCGACACAACACTCACCTTCGGGAAAGTCGGAATTCGATGGTCGTCGGCGTCAGCGCACCGACAGCAGTTCGCGCGGGTTGTCGGTGAGGATCCGCCGCACGTCCCGCACGGACAGTCCCTGCGCGGTGAGCAGGGGAACGAACGCGGTCAGGACGTGGCTGTACGGCAGGTCGCGGCCCGGGCCGCCCTTGGCCACACCGATCACGTTGGCGGACAACAGAATCCGGTCGGCGAAGCCCGCATCGACCAGGTCGCGGATCAGGGTGGCGCGCTCGTCGTCGGTGACGAACTCGTCGCCCTCGGTGCCGATGTTGTCCACGGCGACGTAGGCCCCGCGCCGGGCGATCTCGAGCGGCGCGGCGGCGGCGACCGCGTCCTTGCGATCGAGCCCGCCGACCACCACGCGGTCGGCCGGAAGCCGCTCGTCCAGCAGAACCGCCAGGTCGCGCACGGCGTCGGCCCCGAAACGCACCGATACCGGGACGCCGCTGACGTTGGCCGCGCGGGCCGCCCCACGGAACAGGCTCTCGTCGGTCGCGGTCATCCCCGCGCGCGTCGCGGTGGTGGCCACCAGGCCCGCGGCCCCGCGACGCTCCACGCGCGGAACCACCATGCCCTCGGTGACCTCCTCGCCGAACAGTCCGGCGAACTTGTCGGCGGGCCACGGTGTCGGCGGATTGGTCTGCGGCGTGAGGAAATACCCGCCGAGCATCTCCTCGGGACCCATTCCGGTCGACGCGACGATGTGCACACCCGTGGCGCGCGAGAGGGTTTCGTACAGCCGCACATCCCGGCCGTGGAACATGCCGGTCGCATCGACGATCGTCCCGCCGCCGCACTCGCGGAACTCCCGCAGCTTCGCCGCCAGGATCTCGAAGATCTCGGCGCGGTCGATGGTGACGTCGTACGCGTACTCCGCCCCGGGCACCACCGACAGCAGCGCCTCGTGCACCGCGACGACGCCCAGCTCCCGCGCGGGGACCGGTCCGAGAACGGTGTTCACGACGGCGCCCCCGGCGCTCACGTCCTTCATAGGCACTTCCTTTCGATGCCGACGCGGGTCGTCATGTCGCCCTCCGCGTCGGGCTGTCGCCCGCGTCTCCGGGCGCTGGGCCGATCCGGGCAAGGGTGATGCGGTCACCCCCGCTGCTGCGAACGGTGTCATATCAGCTTACATTATGTCAAGTTTGCGTTCTATCTGTAAATTCAGCTTTACATCAGTACACACCCACACCGGCCCATGCGGAATCGGCCGAGGTCCCGGCCGCTCGCAGGCGACCGGGACTTCGGCCTCGTCGGGCGGCCCCCGGGTCACCGGACGTCCAGGAACTCCGCGTCGGGCGGCAGGGATTCCTCGGTCACCGCGCGATGGGAGCCGAAGAGGCCGACCAGGGTGAGCAACGCCGCGGCGGCGGCACAGAGCCCGGCGATCAGGAAGGCGAGACCGTAAGCGCTGCCGAGGGATTCGAACGCCAGCGTCCGCAGGCTCTCGGGCATCGGCACCGGCGGCAGGTGCGGTCCCGCGCCCGGTAGGACCGGCAGCGAGTTGATCGCCATCGCGCCGCCCTCGTGCGCGACGCTCCCGGCGACGCCGGTGTACGGCGGCCGCAGCCCGGATGCGCCCAGGGCCCGGCCGAGCCCGTGGGCCAGGTCGCCGTTCGCCCGGCTGACCGCGACCGCGGCGATGAGTACCGGCCCGAGGGCGAAACCGAAGTCGCGCAGCAGATTCGTTGTGGCGCTGGCCATCCCGGCCAGTCGCAGCGGAACGGTATTGATCGCCACGGCCGTGATCGACCCGACGGTGAGCGCGAACCCCACACCCAGCGCCAGCATCGGCGCGATGAACCGCGTCCAGCTCATATCGTGGATATCGAAACTCGCACACCAGATTCCGCTGACGGCGATCAGCGCGAAACCGGAGGTCAGGATCCAGCGCGGGGAAAAGTTCCGGATCAGCTCCGATACCAGCGGGGCCAGTAGGAAAGCGGGGCCCTGGATGAACAGGAACAGCACCCCCACTTTCAGCGCGCTCTGATGCTGCACCGCGCCGAGCCGGATGCTCATCGAATAGCAGATCGCCAGGAAGGCGAACATGCCGACGACCGTGGCGATCGCCACGACGGCGTAGGAGCGGTTGGCGAAGATGCGCAGGTGCAGCAGCGGAACCTCGGACCGCAACTCGATGACGACGAACACGCCAAGCAGCACGATGCCCGCGACGAATGCGCCGATGATCTCCGGCCGGGCGAAGCCGCCCTCGGAGAACAGGTCGCCGATCACCCCGGTGGTCAACTCCAGCACGACCATCGGAATGGCGAATGCGGCCGTGACCCAGGTCAACTGCGCGCCGGTGGTTCCGAACTCCTGCTGGAAGGTGCCATTGAGCGCGCCGGGCAGCGAGTATGCCACCTGCGCGAGTGATACGGCGAAGCAGCCGGCGATCACCGTGGCGGTGTGGCCCTGCTTACGCGCAGCGATCTGCGTCATTGCAAATTCTTTCGTTCGATGGGCCGGGGCGTTCGGCTGGCTGCCCGGGATTCACCGGCCCGTTGTGAGAGCGGTCACCGCTCGAATGTGCAAGGTGTCATATCACTTGACTCTATGTCAAGAGTTCATGCAGAACGTATTCAGAGCAACTGGGAAGCACAGAAGCCGGTCATCGTGCTCTACGCTGGCAATATGGCGACGCTTCGCGAGGCGCAGAAGGAGATGACGCGAAAACTCCTGCTCGACGCCGGGCTGGAACTGTTCGTGTCCAAGGGATATGCGACGACGACGGTCGACGACATCGCCTCCGCGGCGGGCACGACCCGGGTGACCTTCTACGCGTACTTCCCCAAGAAGGTCGACCTGATGAAGGCCCTGATCGCCGAGCGGCTCAATCGCGAACTCGACCGGGTTCCCTCCGCCGAGCACGGATCGACCGAACGCGAACTGGTCGCCGTGGTCGAGGACGGCTCATCCGAGCGCATCCGCACCTGGCTCGGGGCGACCTCGGAACGTTGGGATGCGATCCGCCCCTACACCACAACGGCCTTCGAGGCCGCCGCGGTCGACCCGGAGATCCGCACACTGCTGGACGAATGGCTGAACGAGGCCATCGGCGATATCGAGGACGGCCTGAACCGCGCGGGCCGATTCCCCGCCGGAACCCGCCACTTCCGCAGCGTCATCGCGATCACCGAGCTGGATTACGTTGCGCGGCACTGGGTTCCCGGGCACTGGGGAGTCGAGCACGAGCAGATGCTGGATGTGCTCACCGAGAGCTGGGTCGGCTCGATCGGGCGGCACTGACGCACTCGCGGTCAGGGCCGCGCCGCGTCGAACAGCAACTGGCGCAACCAGGCGATGAACTGCTGGTCACCGAGATTCGGATTCCAGACCATGTCGATACCGAGCCCGGGAATCGGGAACGGGAACTCCTCGATCCGCAGATCGAGCAGCGTCCGCATCGCAGCCGCGACCCGATAGCGCAGCAGCGCGACCCCGCCCGCCCGCGCGACCAGGTACGGCACCAGCAGGAAATCCGAGATCCGCTGGCCGACACGGTAATTCACGCCCTGCTCGTCGAGCACCCCATACGGGAACACCCGCCGCTCACTGTCCACGACGATATGCGGCTCGCCGGTCAGCAGCTCGAGCGCGGTGGCGTCCGGCCGGGTCCGAGGCGAGGCCACCACCACGCAGCGGTCGTCGTACAGGCGCTCGCGCGGATGCGGCGAGGCGTACGCCTCGGACAGCAGCACGACATCGACACCGTGCTCGGTGAAGGTCGACTCGGTCGGCACGGCGATCGTGCGCATGCGCAACGTCGCGTTCGGGGCGCGCTCGGCGACCAGGCCGGCCAGCCGCGGCCCCAGGACGAAGGCCGTGCTGGTCGTCATCGCGACGGTGACGACCCGGCGATCGGTGGCCGGATCGAAACCGGGGAAGTCGACGAGTTCGGCGGTCTGCTGCAACACCGCCCGCAACGGCGCGATCAGCTCCAGCGCGCGCGGGGTCAGCGTCGCGACGCCGCCGTGGCGGACGAGCAGATCGTCACCGAACAGTCGTCGCATCCGGCCCACCGCGTGACTCATCGCGGACTGCGTCAGACCGATCCGCTCGGCGGCCCTGGTCACCGAGCGTTCCTCCAGCACCGCGAGCAGCGGCACCAGCAGGTTGAGATTGACCGAGGCCAGCCGATCCAGCCCGGACCCCGCGACACCCGCTTCGGTTTCACTCATCGGACCGAACCTTACGCGGCGGTCCGGTGACCCCGATCGTGCCGCATGCCACCCGCCCGATCACACTGCACCGCAACAGGATCCGCTGAGGCCGGGACAGACGTTCTCGGGTGCGGCGAACTCATTCGGTACGCAGCGCCGCGACTGGGCAGACCCGCACGGCCGCATGGGCCCGTGCCGCATCCGGGCCGGTGATCTCCTCGTTGTCGAGTACGAGTTCGCCGTCGTCGTCGAGATGCAGCAGTTCCGGTGCGGCGCCCTCGCACAGGCCGTGTCCTTCGCAGCGGGACCTATCCACCACGATTCTCATACCGGCACCACCTCGAGCACGGGGAGTTGCTCGATGCCGCGGGTGATGTTGCTCGGAATCCGGACCTCGGCGCCGACGACGAGCCGTTCGACGTGACGGGCCAGCGCCTCGATGACGGCGTGCGCCTCGAGCCGGGCCAGGCCCTGTCCGGCGCAGCCGTGCGGCCCGTATCCGAAGGACAGGTGATCGGTCGGGGCGCGTTCGACCAGGAACGCGTCGGGGTTCTCGTAGTGCCGGGCATCCCGGTTTCCCGCGCCGAACAGGATCGCGACCTTCGCCCCCTCGGGAATCACGACGCCGTCGATCTCCAGATCCCGGGTCGCGCGACGCCCCCACGCGTGCACCGGGGCCCAGTAGCGCAACGCCTCGTTGAACGCACCCGGTACCAGCTTCGGGTTCGCCCGGACCAAGGCGAGCTGCTCGGGATGCGCGGCGAACAGGGCGACGATATTGCCGATCGCGGCGATCGTGGTGTCCACTCCCGCACCCAGGTACTGGTGGATGATGT
The DNA here is from genome assembly GCF_001613065.1 of Nocardia miyunensis NBRC 108239. GTDB lineage: Bacteria > Actinomycetota > Actinomycetes > Mycobacteriales > Mycobacteriaceae > Nocardia > Nocardia miyunensis. The sequence goes on from NZ_BDBQ01000010.1 coordinate 93,576, forward strand.
ATCCGGCCGCGCCGGGTGGGATCGCGCCCCGCTCCTGCGCCTCGAAGATCCCCCGGCCGACCGAACCGGGCGTCAGATCCTCGGCGGTGACCGTCGAGCACCACTCGTACAGCTCACCCGCGATCGGGAAGCTTTCCGCCGTACGGTGATTCATCGGTCCGATGACCTGCATCGCCGCCTGTCCCCAGCGCAGCATGTTGTCGCGGACGCGGCCGGTGAAGCCGATGAGATCGGCGACCACCTCCAGCGGGAAGGCGCGGGCCAGCGCGTCGACGGCCTCGAACGAGCCGCGCGCGGCCAGATCGGCGACGAGCGCGTCGGCCTTGGCGTCGATGGTCTGCTTCAGCCCGCGTAACGCGCGCGGCGACAGATTCGCGGTCAGCGTGGCGCGCAGCCGCGTGTGATCGGGCGGGTCCGAGGCCAGGGAGGTACCGGCCAGCGCCTCGTTGACCGCCGGATTGAACCCGATGGCCCCGGCCGAGGAGAAGCTCTCCCAGTCGATCAGGGCATTGCGGATGACCCGGTAGCCGGTCAGCGCGTACACCTCGTTCGCGGGGAGATGTACGACGGTTCCGAGCTCGCGCAGGGCCGCGTACGACGGGTACGGGTCCAGGAGTACCTCGTCGTCGAAGAGATCGAGATCGGAGACGGGTGGGGCGACGACGGTCATGGGGTTTCACCTCGGGTCGATGATCGGTAAGCCCATTGAAGTGACCGCATTCACATCGATCAAACACATGTTTTGCATGCCCTGGCATGCACTTGCTGCATATGCCCCTCAACCGGCCGCTTCGATGGCTCCCGCCGCCCGATGCAGGGTGGCCACGAGCGACGGCAGCCGTTCACGGTCGTAGCGGACCGTCGGCATCGAGATCGACAGACCGGCCAGCGCCGTACCGTCCGCGTCGCGCACCGGCACGCCGATCGCGACCACCCCGCGCTCGGACAGGCCGTTGTTGAGGGCGAACCCGGCCCTGCGCACCCGGGTCAGCCGGGCCCGCAGGGTGGGCAGATCCGGTCGTTCGTCCGGATGCTCGGCATAACGCTGCGCGGCATACAGCTCGTCCACCTCCGCCGGGTCGAGGGCCGACAGCAGCACCAGACCGGCGGTGGTGCGATGCGCCGGGAACACCATTCCCTCGCGCGAACCCACCCGCAGCGCTTGGCGGCACTCGACGCTCGCGATGAACCGCGTCGTATCGCCCGTGCGGATGGTCAGATTCGCCGACTCCCCCACGACGTCGACGAGCCGTTGCAGATGCGGCAGGGCCGTCGCCCGCAACCGCGAGGTCCGGGACTGCGAGTGAGTGGCCAGTTCCAGCACCGGCCCCGGGTGGTAGACGCGCTGATCGTCCTGCACCGCGAAATCCCGGTAGACCAGGGTCTGCAACAGGCGGTGCGCCGTGGAACGCGCGACATCGAGCCGCTCGGCGACCTGGCTCACCGTCAGCCCGCCCTCCAGCTGGAGCATGACCGCCGCCCGCAGCGCATGATCGGCGCTGGTCACGACGTATGCCGGTGGCGTCTTCGGTTCCGTGCCGCTCATCGCATCCGTTCCGTCATACAGAATTTGCTGTTCTGCTCATGCTACGAGGATCACTGTGGAGATATGAGCACGACTGACACTCCCGTCCGTTTGCAGACGGTCGCGTCGCCGAACCAGCCGGACGTGACTCCCGCCCTCGAGGAGCTCTATCGCGGCTTCGAGCAGGAGTTGCTCGTCCCGCTGTGGACGCAGATCGGCGATCTGATGCCGGCACAGCCGAATTCGCACGCGGCGCCGCACCTGTGGCGCTGGGCGAGTCTGCTGCGCCTGGCCGAGCGCGCCGGTGAGATCGTCCCCGTCGGACGCGGCGGCGAACGCCGGGCGATCGCACTGGCGAATCCCGCGCTCGGCGGACGGCCCTTCGCCACCCCGACGCTGTGGGCCGCGATCCAGTACCTGATGCCCGGCGAGGACGCCCCCGAACACCGCCACACCCAGCACGCGTTCCGCTTCGTGGTCGAGGGCTCGGGTGTGTGGACCGTGGTCGGCGGCAGCGGCGAGCAGCCCGTGGGCGATGCGGTGCCGATGCGGCGCGGCGACTTCCTGCCGCAGGCCGGCTGGAACTGGCACGCGCACCACAACGCGACCGCCGAACCGATGGCCTGGATCGACGGGCTGGACATCCCGTTCCAGTACCTCGTCGAATCGCAGTTCTTCGAATTCGGCCGAACGGAAATCAGTGCGGCCGAACGGATCACGCCGGAACACTCACGCTCCGAACGACTCTGGGGTCATCCGGGGCTGCGTCCGCTCTCGGTCGGCGAGGTCGCACCCGGCTCACCGCTGCTGGCCTACAAGTGGGAGCACACCGACGCCGCACTGAACGACCAGCTGCTGCTGGAGCGCGAGGGCTACGGCGGCACCGTCGAGCCCGGCCACGCGGCAGTCCGATTCGCCAACCCGCACAACGGATCCGACGTCCTGCCGACCCTGCGCGCGGAGTTCCACCGGATCGCCCGCGGCGCGCAGACCGCACCGGTTCGCGAGACCGGCTCGTCGGTCTACCAGGTCTTCGACGGTTCGGGCACGGTCCGGGTCGGCGAGCAGAGCTGGGCGGTCACCCGAGGTGATCTGTTCGTCGTCCCGTCGTGGCAACCCTTCTCCGCCACCTCGGAGGCCGGTAGCACCGACTCCGATTCCGGCGCACTGGATCTGTTCCGTTTCTCGGACGCACCCGTCTTCGAGGCGCTCCGGCTCGACCGTCAGGAGATCACCCGATGAAACTCGCCACCCTCCGCGTCGACGGCGGCACCCGTGCGGTCCGTCTCGACGGCGACGTCCTGGTCGATCTCGGCTACCCCGACCTCGGCGCGCTGTTCGCCCGCGAGGACTGGGCCACGATCGCCGCCGCGGCCACCGGCACGACCTGGCCCGCGGCGGACGCGAATCTCGCTCCCGTGGTGCCGAATCCGTCCAAGGTGATCTGCGTCGGCCACAACTACACCAACCACATCGCCGAGATGGGCCGCGAACTCCCCAGCTACCCAACTCTTTTCACGAAGTTCGCCGATACCCTCACCGGCCCGGACGACCCGATCGCCAAGCCCGCCGAGACCGACGCCCTGGACTGGGAGGTCGAATTGGTGGTCGTCATCGGCAAACCGGTGCGCCGGGCGAGTGCGGACCAGGCCGCCGCGGCCATCGCGGGATTCACCGTGATGAACGATATCTCGGTGCGGGACTGGCAGTTCCGCACCATCGAGTGGTCCCAGGGCAAGATCTGGGACTCCTCCACCCCGGTCGGCCCGTACGTCGTCACACCGGACGAGGTGGGCGGCGTCCGCCCGGCGCTCGAGGTGACCACCCTGGTCGGCGACCGCGTCATGCAGCGGGACGACACCGGCACCCTGCTGTTCGACCCCGTCCATCTCGTGCAATACATTTCGACGATCATCCGGCTGAATCCCGGCGATCTGATCGCCACCGGAACTCCCGCCGGTGTCGGCCACGCCCGCGACCCCAAGGTGTACCTCACCGGCGGGGAGACCGTCGTGACGCGCATCGCGGGACTGGGGCAGTGCACCAACCGGATCGTCGCGGAGTCGTGACGGTGCGCACGCACGCGGACTCCCTGCGCTGGGTCGCGTGGGGAACGTCGACGTTCACCGAACATGCCGCCGCACTGGATGATCGGGATATCGCGCGACCGTGCGCCCTGCCCGGCTGGACGCGCGCGCATCTGCTCGCCCACGTCGCGGCCAACGCCGATGCGCTCGGCCGCCTGGTGCACTGGGCCGCGACCGGCGAGCCGACCCCGATGTACTCCTCGCCCGCGCAGCGCGCCGCCGATATCGATTCCGGCGCAAAGCTTTCCGTCGACCAGCTCATCGCGTGCCTGGACCGGGCGTCGCGCGAGCTGAGCGCGGCCATGGCGGCGCTGGGCGAAGAACAGTGGCGCACCGAGGTGCTCACCGCGCAGGGCCGGACCGTACCGGCCACCCAGATCCCCTGGCTGCGTGCCCGGGAGGTATGCGTCCATGCCGTCGATCTCGGCACCGGGGTGCGCTTCGCCGATCTGCCTGAGGATTTCCTGACCGCACTCGTGGCGGACATCCGGGCCAAACGCGGTCTCGGCGAGATCCCCGGCGGACCGCTGCCCGAGGTCGCTGCCTACCTCGCCGCGCGTCCGCACTCTCTCGCCGACGTCCCCGACCTCGGCCCCTGGTTGTAAGGAGAACCGCACCCGTGCACACACCGAACCTCACGAGCACACCCGACATCGTCGTCGTCGGTGGCGGAATCGGCGGCCTGAGCACCGCCTTCGCACTGTCCCGCCTCGGCCTGCGGGTGCGAGTTCTCGAGCAGGCCGGACAGTTCGGCGAGGTCGGCGCGGGCATTCAGCTCGCACCCAACTGCACCCGCATCCTGGACGACTACGGTCTGCTGGACACGGCGAAGGCCCGCGGCGTCGTACCGGACCGGATGGTCATGCGCGACGCGGTCGACGGCAGCGAGCTGACCTCCCTGGATCTGCGTGACCTGGAACGCCGATACGGCTTCCCGTACCTGGTCATCCATCGCAGCGACCTGCACGCGTTGCTCCTGGACGCCTGCCGGGACGCGGGCGTGGACCTGCGCACCGAACAGCGCGTGGTCGCGTACACCCAGGATGCGGAAAAGGCCACCGCCACAACGCAGGACGGCACATTCCACACCGCGGATGTCGTCATCGCCGCGGACGGACTGCATTCGGTGGCCCGCGGGTTGTTCCTCGACGATCGGCCCGTGTCATCGGCCTACGTCGCCTACCGGGGGACGGTGCCGGTGGCCGGGGCCGGACGCCCGGTCGATCTGTCCGAAGTGGTGGTACACGTCGGCCCGCGCTGCCACTTCGTGCACTACGGATTGCGCGGCGGGGATCTGCTCAATCAGGTCGCCGTCTTCGAATCCCCCAAAGCGGTTGCCGGACTGGACGACTGGGGCACCCCCGACGAACTCGACACCGCATTCGAGCGCACCTGCCAGGACGTTCGGGCGGGACTGCCGCACATGTGGCGGGACAAATGGTGGCGGATGTACGACCGCGACCCCATCGACACCTGGGTCGACGGCCGGATCGCCCTGCTCGGCGACGCGGCCCACCCGCCCCTGCAATACATGGCCCAGGGCGCGATCATGGCGATAGAGGACGGCTGGGTGCTCGCCGAGCACGCGAAACGCCTGCGCGCCAACGACGGAACGATCGATTGGGCGCGCACGCTCGCGGCATACGCGGCGGTCCGCCCCGAACACTGCCGCCGGGTGGTGCTGACGGCTCGCGCATGGGGTGAGCTGTGGCACCTCGACGGCCGCCAGCGGGAGCGCCGCAACGTGCTGCTGCGTTCGCGCGCGGTCCACGACTATTCGTTCACCGACTGGATCTACGGGCCGACAGCGCTGTTCCCCGAGGACGAACCGGCGATGTTCGAGCCGATCCCGCTCGCCTCCGCCGACCGGATCACCGCGAGCCCGGTGCGCACCTGCTGAGCGGATGCGCGATCGGATGTCGCCCGGGTCGGCGAGCCGCCTCCGACCGAATCCGCACCGGGCGATTTTTCCCGGCGAACATGTGCCGTGAAGAGCGCCTAAACCTCTTTCCGGCACATCCGGAGATCGACTCGGGCGACGATCGCGGTGTCCGGCGTCACCGCGACACGTGTCTGATCGCCGGTGGACCTGCTACGCTTCCGGCCGGAACCGACGGTAAATCCCGACAATCTCCCGGATGCCGTATCCGGTCGAGCCGTCGGCATTGCGATGCGGTAGCGCAACCGGAGTCCACTGGGCCACACCATGATCGGCCCAGGCATTTCGGAGATTGCGTGAAGGCGATTCACAGCGTCGGCTGACACTATGAGTCGCGGCCGGACCGAAGTCCGGAGAAGACGAGGAGGCAGATGACGCAGGACGATCGCGGCACCGTGAACACTGCGACGCTCACGATCGCCGACCCGAAGCCGGAGCCCCCGGAATCGGCACAGCCTCGAAAGACCAAGCGGCCGTACCTGCATCAGGTAGACCTGTTCCGAATTCTCACCTTCGCGTGCGTCGTGTTGGATCATGTGACCGCTGGGACGACGACCCCGGACAGCGTGACCTCCAACGCGGCGCAGACGCTGCTGCACTACACCCGGCTGGCGTTCTTCGCGCTCACCGCCTTCGTGCTGATCTACCAGTCGGCCAACAAGCCGTTCACCGCGCGCACGTTCTGGCGTCGGCGATTCATGCTGATCGGTATCCCGTACGTCGTCTGGTCGGTGTTCTACTGGGCCTACGCGATCGTCCTGGGGAACTTCCAGGAGCCGATCGGACACGCGCTGTGGCGTTTGGTCTTCGACATCGCGACCGGCCAGGCCTGGTACCAGATGTACTTCCTGCTGGTCACCATGCAGGTATATCTGCTGTTCCCGCTGCTGTTGAAGCTGCTGCGCGCGACCGAGGGGCATCATCGCTGGGTACTGGCGGTGAGTGGGGCCCTGCAACTGGGCTTCCTGTGGCTGGCCACCCATCCCCCGGCGTTCACCGGTTTCGCCGGCCAGATATGGGCGCACATCTACGCTGTGGTGTTCGCCTATCAGTTCTACGTGATACTCGGCGCGGTCGCCGCATGGCATCTGTCCGCCGTCGACCGGGTCGTCCGACGGTTCGGGCCGCTGCTGGTACTCGGCACGGTCGCCGCCGCGGTGTTCGCGGTGTGGGAATTCCTGCGCTCCACCGCACACGGGATGCCGCCCGCGGCGGCCAGCAACATCTTCATGCCGCACATGATCGTCTTCTTCATCATGATCATCGTCGGCCAGTACACACTGGGCAGCTGGTGGAACACCAAGCATCGAGCGGGCTCGGTCATGTCGCGATTCATGACCTACGGCTCGGATCGGTCGTTCCCGGTATTCCTGTTGCATCCCTTCGCATTACAGCTGCTCGCTCCGTGGATCATCCCCATGCGCGACGAGATCGGCGCGCTGTGGTGCACGGTGATCGTGTACATCGCGGTCATGGCGATGTCGGTGTTCGGGGCCGAGGTAACCCGCCGGGTGCCCGGGAGCATCTGGCTCAACGGACGCCCGATGGTGCGGACCGATTTCCGCGCCCTGTTCGGCCGTCCCGCACGTGAGCGGCCCACCCCCGAGCGCGTCTGAACGAAGCGATGCCCCGACCGGCACGAAGCGGTCGGGGCATCGGTCTGTTCGTGGGCTCATCTACCACAGTCCGAAACACGCCATGGGACGGCCTGGCTCACCCGGCATCCGGGAACGGCGTCGCAGGAGGAATCATGCTGCCGCCGGGTCGGGTTCGGTGATGATCGTGCGGGACCGAGGTCAGGTGAGGGGCACCCCGACGATCGGCTGGGTCGTCGGCGCGGGTGAGCCGCCCGCCGGTTCGATCGATACGGCCAGGTTGCCGGCGTCCCCGTAGTGGACGAGCAGGGGGGAACTGCTCGTGGGGAGGGCGCCCAGGACGCCGCCGGAACTGATCCGGCCCGTCGGTGAGATCAGCCACAGCTGGTACGTGTGCTCGGCGGGTGCGGCCGGAACGGCGGCGAAGGACACCGCCGCCGCGTCCAGCTCACGGGACGCGCTGACGGTGACGGTGCCGCCGCCCGCCACCGAGACCGTGCTCTCGCGGGCGTCCTCGTGCCGAATGACCTGCTCCGCGGTGACTCCGCCGGAATTGTGGGAGTGGCTGCGGTACACCGCGATTCCCGCTCCGGCACCCGCGACGACCACGACGGCGGCGGCGACGGCAGCCAGTCGGCGGTAGGTGCGCGGACGAAGTCGAGTGACCGGCCGAGCCGCGGGCTGCGCCGGGCCGCTCGCGCCGAGCTGGGCGTCGAGGGCACGCTGGAGCTTCGCCTCGAGGTCGGGCGGCGCGGGGACGGCGTCGACGACGGTCATCAACGCCAGCGTCTCCCGCAGATCGCGCACCGTGCTGTGGAAGGACTCGGCAGTGGCCTCGTCGGCGCGGTCGAGCCGCTGCTGCACCGCGGCGCGGTCCTCGGGAGACAGTGCGTCGAGGGCGTACGGATGGGCGAGATCGAGCAGATCGTCGTCGGCTGGGCGCTCAGGCATCGGCCACCGATCCTGTCAAACAGGTCCGCAATCGTTTCAGCCCGTCCCGGATACGCGTTTTCACCGTGTTCAACGGAATGCCCAGATAATCGGCGACCTCCGTGTAGGTCCGGCCGCCGTAGTACGCCAGTGCGACCGTCTCACGCTGGGTGTCGGTGAGCGTGCCGAGGCATTGCACGACCGCCCGCTCGTCCGAGCGCTGCCCCACCGTCTCGGCGACGACATCGTGATCGCGGCCCAGCTGACGATGCCCGTAGGCGAGATCGCGTGTGGTGGTGGAGGATTCGATACGCACCCGGTCGACCGCGCGTCGATGGGTGAGCATCATGAGCCAGCCGATCGGGCTGGACAGGCCGGGGTCGTACCGCGCGGCTTCGTTCCACACGTACAGGTAGATCTCCTGGGTGATCTCCTCCGCGACGGTCGGACGCCGCAGTACGCGCAGCGCCAGCCCGAAGACGCGATCGTGGGTCGAACGATAGAACTGGGTGAACGATTCCCGGTCGCCGCCCGCGATACCGCGCAGCAACTCGGTGAGCCGGCGCGCGATATCCGGGTCCGAGGTCACTCGGGGCACCGGACAGCTCTCCGGCCCGGCGTCGTGCGCATCGTCGCGGTCGTTCCCGACCGGAGAGATGCGACGCTCATCCGCCATAGCGTTGTGTCTCCATGTGTCGAGGTACCCCGGCGTGGTGGCCGAGGGAAGAAATAGGCGGTGCGCCGCTGATATCAGCAGATACGACATGATCACCGGCGCGAACACCGTCAGCACGCCCGGCCACGCGGCGGCCGCGATCAGCCGCAGGCCCCACCACACGCAGAAGTCGCCGAAGTAGTTCGGATGCCGTGTCCACGCCCACAGCCCGCGGTCCATGACGACGCCGCGATGCGCCGGATCGGCCTTGAACCGCGCCATCTGACGGTCACCCACCGCCTCGAAGGACACCCCGACCGCCCACACCAGTACGCCCGCCACGAGCACGACCCATCCGACGCCCCGGGCCGGTCCGGCCACGGCCGCCACCTGGACCGGCAGCGACACGATCCACTGCGCCAGGCCCTGGGTCAGGAAGATCCGCGAGATCACCACCGCGGGGTTGCGCCCGTGCCGGTCCAGCAGTCGCGTGTACCGGGGATCCTCCCCGTGCCCGGCGGTGCGGCGCTGGATGTACCAGCCCAGGCGCAGTCCCCACACCGCGACGAGCGCGGGCACCAGCACCCGCCGGGACAGCGGCCCCTCGCCGAGCAGCGCCGCGACCACCGCGACGAGTACGAAGCCCGGACCCCCACACGACGTCCACGACGTTGTACCGCCGCACCCGACGGGCCACGGCGAACGCCGCGCCCTGCAGGACGGCCAGCGCGATCGCCGACCCCAGCAGAACCTGCGGTAGCGAGTTCACGACGCGAGCACCGCCCGGTCATCCGGCATGTGGCACACCGCGCGCACGGCCCCCGGGCGCCGCGCGAGGATCTGGTCCACACCCATGCGGCCCTGTTCGAACGCGAGCGCGCCACCGGCCAGGTACAGCCGCCACGTCCGCGCGCCCTCGGGGCCGAGCAGCGCCTCGACCTCGTCCCAGTGGTCCTCGAGCCGCCGCGTCCAGGCATCGGCGGTCCACACGTAGTGCTCGCGCATCGCCTGCACCCCACGCACTTCCAGCCCGGCCTGCTCGAGCAGGGACACGGTGTCGCCGACCGGTCGCATGGCCATATCGGGCGCGATGAACGATTCGATGAACGGCCCGCCGCCGGGCCGAGATCCACGCCGCGACATCTGCTGGATCAGCACCGCCGCGCCGGGCGCGGCCGCGTCGTACAGGGCGCGGGCGTAGCGCGGGTAATTGCGTTGCCCCACATGCTCGCCCATCTCCAGGGAGGCCACCGCGTCGAAGCCGGTGTCGGTGAGTTCGCGGTAGTCCAGCAGGCGTACCCGCACCCGATCGCCGAGTCCGCGCTCGGCGGCCCGGGCTTCGACGAAGTCCCGCTGCGCCCGCGCGATGGTGACGGCCAGCACGTCGACGCCGTAGTGTTCGGCCGCGTGCAGGCTCAGCGAGCCCCACCCGCAGCCCACATCCAGAAGCCTTGCGCCGGAACGCAGTTCGAGCTTGCGGCACGCCATATCCAATTTGTCGCACTGCGCCTGCGCCAGCCCGTAGCCGGGCTCGTCCGGCGTGCCCGGTACACCCCGGGTGAAGTAGGCGCACGAGTACGCCATCGCGGGATCCAGAAGCAGCGAATAGAACTCGTTGGAAGTGTCGTAGTGGTGGCTGATCGCGGCCCGATCACGCTCCCGCGCATTGCGCCGACCTCGTAGCCGCGCCTGCGTTGCCGGCGCGGGCAGGGGTGCGCCGAGCGCGCCGACCCGCGCGACGGCCACCGCCAGACGCAGGACGTCACGCACGCGCACACCCGGGATCCTGCGTTCGGCGACGGTCCGCCACGCCACCCGCAACGCCTCGCTCAGATCTCCCTCGACGTCGAGCTCACCGGTCACATAGGCCTGAGCCGCGCCGAGTTCGCCCGGGCACCACAGGATCCGGCGCAGCGCCCGCGGACTCTCCAGCACCACGCGGGGTGCGTCGACGGGTCCGGCGACGCTGCCGTCCCATGCGTGCAGACGCACCGGCAACGGCCCGCGCACCAGCGGTCGCAGGGCGGATTCGAGATGCACGGCAACGGTCATGGCCGTTCCTCCTGACGGTCGAGAACGATCTGCTGGACGTCGAGGTATCCGGAACGGAATCCCGCTTCGGAGTAGGCGAGGTAGAACTGCCACAACCGCCGGAAGGTGCTGTCGAATCCGAGGGCGTCGGCCTCGGCGGCGCGGGCGTCGAATCGTTCGCGCCACATTCGCAGCGTCTGGGCGTAATGCGTGCCGAAGCCCTGCCGCGCGTATACACGCAGCCCCGATCGACCGGCATGACGCTCGATCGCCTCGACCGACGGCAGGAATCCTCACAATTCGCCCCAACCGGTGCCGATTTCGAGCAGCCGCGTCCCCGCACGCACACCGGCGGCGTCGAGCAGCCGATCGATCTTGCGGCGCTGCGCCGCGGCCAGCAGATCCCAGCACGCCGTGTCCGGGTCCTCGAACACCGCGCAGGAGTAGGACATCGATTCGTCGAGGAACAGCCGGAACAGGTCATTGGACAGGTCGTAGTGGTGTTCGACGTTGCCGCGCGCGTTCGCCGCGGTGCCGATTTCGCCCGCCGGCGGTGCGGGCAGAACCCACCGGAACCGTTGCAGCACAGCGGGAACCAGCCAGGTGAGCCGCACGGCCAGGACCGTGAGCACGGCCGCCGGGTCCGGGGCGGTCCACTCCCCCGCGGTGTAGGACTCGCCGAATCCGATCAGCCCCTGTCCGCCGAGGCGGGCGAAGAAGGCGGCGGGATCGCGAATGATCATGCGCGGCAACGGCTCCGCGGCGGCAGCCGCACCCACGGTGAGCGGATCGAACACGTAGCCGAGCACCCGGGCGTTCATCAGGGCCGTGATCGGCCCGCCCGAGCAATCGATGCCGTGCTCGGCCAGAACCTCCTCCACGCGGGCGCGCAACGTCGTGCCCGGACCCCGCAGATGATCCTCGGCGCGGAAATATCCGAAGGGCCGCAGCGGAACCGGCAGGTGCGGCGGATCGTCGAGGTCGAAGAACCAGCTGTAGCCGCGATAGTCGAATACGTGACGCACAGGGGCCTTGCGCGCGTGGTGGATTCGCGTGAAGTACAGCTGCGGCGACGTGGACGTCATCGCACACCCACTCGCCGCGGTCCGAACTCGCCCGGCCGCGTCCACCGTCCGCCGATGCGTTCGGCGGCCCGCAGGCCCGAGCGGGCGCCGTCCTCGTGGAAGCCCCATCCGTGATACGCCCCGGCGAAGGCCAGCCGATCGGTGTCCAGCTCCGGCAGCCGACGTTGCGCGGCAACGGATTCCCGGGTGTAGATCGGATGCTCGTAGGTCATCTCCGCGATCATCCGGTCCGGGGCGACCAGGCCCGCCCCGCCCAGCGTGACCAGGAATCTGCGGTCGGTGACCTCGTGCAGCCGCATCAAACGGGTGATGTCGTAGCTGACGATTACGCCCGCGGCGTTCCCGATCCCGTTCGGCACCAGGTAGTTCCAGGACGCACGCGCCCGCCGCGCTCGGGGCAGCAGCGATTCGTCGGTGTGCAGCAGGGCGTGGTTCACCGAGTACGGCATGGCGCCGAGCACCGAGCGGGCCGCCGGGCTCGGCGCGTCCAGCATCGCCAGCGCCTGGCGCGGATGGGTGGCGACGACGACGGCGTCGAAACGCCGTGCGCCCCCGGCATCGGTGAGGATCACGCCGTCGGGGCCGCTGCGCCACACACCGAGAACCGTTGTGCCGGTGCGTATCTCGTCGATCTGAGCGGCGATCCGCTCCACGTACCGGGCGGACCCGCCCACCACGGTGCGCCAGGCCGGGGAGCCGTACACGGTCAGCATCCCGTGGTGGTCGAGGAACCGGAACAGGTAGTGTGCCGGATACTCCGTGCTCAGACGCGGATCGCACGACCAGACCGCGGCCACCAGCGGCGTCAGGAAATAGTCGGTGAAATAGCGGCCGAAGCGATGCAGCCGCAGGAATTCCGCGAGCGTGATCTCGGAGTCGCCGTGGCGCATGACTCAGACACCCCGGCCCCGTTCCCGGCGCGGCGGTAGGCCCGGCCGCTGCGCGGGCATCTGTGCAGGTGACGCGGTGTCACAAGTCGGTCGCATACCTCGATTTCGACATGCGACCCGATCCTGGTTGGTCGTGACCGGCATTTTTTCGGTCACCGGCCGACGGGCGATCGCCGCCAGCTTCTCCGGATTGCGGACGCAGTAGACCGCCGTGACGAGATCGCCGCGGACCTCGATGCAGGTCACCTGATCGAGTACGCCGTCGATCGTGATCGCCTCGCGAGTGACGATCCGCGCCAGATACGCACGCGGATTGCCGATTTCGGTGAGATCGACCGTGCGCCAGCGCAGATAGCTGTCCTGCAGGACGTCCTCCGCGTCGCCGACCGAACCGAGGATCTCGTAGGCGATGGAGAACAGCAGCGGCCGATGCGCGGTGAACTCCTCGTCCGGATCGGGCGACGAACTCACCTCGGTCCCCGCAGCCATGCGTAATTCGCCGTCCGCGCGCCGTATTTCGCCCAGCGGCACACGCTTTCCTTGATGATCGCGCCGGTTCGTCCCGCCAGGAACGTCCGGCGGACCGAATCGTCACGGCGGCCGAACTGGATCACCGCGTCGCGACGTCCGATGCTCAGGCCCTGCCCGGCGTAGCCCATGGAGTACGGCCGGGGTGCGCGTCCGGCCGCCAACCGGGCCAGCGTGTTCGCGGCGTGCGCGCCCTGCGGTTCCGCGGTGGCGCAGGCCAGTCGCGCGCCCGGAACCGCCGCGCAGTCTCCGATCACGAATATGCGCGGGTCGTCCACGCTTCGAAGATAGTCATCCACGACCGCGCGGCCGTCCGGGCGCACGGTCAGCCCGCTGCGCGCCGCCAGATCGGGCACATCGGCCACGATCGCCCACAGCGTCAGATCCGAGGGGAGTTCCGCACCCGAGCGCAGCACAACGGTGTCCTGGCCGATCTCCTCGACGGTGTCCTCGACCAGTTCCACGGCCAGACGCGCCAATCCCGTGCGCGTTCGCCGACGCCCGCCCTCGGACAGGCTCGCCCCGATCGTCGCTCCCACCAGACGCACGCGCAGATCGGGCCGGGCCTCGGCGATCTCGGCGGCGGTCTCGATTCCGGTGAGACCGCCGCCGACGACGGTCACCACCTGTCCGGCGCTCAGCGCGGCCAGTTCCGTGTGCGCCGTGCGCGCGCCCTCCCACGTCCCCACCGCGATCGCACCCGGCAGCGGTTCGACGGTGCTGCCGACGGCCAGGAACAGATGGTCGAAGGCGATGTTCACGCCGTCGTCCAGCCGCACGCTGCCGTCGCCGATCTTCTCGACGGTGCCGATCCGGGTGCCGATTCCCGGTCGCAGCATCGTGGTGAGCGGCGTCGCGGCCGCTCCCGAACCGGCGATCTGCTGATGCAGCCGCACCCGCTCGACGAATTCGGGCCGGGGATTGATCACCGTGATCTCGGCATCGGCGACCTTGCGCGCGAGCCGATTCGCCGCGATCGTGCCCGCATATCCGGCACCTACCACCAGGACCTTCATCTCTGCCTCCTTCGTTGAGGGTCGTAGATGAGATGCCGGTCGGCCGCGATCTGTGATGGGCCTGGATCGTGACGTGCGTCACCCGCCGTGAAACCGCTGGTCACGCAGATTTCAGCGCGGATCGGGCATTCGGGAGCGGCATAGTTCCTGCCGCACCGTGAACCGGGCTGCTCCCGCGACGTGCCCGTCCCGGAACCAGTGACCGGCCCCGCCACCAGGTGCTCGGCGGCGATCCTGGCAGAGTTCCCAGGCATGTCCCCGAACCCGACAGCCGTCCTCTCACCGCTGGCCGCGCTCGCACCCGATCTGCGCAACGCGCTCACCCGCGCCCGCTACGACGCGGACACCCTGCTCGAGGTGCTCGGCGAGGACGCGCACACCGCTCTGGGCCGGTCCGAACCGGTGCCGGTGCGCCGCGCGGTCCGCGATGCGGGTGAGCTGGGCACGCTGGTCCGGCTGCTGCTGCTCGGCGATCCGGAGCCCGAACGCGACGTCGCGGCCGCACTCGCACCGCTGGACCTGGACCGCGCGGTGGCCGCCGGGCTGCTCGAGCGGGACGGCGCGAACGTGCGGGCCGCACTCGACCTGCGTCCGCTGGACCTCGGCGGCGGAACTCGCTGGGTGCTCTCGGACCTGGACGATTCGGTCCAGCGCCGCACCCTGAGCGCCGATCATGTCCTCGGCGTCGGCCAGGCATCGCTGTCACTCCTGCGCGCCACCCCGACCCAACCGGTCGATTCGGTCCTGGACCTGGGCACCGGATGCGGCGTGCAGGCGGTGCACGCCGCCGGATACGCGCGCACGGTGACCGGCACCGACGTCAGCGCGCGGGCGCTGTGGCTGGCCCAGGCCACAGCCGCACTCGACGGGCTGGACATCGAACTGCTGCGGGGCTCCTGGTTCGAGCCGGTCGCCGGACGCCGATTCGACCAGGTGGTCGCGAATCCCCCGTTCGTGGTCGGCCCCGCCCGGATCGAGCACACCTATCGCGATTCGGGTCTGGCCCTGGACGGCGCCAGCGAACTGGTCGTCTCCCGGGCTCCGGATCTGCTCGCACCGGGCGGTACCGCGGCCATGCTGGCCTCCTGGGTGCATCGCGACGGCGAGGACTGGCGTGCCCGGGTGTCCTCATGGCTGCCCGATCACGGCATCGACGCCTGGATCGTACAGCGCGACGTCGCCGATCCCGCCCTCTACGTGGGGACCTGGCTGCGCGACGCGGGCCTGGATCCGCGCGATCACCACGCGCAGGAACGCGCGCGGGCCTGGCTGGACGCGTTCGAGGAGGCCCAGGTCGAGGGCATCGGCTTCGGATTCGTCTATCTGCGAGCGATCGACGGGCCGACCGAACTGCTCGCCGAGGACCTCACACACGGTTTCGACGATCCGCTCGGCCCCGAGGCCACCGCCTACTTCGAACGCTCGGCCTGGCTGCGCGCGGTGGCGGCAGATCCCGATCTGGCCTGGTCCGCACGCTTCGGGGTGGATGCCGCGACCGCGCTGGAGCGGGTCTACCTGACCGGGCCGGACGGCTGGGAGCAGCAGGTGGCGCGGCTGCACCGCGGGAACGGCCCGCGCTGGCAGCACGAGGTGGACGACTCCACCGCCGCCCTGCTCGCGGGAATGCGCGTCGACGGCCTGCCGTTACACAAATTGATCGACCTGCTAGCGGTCGGTCACAGCGGCGCGGAGGCGACAGCCGAATTCCGCACCGCCGCACTGACGATCGTCACCGGGTTGGTTCGGCACGGCCTGATCCACCCGGCGTAGTCCGCCACCCGGCCGGCGTTCCCCGGCTGCACCCTTCTTAGGAACTTCTCAGACGGGTACGGTGAAAGCCGCAGCTCAGCACGGTTTATCGCCGGGGTGGCGGGGAACTTTCCCAGTGTCGGGTCCGTTGATCGGATGAGACACCACCGACAGGAGGCAAGTCATGACAAGCCCCGCCACCACTGGGCTGCGCGCCAGCGATCAGGACCTCGACGCCACGAGCCCCGCAGCCGACCTGGTACGCGTGTACCTGAATGGCATCGGCAAGACTGCGCTGCTCACGGCCGCCGACGAGGTCGAGCTGGCCAAGCGCATCGAGGCGGGCCTCTACGCCCAACACCTGTTGGAGACCGGTAAGCGGATGGCCGCCACCCGCAAGCGCGACCTCGCGGTTCTGGTCCGGGACGGCCAGGCCGCTCGCCAGCACCTGCTCGAGGCCAACCTGCGCCTGGTGGTGTCGCTGGCCAAGCGCTACACCGGCCGCGGCATGCCGCTGCTGGACCTGATCCAGGAGGGCAACCTCGGCCTGATCCGCGCGATGGAGAAGTTCGACTACGCCAAGGGCTTCAAGTTCTCCACCTATGCCACCTGGTGGATCCGGCAGGCCATCACCCGCGGTATGGCCGATCAGAGCCGCACCATCCGGCTGCCTGTCCACCTGGTCGAGCAGGTCAACAAGCTCGCCCGGATCAAGCGCGAACTGCATCAGCAGCTCGGCCGCGAGGCCACCGACGAGGAACTGGCCACCGAATCGGGCATTCCTGTCGAGAAGATCGCCGATCTGCTGGACCACAGCCGCGATCCGGTAAGTCTGGACATGCCGGTCGGCAGCGACGAGGAGGCCCCCCTCGGTGATTTCATCGAGGATTCCGAGGCCACCTCCGCCGAGAGCGCCGTCATCGCCGGGATCATGCACAACGACGTCCGCAGCGTGCTGGCCACCCTGGACGAGCGTGAGCAGCAGGTGATTCGCCTGCGCTTCGGCCTCGACGACGGCCAGCCCCGCACGCTGGACCAGATCGGCAAGCTGTTCGGTCTGTCCCGCGAGCGCGTTCGGCAGATTGAGCGTGAGGTCATGGCCAAGCTCCGCAAGGGTGAGCGGGCCGACCGCCTGCGCGCCTACGCCAGCTAGATCCCCCAGACGCTGGGCCGTCCGGAATCCGGCCCAGCTCCACCGCGGTGACCGATCTCATCCGGTCGCCCGGAGCGCCGGTCGGCGACGCGCGTCCCAACCCCTCCGGGTACCGCGCGAACCGGCCGGCGCTGTAGTCGGCGACCGGTTGAAACGATGATCGATTGCGGCACAATGGTTTCCATGACGATAGCCATCTGGAACGGACAGCAGCTCGCCGTCAGCGACGCGACGATCGTCGTCGAGGGCAATCACTACTTCCCGCCGGAGTCGATCGACCGGCAGTTCTTCGAGACATCCGGAACGCATTCCACCTGCGGCTGGAAAGGCGAGGCCTCTTACTACACGGTCGCGGTCGACGGCACGAAGAACGTGGACGCGGCCTGGTACTACCCCGAGCCGCTGCCCGCGGCCGAGAACATCAAGGACTACGTCGCGTTCTGGCGGGGAGTGGAAGTGCGCGAGAACTGAGCCATCTCGGTGCCCCGGCCCGGCCCGATCTCCTACGATCACCCTATGAGATTGAAACGCGTTCCATTTCTGGCGCTACCACTGCTGGCCGCACTGGCCATCGCGCCGAGCGCCACCGCCGCCCCTGCGACAGTCCCCGACCAGCGCGAGGCGATCGCCATGGCGTACCTCGACGCGCTGATCTCCCACAACGCCGCCGACGTCCCGTTCGCACCCGACTGCACGCGCGTGGAGGCCGGTATCCAGACCGGTTACTCCGGCCCGCAACTCACCCACGATCTGGACACCGGCCCGCAGTATCAGCTCGTGCAACGCATCTACGACGTGCGGCTGAGCACTGCGGGCAATGTCGTGACCGCCCGCTACCACCTGGATTCGGGCCTCGCCGGGCAGCGCCTGGTCACGGTCGGCATCACCGAGACCTTCGACATCCCCGACGGAACCATCCACCGCATCGTCGCCGATATAGTCCCGGTCTCGGGGTCCTGAACACGAGACCTCACCCGTGCCGGGCACGACAAATCTCCCCGCCGCTGCCCAGGATCGTCCGATCGCAATGCGACGCAGCGAGACCGCGTGCTCGCACAGGCACGCGAGACGACCGGCCGATCACGAGCAGTACGTCACTGCTCGGGCCTGGCACTCAATCCTCTTGAACGAGCAGGGTTTCCAGGTTGTCGAGCATGCCGGCCCAGCCCGGGCTCATGATGGAACGGGCGCGCTGCATGAGCGGGTTGTCGGGGTCGAAGCCGTTGTGACTGAACAGGATCCGGGTGCCGCGCCCCTCCGGGCGGAGTCGCCAGCTGATGATCCAGCCGGTCGGAGTGTCGGCCTGGGCGTCGTTCCAGGTCATGCGCAGCAGTTCGGGTGCGACGACCTCGAGCACCTCGCCGCGGATGTGGCCGGAGAAGTCCTGGCCGGGCATTGGGCGGGTCTTCATCTCGAAGACGTTGCCCGCCACCGGTTCGAAACCGATCGGTTCCATCATCCACCGCGCCATCAGCGTCGGCGTGGTGAGTGCGCGCCACACCTTCTCGGGCGGGTGCGGGTAGTAGTGGTCCAGTTCTATCGCTGTCGCGGCGTCGCTCACGATCACTCCTCGGGGTTGTCGGGGTTGTCGGGCATGGCGTCGAGCACATTGCCCAGGGCACGCAGCCGCGCACGCCAGTAGCGCTCGAACGGGCTCAGCCAGGTCCGCAACTCGTATAGCGGTTCGGGTTCGACGCGGTAATACCGATAGCGACCACGCTTGTCCTCACCGACGAGCCCGCAGTCCCGCAGCACCCGCAGATGTTCGGACACGCTCGGACGGGTCATCTCGAACCGCTCGGCGATGACCCGCACGGTCCGTTCACCGTCGAGCAGCATTTCCAGAATCTCCCGGCGCGTGGGATTCGCCAGCGCCGCGAACACCCGATCCGCATTCGCGTGCTCGACCCGTTGAGCCATGCCCGCCACTATAGGTAGGCGTTTTCCTACCTGTCAACCGTAGGGAATCTCCTACCCATCATGCGGCATCGCACCACCGAGTCCCTGAGCGACGAGTCCGCCATGGCGATCGATGATGTCCCGAATTACGCAGTGCGGCAAACGATGCCGCTGTCCATTAACAGTCGGCGCGGACGTCTCGTTCGATTGAGTCTTTGCAGACGAGGCGGTCGTGGCATGGGCCGACCTTCCTGCGTGCGGAATGGCGCTGGCGCAGATCCGGGCGGCGGCCGCGCGGCTCGGACATCGCCACCGAGCGGCCGCGCCGGATCCGCTAGCCCGAATTCCGCAGTGCGGTGGCGAGGCCGTTCATGGTCAGCAGGATGCCGCGTTCCACGAGTTCGGAATCGTCGCCCGCGCGACGTCGGCGCAGCAGTTCCACCTGCATCTGGTTGAGCGGTTCGAGGTAGGGGAAGCGGTTGCGGATGGATTCGGCCAGGGCGGGGTTGTCGGCCAGGAGGTGGTCGCTGCCGGTGACCGCCGCGTGCACGCGGACGGTGCGGTCGAACTCCGCACGGATCATGCCGAAGATGGTGTCGCGCAACGTGTAGTCCTCCACCAGCTCCGCATAGTGGGCGGCGATGTCCAGATCGGCCTTGGCCATGACCTGCGCGAGGTTCGACATGACGGTCCGGAAGAACGGCCAGCGGCGATACAGATCGGCCAGGACCGCCATCCGTTCGGGATCCTCGCCCGCCCACTGCTCGATCGCGGTGCCGGTGCCGTACCAGCCCGGCAGCATCACCCGCGACTGGCTCCACGCCATCACCCAGGGAATCGCACGCAGATCCCCGACCGAGCTGGTCGGTTTGCGCGAGGCGGGTCGACTGCCCAGATTGAGATCTCCTACCTCGGCGATCGGCGTCGAGGCCCGGAAGTACTCCACGAACCCGGGCGTCTCGTGCACCAGCCGCGCATACGCCTGCCGGGCCAGTTCGGCCAGTTCGTCGAACAGTTCGTAGGCCGGTTCGGCATCGGCGCCCAGCCCCTCCACATCCAGTAGCGTCGACTCCAGCGTGCCCGCGACCAGCGCTTCCAGATTGCGGTAGGCGGTGCCCTGCTCGGCGTACTTGGTGGAGATCACCTCACCCTGTTCGGTCAGTCGCAGCGAACCGCGCACCGCCCCGGCCGGTTGCGCGAGAATCGCGTCGTAGCTGCGACCGCCGCCGCGACCGACCGTGCCGCCGCGACCGTGGAACAGCCGCAACCGAATCCCGGTCTTGCGCGCGGCCTCGACCAGATCCAGCTCGGCCCGGTACAGCGCCCAGTTCGCGGCCAGATATCCGCCGTCCTTGTTGGAGTCCGAATAGCCGAGCATGACCTCCTGGCGCATACCGCGGGCGGCCACCAGCCGGTGATAGGCCGGAACCTCCAGCGCCGCGACCAGGGTCTGCGCACCCTGACGCAGATCCTCGATCGTCTCGAACAGCGGCACCACCCCCGCCGGACTGTTCGGCGGGGTCTGCGCATCGCCGGGATCGAGGATTCCGGCCTCCTTCAGCAGCAGCGCCGCCTCGAGCAGATCGCTGACCGAGGTGCACATGCTGATGATGTAGTTGGGCACGGTATCCGGGCCCAGATCCTCCAGGGCCGCCTTGGCCGCGCGCAGCACGCCCAGTTCCTTGGCGGCCAGATCGCTCAGCCGCGCGCCGGGCCCAAGCAACGGGCGGCGGGTGCCGAGTTCGGTGGCCAGCAGCTCCACGCGCCGATCCTCGGGCAGGCTCGCATAATCGGCGTGGACTCCGGCCCACGCCAGCAGTTCGGCGACGACCTGCTCATGCACATCGGAGTTCTGCCGCATATCCAGACCCTGCAGGTGGAATCCGAACGTCTCGACCGCGCCGCGCAGCGCGGCCAGGCGATCGTCGGCGAGCAGTCCGTCACCCGAGGCGCGCAGCGAGGAGTCCACCACGGCCAGATCGTCGAGCAGATCCTGAGCGGAGCCATAGGGTTCGACGGCGCCGGTGAGCGTGTCGAGGTCGACGCCGTCGGCGGGGATCTCGCCCAGGGCACGCCGCGCGGTGGCGGTGAGGCGAATTCGGATACCGCGCACGGCACGGCGATAGGGCTCGTCCGCGCGCTGTGGCGAATCGTCGAACGACGTCTCGGCCAGGCGAGCGAGATCATCGGTCACCGCCACCAGCCGCGCCGACAGCGACAGCGTCTTCTCCAGACCGAC
This sequence comes from Nocardia miyunensis NBRC 108239, assembly GCF_001613065.1. GTDB lineage: Bacteria > Actinomycetota > Actinomycetes > Mycobacteriales > Mycobacteriaceae > Nocardia > Nocardia miyunensis. The sequence goes on from NZ_BDBQ01000010.1 coordinate 114,897, forward strand.
CAACTCGGTCAGATAGTGCCCGATGGCCACCGCACCGGCGCGGTGCGTGGCACGGTGCACGACCTCGCCGGTCACGTTCGGATTGCCGTCCCGATCACCGCCGATCCACGAGCCGGGGCGCAGGATCGGGCGTTGCAGCAGCGAATACTCCGGCCAGCGGGCGCGCAGCGCGGCGCGCACGTCGGCGTTGATCCGCGGTATCACCTCGAGCAACGTCAGGTCGTAATAGCGCAGTCCGACCTCGATCTCGTCCTGAATCCGCAAGCGCGCCAATCGAATCAGCGCGGTGCGCCACAGGGTCAGAATCTGGCGGCGCAGCCCGGTCTCCAATTCCGCGTACTGCGGTTCGCTCTCGGTATAGCGCTGCCGCTGCCGCATCAGATCGGTGATGCGGGACTGCACGTCGAAGACGGTCCGGCGGCGCGTCTCGGTCGGATGCGCGGTGATGACCGGCGACATCACCGCGTCGTCGAGCAGATCGGCGACCAGTTCGCCGTCGGGACGCGCGGCGTCGAGTTTGCGATAGGTGGCCGCGAGACTGGACTCCTGCGGCGGCTCCCCGGCCGCCACGTGCACCGCGCGACGCCTGTCACGTTGCAGATCCTCGGCCAAATTCGCCAGCAGCAGGAAGTGACTGAACGCCCGGATCAGTGGGAGCGCGACGCGAATATCGGTGTCGCGCACCATATCCGCGACCGCACTCCGTTCCACCTCGGATCGCCGCACCCGGAACGCCTCGACCCGGACCCGTTCGATGAGATCGAACACCTCGTGCCCTTCGTGATCTCTGATCGTCTCGCCCAGGATCGCTCCCAGGTAGCGGATGTCATCTCGCAGCGGCGCAGTGGCGGTCTCGATCTGATCTTCGCGCATGGCCTCCAGTATCGACCACCGCCGGATCAATGCCATGTCGGCGGTCCCGCACACCACACAATCGTCATACTGAGAAGATCTCCTCATTTCCGGGTTACCCTCGTCTCATGCCCGGTCATCACCTCGCCCAAGTGAATATCGCCCTGCCCCTGGAACCGCTCGGCTCCGCACGACTGTCCGGTTTCGTCGCCGCCCTGGACGAGATCAACTCCCTCGCCGACGCCGCAACCGGTTTCATCTGGCGACTACAGACCGAGGACGGTGACGCGACCGCCATCCGGCTACTCGACGACGACCGGTTGATCGTCAATATGAGCGTCTGGTCCTCGATGGCATCGCTCACCGAATTCGTCTACCGCAGCGACCATGTGCGGATCATGCGTCAGCGCCGCGGCTGGTTCGAAACCATGTCCGAGGCGTATCAGGCGCTGTGGTGGGTGCCTGCGGGCCACCTGCCCACCGTGGCCGAGGCCGAGCAGCGGATCACTCGCCTGCGTGCACACGGCCCGACCGAATACGCCTTCACCTTCCGCAACGCGTTCCCGGCACCTTCCGCATCAGAACCTTCGGCCTCGGACGTCCGCCCGGCCGACGAGGACCTGACCTGCCCGGCCTGATCAGCCGACCACCCGTCACCCGAACTCCACGACCACCTGTTCGACAAGGGGTCCAGCGCGCCGCCCGAGGCACTGCTCGCGGTCGAAAAGGTCGCGGGCACGACCTGATCGTCGGGTCGCCGGCCCGCCCGCGCTCATCCCAGGCGGCGCGGGCCGATGTCGAAGTGGTTGGGTTCGGGGCCGATGCGGACGCGGCCGTACAGGACGGCCGCGCCCTCCGGTGAGGCCAGAATCGGCTCGATCGCCAGCTCGCGCACCTCCGGCAGGTCATCGCACAGCGCCGAAATACGTTGTGCCAGTTCGGACAGGTAGCTCTTGTCCACCGGCTCGCCGATGGTTCTGCCCGACACACCGGCTCTGCCGTCCAGCAGCGGCGCGGCCCGCGGGGCATCGATGAGTGCGATCGATTCCCCCTCGGACAGCGGCAGGGCACGATAGACCCGGTCGCCCAGCAGATCGATGATCGTGCCGGACAATCCGAAGCTGATCACGGATCCGAACGACGGGTCGTCCTGCACACGCAGCACACAGCCGACTCCCTTGGTGGCCATCCGCTGAATATGCACGACCGCGTTGCCCGACACCTCGGCCAGATCGGCGTAGGCGCGCTGCACCGCCGAGGGCCGCCACAGATCCAGTCGCACGCCATTGAGATCCGAACGGTTGCGCCACAATTCACCGGTCGCCTTGGCCGCGACCGGGTAGCCGAGGTCCGCGGCCGCGGCCTCCGCCGCCGCGGCATCGCGAACCTCACGGAACTCGACGATCCCGATGCCGTAGCACTCCAGCAGCTCCACCGCCTCGAGGTCGCCGAGCCAATCCCCCTCGGGTGAGCGGACCATCCACTGCTCCACCAGGTTTCGCGCACGTTCGGTATCCAGACCCGCGGGTCGCCGCGTCGCCGAGACGGGCGTGTCGCGCCACTGGGCATAGCGCTGCACACGGCCCAGCGCCCGCGCCGCGCGTTCGGGGTCCGGATAGGACGGAATGGACCCGCTCCCTACCACGCCGCCGGTCCCCCGCGTGGCGAGCAGATTCGGCATTCCGTGGTCGGCGACGAACGTGGTCAGCACCGGTTTTGCGGCGGATTCGGCACCGGACCGGATCGCCTCGGCATAGGCGGGCACCGCCGTCGGCACCGGCGGCGCGAAGATCACGATCACCGCGTCGACCTGTGCGGATACCACCGCGGAAGCCACCGCCACATGGAAATCCTCCGGTCCGGCCTGCGGCCCCAGATCCACCGGATCGCGCACGTCGAGTTCCGCGCCGCGCGCCGCGTCGACCGCCAGCCAGCCCAGGGCGGCGCTGTTGCCGATCACCGCCAGCCGCGGCCCCGCGGGCAGCGGTTGATAGGCCAGCAGCATCGCACAGTCGAACAGTTCGGAGATCGTATCGACCTGGATGATGCCCGCCTGCGCGAACAGATCGCGCTCCACCGAACGTTCCAGCGAGGAGGGCGGTGTGGTGCGGGTGGCGTTGCGGCCACTGCTCACGGCCACAATGGGTTTCGTGCGCGCGACTCGGCGCGCGATCCGGGAGAACTTGCGCGGATTGCCGAAGGTCTCCAGATACAAGAGCACCACATCGGTGTCCGGGTCGCTGTCCCAGTACTGCAGCAGATCGTTGCCGGACACATCGGCGCGGTTGCCCGCCGAGACGAATGTGGACAGTCCGAGCCGCCGCGCGGCGGCCTCGCCGAGGATCGCCGCACCCAACGGCCCGGACTGACAGAAGAATCCGACCCGCCCGCGCCCCGGCATGACCGAGGCCAGCGTGGCGTTCAGTGAGATCGCCGGATCGGTATTGGCGATGCCGAGCGCGCTCGGGCCCACCACCCGCATGCCGTGCCCGCGGACGGCGGCCACCAGATCGCGTTCGGCCGCATAGCCCGCCGGGCCGGTCTCGGAGAATCCGGCGGTCAGCACCACGAGTCCCTTGACGCCCTTTGCCATACAGTCGTCCAGCACCGAGGGGATCTCCGCGGAAGGCACCGCGACCACCGCCAGATCCACCTCGTCGGGGATGTCACGAACGGTGTTGTACGCCCGTACTCCGCGCACCGAGCTGCGATTCGGATTCACCGGGAAGACCGGGCCCTGGAACACCCCGGACAGCAGATTCGCCAGCACCGCACCGCCGACCCGGCCCGCGGACGGCGTGGCGCCGATGACCGCGATCGACCTCGGATGCAGCAGATTGCCGACGCTGCGGGCCTCCGATGCCCGTTCGCGCGAATCACGCACCGACAGCAGCGCTTCGGTCGGATCGATGGCGAATTCCAGGTGCAGGACCGACCCGTCCCGGCTGCGCTGCATCTGATATCCCGCGTCCCGGAAGACCGTCACCATCGTGTTGTTCTCGGCCAGGACCTCCGCGACGAAGGTAGCGATATCGTTCTCCGCCGCGGCACCGGCGAGATGTTCGAGCAGAATCGAGCCCAGGCCGCGGCCCTGATGCGCGTCGGCGACCACGAACGCCACCTCGGCCGCGCGCGGGCCCTCCCGGTCCGAGAGCAGTTCGTAGCGTCCGACCGCGATGATCACCTCGCCCAGCTCGATCGCCAGGCCCACCCGATCGTGATAGTCCACATGGGTGGTCCGGTACAGATCCTTGGGGGTCATCCGCGGATAGGGACCGAAGTAGCGCAGGTACCGGGTCCGGTCGGACAGACTCGCGTGGAATTCCTGCATCGCCGCGGCGTCGTCCGGCGTGATGGGGCGCAGCCGCACCACGCCGCCGTCGGAGGCGAGCACATCGGCGAGCCAATGTTGCGGCGGGGGCGGCGGGTTCCGCGGTGTGTCGGGCCCGAAGTCGGCGAGCCAGGCGGGCGGCTCCTGTGCGGGCGGGGTGTGCTCGGCGTCAGTCACGGGGGTCCTCCGGGTCCAGGCCCAGCAGCGGGAACGCTGCGCGGCGCGTGGCCAATACAGCGGTGTCCACCGCGCGCTGCGCCCGGTCGGCGCGGGCGTCACCGGAATCGGGCGCGCCACCCGGACCGTCCCAGCGGGCGAACTCCGGTGCGATTCCGTCGCCCATGGTGCGCGGCGGTTCGACCGTGGGCGCGTAGGCGCGCATCTGTTCGCGCCAGTCCAGGGGGATCTCGGTCGCCGGATCGATATCTCGGTCCAGCACCGCGGCCAGCAGATGGGTCCAGGCCCGGGGCACCACCCGGACCAGGCCGTATCCCCCGCCGCCGACCGCGAGCCAGCGGCCCTGCGCATATCGATCGGCCCACTCGCGCATCGCGCGGAACGCCGCGCGCTGCCCGTCGACGCTCAACTCCAGATCCGCCAGCGGGTCCTCGCGGTGGGTGTCGACACCGCACTGACTGATCAGCAGCTGCGGCCGGAACGCGGCAAGCGCACCGGGCACGACGGCGTGAAATCCACGTAGCCACTGGGCGTCCCGGGTGCCCGGCAACAGCGGGAGATTGATCGCCGAACCCTCGCCCGCGCCCGCGCCGGTCTCCTCGGGCCATCCGGTATTCGGCCACAGCGTCGCCGGATGCTGGTGGACCGAGATGGTCAGCACCCGTCGATCGCCGTAGAAGGCGCGCTGCACACCGTCGCCGTGATGGACGTCGACATCGACATAGGCGATGCGGTCGAAACCGTGGTCCAGCAACCACGAGATGGCCACGGCCACATCGTTGTAGACGCAGAACCCCGCAGCCGAGTCGGCCATCGCGTGATGCATACCACCACCGATGCTCACCGCGCGCCGGGTCCGGCCCGCGGCGATCTCACCCGCAGCGGCCAGGGTGCCGCCGACGATCACCGACGCCGCCTCATGCATGTGCGGGAACACCGGATTGTCCTGTGTCCCCAGCCCGTACGGCGCGGTGTTCGGCGGCGGGACGCCGGGAGCGGCGGGCTCGGCGTGACGGACCGCGTCCAGGTAGGCGGGCGTGTGGATGCGCAGCAGATCCGCCTCGCCGGCGGTCGAGGGCGCGAGAGTCTCGACGCCCTCCAGCAGACCGAGACCGCGTGCCAGGTCCATGGTGAACCGCAGCCGAGCGGGTTTCATCGGATGTTCCGGAGTCCAGGTGTAATCCAGGAACCGGTCGGTCCACACGACCGCCGGGCCGCCGCCGGGCGCTGCGCTTGCCATGAATGCCACGCTAATGCACGTCGTCGGCGGGTGGCCGTGCTGTGATCCACAACCGAACACGGGAAGGGACGAACCCGTTTTGTCGTTGCCATGCAGTACAAATGCTAGGCAGTACGGCGCGCCGGGATCCGCCGTTGCCGGGCCGCGCCCGGGTAGCTCGGCGTTTCCGCAGCACAAGCCGAATATCCTCGCGCACCAATCCGCGACCGCGCGTGGGTAGAATCTTTGCCGACGAAGGGGTAACAGGTGAAGGATCTGGTCGACACCACGGAGATGTATCTCCGTACCATTTACGACCTCGAGGAGGAGGGTGTCACACCACTGCGCGCACGCATCGCCGAACGCCTCGAGCAGAGCGGCCCGACGGTGAGCCAGACGGTTGCCCGCATGGAACGCGACGGGCTGCTTCTGGTCGCGGGCGACCGCCACCTCGAGCTGACCGACAAGGGCCGGTCCATGGCGGTCGCGGTGATGCGCAAGCACCGCCTGGCCGAGCGACTGCTGGTGGACGTCATCGGACTCGATTGGCAGAACGTGCACGCCGAGGCGTGCCGCTGGGAACACGTGATGAGCGAGGATGTCGAGCGCCGCCTGGTCGAGGTGCTCGACAACCCGACCACCTCCCCGTACGGCAACCCGATTCCGGGCCTGGACGAGCTGGGGGTGCTCGCCGCGGGTTCCTCGGAGGAGAAGTTGATCCGGCTGTCGGATCTGTCGCCCGGTCAGATCGTCGCGGTTGTGGTGCGGCGCCTGTCCGAGCACATCCAGACCGATCCGGAGGTCATCGGCCAGCTCCGGGAGGTGGGCGTGGTGCCCGATGCCCGCGTCACCGTCGAGACCCGGCCGGGCGTGGTGGTCATCTCGGTGCCCGGTCACGGTGGATTCGAACTGTCGGACGAGATGGCGCACGCCATCCAGGTGAGGCTGGTCTGAAATATGAAACTTCTTGTCACCGGCGGCGCGGGCTATGTCGGCGGCGTCTGCGCCCAGGTGCTGATCGAGGACGGTCACGACGTGGTCGTGGTCGACGATCTGTCCACCGGCAATGCCGAGGGCGTGCCCAGCGGTGCGAAATTCGTCGATGGTGATATCGCCACCGTCGGCGTCGAACTCGTCGAATCCGAATCCTTCGACGGTGTCCTGCATTTCGCCGCGCAATCGCTGGTCGGTGAGTCGGTGCAGAAACCGGAGAAGTATTGGCACGGCAACGTCGTCAAGACGCTCGCCCTGCTCGAGGCGATCCGCCGGTCCGAGACCCCGCGACTGGTGTTCTCCTCCACCGCGGCGGTGTACGGCGAGCCCGAGCAGGTGCCGATCACAGAGGACGCCCCCGCCCGGCCGACCAACCCCTACGGCGCCTCCAAGCTCGCGATCGACCACGCCATCACCTCCTATGCGGCGGCGCACGGACTCGCCGCGACGAGCCTGCGCTATTTCAACGTCGCCGGCGCCTACGGCGGGCTCGGCGAGAACCGTGTCGTGGAAACCCATCTCATCCCCCTCGTCCTGCAGACCGCACTGGGCCACCGCGAGTCGATCTCCGTCTTCGGCACCGACTATCCGACCGACGACGGCACCGCGGTGCGCGATTACATCCACATCCGGGATCTGGCACAGGCCCATCTGCTGGCGCTCGCGCAGTCCCGCCCGGGCGAGCATCGCATCTTCAATCTCGGCAGTGGCACGGGTTTCTCTGTGCGCCAGGTCATCTCGGCCTGCGAGCGGGTCACCGGCCGGGAGATCGCCTCGGTCGACACCGCGCGGCGCGCGGGCGATCCGGCCGTACTGATCGCGTCGAGCGAGCGCGCCATCGCCGAGTTGGGCTGGCAGCCGGAGCACAACGATCTCGACGAGATCGTCACCGACGCTTGGGCTTTCCTGCAGTCGCTGGGCGACCGCGCGCACAGCGCCCGATAACACCACCCCCGGCGCGGCCCCGCCCGGGGCCCTCACGGCTGCAGCCAATCGGCTCGCAGGTCGAACTCGACACCCAGTTCCGCGGCCTTGGCGCGGCCGCTGTACGCGAGTTTGCGAACCTCGTGCGGCGGCATGCCCGTGCCCAGAGCGGTATCGAGCAACCGGGCGATGGTGTGGTCCGGATCCGATTCCAGCGCGGCCCGCAGTGCGATTCCGGCCAGGACGCCGTCACCGCGCGTGTAGGCGCTGTAACCGAACAGGGTGGCCGCCTCGGCCCGGTCCGATCCGGTCAGGACCCGGCACAGCTGTGCCCACAGCCGTGCGGCGGCCTCGGCCCGATGGCCTCCCGCCAGCGCGAACACCGCGTCGCGTACGGTCGGATCCCGCAGTGCGACAGCGGTTTCCGCGAGTGCCCGGGCATCCACCGTACCGTCGGAGGCCAGCACCGCCACCCGATCGAGAACCCGGTTCAGCAGGGACCGGCGGTAGCGATCCAGCTCGTCGCGGAAGATCGCGGTCCGGAATCGCTGGCCCGCCAGTATCCCCGCCCGGTCCACCTCCGGCCGCACTTCCGCGCACAGTTGCGCATCCACCGCGACCAGATCCTCCAGGTCCTCGCGCGAGGCTTTGATCCGATAGCCGTCCACGGCCTCGGCCAAGGCGATCGGTGAGGCGGCCGGATCGGATTGCACCCCGGCGACCGCGGGATCCTCGACGGCCCACCACGGTTCCCCTGCCGCGATCTCCCGTACCGCCCACACCTCGTCCAGCATGATGTGCTCGGCGACCAGGGCCCGTTCGAGTGCGCGCATCAGATAGCGATGTCGGCCCGACCGCACACCCGGCTTGCCCGAATGAGGTGCACCCGCGCGATCGTCGACGATCAAAGCCAGCACGGCGACGGTGTTCTCCCGCACGCAGAGCGCGGTCAGATGCGTGGCCAGCCGCGCCCAGCCACCGCGGCCGGGCGGCTCCAGATCGTGGCGGGCCACCGCACTCAACGACGCCGGACCCGACCCGCTCGGCGGTTGGCGCAGCAGATAGACCACGAGGGATCGGCGCGGGACGAATCCGAGCAGCGCGGGCACCGCGGCAATACATTCGCGCGGATCGTCTGCCCGTAATGCCGGCCGATCGGTCCTCGCGCCCCGGGCGGGGGTGGGCGATTCGGTGGGGGTCCCGGCGCACTCGTCGTCGGCCGGTGTGGGTTCGATGGCGGTCGTCATGCGTCCAACGATGACCGCCACGCGGTCCGGCAGAGCATCGATGAACTGGGCGTTCACCAGACCTGGGGACAATCACCGGATCTGTGCATCACGCAGCCGATCGGGCCGCGGCGAGCCCTTTCCTGTCGGACGAGCCTGCTACGGTCCCTGCCGGGGGACGCTGGCGCGTCAAGGTCTCAGCCCTTGCGGACGTCCTGCACCGCCGCGGTGAACACCTGGTCCAGCGCCGTCATATCGGGTTTGTCCGCGCCGAAGGTCAGATAGGTGGCAATGATCCGCACATCACCGATCTGCGCCGCGAGGGCGCGCATGGACCGGGTCAGCCCCGGTCCACCACGCTGGCCACTCACCGTGCGCCGCCAGGCGAGTGAATCGTCGGCATCGACCGGGGCGGGCGGATCCGGTTGGGTGACAATGGTATTGGTGACCGGCCCGTGCTGTGCGTGCACCGTGCCGCACCGCTGCAGCTGGGCGCGCAACCGCGCGAGGGGGTCCGTGGTACGGATCAGCTCGACGGTGATGCTCGCGCGGGTGTCCTCGTCGGTGCCGACCGTCGCCGCGATCCGCGCCGGATCGGACGGAGGCGAGCCCGCGCAACCAACCGGATCGACCGCCGCGCCGGAGGGAATGCCGCGCAGATCCGCGTCGGCGCCGATGGCATCCGAAGCGGACAACACCGTCGGCGGATACTCATCGGGAAACTGTCCGGCGGTCGGTAGCATCGACGTGAGCTCCGAGGCGATATGCCTGGCCACCGTGACCTGCGGCGATTCGGCGCCGGGATGTCCGGAGACCGTCTGCCCGCATGCGGTCAGCAACAGTCCCAGCGCCGCGCACCCGGCGAGGCCGCCGCGCCCGAATCGGCGCGGTCGCGGACCCGGAGCCTCCGGCACGTTCACTCGGCACACTATGCCCAATGCTCGCACGCTGTCCGCGCCGCCACGCCGGAGGCAGGCGGGCGGTGTGCGCGAAAAGTGACGACGCGGGCAGGAGATTCGCGTGCGGAAAACGAGATCCAGCCCACAATCGCGGAATGAGATCGCCCGCCGACATGTTGTCAGGCAGGCGCGGCCTCGCGAAGCGAGACCGACGGCGCCGCCCCGGAACGGTATGAGGGACAATGGAAGGTGGTCCGAGGAGACCACATCGGCAGGCGGCGCACGGTTCGCCACCGCCCCGCCCGCCGGCCGGTTGTGGCGGACCACCAGGAAGGAGTAAGCGATGGAGGATTACGAGTCGCGAATGTACGAACTGGAGTTCCCCGCTCCGCAGCTGTCGGCCGACGACGGTGCGGGTCCGGTGCTGGTACACGGCCTGGAAGGTTTCACCGACGCCGGACATGCGGTACGTCTGGCCACCACCCATCTGCGCGAGAGTCTCGAAGCGGAGCTGGTCGCCTCCTTCGATGTGGACGAGCTGCTGGACTACCGCTCGCGTCGTCCGCTCATGACGTTCAAGACCGACCACTTCTCGGATTACGCCGAACCCGAGCTGACCCTGTGGGCCGTGAAAGACAGCGCTGGGACCCCGTTCCTGCTGCTGGCCGGGCTGGAGCCGGATCTGCGCTGGGAGAAGTTCGTGACCGCGGTGCGGCTGCTGGCCGAACAGCTCGGGGTGCGCCGCACGATCGGCCTGAGCGCCATTCCGATGGCGATCCCGCACACCCGCCCGCTCGGCGTCACCGCACATGCCAACGACCGCGACCTGATCGGTGAGCATCAGCGCTGGCCGGGCGAGTTGCAGGTGCCGGGCAGCGCGTCGTCGCTGTTGGAGTACCGGATGGCCCAGCATGGTCACGAGTCGATCGGCTTCTCGGTCCACGTGCCGCACTATCTGGCGCAGACCGCATATCCCGAGGCCGCGCAGACGCTGCTGGAGAACGTCGCCGACAACGCCGGTCTGGATCTGCCGCTGGCCGCGCTGGGCGAGGCCGCGGCGCGGGTGCGCGAGCAGGTCAACGAGCACATCGCGGGCAATACCGAGGTGGAGACGGTCGTTCAGGCGCTCGAGCGCCAGTACGACAGCTTCGTCACCGCCCAGGAGCGTCAGTCCAGCCTGCTGGCCAGCGATGCCGATCTGCCGACCGGTGAGGAGCTGGGCGCGGAATTCGAGCGTTTCCTGGCCGAGCAGTCCGGATTCGGCGACTCGGACACCCCCGAGAACGGCGACCTGCGCTGAGCGGATAACCGCTGCATCCTGGCCTGACAGAACGCCGCGGGGGCCGTGCGGATGCCGGACGAGCGCATAGGCAGAATGGGCACAGTGCAGCTGTCCGAACTGATCCCCGACCGTGCCGTGCCCGACGTGGATCCCGATTGGCTGTTCGAGTCGTTCTCCGGCTGGGCCTCCGACCAGGGGCTGACGCTGTATCCGGCGCAGGAGGAGGCGCTGCTGGAGCTAATGACCGGGGCCAATGTGATCCTGTCGACTCCGACCGGCTCCGGTAAATCCATGGTCGCCATCGGCGCGCATTTCGCGGCGCTGAACACCGGCCAGCGCAGTTACTACACCGCACCGATCAAAGCCCTGGTCAGCGAGAAGTTCTTCGCCCTGTGCGAGGTGTTCGGCGCGGACCGGGTCGGCATGGTCACCGGTGACGCCGCGGTGAATCCGGAGGCGCCGATCATCTGCGCGACCGCGGAGATCCTGGCGAATCTGGCTCTGCGCGAGGGCGCGAACGCCGATGTCGGCCAAGTGGTGATGGACGAATTCCATTTCTACGCCGATCCGGATCGCGGCTGGGCCTGGCAGGTGCCACTGCTCGAACTGCCGCGGGCCCAATTCCTGCTGATGTCGGCCACATTGGGCGAGGTCGACTTCTTCGCCGACGATCTGCACCGCCGCACCGGACGCCCGACCGCGATCGTGAGCGGCACGGAACGTCCTGTACCCCTGATGTTCTCGTACGTGCGCACCCCGATCACCGAAACCCTGGAGGATCTGGTCACCACCAGCCAGGCCCCGGTGTACGTCGTGCACTTCACCCAGGCCGCCGCACTGGAACGCGCCCAGGCGCTCACGAGTGTCAACTTCGCCTCGAAGGCGGAGAAGGAGGCGATCGCCGAGGCGCTGGGCGGATTCCGATTCGCCACCGGCTTCGGTAAGACGCTCTCACGGTTGATCCGGCACGGGATCGGCGTGCATCACGCCGGAATGCTGCCGAAATATCGCCGCCTGGTGGAACGCCTCGCCCAGGAAGGTCTGCTGAAAGTGGTGTGCGGCACCGACACTCTCGGCGTCGGCATCAATGTACCGATCCGTACGGTCCTGCTGACCGGCCTGACCAAATTCGACGGTGTGCGCACGCGCCGGCTCAAATCGCGGGAATTCCATCAGATCGCCGGACGGGCCGGACGCGCCGGATACGACACCATGGGCACGGTCGTGGTGCAGGCGCCCGAGCACGAGGTGGAGAACGCGCGTCTGCGCGCCAAGGCGGGCGACGATCCGAAGAAACAGCGCCGGGTGCAGCTGCGCAAACCGCCGGAGGGCTTCGTGTCCTGGTCGGAGGAGACCTTCGACCGGCTGGTCGCCGCCGCGCCCGAACCGATGGTGTCGCGGTTCCAGGTCACCAATGCGATGTTGCTCAACGTCATCGCCCGGCCCGGGAACTGCTTCGACGCGATGCGGCATCTGCTCGAGGACAATCACGAACCGCGTCCGGCGCAGCGCAAACATATCGTCAAGGCGATTCGCCTGTACCGCGCGCTGCGCGATGCTGGAGTGGTGCAGCAACTCGACGAACCCGACGCCCTCGGCAGACGCGCACGCCTGACCGTCGATCTGCAACGCGATTTCGCCCTCGATCAGCCGCTCTCGCCCTTCGCACTGGCCGCCTTCGATCTGCTGGACGACTCCGCGCCCACCTACACCCTCGACGTGGTCTCCATCATCGAGTCCACCCTCGAGGATCCGCGTCAGCTGCTGATGGCCCAGCAGCACAAGGCGCGCGGCGAGGCCATCGCGGAGATGAAGGCCGACGGCATCGAATACGACGAGCGGATGGAACTGCTCGAAGAGGTCACCTGGCCCAAACCCCTGGCCGAGCTGATCGAGCCCGCCTTCGAGACCTATCGCGGCGGTCATCCGTGGGTGTCGGAATTCACACCGTCGCCCAAATCCGTGGTGCGCGAAATGATCGAGCGCTCACTGACTTTCGCCGAACTGGTGAGCAACTACGAGTTGGCTCGCTCGGAGGGCGTGGTCTTGCGCTATCTGGCCGACGCCTACCGCGCGCTGCGCCGCACGGTGCCCGAATCCGCACGCACCGAGGAGCTCGAGGACCTCACCGAATGGCTGGGCGAGCTTGTGCGCCAAGTGGATTCGAGTCTATTGGACGAGTGGGAGCAGCTCACCAATCCGGGTGCGGAGAACGATTCCGAACAGCTGGCCTTCGGCTCGGAGACGGTCCGGCCGATCTCGGCCAACGAGCGCGCGTTCCGAGTCCTGGTGCGCAATGCCATGTTCCGCCGCGTGGAGCTGGCGGCACTGGGACGCTGGGCGGCCCTGGACGACCTCGACGACGGCCCGGACTGGGAGACCGAACTCGAACCCTACTTCGCCGAATACGACGAAATCGGCACCGGCCCGCAGGCCCGCGGGCCACGGCTGTTCCAGATCGAGCAGAGACCCGATCTGTGGCGGGTGCGTCAGGTACTCGACGATCCGGCCGGTGACCACGGCTGGTCGATCGACGCGGTGGTCGATCTGCCCGCCTCCGATGCCGCCGGCGAAGTGGTGTTCGACGAGGTCACGGTGAGTGCGGGATGAGCAGTTCGTTCCACACCGCCTCCCGCTGATACGCTCTCGCTCGCTGTCCGCCGTGGGAGACTGCCCGGAAGAAAGAGAGTTCGCTCAGATTGTTCGGTCCACACGCGCCCGAGTCGCCCTATCTCGTCATCGACCTCGCCCGGGTGCGCGACAACTTCCGCGCACTGCGATCCGCGCTCAGTGGCCTGGGGAACCGTCATCCGATACGAATTCGGTTCGCGGTCAAGGCATCTCCCATGCCGGAGATCATCCGGTTGCTCGCCGACGAGGGCTCGGAGTTCGACGTCGCCAGTATCGGTGAGATCGAGCAGTGCCTCGCCCTCGGCGTCGATCCCGCGACGCTGTGCTTCGGCAACCCGATCAAGAAGGCCGCCCATATCGCGGCGGCCTACGCGGCGGGCGTGCGCCGCTACGCCTTCGACAGCGAGGACGATCTGACCCGGATCAGCGAACACGCGCCGGGTTCGCAGGTGGAGTGCCGGTTCCTGGCCTCGACGCCGCAGTCGCGCACGCCGTTCGGCACGAAATTCGGCTGCGCCCCGGGTGAGGCGGTGCGGCTGCTGGTGCGCGCCCGCGATCTCGGACTCGTACCGGTGGGCCCCTACTTCCACGTGGGCTCGCAGCAGCTCGATCCGTCCGCGTGGCAGATCGGCATCGAGCAGGCCGCCGCGATCACCGAGGCGCTGGCGGTCAAGGACATTCCGGTGCGATCGGTGAACATCGGTGGCGGACTGCCGATTTCGTACGCCGATCCGGCGCCGGAGCTGTCCGAGCTGGGTGCGGTGATCGCCGAGACGGCCGCACGCCACCTTCCCGAGCACACCGACGTCGTCGTGGAACCCGGCCGCGCCCTGGTGGGCAATGCCGGAGTGATCCACGCCGAGGTCGTCAACGTGCGCATCGCGCCGGACGGGCGGCGCTGGGTATACCTCGACATCGGCCGGTACAACGGAATGGCCGAGACCGAGAACGAGTACATCGCCTACCGGATCGTGACCTCGCGAGACGGTGACGCAGCGGACGAGGCGGTGATTGCCGGTCCGACCTGCGACGGGGACGACGTACTCTATCAACGCACGCGGGTCCTTCTCCCGACCACGCTGCGAGCCGGCGATCCCGTTCGGATCCTCGATGCCGGCGCCTATACGGCGAGCTATTCGTCGGTGTCCTTCAACGGTTTTCCGCCTTTGACTGTTCATGTCATCGGCGCTGAGCGAGAGTGAGTTCAGCAATGACAGCAGAATTCACCGGCTGGCACGTGCTGGCCGAGTTCGGTGGTGTCGACACGGCCCTGTGCGACGATCTCGAACGACTCGAAGCAGCCCTTCGAAAATCGTTGGTCGCCGCGGGGGTGACCATCTGCGATGTCGTGCACAAGAAGTTCGATCCGCAGGGCGTCACCGTGCTGGCGCTGCTCTCCGAATCCCATGCGTCCATCCACACCTATCCGGAATCCGGCGACATCTTCGTCGACGTTTTCACCTGCGGAAGTATCGGTGCGGGCGCGACCACGGCGGTGGAGTTGCTGCAACAGGAACTCTCCCCGACGTCGGTGCACACGGAGGTGATCCAGCGCGGGCGCGGCGGCCGGCGTATCCACGAGCCGGTCGGCCCGGGCACGACCCGGGTGTGGGATCTGCACGACGTCATCGTCGACACCCGAACTCCGTTCCAGCACATGGTGATCGCGCGTACCGAACAGGGCGTGAGCCTGTTCTCCGACGAAGATCGCCAGTCCACCGAATTCTCCCAGCTGACCTATCACGAGGCCATGCTCGTGCCCGGTGACGCGCTGGCCGAGAAGCTGGACCGCGTGCTGATCGTCGGTTCCGGCGAAGGGGTGGCCTCGCAGATGTCGGTGGCCGCGGGCGCGTCGATCGTCGACCACGTGGATATCGACCGGCAAGAGGTGGAATTGTGCGCCGAGCACCTCCCCTACGGATACTCTCCGGCGGATCTGGCCGAGGCGGTCGCGCAGTCGGGCCCGGTCAAGATGCATTTCGCCGACGGCTGGGATTTCCTGGCCGAGGCCGAGGCCGCGGGTGTGCGCTACGACCTGATCTGCATCGATCTGCCCGACGAGCGGGTCGAGGAGGCGCAGCACAACCGGCTGTACGAGGACGAATTCCTGGAGCGATGCCGCGCGCTGCTGTCCGAGGGCGGTGTGCTGGCCGTCCAGGCGGGGTGTCAGACCATGTGGCGCAACGAGACGCTCAAGCGTTCGTGGGCCCGGTTCCACGCCCTGTTCCCCACGGTCGTGCCGTACGTCAGCGACGAGCACGAGTGGACCTTCCTGTTCGGCACGCCGAAGGTGATCGACGATCCGGTGGCGAAGATGACCGCGACCCTGTCGAAGCTGCCGTATCGCGCCGAGACGGTCGACGAGCGGGCCCTGATTCGCGGCGCGATCGAACCGCACGCGCTGCGGTCGCCGGTGGGCGTCGGCTGAGACCTGCGCGTCGGCTCGACGTCCGCAAGTTGTGGGCGAAATCACCTGGTTCGCAATACCCTGGAGTATGCGCACTTTCGTCCACCTCCTGCTGCTGCTCTGTGCTATCGCGGTGGCGGTGGGAACCTTCGGGCCGCTCATCGGCACGGTCGAGGCTCGTCATGTGCAGCTCACCGAACTACGCGACGGGTTCCCCGCCGGTCGCAGCCTCGACCAGATCCAGGCCCAGTCGGTGAGCCTGCAGACGTCGCTGGCGATAGTTCTGCTCGGCGTCGCCGCGGTGATCCTGCTGGCGACGTTGTTCGGTTCGCGTCTGCTGGGCTGGCTGAGCGTCCTGGTCGGCCTGGCTGCCCTCGGCGTCCTGGCCTGGCGTCTGGACAGCTCCCTCGGCGATCAGATCCGCAACGACTACCACCACCTGTTCAGCGGCACCTGGGGGCTCTACGCGGTGGGTGGCGGCCTGATCGTCGCCCTGCTCTGCCTGCTCGTGCCCCGGGAGCGGCGAGGGTTCTGAGCCTCGCGCGCTCCCGGCCCGCGAGTGCCGCTACGGCAGAACCGGCGGGTCGATTTCCAACGCCCGGAGGCGACTCCGATAGGTCTCGACGTTGTCGAGTTTGATCTGCTCGTAGCCGCGGATCACCTCGGGCAGGGCGGCCGCTTCGACTGCGCCGTCGTAATCGGCGGACAGAGTGGTGCGGAGCGTATCGATCATCTCGGTGTAGTGCGCGAGCAGGGCGCGTTCGACGCGGCGCACGTGCGTATGACCGAACGGATCGAATGCGGTGCCGCGCAAACGCTTCCCCTTGGCCAGCAGGCGCAGGGCCAGATGTGTCCGCGGGCCGAGACCGATCTTCTCGGTGCGACCCAGTGCGCGCAGGATCGGCGGATGCAGCCGATAGGTCAGCTTCGCGCCGTCGGGGACCGCGGCGGCGACCTCGTCGAGGAACGCCGGATCGGTCAGGCGCCGAGCGACCTCGTATTCGTCCTTGTAGGCGGTGAGCTTGTACAGCCCGCGCGCCACCTGCTCGCTGAATTCGGTTCGATCGGTGACCTTCCGTTCGGATTCCCACACCCGCTGAACGAGGTCGATGTACTCGCGGGCCACGCGCACGCCCCCGAAACCGACGAGCTCGCCCGCACGCCGCTCGGCCAGCCGCCGGGTCTCCCCGGTCGCGCTCAGACCGTCCAGCAGCTCCGCCGGAGTCTCGGGTACGCTGCGCCCGCCGGAACGCGGTGCGGTCGCGGCGGCGAATTCCTCGGGACGCGCCACCGCCGCACGCCCCCACCGGAAGGCCGCGATATTGGCGGCGACCGCGACGCCGTTGATCTCGATGGCCTCCTCGATCGCCGCGGCGGGCAACCGCAGCCCACCGACCTGGTAAGCCGCCCCGACCAGCAGGAAGTTGGCGGCCGTGGCATTGCCGAACAGAGCCTGCGCGGCGGCCAGCGCGTCGAACGAGGTCACCGAGCGTGACACCGCGGACAGCCGGGCCAGCAGATCCTCGGTCTCGGGATACCGGACCGCCGCGTCGTACACCATCGCACCGGTGGGCGTCCGGCTGGTCGAGGCGATCGAGATCGTCTCCGCCGCGGACCCGTAGGCCAGATTCTTCGCATCGACCGCGGCGAGCAGATCGAAGGCCACAATGCAGTCCGCCGAGCCGGGTGTGAGCCGGTTGGCGGGCTCGAGCGAGGTCGCGGCGAAACGCATATGGGACACCACCGGACCGGCCTTCTGGCTCATCCCGATCTGGTCCAGGCCCGCGACCCGGTATCCGGCTCGCATGGCGGCGGTGGCCAGGACCTGGTTGACGGTCACGATGCCGGTACCGCCGATTCCGGCCAGCAAGACGTTCTGGGTGCCGTTCGGCGCCTCGACGCCGACATCGGGCAGCGTCGGCGGTTCGGGACGAACCCGCTTGCCGCGCTGCGCTTTCCGCGACGACTGATCGCCCGGTTCGGGCAGTTCCACCGTCACGAAGGAGGGGCAGTCGCCCTTCAGGCAGCTGTAATCGGTATTGCAGGAGGTCTGATCGATCCGGGTCTTGCGCCCGAATTCGGTGTCCACCGGCTGCACCGACAGGCAGTTGCTCTGCACACCACAGTCGCCGCAGCCCTCGCAGACCGCCTCGTTGATCACCACGCGGGTGCGCCGCACCGGCAGTGCGCCGCGCTTGCGCTTGCGACGCGCGTCCGCCGCGCAGTGCTGGTCGTAGATCAGCACCGTGACCCCGGGAACCAGGCGCAGCATCCGCTGCGCCTCGTCCAGCCGATCGCGGTGCCACAGCAGGGTTCCCGGCGCGAGGTCGCGTTTACGGTATTTACCGGGTTCGTCGGCGCAGATGACGATCTGCCGCACACCCTCGTCGGTGAGCTTGCGCGTCAGCCGTGGAACCGCCAGCGCCCCTTCGGCATTCTGCGCTCCGGTCATCGCGACCACGTCGTTGTAGAGCAGCTTGTAGGTGATGTTCACCCCGGCGGCGATACATGCCTGTACGGCCAGCTGACCGGAGTGGAAATACGTTCCGTCACCGATGTTCTGGAACAGATGCGGCACATCGGTGAACGGGGCCTGCCCGATCCACTGCGCGCCCTCCCCGCCCATCTGAGTCAGCCCGACCACCTTGCTGTCGGTCCGATCGGACATGGTCACCAGGGTGTGACACCCGATTCCACCACCGGCCAGGGAACCTTCCGGCACGGCGGTCGAGCGGTTGTGCGGGCAGCCGCTGCAGAAATAGGCGGCGCGCTTCGTCGGCAGCACCGACAGCGACAGCGGCTGCGGGAGTGGACGTTTCATCTCCAGGTGCCCGTCCAGCACGCGGCGCAGCGGCGCGAGGATCCGCCCGGCGGTGAGCTCGCCGTCGGAGGCGAACAACGGCCGGCCCTCGTCATCGCGTTTGCCGAGAATATGCGGAGCATCCGTCGTGCCGTACAGGATCTCGCGGATCTGCGTCTCGACGAAGGCTGTCTTGTCCTCCACCACGACCAGCCGGGACAGACCCGCGGCGAACTCGCGGACCCGTTCGGGGGCAAGAGGGTACGGCATTCCGATGCGCAGCAGGCGTACCCCGGCGCTCCGCAGCGCGGCGTCGTCCACGCCGAGATCGGTCAGGGCCTGGCGCATCGCATCGTATGCGGTTCCGGTTGCCGCGATACCGATCTCGGCGCGCTCGGGGTTCACCTCGATGACGTCCAGATCGTTGAGCGTGCTGTAGGCCAGCACGGTCGCCCAGCGCGGACCGTGCAGATCCGCCTCGCCGAGCAGACTGTCCGCGGGTGCACCCATCGGCCGCTGCCGGAACGTGAACGGCACACCCTCCCAGGAGATTTCGGGGACGACGATATCGATGTCGCCGATCGTCGCGGGCACCGTCCACGCGCCGTCGGCCACATCGGCGACGATCTTCAGCGCCACCGGGCAACCCGAGGCCCGCGACAGCGCGACACCGTGCAGCCCCATCGTGACGATCTCACCGGCGTTGCGCGGAAACAGCACCGGAATGTTCATCGCGGCCAGGGATCGTTCCGACGCCGCGGGCACCGTGGAGGACTTCGCCGCCGGATCGTCCCCGACCAGCAGCAGCATCCCTCCCCGGGAGTTGACGCCGTACACGGTCGCGTGACGTAACGCGTCCGTGGCGCGATCGAGTCCGGGCCCCTTGCCGTACCAGACCCCGACAACCCCGTCGTGCGTGGAATTCCCCGCGGGCAGATCGGCCTGAGAGCCCCACACCGACGTGGCCGCGAGCTCCTCGTTCACAGCCGGTACGAAATGAATGTCGTGCTCGGACAGTACCTCGGGCATCTCGCCCAGCAGCCGATCCACACCGCCCAGCGGCGAGCCCTGATACCCGGAGACGAAGGTGCCCACCCGCCTGCCCGCACGCAGATCCCGGACGTGCTGTTCCACCAACTGTCGCGCGATCGCTTGGACTCCGGTCAGGACGACGGTTCCCGCGCCGACTCGATAACGGTCTGCGAGATCGTACGGTGCTGGGATCAGATCGCGGTCTGCGAGCTCGGTCATCAGTTCCACCCGTCCGGCCGGCACCGATCGGGTGCGGCCTAGATTGAGCATTCGACGTCGCCATACTGTCCCCGTAGCGCGAAATGAACAACCTTCGCACTGAAGATTGAGCATCCTGCATAGTTGGGATCGCCGCGGCTGTGCAGCAATTATGCAGCCTGCGACCTCGGAATGTGACTGCGGCCACGCACGAATCAACCCGTCTACCGGTGGCTCATCCTCGCCGCGGAAGCTCCCGCAGCGGATATCGTCACCGTACGCGCACCGCGATCACGCACCTCGACATCCGGAGCGGCCGCGACCCTCCGTAACGAAAACCGCCCATCGCGCACTGCCCCGGTGATGACACGCTCCCCAGCTCAACCGCGACAGGCCGACGACGCGGCCGAAGATTCCCGTCTCCGGGGGACATTCCGATCTCGGAGTTGAAAACTCAACTACCGCAATTATTTTCGCACAGCGAACGTTCTCAGCGCGCCCGGCGGGCGAATTCCGCGCGCCAGCGGGCGCACAGGGTGGCGTATCCGTGGAGGTGGTCGACGGCGAATTGCTCAGGGTACCAGTCCTGTTCGGTGACGACGTCGGTCCACACGTAGGTCGGCACCGGCTCGTCCCGGCCGATCACGCGGACCGTACGCAGCTCGTACTGCTCGTCCTCGAACGCATCGATGACCTCCCAGTCCGCCCGGGTAAGTCCTTGCAACACCAGCCCGGAGGCCATTCGGCCCGGTTCGGCGACCAGGCCGGGATAGGCACGTTTCGGTAACGCCGCCACCCGCCGGTCGCGGACCACGCCGAGTTCCGCGTCGGGCACCCGCCCGAGCAACTCCACGAGCACCGGACCGAACTGCAACGTGCCATAGGCGAATAGCGTGTCAGCCTGCCGCGATAGCGAACTCGACCGGCCCGCGGGCGCGGCGGTATCGCGGCGCGGCCCGGCTGGGCCGCCCACGGCGTCTTCCGTCACGCGAGTCCGCGTTCGACCCGCCCGTCGGGCAGGACGCGGTACGCGACGCGGAATCGAGTACCGCCGGCGAGTTCGCCAGTTATTTGCGGTGCCGGAGTATCGAGCGCGGCCAACGCCGCGACGATTCGCGCGATCTGATCGGGGCGCGCGACCGGCACATCGGAATCGAGCTGGGGCGCATTACGTGTCATGTACCCATGGTGCCTCATCGGCGCGCCGGAAACATGATATTGGGGGTGGTGAACTGACTCACGCTCCGGATTCGCCGCCACGCCATCGCGTGGGGCGCACCGTCGAGGAGGTCAGGCGGGTGAACGCCGCGCCGTCGTGAGCACTGAAAATGGTGATATCGGCGCCGTGCGCGCGGTTCAATTCCAGCAGCCGACGACGGTTGTCCCGGTAGGGCAATCCGGCCACCGCGGCCAGCTCGTACAGCCGCCACAGCAACGGCGTATGTGGTTGTGCCGGATCGATTTCGCTGCCGACGCCGAAGGCGTCGCCCGCGTGCAGCAGCCATCCGCGGCCCGTATCGATCGCGACGCCGACGTGCCCGCGAGTGTGACCGTGTAGCGGCACCACCAAAATCTCCGGCGGCAGACCGGGCAGATCGCGCACCGCGCGGAAACCGAACCACTCCTCGCCGCCGTCGATTTCGTTCACCATCCAGCGCGGCCCGTGCGCCCACTGCTGCGCCCGATACCGGGTCCGCTCGGAGAACGTCCGGCGCGCGGTCGCGGCCCGGAATTCCGGCCCGTGCACGTGCACGGTCGCTTCCGGGAAATCCGAGAGTCCGCCCGCGTGATCGAAGTCCAGGTGGGTCAGCACGATGTGGCGGACATCGGCGGGGTCGTACCCCAGCCCTTGGATCTGGCGGAACGCCGTCTCGTGTTCGGCGAGTTCGAGACCGAGCACGAAACGGCTCGGCCCCACCATCGTGCCCGGATCACGCACACAACCGAGACCGAATCCGGTGTCCACCAGAACCAGTCCGGCGCCGGTCTCGATGAGCAGACAGTGATCGACGGTACCCAGTGCCATGCTGCCGCAGTTGAGATGATGAATCCGCACGCCGAGAGCGTCCCAGACGCTCACCTGCTGGTCAATCGCATCGGCCCGGGACGCCTGGGCATCTGTCCGAATTTGTGCGCGAGGACACTCGGCCTCGCGTTTCTTCGGAGATGATCACATCGGACGCTGCGTGCGAATCACATCGGCGAGCTGTTCGTAATCCTCGGTGCGCGCGGTCGATCCGCGGAACACCAGCCCGAGCGTGCGCCCGGGGGCGGGCGCGGCGAATCGGGCGATCCGCATTGCACCACGGGCGGTTTCGGCCGCCACGGCCATCTCCGGGATCAACGTCACGCCCAAACCGCCTGCGACACACTGCACGACCGTCGAGAGCGAGGCGGCCCGGGTGTCCCCGACCGGTCCCGGGCGCACATCCTGGGCGCGGCACAGGTCCAGGGTCTGATCCCGCAGACAGTGGCCCTCGTCCAGGAGCAGCAGCGGCAGGTCGTCCAGCGCGGCGGGCGATAGTCCGGTGCGGCCGGACAATTCGTGCCCGTCGGGCACCACGAGGACGAATTCCTCACTGTAGAGCGGAATTTCGAGCATGCCGCCGGTATCGGACGGCAGCGCGAGCAGGGCGACGTCCAGAACGCCGTTGCGCAGGCTGTCCAGCAGGCGCGCGGTCTGATCCTCGATGACGTGCGGCACCATCGCCGGAAACCGGCGGCGAAGTTCCGGCAGCACGGCGGGCAGCACATATGGCGCAACCGTCGGAATGATGCCCAGCCGCAGCGTGCCGCCGCGCCCGTCGCCGACCGCGGAGGCGATGAACCGGTCGGCTGCCTCGAGCGTCGCCATCGCTTGAGGCAGCAGACGTTTGCCCGCCGGGGTCACCAGAACGCGCCGCGTACTGCGTTCGATCAGTTGCAGTTTCAGGCCGTTTTCCAGCGATGCGAGCGACTGCGATAACGTGGGCTGGCTCACGCTCAATCGCGCAGCCGCCGTACCGAAGTGGCGATACTCGGCGATCGCCACGAACGCACGCAGCTGTGACAGGGTGGGCTGATAAGTCTGATCAGTCACGCCTATCAGTATAGTGCGACTGATCACGTTTACCTTTAGCCGCATTGCGGGCAAGATCACAGCGAACACACTTCCGCACGGCAATCCCGACAACGAAGGACGAAGGAGACTCACAGCATGGCTCTGCTGACCATCGGCGACCAGTTCCCGGCGTACAACCTCACCGCAGTGATCGGCGGTGACCTGTCCAAGGTCGACGCGAAGCAGCCCGACGATTATTTCACCCAGGTCAGCAGCGACGACCACGCCGGCAAGTGGCGCGTGGTGTTCTTCTGGCCCAAGGACTTCACGTTCGTGTGCCCCACCGAGATCGCCGCGTTCGGCAAGCTGAACGAGGAGTTCGCCGACCGTGACGCCCAGGTCCTCGGCGCCTCGGTCGACAACGAGTTCGTGCACTTCCAGTGGCGCGCCCAGCACGAGGATCTCAAGACCCTCCCGTTCCCGATCCTGTCGGACCTCAAGCGTGAACTGGTCACTGCCGCAGGCGTTCTCAACGCCGACGGGGTCGCCGACCGCGCCACGTTCATCGTCGACCCGAACAACGAGGTCCAGTTCGTCTCGGTCACCGCGGGTTCGGTCGGCCGCAACGTGGACGAGGTGCTGCGCGTGCTCGACGCACTGCAGTCCGACGAGTTGTGCGCGTGCAACTGGAAGAAGGGCGACCCGACCATCAACGCCGGCGAACTGCTGTCCGCCGCCGTCTAGAGCCCGAACCCGAAGGAGTTACCAGCTGTGACCGTCGAGAACCTGAAGAACTCGCTCCCCGAGTACGCCAAGGACCTCAAGCTCAACCTGTCGTCCATCGCGCGCTCGACCGTGCTCAGCGAACAGCAGCTGTGGGGCACCCTGCTGGCCTCGGCGGCCGCTACCCGCTCGGCGCTCACGCTGCGCGAGATCGCCGACGAGGCCGCCGACACGCTGTCGGCGGAGGCGTACAACGCCGCTCTCGGCGCGGCCTCGATCATGGGCATGAACAACGTGTTCTACCGGGGCCGGGCGTTCCTGGAAGGCCGGTACGACGACCTGCGCGCCGGGCTGCGGATGAACATCATCGGCAATCCGGGTGTGGACAAGGCCGATTTCGAGCTGTGGTCCTTCGCGGTCTCCTCGATCAACGGCTGCCAGCACTGCCTCGAGGCGCACGAGAACACCCTGCGCGAGGCGGGCGTCTCGCGTGAGGTGATCTTCGAGGCGCTGCGCGCGGCCGCGATCGTCGCGGGCGTGGGGCAGGCGGTGCAGTCCACCCAGGCGCTGGCCGCGGCCGAGGTCTGACCTCACGGGCGTTATAG
The DNA here is from genome assembly GCF_001613065.1 of Nocardia miyunensis NBRC 108239. GTDB lineage: Bacteria > Actinomycetota > Actinomycetes > Mycobacteriales > Mycobacteriaceae > Nocardia > Nocardia miyunensis. The sequence goes on from NZ_BDBQ01000010.1 coordinate 139,236, forward strand.
TGCCGCAGCACATCTCGCGATGGCCGCGTACTCGTCGAGTACGCGGCCATCGCCGTTGATCACGGCACGGCCAGCAGATCCAGCTGAGCGTCGCCGGACCGGCCGCCGAATCGACGAGGCGAACCCGCACCAGCGCTGAGCAGGGCGCGGGTCAGCGTGAGGCCCTTGGGACCGTTCAGGATTGGCGGCCCGGGCCGAGCGCGAGCCGAAACGAATGGCCCATCGCAAACGGTTCCGCCCCGAATCCCCTTGTGGCCGAGGCATGATCGACCGAGAGGGCCGAATTCAGTTCAGCGCCGCCGCGACGAGCATATAAGCGGTGCCCAGATCCATCACCACGTGCGGAATCACCGCCACCGGGCTGGCCGCATGCCCGATCGTATGGCGCAGAAGCGATTTCGGGCCAGGCGCGAACATCAGGACGGCGTCGAGGACGAACAACGCCGCGAACAGGAGCATCAGGACAGCCGTCCCGGTGTGCGGCCGATCCATGCTCATCCTCATCCCGTGCCCGGACATCGACCACAGCATCGCCGCGGCCGCCACCAGGTGATAGCCGATCGTGGCGGCACGTGCGGGTGCGCAGTCGCCGTTGCGCCAAGCCCATATTCGCTCGGTCAGGACCGCCGCGTACACCACCAGCATCGCGGTGAGTACGCCGCGCAGGGCGTCCGGCGCCGCGGCCATCGGGAAGACCAGCATCGCCAGCATCACCAGGCACATCAGCAGGTGCGCGGCATCGGACTCGTGATCGGCGATCGAACCCGGACCCGGCGCACGACCGGCGACACCACCGAGTGCGAACACCGGGAGCCTGCTCGCCACCAGAACCGCCGCCAGGCCGAAGGCCGCTGCGATCCCCCACCGCAGCACCGTGTATTCCGCCACGAAACCACCCACACCCCACCGCCTTCCCGCGCCCCGAGCACGCCTTTTCCATGCTCGCATCCCGCGACGGGTCTGGGCACCCTTTCGTTCGGGCGTCCGGTGTGGTAGCCCTCGCGCGGACCTCAGCCCAGGGCGCGGCCGAAGGCCGCCGCCAGCTCCGCGACCTGCTGTTCGGTGATGACGAAGGACGGGGAGATCTGCAATGCGCCCTGTCCTGCGGCGCGTCCGGAAACGCCCTGGGCGCGCAGGGCTTTCACCATCGCGAGCCCCTCGGCCGGATCGGCCATCTGCACCGCTGCGACCGCGCCCAGGCCGCTGCGCACCTCGGCCACCCGAGGATGCGCCACCAGCGGCGAGAAGTGTTCGTGCAGCAGCGATTCCAGATTCTTGCTGGCGTCGATCAGATTCTCACGCTCGAGAATGTCGAGATTGGCCATGGCGGCCGCGGCCGCACCCGCATGTCCGCCGTAGGTGTAACCGTGCCGGAACCAGACGTCGCCGGAGTAGAACGGCTCGGCCACGCGGGGCGCGGCGAAGACCGCACCCATCGGAAGGTAGCCCGAGGTCAAACCCTTGGCGGTGGTCATCAGATCGGGCTCGAGCCCGAAGCGCGTCGAGGCGAACCAGGATCCGCCGATGCGCCCGAATCCGGTCACGACCTCGTCGGCGACGAAGAGAATGTCGTTCTCCCGGCAGATGCGCCGAACCTCGGCGAGATACCCCTCCGGCGGCGGATACACCCCGCCCGCGCCGATGATCGGCTCACAGAAGAAGGCGGCGATGCGGTCCGCGCCGACCTCCTCGACGAGTGCGGTCAGCGATCCGGCGTCGTCCCATTCCACGGTCCGGGCATCCGGGACCAGCTCGCCATAGCCCGCGCGGTTGGGCGCGATACCGCCCAGAGCCGTTCCGGCGTAATGCATTCCGTGATAGGCCAGCCGCCGGCCGATGATCAGGGTCTTATCGGGCTTGCCCGTCTCATGCCAGTACCGGCGCGCCAATTTGGCGGCGGTATCCACCGAATCGGATCCGCCGGAGGTGAACATGATCTTGCTGCCGGGCACCGGAGCGAGCTCGGCCAGGCGTTCGGCCAGCTCCCGTGTCACCGGCGCGGTGATATCACCGAAGTTGGAGTAGTGCGCCAAGGTGGACAGCTGCGTGGCCACCGCGTCGGCGATCTCGCGGCGGCCGTGGCCGACGTTGGTGAACCAGAGCCCGGCTGTGGCGTCGAGGTATCGGGTTCCGGCCTCATCCCAGACGTAGGCCCCTTCCCCGCGCGCCACCACGAAGGCGCCGTCCCGCTCGACCGCGCCCATATCGGCGAATCCGTGCCACAGCGATCCCATGTCCGGCTCCTCTCGTCCACGCTGCCGGGGGTCGGCTGCCACCGCCCGCGCGAGGCCAGACTACCCGCGGGTAAGGCCACCGTCGCGAGCAGTGCGAACGCCGCCGGGCGTGATCATCGCCCCGACCGGCCACACTCGATAACCGGTGGCGGACCGGGGGGATGAATTCGCTAGGCTGGAGGACGCAATGACCAGGACCGCCGCCACACCACGCGAGCTCCGCACCCGCCTGGCCCAACTCTCGATCCGCGACGAACACCGGTTACGGCGACGGCTCGACAAGGCCCGTGGCGGCGCACTCGCCGATATCGAGAACGAGATCACCGCCGCCGAGGGCCGGATCGCCGCCCGTCGCGCGGCCGTCCCGCAGATCCGCTATCCCGAACAGCTGCCCGTCTCGGCGCGCCGGGACGATATCGCCGCGGCCATCGCGGCACATCAGGTGGTTGTCATCGCCGGCGAGACCGGTTCGGGCAAGACCACCCAGATTCCGAAGATCTGCCTGGAACTGGGCCGCGGCATCCGCGGCACGATCGGTCACACCCAGCCGCGCCGCCTCGCCGCCCGCACCGTGGCCGAACGCATCGCCCAGGAACTGGGCACCGAACTCGGCGATGTCGTCGGCTACACGGTCCGCTTCACCGATCAGGCATCCGACCGCACCCTGGTCAAACTGATGACCGACGGCATCCTGCTCGCCGAGATCCAGCGCGACCGGATGCTGCGCCGCTACGACACGATCATCATCGACGAGGCCCACGAACGCAGCCTCAACATCGATTTCCTGCTCGGCTACCTGAAACAGCTCCTGCCCAAACGCCCGGATCTCAAGGTCATCATCACCTCGGCGACCATCGATCCGGAACTGTTCGCCCGCCATTTCGGCGCACCGGCCCCCGTGGAACGTTCCGGCACCGAGCAAGTTGCCTCGGATGCCGCCGGAGGTAGCGACAGCGCGAGGTCCGGCGACAGCACGTTGGCGATCACCGAGAATGCCGCGCACCCGGATCCCGATGCGACACAGCAGCAACCGAATCGGCACGGAGCCGAACCGGCTGCCGGCACACCGCAGTCCCGCATGAGCGATGTCGCCGCCGCGAGCAGGGACGACCTGGACGGCAATACGACATCGGCCGCCGACGACGCCCACCCGGATCCCGATTCGACGGAGCGACAAGCGAATCGGCACGAGACCGAGCCCTCGGCCGCCGCGCAATCGCAATTCCGCCGGAGCAACGTCGTGGGTGCCGGTTCGGCCGTGGCGCGAGAGGATGCCGGATCAACGGAAGCCCGCCGCGTATCGGGCGGGTCCGGGACGAGTCGCCGGGACCTGGTCCGGTCGGATCGGCATTCGAGCCGAGCCGAAGACACGTCCGGCGGATCGGCGGACGCTGAGACGACTCCGACCGGACGAGGAAACGAAGGCGCGGACCCCGCGAGCTCGCGATCGAGCCGTAGCGCGCCGGCGACCATGGCGGCGCCGATCGTGGAGGTATCCGGGCGGTCGTTTCCGGTGGAGGTGCGGTACCGGCCGTTGTCGCTCGAAATTCCGGTCACCTCGGAGGATCTCGATGACGAGGACACCGAGATCGTGGACCGCGATCCGACCGACGCCATCGGCGACGCGGTGCGGGAACTGCTCGCCGAGGGGGACGGGGACATTCTGGTGTTCCTGTCCGGGGAACGCGAAATCCGCGACGCCGCGGACACATTGCGCGATATGCGGCTGCCGCGGACCGAGATCCTGCCGCTGTACGCGCGGCTGTCGGCGGCCGAGCAGCATCGGGTCTTCGAGCCGCACACCGGGCGGCGAGTGGTGCTGGCGACCAATGTCGCCGAGACCTCGCTGACCGTGCCGGGCATTCGCTACGTCATCGATCCGGGCACCGCGCGCATCTCACGATATTCGTTGCGCACCAAGGTACAACGGCTGCCGATCGAACCGATCTCGCAGGCTTCGGCGCGGCAGCGGTCGGGCCGGTGCGGCCGTGTCGCGGACGGAATCGCGATCCGGCTGTATTCCGAGGACGATTTCGAAGCGCGCCCGAAATTCACCGAGCCGGAGATCCTGCGCACCAATCTGGCCGCAGTCATCCTGCAGATGACCGCTCTGGGCTTGGGCGACATCGAGAGCTTCCCGTTCGTCGAGCCGCCCGACAGCCGCGCCATCCGCGACGGTATCGCGCTGCTGGAGGAACTCGGCGCGCTGACCCGCCGCGACGATCGGGAAAAGGCCGGCTCGACCTCCAGCACGGCCCTGGCGCTGACTCCGATCGGCCGCGAAATGGCGCAGATCCCGGTGGATCCGCGGATGGCGCGCATGCTGGTCGAGGCACAGCGCGGCGGCTGCCTGGCCGAGGTGCTGGTCATCGTGGCCGCCCTGTCCATCCAGGACGTCCGCGAACGTCCCGTCGAACACCAGCAGGCCGCCGACGCCCAACACGCGCGATTCACCGTCGAGGGCTCGGACTTCCTGTCCTACCTGCGGCTCTGGGACTATCTGCGCGAGCAGCGAAAAGCACGTTCCGCCAACCAGTTCCGCCGCATGTGCCGCGACGAGTTCCTGCACTACCTGCGCATCCGCGAATGGCAGGACCTGCACGGCCAACTGCGCACGATCACCCGGGGACTGGGTTGGCATCCCGACGCCGACCGATCGAACACCGAATCCGACGACACCGCAACGACATCGGGCGACCGGGGTCGCGGTCACAGCGGGACGGGATCCTCCATTCCCGGCGGTGCAGCACGAAGCACAGATGGCCCGGGCCGTCGTGGTCGATCAGGGGGCAACCGCGAATCCGGCCACGGCACAACCGAATCCGGACGCGAACGGAGCGGTGCGAAGCGCGGCGGACGGGCGGACGTGCTGGCTGTCGGTGCGGCGGAACCGGATTCGGGCGGTTTGCCGTGGGATGTGACGTCGATTCATCAGGCGCTGCTGGCCGGGATGCTGTCGCATATCGGGGTGCGTGAGGCGGAGACGCGGGAGTTCCTCGGGGCTCGCAATGCCAAGTTCATGATCTTCCCGGGGTCGTCGCTGGCGAAGAAGCCACCGCGGTGGGTGATGGCGGCCGAACTCGTGGAGACCTCGCGGCTGTGGGGGCGCACCGCCGCGCGGATCGAGCCGGAATGGGCCGAGCGGCTGGCCGGAGACCTGGTCAAGCGCACCTATTCCGAACCGCACTGGTCCGCCAAACGGGGTGCGGCCGCGGCTTACGAGCGGGTGACGCTGTACGGGATCCCGCTGGTGGTGCAGCGGCGGGTGGATTTCGGCCGCATCGACCCAGAACTGTCGCGCGAGCTGTTCATCCGGCATGCCCTGGTGCAGGGCGAATGGCAGACCCGGCACGAATTCTTCGCCCGCAATCGCGAATTGCTGGAGGACGTGGCCGATCTGGAGCATCGGGCGCGCCGTCGCGACATCCTGGTCGACGATCAAGTCCTCTTCGATTTCTACGACGAGCGGATTCCCGCCGATATCGTATCGGTCCGGCATTTCGACAGCTGGTGGCGAAAACAGCAGCGCCAGGACCCGAATCTGCTGGATTTCACCGCCTCGACCGTGGTGAACGACGATGCGGCCGTGCTGGATCCGACCGCGTATCCGGACAGCTGGCGGCAGGGCGAACTGAGTTTCCCGCTCACCTACCAGTTCGAGCCCGGACAGGCCGACGACGGCGTCACCGCACACATCCCGGTCGCCCAGCTGGCGCACGTCCGGGCGGTCGGCTTCGACTGGCTGGTGCCGGGGATGCGCGATGACCTCGCGGCGGCATGGATCAAGACGCTGCCGAAACATCTGCGCCGCAGCGTGGTTCCGGCGCCCGACTTCGCGCGCGCGGCCCTGGCACAGCTGACACCGCGTGCCGAACCGCTGCGGACCGGGCTGGCCCGCGAACTGTCCCGGCTCGGTTCGGTGACCGTACGGCCCGTCGATCTGAATCCAGCGGCACTGCCGGACCATCTGCGGATGACCTTCGCCGCCACCGCGTCCGACGGCACGATCGTGGATCGTGACAAGGATCTGGCCGCGCTGAAAACCCGCCTGGCCGACCAGGTCTCGAAATCCGTGGCTCGGGCGACCGCTGCCGCCGAACGCCCGGCTGCCACGGTGTGGACCTCCGAATCGCTGGGCGCCCTGCCCTCGACGGTCCGGCGGGAGGTGGGCGGACAGACCATCACCGGCTATCCGGCGCTGGTTCCCGAGGGCGCGGGCGTCGCGGTGCGGGTGCTGGCCTCGCCCGCGGCACAGGCCGCCGCCATGCGGACCGGTACCCGGGTACTGCTGCTGAACCAGTTGCCCGCCTCGGCCCGCGCGGCCACCGCCGGGCTGTCACCCACCGATCGCCTTGCGCTGAGCCAGAATCCGTCCGGCTCGCTGGACGCATTGATCGAGGACTGCCGGGCCTGCGCAGCGGACGAGCTGATCGCCGAGCACAACGGTCCGGTCCGGGCCCCCGAGGAATTCACGGCGCTGGTCGAGCGGATCCGCCCGCAGTTCGGCGCGGCGGTGGCCCGCATCGTGCGTCTGGTGGTCCCGGTCCTCACCGAGGCGCACCACGTGCGCAGCGCGTTGGCGAGCACCGCCGATCGCGAGATCGCGGAGGATGTCCGCCATCAGCTGGACGACCTGGTATTCGCCGGATTCGTCACCGAATTCGGCAGCGCACGCCTGCGCGAGCTACCCCGCTATCTGCAGGCCGCGGCATCGCGGTTGGAGGCATTACCCGCCTCGGCGAACCGCGACCGCCAGAGCATGGCCGAACTCGACCGCGTGCACGCCGCCTACCAGCGACTCCTCGACGCGCTCCCCGAGGCACGCCGAACGGGCCGCGACGTCACCGAAATCTGGTGGATGATCGAGGAACTGCGCGTCAGCCTCTTCGCCCAGCAGCTCGGCACCCCATATCCGGTGTCGGCCAAGCGAATCGAACGCGCGATCACCTCGGTTCGCACAGCGCCGCCAGCACGTACCCGCTGAATCCCGCTGCCGCGGGCGGATCCACCACCGATCCCTGTGTTGCCTGTGCGCTGTCCCTCCCCCGCTGAACCGTCCCTACGATCGGGCGCGGACTGCTCACCACAGCCGAAGTCCTCTGTCACCGAAGGCAATCGGACACCACCGCTGGCGCGCTCCCGGCTGTCCGCAGCGCGCCCTCGATCTGGGCGCTGATCGCGACCAGCGGCTCAACATGATCGGAACAGTTCGCCCTGACACGCCGCTGCGTGCTCTCCCACAGCCGCGACCGAGGCAGACTCAGTCCTTGCCCGCTGGGACCGGGGCTTGCTCACGTGCCTGCTCGGCGCGACGGCGCCGCAGGTCCGCGATCTCGTGCTCGAAATCGTCTGCGGAGCTGAAGGATCGGTATACCGACGCGAAGCGCAGATAGGCGACCTCGTCCAGGTCACGCAGCGGGCCCAGGATCGCCAGACCAACCTCGTGACTGGGGACTTCGGGAGATCCGGTGGCGCGCACCGCATCCTCGACCTGCTGAGCGAGCAGGTTGAGCGCGTCGTCGTCGACCTCGCGGCCCTGACAGGCACGCCGGACGCCGCGAATCACCTTCTCGCGGCTGAACGGCTCGGTGACACCGCTGCGTTTGACCACCGACAGAATGGCGTTCTCGACGGTGGTGAACCGTCGCCCACATTGCGGGCAGGCACGACGGCGCCTGATGGCGGTGCCTTCCTCGGCCTCACGCGAGTCGACCACCCTGGAGTCCGGGTGCCGACAGTATGGGCAATGCATCCGAGTTCCTTCGTCGATGCCTGCAGTCGTCCATAGCCATGCTGTATCTCCACAGCACTGTCGAGGATACCTGTCGGCCCGCCAGGCTTCGGATGCGGCGTCGACGCCACCACCGCCCATGGAACGCTACCGCCCGGATGTCGGCACGATCAGTGTCCCGCCCGTGGCGACCTGCGCACCCCGTAGCGAGTTGAGCTGCACGATCCGATCGACCGTCTGCCGCACCGGGACCCCCGGCGCGACCCGGGCCGCGACCTCCGCCAGCGGCTCGCCCTCGCGCACCTGCACGACCGTCGTCGCCGGACTCGGCGCCGACGCCGCGCGCAGCTGGGCGATCCCGAGCAGGCCGCCCACCGCCACCGCACTGAGCAGAGCGGCCAGCGCCATCGTCGCCAATCCGATCCGCGCCTGCTCGACCCGGGCCTGGGGATGCGGGGTCTGGGCGAAGCGGACCCGGGGGCGCTCGTACCGCACAACCCCCGAGGGCGGCCGGGCGGTGTGCGACCGCACGGCCCGCACATTCCGCCGGGCGGCTCCGGCCGCCCGCGGCCGGTGACCGGGCACTGCGGTGGCGTGCCCCGAATCGCTTGCGGTGATATCGATTTCGCTGATCGTGGTGCGCATCGGACGGACCTCCGGGGGGTGTGCTGGATCGATTTCCGGTTTTTCGATCATATGTTCGTAGAACTGATGTTCGATTCTTACCATGCGCCACCGACAAAGTCACCGCCATCCGCGACATGCGTCGAACAGATGTTTGAAACCTGGCCGAGACCGGACTACATTCGGAGCACGCGATCCGGCGTGGGCCGGTACGAGCGGATCAGGCCGGCGCGGTGGCCCAGCGTCGGCGCACGACCCGAGGAGGACGAAGCACACCCATGAACGGGAGGACCACGACCGTGAGTGAGCGCAGCGAGGCAACCACGGACACCGCGCACGCCCGACCGAGCATCGGCGAGGTGCGGTCGTGAACGAGCGCACAGCCCAGGGCCGCGACGACACGGCCGGTCCCGTCGTCGCCGACGATGCCGTCGAATCACCAAGCACCGGAACGGATCTCACCGCCCGGCAGCGCAAGGTACTCGAGGTCATCCGCACCTCGGTCACCGAGCGCGGATATCCGCCGAGCATCCGCGAGATCGGTGACGCGGTCGGTCTCACCTCTACCTCCTCGGTCGCCCATCAGCTCCGCGCCCTCGAGCGCAAGGGCTATCTGCGCCGCGATCCGAACCGGCCGCGCGCGGTGGACGTGCGCGGTCTGGACGAGACGGCGATGCGCGCGGTCACCGGCGTGACGGCACTGCACGCGGTGCCCAGCGAGTCCGACTCCGCCGATCAGCCGACCCCCACCTACGTCCCGGTGCTGGGCCGGATCGCCGCCGGTGGTCCGATCCTGGCCGAGCAGGCGGTGGAGGACGTATTCCCCCTTCCCCGCGAACTGGTCGGCGAGGGTTCGCTGTTCCTGCTGAAGGTCGTCGGCGAGTCGATGGTCGACGCGGCGATCTGCGACGGCGACTGGGTGGTGGTACGCCAGCAGAACGTCGCGGACAACGGCGATATCGTCGCGGCGATGATCGAGGGCGAGGCCACCGTCAAGACGTTCAAGCGCAACGGTAAGGACGTCTGGCTGATGCCGCACAATCCGCACTTCGAGCCGATTCCGGGTAACGACGCGCAGATCCTGGGCAAGGTCGTCACCGTCATCCGCAAGATCTGAGTCGACTGCGTCCCTGCCGTACCGCCTCGGCGATGCGGCAGGTTCGCGTTTCAGCGGCGGAAGCGCTGCCGCAACTGCGGATCGTTCTCCCACCACAACCCGCTCTGCACCGCGTCGGCTCCGGCGGTGACCGCGGCGCCCGGATCGGATCGGCTGAATTTCTGTCGCCGAGCGGGCGCGGCCGTCGCCGCGGCGGCCTCTGCCGCATCGAGTTCGGCGTCCAACTCCGCGGCCTTGCGGCGTTCGTCCGAGGCCCAGGAACGCATCAGCGCCAGCAGATACGGCAGCCCCAGCACATCGCCGAGCACCCAGATGATGCCCGCGGCGATGGTCTGATCCATCCGCAGATCCGGACCCCAGGTCCGCCCGACCTCGGTGTAGTAGTCGAGCGCGACCAGCGGTCCCCACCACAGCACGATGCCGAGGATGCCGTCGGCGAGCGATTCGAAGATCGTGATCAGCAGAGACAGCCCCTGCGAATAGCGGTGCGGCACCGGATCGGTCTGCAGTCGCGAGTAGAAGTACACGAATCCGATGGCCACCAATACGATCCGGGTGACCGCGTCCGCCGCGCCGTGCCGCAGCACGATCTCGTACCAGGGACTCAGGAACAGCAGCCACGGCACGGCGAGCATCGCCAGCGACGGCGCGAGCGGGAAGGTCACCGCACGGGCGAGGGTGGATTCCAGGATCCGGTCGAGCCGGGCCTGCCCGGCGGGGCCCAGCGACTCCCGCAACACCGTGAGCGGACGTCCGCTGGCCAACCCGAACGGCACCACGTACAGCAGTAGCAGGGTCTGCAACGCCCGCACCCACATCAACGTGTCGGAATAGACCCCGACGACGCTGATCCCGCTGAGCAACCAGATGCCCAGACCCATCAGTCCGAAGATCGCCCACCGCCCACCGGGAATCGCCCCGCCGCGGCGTGCCGCACGGGCGTGGGCCGCCCAGTATCCGGCCCCGAGCGCGGCGGTCACCACGACCGTCGAGGTGTCCCAGCGCCAGGATTCGAATACGGACTGCATGGTCAGCGGCGTCTCGATCCATCCCACGGCAGCCAGTATGCTCCCGCGCGGATCGCCGCCTCGACGAGGGCGGCGGGCCGCGCGAACGGGGCACCGGGTATCGGCGCCCGGCTGGGGAACGATCGAACGCTCACTCCGCGCGGCGGATCATCGCCGCGCTGAACAGGTCAGTGGCGCACTGCCTTCGGGCTCAGATGTGCCTGTCCGTGTGCATCGGCACACTCCGGCGCGGGCGGCGCACCGAGGGCGATCAGCTCGGGACCGGCGTGCTCGACCTGCAGGGTGGTATGGGCGATGTGATGCTCGTCATCGAGCCAGTGCGACAGATCCTCGCGCACGGCGTGGCAGTCCCGTCCGGACTCGACGAGCACGTGCGCCGACAGCGCCGGCGACCCCGAGGTTATCTCCCAGATATGCAGATCGTGCACCTCGACCACACCGTCACGGGCGGCCATCGCGCGTCCGATCTCGGTCGGGTCGAGGTCGGCGGGAGCGGCCTCGAGGAAGATCCGGCTCGACGCGCGTACCAGGGCGCAACCGGCCCGCAGCATCAGCGCGACGACCACCAGAGTCGCGATCGCGTCGGCGCGGACGAATCCGGTCAGCACGATGACCGCACCGGCGACCGCGGTCGCGATGAAGGCGAACAGATCGGTGAGGATGTGCTGATACGCGCCCTCGACATTGAGGCTGGTCCGGTTGGCGCGCGAAATCATCCATGTCGCAAGGAGATTCACCACGACCCCGGCCAGCGCCGTGCCCAGGACGAGGCCGCCGGTCACCTCGGGCGGATGTACCACACGGCGGATGGCCTCGTAGGCCAGCCACAGCGACAGCAGCAGCAGGGTGATCCCGTTGGCCTGCGCCGAGAGGATCTCCACCCGCTTCCAGCCGAAGGTCATGCGTCCCGCGGCCGGGCGCGCGGCCAGCCGGATCGCCCACAGCGCCAACGCGATCGAGGCGGCATCGGTCAGCATGTGCGCAGCGTCGGAGAGCAGTGCCAGCGAACCCGCGGCAATGCCGACGGCCACCTCGGCGAGCATGAACGCCGCGATCACCGCCAGCGCCCCGGCGAGCCAGCGCCGATCGCTGTCGGAATTCGCGTGCACATGAGTATGTGCGTGGTCGTGCCCATGCCCCGCGTGAGCTGCCCCCATCCCGATCTCCTTCCGGCGTCGACGATCTTCCTCCCGCGATAGTATGCACACATCACTATGTATGCAAGACCGTCGGGATCACGGTGTCCGATCAGGACCGTCACAGCACGGACGACTTGACTTCCCGGGCCGGACAGTCGAATATTTCGGGGTCAGCACCTCGCTAGGCGAGGCTCCTGTACGAACACAGGCCACTGATCCGACGACGTCGAGAGACGCCCAGGGTTAGGACAGATCTTCCCGGATTAAGGGGTGATCCGAAGTGGCTTCCCGGTCCGGGATACGTCGTACAGTGCCGAAGCTCTGACGAGAGGGGTGCACGCCCAGTCGTTCCGGCAGGGCTTTCCCCCTTTTGCCATCGCGGTGCAGGCGGTCGAACGACGACGCGCACGTGCGTCCTGGCGGCAAGGAGGTGAGGGACGAGATGAAATCCGGCGATAGTCCGTATCCGAGTCCGGTTCGAAAACCCGTTCCGCTCCCAGCTTGCTGCGACTTCCTCGCGGCCTGATCGTCACGGAAATCAGCCATCGGCATCCCAGCGGATCCTCCCGCACGGGCGGGCCGATGCGGGTCTCCGTGGGTTCAGACCTGCCCGGATCCTGTTGTGGCGGCTGGCTTTCCGTAAGGAGCACGTCATGATCCGCACCGCCTTCCTCCGCCGCGCCGCCGTCCGGTCCGTCCTCGGCGAGTCGGCTCGCCGCATCCGCGCGCGCTACAACCTCACGCCGCAGGAGCGGCACAACCTACACCTCGCGCACATCCCGCCGGCGGTCGTCACCGCGTCTCTCGGCGGTCACGTCAACCAGCGGTAGACGCCCGCCGCATCCGGACGAAACATCCAGCGCCGCGGTCCGATCCGGGCACGTCGACTGCCCGGCCACGAGAAACCACTCCCCGCTCATCGCCCCGAACCGGGTCGCCCCCGCGTCCTGCCATCGATGTCATGGCCGCGAAATGTGCAGTACAGCAACATATTCAGGAAGGGAAGGAACGGCCATGGCCTTCTTCTCCAACGGCGCGCCCCGCCGCACCGCGACCGCGCCGGTACCGGCCGACGCCACCACCGCCGTGCTCGACAGTGCGCACGTCGGCGACATCGTCGGTGCGCTGGGCACCATCCGCCAGGACGATACCGACTCCGGACGCAGCCGCTGGCAACGCTTCCGGATGCTGCTGGCCGTCATCGGCCCCGGCCTCATCGTGATGGTCGGCGACAACGACGCCGGAGGCATGGCCACCTACGCGCAGGCCGGGCAGAACTACGGCATGGCCCTGGTGTGGACGCTCGTGCTGCTCATCCCGGTGCTGTACGTCAACCAGGAGATGGTGGTGCGGCTCGGCGCGGTCGCCGGGGTCGGCCACGCACGGCTGATCTTCGCGCGGTTCGGCAGATTCTGGGGCGCGTTCAGCGTCGGCGATCTCTTCGTGGTCGACGCGCTGACCATCGTCACCGAATTCATCGGTGTCTCAATGGCTCTCGGCTACTTCGGACTGCCCAAATGGGTGTCGGTGCCGGTGGCCGCGGTATTGCTGTTCGGGGTCGTCGCGGGCGGATCGTTCCGACGCTGGGAGCGGTTCCTGTTCACGCTCATCGCGATCGACATCGTGATGTTCCCGCTGGCCTTCATGGTGCACCCGAGCGCAGCGGCTACGGTCCGCGGCCTGATCCCGTCGTTCCCGGGCGGGCTGAACTCGACACTGCTGCTGATCATCGTCGCCATCGTCGGCACCACGGTCGCGCCCTGGCAGCTGTTCTTCCAGCAGTCCAACATCGTCGACAAGCGGATCACCCCGCGCTGGATCCGGTACGAGCGGGTGGACCTGTGGGTGGGGATCGTCGTGGTGATGATCGGCGCGGTCGCGATCATGGCCGCGACGGCATTCGGCCTGAGTCCGGCCGACCGGGGCGCGTTCTCCGACGCCGGAGCCGTCGCGCACGGCCTGTCCGGCCACCTGGGCACGACGGTCGGTGCGATGTTCGCGATCCTGCTGCTGGACGCGTCGCTGATCGGCGCGAACGCCGTCGGCCTGGCGACCACGTACACGCTGGGAGACACGCTGGGCAAGCGACACTCGCTGCACTGGAAGATGAGTGAGGCCCCGGCCTTCTACGCCGGATACGCACTGCTGCTGGGGGCCGCCGCGGCGGTGGCGTTCAGCCCCGACCACGTACTGGGCCTGCTGACCCAGGGCGTACAGGCGCTGGCCGGCGTGCTGCTGCCCTCGGCCACGGTATTCCTGGTCCTGCTGTGCAACGACCGGGCCGTGCTCGGCCCGTGGGTCAACACCACCCGGCAGAACATCGTCGCGGGCATCATCGTGTGGGCGCTGGTCCTGCTGTCGCTGGCCCTGACCGCGGCGACCTTCTTCCCGCATCTGTCCACGGCAAGCCTCGAGCTCGGATTCGGCGCGGGCGCGGTGACCGGCCTGCTCGGCGGAGTCGCCCTGGCCGTCACCCGGCACCGCGGCGAACGCCGGGGCGTCGAGCGAACCGCCGTGGAACTGGGCGGCCTGGACCCCGACCAGGTCGAGGAGCTGGACTCCACGCCGCTCTCACGTTCCGAACGCAGGTCGATCCTGGCGGCTGATCGCGACGCCTGGCGCACCCCGGCGCTGGAAACCCTGGAACGCCCGGCCTTCTCGCCGCTGCGGATGGCAGGCATGATCGCCCTGCGCGGCTACCTGGCCCTCGCGGTCGTCCTGGTCGCGGTCAAGATCGTGCAGCAGATCGGCGGGTAGGCCGCCCGAGTCCACGCCGGTGGACCGTATTCCATACTGGACTCGTGACCGGGGAACCGCAGGACGACATCGAGCCGACCGCCCGATCCGCGAGCGAACTGGCCGAATCGGCCGCCGATCTGCGGGTCGCCCTCAGCCGCATACTGCGCAGGCTGCGGGCGACCCACTCGGGCCTCGGGGTCACGCCGTCGCAGGGCGTCGTCCTGAGCCGCCTGCTTCGCGACGGTCCCGCGACCGTGGCCGCCCTGGCGCGTGCGGAAAACGTGCGCCCGCAGTCGATGCGGGTCACCCTGGCAGCGCTCGAGGAACACGGCCTGGTCTCCCGCAGTCCGCATCCCACCGATCAGCGGCAGGTGCTGCTGTCGATCACCGACGCGGCCGAACAGCAACTAGCCGCCGCGCGCAGCGCAAAAGAGGATTGGCTGGCCCAGGCGATGGCCGCCGAACTGACTCGTGCGGACCAGGACGCGCTGCTGGCTGCGATCCCGCTGTTGCAGCGATTGCTCGAACACTGATACCGCATCACCCTCCCGAACACCTCGAATACCGCATTCGGCAAATATCCCGCATGCTCGATCACCACCCATGTCGGTGCATCTGAGAACTGCGGCGAACATTGGGCATCCGCATCATCGCGCCGGGTCGCGATCGTGAGAGGTCACAGGATTCACATATCCGAATGCCCACAGCCCGGACAATTCCAACATCGGGGATTGTTCAATACCTTTAGCCGCATTCCAGCACCGGAAACGCGCCGAATAGCGCCGGATTCGCTGCATTCCCCGGTAATGCGGTACGGTATATGGAATCCGAGTTGATCCGTGTCCGTGCGAAAGGGCTCAGTGATGGCCAAGAAGGTCACCGTCACACTCATCGACGATTACGACGGGAAGTCCAAAGCGGATGAGACCGTACAGTTCTCGATCGATGGTGTGGCCTACGAAATCGATCTCTCCACGTTGAATGCCGGCAAGCTTCGGGGCTCGCTCGAGGCTTGGACGGATAAGGCTCGCAAGGTCGGACGACTGAAGGCGGGCAACACCTCACGCTCGAAGTCGGCCGCGGATCGCGAGCAAACCGTGGCCATCCGGGAATGGGCCAAGAAACACGGCTACAACGTGTCGGCTCGCGGGCGAATTTCCTCCGAGATCGTCGCCGCTTATCACAAAGCCAACAAGTAGCCCTCCGCTCAGCGTTTCTCCCGGGGCCCCGGCGGTCGCTCGACCGCCGGGGCCCGATGGTTTCCGGTAACCTGGGATTTCGGTTCGGCACCACGCCGTTCCCGCAAGTCGCAGCGTCGGATTGAGCGGGGGTGGGTTTGACACGAGATCACCGCATCGCGGAACTCGCCGGCCGATGGCGTGACGCGGTCGTCGATACCGGTTTCGTGCCGATGTCCCACCGCGAACTCGAACAACTGCTCTCCGATCTGCTCGATCGATTGATCAATGCGCTCACCAGCGAATTCTTCGATACCCGCGAGACGGTGGCGGTCGGCGCGGCACTGGTGCGCGCGAATCTGACCGATCCGGAGGTGCTCTCCCGTTCGGCCCGCGTGCTGAACCGGCTCACCGAGTTGATCGGCCCGTATCAGGAACGGCTGATTCCGGGTCTGGGCGAGATGGCCCGCGGATACGCCGAGGAATTGCTCGCCATCCGGGCACGCGATCAGGAGATGTTGCACGCGGCGATGGCCGATGCCCGCATCGCCGCCGAGGCCCGGTTCCGCGTCGTATTCGACAACGCCGCCATCGCCATCGGCATCGGCGATACGAACGGCCTGGTCCTGGACGCGAATCCGGCACTGGGCGCCATGCTGGGCCGGCCCCTGCCGGAGCTGCGCGGACTGCCGGTGTGGGATCTGGTGCATCCCGACGATCACGGCAAGGTGCAGTCACTCGTCTTCGACGAACTCATGGCCGCCGGGTCCGGCACGGTACGTCTGGAGGTGCGATATCTGCGCGCCGACGACAGCGGCGGCTGGGTGTCCTGGGCGGTCACTCTCGTGCCGGCGTCCGCGGGACGTGCGGCCTATCTCTTGGTGGTCGGCGAGGAGACCACGCAGCGCCGCGCCCTGCAAGCCGAATTACATCGTCAGGCGCGGCACGATCCGCTGACCGGGCTGTCCAATCGGCGTCAACTGGTGGAAACGCTGTCGCGGATAATCGCCGACGCCGATCCGGATGATCGGATCGGTCTGGGCTTCATTGATCTGGACGGGTTCAAAACCGTCAACGACACCTACGGCCACGGCGTCGGTGACCGGGTGCTCACCGCGGTGGCGAGGCGATTGGCCGAGCGGATCGGCGATGCGACCCTGGCCCGGGTCGGCGGGGACGAATTCGTCGTTCTGCTCCCGCCGCCCTGCGATACGACGCGGGTGACCTCGGTCGCGGAAGCATTACTGGGCGCACTGGACGCACCGATACCGGTCGACGAACATCGACTCACCATTTCGGCCTGCATCGGCGCGGTGGTGACACCGGTATCCGGAGCGGACGCGGAGAAACTCCTCGACGCGGCCGATGCGGGGTTGTACCGGGCCAAAGCCGCCGGACCGAATCGCTGGGTGTTGCACACTGTCGACATGACGGCGGGGATGGAGTTCACGGATCCGCGATAAGTCGATCCGCGACAAGACATTCGACCGACGAGCGTGATGAATGTTCTGGCGGCTCGGGCGTTTTCGGGTAGATCGTGGCGACGCTGGGCCCGCGGCTGCTGGCCGATAGCTCGAATTCGACCATGGTGCACGGTATTACACCGGATCGACTCACCCCGCCGCGGGCGCGCGCCTCTGCTGGGCCGAGCGGTTTCAGGGCAGCAGCAGCCGGGTGAGGAAGGTGGAGATCGTGGAGCCGAGCTGATCGAAGAAATGCGGAATCATTGCCGGAGTCCTTTCCGTCTCGCGAGGGGTGACGTACACCCGGTGTGGCACAGACGCGGATCGGCGCCATCTGCCCGGAACCGCCGGGTATCTGGTGAGGTATTCGACACAACGCGCGCCCCGGATGGGCCGGACGTCGCCCGAGCGGATGCCCGAGGCCCGTCAGACGCCCAGTGCTCGCGCGAATTCGGGCCAGGCCGCATGCAGTGACCGCTGCCAATAGGGCCAGGAATGCTGCCCGCCGGGCACGTACTGAAAGGTTGCCGGTATACCCAGCCGGGTCGTCGATGCCTGCAATTGGCGTGTGCAGGGCTCCACCACCGATTCGAGCATTCCGCCCGAGGGCGGGGTCCCCCCGGTCGCGTCGCGGCCACCCGTGCCCGCGCTGATATACAGGTCCGTCCCGCGCAACCGGGCCAGGTTGGCATCGGTCGACGGGTCGTTGGCCACCCAACCGGGCGAACCGTCGGGGCCCCAGATGTTCCACGGATTGCCACCGCCGGAGGCGACCACGGCCTGCACATAGCGACGCCCCGGATCGGTACTGGTTTGCGCGCACCCGCTGAACGAGCCCACGGCCTGATACAACCCGGGCGCGGCCTCGGCCAGCGCCAGGGCCGAGGTGGCCGACATCGATACGCCCGCGATGGCATTGCGTCCCGACGTGCCGTACGCGGCATCGATGATCGGCGGCAGCTCACGGGTCAGGAAGGTGGTCCACTTGTTGCGGCCCAGCACGGGATCGTCGGCCTGCCAGTCGGTGTAGTACGAATACCGGCCGTCGAGCACGGTGACGACGTTGACGTTCTTGTCCGCCGTGAACGGGATCAGATCGGTCTTGGTCTCCCAGGAGGTCTCCCGGCCGTCCCAGCCGATGCCGTCCTCGGCGCCGTCGAGCAGGTACAGCGTGGGCCGCGGGACGCTGGTGTCCGCCGCGCGGATGAAGTCCAGCGCGATCACCCGATTCATCGCGGCGGAGTACACGTAGACGGTGGCGCGGCGGGAGTCGATGGTCACCGTGTGGTCGATGTGCGATCCGTCCCCCGCGTTCGCCGGAACCTGCGTGGCACCCGCCGACACCGGCAACGCGGAACTCGCGGATACCGGCACGAGCACCGGCACCGCCGCGACCGTCAAGGCCGCCGCCGCGAACCGTAGCGCGGTGGCCAGGCATCGCCCGCCCGTCCCGCGGGTGTGATCGTTCATACCGCCGCCTCACCGTGTGCCCGGACAGAATGCGGCACCATCACCACAGCGGCGTGGCACCGTCCAGGCAACGGCCGGGTGAACCGGAGGAGTTCCGCGAACACGGAGAATGCGGCACAGATCACCGAGAGCGGCCGCGGCCGATGGCCGGACTCCGCGCGGACGCCGCCGGACCACCGGCTACCGGCCAGTACTGTGATCAGTCACTATGAACGTGCGGTACCACATTCCCAAACATCACGACGGTGCAGGAAACCGGCCCTGCGGAATCTCGAAACAATTACGGTGATATGGCAGGGCAGTAACGCGGGGGTGGAAGGGAGTTCGCCAATGTCTGTCAGCACTCCGGACCGGCCGGGCCTGACCATGTCGGGGCGACCGATGTCGCTTCCGCTCAAGGACGTCTGGGCGCTATCGCGTCAGATGGTGGGCCACTTCGTCGAGAACGTCGCGCCGTGCGGGACATTACCCGGCGACGCGATCTACGGCGACGTCACCACCATCACGCGCACCTGTCTGGAGCTGGCTGTCAGCATGCTGGACGGCAAGGACGTGCGCGCCAAGACCGAGCGGCTCGAGGACGCCGCCGGTCAATGGGCACGCGAGGGCGTTCCCATCAACACCATCCACCACGCCATCCACGAGGGCTTCAAGATCGGGCTGGATCTGATCACCGGTGCGGCGGCGCGGCATCAATCGCTCAGCGCCGACCGCGGCGGCGACGACGCGAACGAGCCCATGCTCGCCCTGAACGCAGCCGACTACGAGAACCTCGTCGACGGGGCCAAGCGCGTGGTGGAGATGCTCGACACGATGACCACGGCGGTCTCGATGGCATACGTGCGCGAACTCAAAGCGGTTGTCAGCGAACATCACACCGCGGTACACACACTCACCTCGGCGCTGCTGGGCGGGCACCCCACCTCGACGATGGCGCGCGAATGCGGGATCGAGATCGCCGAGCGTTATCGCGTCATCGCGGTCGCGATTCCGCCGCATCCCGAGGAGGCCAGCCCGATGCTGGACTCGAAAGTGGTGGCACGGCGCAAACTTCGGCGCGTGCAGGCCGAATTGGCCCTGCGCTGTGGCGATTCCCTGTTGTCACTGCTGTCGGTGGACGGCGGTACGCTGCTGATCCCGGCAGAGCAGTTCGACGACGAGGGTTTGGAGAAGCTCGTCGGCCGGCTCTCGCACGCCGCGCGGGTTCCGGTCACCGCCGCGGTCGTCACCACCGCGTCCCTGGAGATCCCGACCGCCGCCGATCAGGCGCATCAACTGCTGGACATGGTGCAGCGGCTGCAGTCGGTGCCGGGGCTGTACCGCTTCGACGATCTGGCCCTGGAATATCAGCTGACCCGTCCGGGGCCGGGCCGCGAATACCTCGGCTCCCTGCTGGATCCGCTGGACGAGCACGCCGAACTGCTCGACACCCTGCAGACCCACATCGCGCACAACCTCAACCGCCAGCGCACCGCCCGGCTGCTACACGTGCACACCAATACGGTCGACTACCGCCTCAAGCGCATCGGCCAGCTCACCGGTTTCGATCCCACCCAGGCCAGCGGCCTGTGGTACCTGCGCTCGGCCCTGGTCGCCCGCACCTACGGGAGCTGACGCGCCGTCCGGCGCCCGCGTCAGCAGCGCGTGCGCCGGGCACCCGGCCGGATCCGATTCCGGTCCCGGTGCTGTCCGATCATGTTGCGAACCAAGCTGTCTCAGCGTTCGCGCGCGGAATCGGGCCGGATCCGCCCGGCCTCGACGAGTGTGCGGTACGCGGCGCCCTTACGCGGACATTCCTCGCGCAGGCAGCCACGATGCCGCTGCATCGTCAGATGCGCCTCGCTGACGGTCAACGGGCCCTCGGGGGCCTCGTGCGGCCAGCCGGCCGGCCACAGTGAGATATCCATATCAGTCGTCGTCCAGACCTGCGGAGAGGTACGCCACGGCATCCAGCCACCGTGCGCACGTGGGCGCGTGCTCTACACCGAGGATTCGGCGCGCGAGCGGATCGGTCAGTTCGTCCTGGACGTCGCGACAAACTCGCCCGTCGCCGAATCGACAAGGTGCCGAACGCATTTGCGTGGTCGTCGTCATCCGACTCCCCCTCCGCCGAGGCGTATCCCGGTGGCCGGCAAGACCATCCGTGATACCGAAAACATGATAATCTGAACGTGATAGATGTTAGCGTGATTATCACGCGAGGGCTACAGCAGGATTGCGATCGGGCCCCGGAAGTGGTTGCCGCGGAAGGAGTTTCAGGCGCTCCACCCGATGCGCCGATGCGCCATGGGTACACGATTACGCACGGCACGAAAACTGCTGCTGGGCCGCGAGATCGAGCACATGCTCAGCACCGCCGGGGTCAGCCAGAGCGAGGCCGCGAAGATCATCGAGACCAGCCAGAGCCGTATCGCCATGCTGACCGTCGGCACGGGTTCGATCACGGTCGGCGATCTCGAACGGCTGGCCGCCGAACTCGGCTTCACCGACCAGACCTATCTCGAATCGCTGAAAGAACTTCGCCGCGACAACCATCGACGCGGTTTCTGGAACACCGGCTACCGCCGCGCCTACGTCGAGGATCTGCGTCTGCTCGTGGATCTCGAGGCGCACGCCGGCCTGCTGCGGGTGGCCGAGGCCGAGATCATGCCCGGACTTCTGCAGTGCGAGTCCTACATTCGCGCGCTGCACGAGCCCGAGCCCACCCCCGATCCGGATCCCGACACGGTCAGCGTGGAGGAATCGGTGCAGGCCAGGCTGGCCCGCCAGGAGATCCTGGTGGCGCAGCGCCCGCCGGAATTCCATGCGATCCTGTCCGAATCGTGTCTGCGCCGCGAGTACGGCGGACGTTCGGTCATGGTCGAGCAGCTCGAACACCTTCTGGCACTGTCGAAACGGGCCAACATCCTGATCCAGGTGCTGCCCTTCACGGTCACCACCCGCGGCGCGGGAGCCGAGGACAGGTTCACCCTGATCCGGGTGCCCTCCCCCGGCGCGGCCGGTGATCTGGACATGGCGATCGTCGAATCCCAGGGCGACATCCGCTATATCGACGACAAACCGGCCGTCACCGCCCGCGAGGCCGTGTGGTCGCGGCTGTCCGCCGCGGCGCTGAGCACCGAGGATTCGCGGCAGTTCATCGAACATGTCGCACGGTCGTTCCGTCGCAAAACGTTCAGCAACCCATAAACGCCGATCCACCGCCACGAGTTCGCCGGACAAACCTGTCGGCGAACAATTCGACGACTCAACGAGATTCAACGACCCGACGAGGAGAGAGCACATGTGCAGGCAGGTCCGTCCACCGGTCCCGGTGACCACCATGACGTCGAGCCAGGAAGCGGCGCAATGAGTTCCGAGGACTTCGAATCACGTGAGATCGATGCGACTCGCCCCTCGGCAGCGCGCATGTACCACTACTACCTGTCCGGCGAGGCCGTGTTCGACGTGGACAAGGTGTTCGGGGAGCGGGTGTTCCAGACCATCCCCTACCTCGACGTGATAGCCCACCACAATCGGGAGTTCCTCCAGCGCGCCACGAAATTCATGGTGGCGCAAGGGATCCGGCAATTCCTCGACATCGGCTCGGGCCTGCCCACCGTGGGGAACACCCACGAGGTCGCGGGGGCGCTGGCCCCCGGGAGCCGGGTGGTCTACGTCGACAACGACCTGGAGGCGGTCAACCGCGCCCACGAGCTGCTGACCGAGCAGGATGCGCTCGACCACACCGCGATCATCGAGGCGGATCTGCGCGTGCCCGATGTCATCCTGGATCATCCCGACACCCGGCGGCTGATCGATTTCGACGAACCGGTCGGTCTGCTGATCGTCAGCGTGTGGCCGTTCGTGCCGGACAGCGACCGTCCCACCGAGCTGATGGCCCGATTGCGCGAGGCGCTGCCGACAGGCAGTTACGTCGGGATGAGCCATGCGTCCATGTCCGAGGTGTCCGCGGAGCTCACCGCCCGGATGGCGGCGTTCGTCGATCTGTACAAGGAGACCTCCGATCCGGCGACGATGCGGAGCCGGGAAGAGTTCGCCTCCTTCTACGAGGGCCTCGAGCTGGTCGAACCGGGCATCGTGTACGCGGTCGACTGGCGGCCCGAGCAACCGGGCGACCCGCAGGATCCGGCGCGGCCGTGTAATTTCGCCGCAGTTGGTTACAAGGGTTAGATATATCCGGTAGATGCGCGGGACGGGCCGTCCCGCGTGTCTGCGTTTTTACTCCGTAGAAAGGGACACCGATGACGCTGCTACCTACCTTCACCGTGGGTGAGTTCCGCAAGGCCGCACGCAGCTCTCCGAATCAGAACTGCGTCCGCGTCGCCCGCAAGCAGGGTTGGACGGCCGTCTGGGACGACAAGCGCAGCACCGCCGCCACCACCCCGGCGACGATGCTGCCGAACAGTGAACTTCTCCTGCTCACCGATGCCCAGTTCGACAGTTACCAGGACGCCGTGCGCGCCGGGGACAGCGGCCGCTCACCGCTGAACGTCACCCGGCGCACCGACGGCATGTACATCTTCCGCATCACGACAACGTCGTCGGATGCGGCACACACCGAAGTCGAACTCGTCTTCGATCAGGATGAACTCGACGCCTTCCACGACGGTGTGTTCAACCACGAGTTCGATCACGCCTGAGGCCGAGCCGAACACGTCGACGGCGGTCGCGTGGTCTCCGTATGCCGCTGGCATGTTCCCCCGCGACCGCTCCGATAAACCCCTTGCGCACCAACTATTTTAAGCGCAACTCCCGCCGCGCGCACCGATACGCACAGATCTCATCACGCCCGGATGACCCGATCGTGTGCCCGCACAGGCGAATCCACACGATCCCCCTGGTCCGGCCACATCCATCCAATTTCGCCACGACCCGGAAATAGCCGAATCCCTCCGCGCGTTGCACCGATTCGATATGGGTGTGGAGCTGAAACATCTGCGATATTTCGTGGCCGTCGCCGAGAAGCTGAACTACTCGGCGGCCGCTCGCGGCCTGTACATCTCACAGCAAGCACTGAGCCGGATCATCCAGCAGCTCGAACGCGATGTGGGAGTACGCCTTTTCGACCGGACGACACGATCGGTCAGCCTCACCCCGGCGGGCGCGGCATTACTGGAATCCGTGCGGCCGACATTAGCGATGGTGGACAACGCCATAGAGCGCGCCCGCAGCCTGGGGCCCCGGGCGGGCTGATCGGCCCGAGCCGCTCGGCGCCCACCGCGACCGAACCTTCGGCGGCTGCGCCGGACGCTCACCCCCGCCGGGTGAGCGGCGGGCGCAATCCGAGGTGTTCGCGCAGGGTGCTGCCGGTGTACTCGGTGCGATACGAATCGCGTTCCTGCAGTTCGGGTATCAACCAGTCCACGATTTCGTCCAGACCGGTGGGCACCAGATAGGGCGAGATGTTGAATCCGTCGCTGGCGCCCTGGCGGACCCAGCGGGTGAGTTCGTCGGCGACCTGGCCGGGGGTGCCCGCGAATCCCGAGCGGTGTGAGGTTTCCACGGCCACCTGACGCAGGGTGAGGTTCTTCGCCTCGGCCAGCTCCCGCCACGCGCGGGCGATCTCGGTCCGGTCCTGGCCGTCGCGCTGGGCGCCGCGGGTGCCCGAAATCGCGGACGGCACGGGATCTTCCGCGGGCAGCGAGCCGTCCGGGTCACGGTCGGACAGATCCAGGCCCCAGACCTGACCCACCAGTGACAGCGCCGTCGGGCCGGTGATCTGGTTCTCCAGAACCCAGCGGACCTTGTCCGGTACCTCGGATTCCTTCTCCGCCAGCACGATCTGGGTTCCGGGCATGATCCTGATGTCGTCCTCGGGACGTCCGGCGGCGCGCAGCCGGGCCCGGATGTCCTCGGCGAAGTCCGACGCCTCGTCGAAATCCGTTCCGTGCCTGGAGAAGATGACCTCGGCGTGCGCGGCGGCGAAATCCCGTCCTGCCGGGGAGTCACCGGCTTGGAAGATGACCGGATGCCCCTGCGGGCTGCGCGGGAGGGTCGGGGTGATCGATACCCGGAAGTGATCGGTGTCGGCGTGCACCGGGCGCACCGCGTCGGGGGTGAGCCAATCGGGGCTGTGCGTCGAGGGCGCGATCGCGTCGTCGGACCAGGAATCCCAGATCTGCCGTGCGAGAGTGAGGAATTCACCGGCCCGCTCGTAGCGCAGGGCATGATCTGCGAAGCCGCCGCGCCGGAAATTCGCCCCCGTCCACGCGTTGTCGGTGGTGACCGCGTTCCATCCGGCCCGCCCGTCCGACAGCAGATCCAGCCCGGCCAGCTTGCGTGCCAGGTCGGCGGGTTCGTTGTAGGTGATGTTCTGAGTCGCCACCAGACCGATGTGGCGGGTGATCCCGGCCAAGGCGGCGAGCTGGGTGATCGCGTCGGGGCGTCCGGCGATGTCCAGATCCAGGATCTTGCCGTCCTGTTCGCGCAGTCGCAGGCCCTCGCCGAGGAAGAAGGCGTCGAACAGTCCGCGTTCGGCGGTCGTGGCGATACGCCGAAACGTCTCGAAGTCGATCTGCGAGCCGCTGCGGGGATCGGACCAGATCGTCGTGTGGTTGACCCCCTGGAAGAAGATGCCGAAATGAACCTTCCTGTCCGGGAATCGATCCTGGCTCACAGCTGCTCCTCCGCATATCGGTTGGCCGGGCGTGCCAGGCCGAGATTGGCCCGCAGCGTCGCGCCGGGGACGGGCCGGTGGGCTGTTCCGGCGCGGAACAACGGCGGAAGCACCGATCGAGCCAGGACCGGCAGATCCTCGTCGATGACGGCGGGGTGCAGGCGGACGCCGTCGACGTGCCGGGACAGCCGGGTCAGCAGGCTCACCAGATCGCCCGGCGGGCCCGAGAAGTGCAGGCGGCCACGGGGTTCGCGGGCGGCGTGGGATTCCAGCCCGGCCAGACGATCGGCGGCGCTGTGATCCGGAGTGTCCAGGACGACCTCCAGATCGACGAATACCAGCGCATCCCCCGCCACCCGATCGGCCGCCGAGATCGCCGCATCGACGTCGGCTCCACTCACCAGGACGACGTCAGCGGATCCGAAGGACGTGGTACCCGACTCCGAAAACGCTGTGCCGCGAGCGGATTCGTCGGCGAGTAGCGTCGCGCTGTCGGCGAAGACCACGACCTGCCCCTGCGGCGGCCGGGGCACGATCGAGGGCCCCTTCACCGAGAACGTCTCCCCCTCGAAGTCGATGTAGTGCAACCGATCCCGATCCAGGAACCGGCCGCTGCCCCAGTCCCGGATCACCGCGTCGTCCTCCCAGGAATCCCAGAGACGACGGGCCACCTCGATCGAATCACGCTGTTCGCGCCGCACCTCGAGTCCGCCGGTTCTCGGTTCGCGGCCCCAGGCCGCCGCCGCACCGGGATCCACCGTGGCCAGCCAGCCGGCCCGGCCGCGCGACGAATAGTCCAGTGTCGCAAGCGCGGACGCGGTGTGGAACGGCTCGGCGTAGGTGGTCGCCACGGCGGGAACCAGCCCCAGCGTGCTGGTCGTCGCCGCGACGAAGGAGGCCCGGGTCGGCGCATCGATCCGCCCCGCCGGACCCAAGCCGGGCGGGAGGATCGAATCATCGAAGGTGGCCAGGGTGAATCCGGCGTTCTCCGCGGCACTCACCCGCGCCTGCAGTGTTCGCGCCGACAGCAGCCCGGCGGGTTCGTCCCGCGATCTGCGCCACGCGGCGGGATGGTATCCCGCGCCGTCGAGTTCGATACCCACTGCGAAGCGGCTCATACTACGACGATCCTCGCACCGCCGCCCGGCGACCACCATTTCCCTCGGCGTGATCGCAACACCGGGAAGACACCACCGGACGTATCGTCGCGCGGACGGCTACTGTGGCTCCCGATCATCCGTCGATCGGGAGGATAGCGATGAGTTCCAACGGCCTTGGTGCGAACGGTCTGGTCAAAGGGCTGGTCCGGGGGTTCAACAACGGCGTGGTCGCCCTCATGCGGGTTCCCGTGCTCGGCGAGCGGCTGCGCGGCAGCATGGCCGAGATCAGCTACGTCGGCCGACGCTCGGGCAAGACCTTCCGCACCCCCATCGCCTACCGGCGCACCGGGGAGGATGTCGTGATCGGCGTGGCCATGCCCGACAAGAAGAGCTGGTGGCGCAACTTCCTCGGCGAGGGCGCCCCCATCACGCTGCACCTGTCCGGCGGCGACCGCACCGGACACGCCGTCACCACGCGCGACGAGAACGGCGCGGTCACGGTGAACGTCCACCTGGACCAGCCTGCCTGAGCCTCCGGAGAGACTGGGCCGCGACCACTTTCGTACGAGCGAGCGGGCTCACGGCGAGTGGGAGATCTGGATCAGCTCCGGCTCCCGGGATCGAACGAGGAGGATGGCGCGACCGGGTGACAGCGCATCGGCGCTCAGGTCGCCGGTGAGGACCGCGCTCTCCTCGACGGGCGCACGCAGCATCAGGGTCGGTGTCGCCAGTTTGTTCACGCACCTGAGCATTCCGCACTTCAGCGCCTCGTCCAGACCGGTCGCTCGCCGTGTGACGACCAGGTGTAAGCCGAGGTCACCGGCTATCGGCAGAAACTCCTCCAGCGGCGCCAGCGGGTCCTCGCCGTCCGCGACCACCGTGTCGTAGTCGTCGACGATCACATAGAGCTCGGGCCCCGCCGTACCCGCACGGGCCCGCCGCCCGGCCGTTTCGATCCCCTCGCTCCGCTCGACGAGGCGAAGGCGCAAACGCTCGACCTCCTCGCGCAGTTCGGCGGCCGAGGGAGCCGCGATGATCGCCGAGCCGCCGTCCACCGAGCGCACCAGGGTGCGCCGATAGTCGACCAGCAGGATGCCGACCTGTTCCGGGGTCGCGTTCCCGAGCAGGCCCAGCAGAACGGTGCGCAACAGCGTGGTCTTGCCGAATCCGGTGTCGGCGAATGCCATCAGATGCGGATGATCGGCGAAATCCATTGTCAACGGCGATAATTCACGTTCGCCGAGTCCGATGACGACATGTGTGGAATCCTGCACGAGCCCGGCGGCGCGGGCTACCCGCTGAACATCGGCACGCGGCACCACTCGCGGTAGCGGCAGCACCTGGGGCGCATGTCGCGCACCGTATCGGGCACGGGTGTGCCGAACCATCGCGGCCACGCCTTCCGCCATCCGCTGCGGATCCGTGTCGGAATCCAGCCTGGGCAGCGCGACCAGCAGATGTCGTTTATCGGGCGCCAACCCCCTGCCAGGGCGGTTCGGCGGGACCTCCCCCGCGGCGTCCCGTCCCAACCGGGAATCCGCGGGATCGCCCAGCCGCAACTCGATCCGGGCGCCGACGGTGTCCGGGAGGGCGAACTGGGTCCACGGCGGCAGTGTCACCACGACATGGATGCCGTACCGCGCTCCGGTCACGGCGATGGTGAAGATGGTGCGCTCGAGCGCCGAATGGTCCTGATGGACCACATCGAGGCCGTCGACCACGAGGAAGACATCCCCGTATACGTCCGCCGAAATCACCTCCACCGCAGACTCTTTCGCGTCACGCTCCGCCGAATCGGCCTTGTGGGAGCGGAATTCGCGCAGCGACCCGATCTTCTCGTCCTCGAACAGCCGCACCCGGCGATCGAGGAGACCGGCGACATCGAAGACGATGCGCCGCAACCCCTCCACATCCTGTCGCCCGGCAATCGCGCCGATGTGCGGCAACTCGGCCATATCGGCCAGCGCGCCGCCGAAGTCCAAGCAGTAGAACTGCACCTGCTCGGGCGTGCACAGCTCCGCGGCGGCCACGATCAAGGTGCGCAGGGCGGTGGACTTTCCCGATCGCGGGCCGCCGACGATCACCAGATGCCCAGAACCACCGTCCAGGTCGGCGACCATCACATCCAGACGGTGACGTTCCGGGACATCGACGAGTCCGAGCGGCAGGCGCAACGCGCCCGGCAAACCGGCACCGGATCCGCCGTCCCACTGTTCCAGGAGCATTCCGACCGTCGGCGACTCGGTCAGGGGATCGGTCCACAACTGTCGCACTCGCGGGGCGCGGCCGGTGAGCGCCTTCGCCAGCAGTTCCACCATCGGACGATCGACGGGATCCGCACCGCCGACCGGCCCGGGACCCGAGACGAACGCCGCCCGGAACCGCGTCGCGATTCCCCCCGCGGTCCGCAGGTATCCGTAGCCCGGAATGCGCGGCAGACGGTAGGC
The DNA here is from genome assembly GCF_001613065.1 of Nocardia miyunensis NBRC 108239. Classification (GTDB taxonomy): domain Bacteria; phylum Actinomycetota; class Actinomycetes; order Mycobacteriales; family Mycobacteriaceae; genus Nocardia; species Nocardia miyunensis. Next base: position 168,125 of record NZ_BDBQ01000010.1, read on the forward strand.
GGCGGCGGTTTTCAACAGCAGATTGGATTGCGCGAACGAGAACGTGCGCAACACGATTCGATACGACAGATAGCTGTCCAGATCACGCAGCTGCCACTCGTCGGGGCGCTGCGTGCCGAGCAGCAGATGAATTCCCAGCGACCGGCCCAGCCGCCCGATCCGCACGAGCACCTCGGCGAATTTCGACGCGCCGGCCACCAGATCCATGAATTCCTCGATGACGATAACCAGCGCAGGCAGTACCGGCAGCGATACCCCGGCCGCCCGGGCGGCCGCGTATTCATCGATGGTGCGGTACGGGCACTCCTCCCCGATGTACCGCTGCCGCGCGAAGATCTCGCCCTCGAGTACCGCCTGCAGACGCTGCAGCAGGTAGAGATCACGTTTCGCACCGCGAACGTGACCGGCGACGTGCGGCAGACCAGCCAGGGGTTCGAAAGTGGCGCGATCATCGACACCGACGAGCAGGAAGTTCACCCGATCCGGGCCGTGCCGCAGCGCCAGACCCAACACGATGGTCCGCAGCAGCTCCGATTTCCCCGCGCCGGTAGCCCCGGCGACCAAACCGTGTGGACCCGTACCACCATCGGCGATCTGCTCGAGGTCCAACATGATCGGCTCGTCGGGGCCGGCGACGCCGATGGGCACCCGCAAACGCCGATCGGGCTCCCCGGACCGCCACCACCGATCGGTGTCCGGCGAAGACACGTCGGCGATCTCGTACAGATCGGCGAACTTCGCCTCGAGTTCCTGGCCCGCCGAACCCGGACCGGCCCGCGCGCCGTCGTCCCGGCTCCGGAACAGGTCCACGAGTTGCGCCGCGCCGTCATCGGAATCGTCCGACTCGACGGGATCAACGGCGGGTTCGCGAATGTCGGGCAACGCGATTCGGAACGGTTGCTCACCGTGCAGCGCCCATCCGGCGCCGTCCGGGAGCCTGGCCGCTCGATCCGCCGCGACCCGCGAATCACCGGACCTGTGCAGTCGAAGTTCGATCTGCACGCTGAGCAGCCTGGCCACCCAATCCGGCACCTCGTCCCAGTCCCGGAAGGTGGCGACCACGTGCACGGCGTATTCTGGTCCGGTTTCCGCGATGCGTCTGACCTTCTCCTCGACGCCCGGCAGTAGCGCGAAATCCTTCCACCGGTCCAGGATCAGGAACAGATCGGGTACCGGGCCGCCCGGCAGTTCGGCGCGAGCAGCGCGCAGTCTGCCCGGGGAATCGATGCGATGGTTGCGGTACAGCTTCTTCCGGTTCAGGATCTCCTCGGTGACGCCAGTGAGCATGGCCTGCACGGACTCCGCCTCGTCGTCGCCGACCACTCCGGCGACATGCGGCAGGTCACCCATCGAGCCCAGGCGATTGCTCGAATCCAGGACGTGAATGCACACCTCGTCCGTCGAATGGGTCAGCGCCAGCGCCGCCACGAGGGTACGCAGCAGCACGCTCTTGCCCGAACCCGCACGACCGACGATCAGCAATCCGTGGTCCGGAGCGGCGAATTCGAGCTGGACGATATCGCCTGGCGCGCCATCCGGCCGACGTTGCCGGCCGATCGGAACGCAGAGTTTACTTGTCCCCCACCAGCTTTCCGCACGCATCCCAGAGTCCTGCACCTGCTCGAGCCGCCCCAGCAGACTACCGAGCAGCACCCGGTCGCCACCGTTGGCCGACCCCGGCCCACGCCGGGTCTGCGCGATGTACGCCTCGTCGTTCAGCAGGCCGTAGTTGCCCGGGGTCTGGCGGTCCGTGCGGCGGCGGACCTCGTCCTTGACATACGTCCACAGGCTGTGCGTGCTGATCTGCCCGGATCCATTGCCCGCCAGGCCGGTCACGATACCGTTGACGATGGCTGCGGTGAAGGTCGACATCGGCTCGGAATCCTCTGTGCCACGGGTGCCGTCCTCGGCGATCTGCACGCCGGTGCAGGCGGTGAGCACGCAGACCCCTTCTCCCGCGGCCAGATGCTCGCCGACGCCGTCACCGAGATCGACTCCCGCCTTGAGCGCATCGCCGCCCAGGAACGCGCCGCTGTAGCAGCAGTCCAGCAGGATGATCTTGGACGCGGCATTCGATTCGCGAATCATCTCCTTGATGAACGAGGACGAAACCCCGGAACTGCCCGGCAGATTCGCATCGGTATTGCTGGCCGCGAGATAGAGGTTCTGACTGGTGCGAATGCCGTGTCCGGAGTAGTACAGCAGCAGCAGATCCTCCGGGCCGGCGCCGCGGAACATCCGCTCGATACCGCGCTCGATCTCCATCTTCGACTCGTTGACGAGTATCTCCGCGGGCTGGAATCCGCCGATCTCGGGCTCGTGCAACAGGTTCCGCAGCGCGCGCGCATCCGATACCGGTGCGTAGAGCCGAGACAGCGACCGCGAATAGAAGGTGTCGTTGGCGATGAACAGCGCGACCCGGCGGCCCCGCAGATCACTCATCGCTCAGCAGATCCGGCAACTGCCCGACGATCGCGTCGACCTGCCCATCGGAAGGCCGGTCGATGGTGATCTCCCGATCGCCGTTGCGCACCGTCACCGAATTCGCCCGGTGCCGCGTGAGGAACTGGATCAGCACATCGCGAATCGCCAAGGTCACTGTGCCGCCGAGCGCACCGGACACGACCAGCGAACCGACGGCGAAGCCGACACCTGATTTCGCACCAGGGATGTCGGTTACCGGACCTCGGCCGACCGCCACTCCCCGAATCCCCCGCAGATCCGTTTCCAGTTCCTTCATCCGCTGATCCAATTGCCGCATCGCACCCGGATCGAGTGTGACGGTCAACAGCACCTCTGCCATCGCTTGCCTCCCCATACCGACGACCACCTGTGATGGCGTATCACCACTCTAGCCACACTCGGGTCGGCGATCACCGCAGCGATGGGAAGCCGGTACTACAGGCCTCCCAGACCCGCATTATGAGTCTTGGAGTGCTGCAACACTTTCAGCGTCGTTGTCGTCATCCGGTCGCGCAACTGCCCCACCCGTGCGGTCCACTGCCGTGTGAAACCGGGATCGGATTCCAGTCCCTCCCAGATCGGCCGCAATTGCGGCGACGCGTGCGCGCCCGGCATCCACAGCGGCACCAATTCGTCCAGCACAGGGGACAATTCGTCCAGCACCGCATCGGGCTGGGTCTCGAATACGCCGAAGCGCCCGGCCACCCGGCCGATGGCGGTCAGCAGCCAATCGTGGGTCGCGAGATCCTCGCAGAAGCGTTGCGCGTCCGCGATGTGCTCCCGCGGCAACACGATTCGCACAGAACGCACGGTGTCGTCGTCGAGCCGGAACGAGAAGGGCAACGCGTGCTTCGTCGGCTCGCCCACCTCGACCGCCCAGCGCAATCGTGTGGTGCCCGCGCGGCGAAACGGAATCCGCTGATCGAGCCGCGGATCCACGCGAGTCAGATTCGACATCCGTCCGCAGATCGAGGTCAGATCCAGCAGATCCTCCGCGGACGGCCGCAGATAGCCGTCCACCAGGGAACCGCTGGACGCCGACCCGCTCACCGCCTCGACGGTCCCCGGCCGGCTCAGATAGTGCGCCCACGGCTGCCGATCGGATCCGCCCGCGCGGACCACCGTGGTCTGCGACGATCCCTGTAGCACTCGGCCCCCGATCACCACCGTTCGCGAGGCCACGGTGCCGATCACGTGCACGCGTTTGCCGCCTGCCCGAGCCGGACGGCACTGCGCCAGATTGCAGTCGACGCCCTCGAGCCGATTCGGCGAGATCACCAGGGGCACAGGACGTTCCCGGGAGGTCACCGTGCTTCCGAACTTCATCGCGCTGAGCAGTTCGACGCTCGCGGGAGTGTCGAGTACCCGCCGGGACGGCAGCAGACAGGTCTGGATCTCCCCGAACACGGCCAGGATCGACTCGTCCGCACACGCATTGGCATCGGTCATATCACGCCCCATCGACAGGCCTCACCGAGACCTCGTTGATGAAAACGTGCTGCAGACGTCTGGTCAGTTCCCGGGGAATCTCGACACCCTCGCGAGCACCGCGCGCGAGGGTCTGTGCCACGAGTTCCTCGTCGAGATGCACATGGTCGAGAATCATCCGAACCGCATGTTCGATCTTCAGATAACTCTGCGGCAGGATGGACAGCGTCTGGTAGGCGGCGAACGGCGCTGCCTTCGGATTCAGCTGTACCACCGAGGGCATTTCCCACCATCGCTCCGGCCAGCCGGTGCCGCGCGGCTGGGGCTGAACCACCGGCCCGCCGTCGTAGCGCACCATTCCCAGCCGCAGAAGTTGCCAGATCGACGCCAGGTAGGGACACGACCAGCGGATATTTTTCGAACCGTCCTTGCGGATATTCTCGTTCCAGAGCTCGACATCCAGAAATATCGAATGCTCCCGGCGGCCGAGCTCTTCCGACGGACGATACTCCGATAATTGCATGGCCTGTTTCGAATCGTATTCCGAGGACCTCCGGCCATTGCACAACCAGCCTGATTCCACGTCCGGCGGGCGACCGCCGGTGGTCGCGGGAACCGGTTCGGCCACGATCCACGACGCGATCATCTCCGCCAGCGGAACCGAATGTCCGGTCGGCTGGCCATCGACATACTGCGGCGATTCCCAGCAGCTGGCCTCACGGGCGAGATAGTCGATGGTCAGACCGTATTCCTGCGCGACGCCCAGAATCTTCGCCAGCACCTCGGTCGGATCGGTATTCGGGCCGAAATAGTCGTCGATCAGAAAACAGGTGCTCACTCGCGCGGAATTGCCGAACTCGGCCCGGGTGGCCTCGGTATAGAGGTCGACCAGTTTCTGCACCCGCCGAAACTGGGTTCGAATGGGTTCGAGCCCGTCGGTCAGGTCCTTCATGTAGAAGTGGCCGGTTTCGATCGACAGATGGGAAAGCTCCACATTGGCGATCTTCGCCTGTTCGGTCGCCTCGCTGTATCCAGTGCTGAAATCCACGATCAGAAATCCCCCTCCCACGTCCAGGTGTCGTCGTTGACGAGTTCGTCCGCCAACGCGGCAAAGGCACGCACGGTCTCCTGATTGGCGATCTTCGCATCGACGTCGGCATCCAGAATCACCTGTTCGCGCCATTGCAACACGGGTTCGACCGGCGTCGTCCCGAGGGTCACGCTGGTGCCCATCTGATTCGCCTGGGCGAGCTGATCCAACGCCTCGTTCTGCTTCCGCAGCCATGCCCACTGCGGGCCGCTGCCCTTCGCACCCGGCGCCTCGCTGGTCGAGGGCACCGCGGTACGGACGTATCGCATCGAATCGAGCAGTCGTCCCGGGTCGTAACCGAGTTTCGCGCCGTTCTCCAGCAGGCCGTTCGGCCCGTGCACCAGACCGTTGGCGGCGAGAATGTGCTGGCGCGTCCAGCGATGGAATACCAGCCACCGCGCCACCGCACCACGCAACTGCGTGGCGGCCATGGCACTGAGCACGATCTCCAGTGCCGCCGATCGTCCGGCGCTCAGATCAATGAAGGTGACGTCGAATTCCTGTTTACAGATCACCAGTATGTCGACGCAACGCTTCACCACATCGGTCGTAGCACCGAATTCACCGCCGCCACGATCGCCCGGATACAGCGTGAGCCGGTAGGGGTGACGCGGCGCGCGAAGATCCGTGCGCTTGGTTTCCGATCGAATATCGTACTGCGCCGGGATGGATTTCTTTCCGGTCAGGAATCTGTGCAGTCCGTTGCCCTCGGTGGTACCGCGATCCATCCGGTCGATCTCGAACAGCGCACCGGCGGTCGGGGAGCCGAAGTCGAAATCGAGGTACGCGACGTTGCGGCCCTGAATACTGAGTCGATAGGCGATATTACAGCTCGTCACGGATCGACCCGTGCCGCCCTTGTCGGACGTGGAGAAAACGAGTATCGGATCGCGATCGCCCAATTCACTCACCCCTCATGGCATCGAGGGTGGCGAAATCGAGTTCGTCCAGTTCCCGCAGGGCGTCGGCACACAGACTGTGCGCGGTGCCGGGACGCTCGTCGATCAGCGCCCGGGCGCGCAGCAACTTCTTCTCGATATTCTCCAATGTCCATCGATTCGGGGTGTGGTCCTTTTCGCTGAGCTCGAGAAATCTCTGATTGAGCAGGTGGTCCGCCTCGTTGAGCAGGTCCAGCGAACGAGAGGCCGAGGTGGGCGACCGCAGCGGCGGATCTCGATACGCCTTTTCGGCAGCGACCAGACATTCGATGACGCGTTCGGTGAAATACCAGGAGGGCGCATCGATCCCGTTCGACGAATACTCGGCTTCCTCGTCACCCCCGTGGTACGCGGAGAAATACCGGCCCGCGTCGTCCCACAGCCCTTTGGCCGGACCCTCCTGGAAGGCCCGCCGTTCCAGATGACTCATCGTGTCCTGCGCCAGTTCCAGCAATTGATCGCGGGTGGTGAGCGTGCCGGACAGCTGCGCCGCCTGCAGGGTGCGCTTCAACAACATCGGCGCGTAGTCCGAAACGGTCCAGTACAGTCGCGGACCGTCGTCGACGACCTCGCTGCCCTCGAGCGCCAGCGCCACTCCCGGAACGTGCAGCCCTCGGGCGGGATCGTTCACGGTCAGTCGGCTGGTGATCCGGCCGCGTCGGGCCAGTTCGTCGAAAACCGGTGTGGCCCTGGTGAGATCGTCGTCGCTGGCGACCCGGGCGACGAGGTCCTGGATCAGCAGGGCGGACATGCAGAGACTGAAGTAGTCCGATTCCTCGCCGTCGGCGGTGCGCCAGGGAATGTCCTCCAGCGGCCAACGGCCGCTGCCGTAACGGGCCATCGCCGACCAGTAGCGCTGGGCCAGATCCCAGCGCAATTGCAGTGCGTCGGCGAGCCGGCGCTGTTCGATGTCGAGCAGATCCAGTTCGCGGGTGCGCGGTTGGGTCAAGTCGTTGATGCCATCGAGCGCCACGATCGTGAAATACAGATACGGTCGCGAGGCGGCGTATCCCTTCGACGAGGACAGCGGTATGTCGACGAAGTCGATCTCCTGGGCGTCACGCACAACCCCCCAGCTCCAACCACATTCGATCAGCAGGCCCTCGTCCTCGAGATCGCTGTCGGGAGTCTTGGTGAGCGTGACGTCCCGGCGCAGACGGCTACGAACTCGCTCCAGCCTGCGGGCCACTCCGGCGACCACCGCGTCGGGCTCGGAATCGGTCTGGTTGAACATGCTCAGCATCGCCCGGCCGTGCGCGGTGACCGGATCCACGGACCGAACCACGAAGCTGCGCACGAGTCCGACCATGGCCGCGGTCAGTCGCCGGTTGAGGCGCGCCTGCACCGGCTCGAGGATCTCCTCCAGCCGCTTCTCGGTCCGCTTGCTACTCACCCCGCGCAGGGAACCGAGGAACTGCAACCCCGCCAGGCACAGCGTCAGGGACATCGAATACGAGTCCACGACGTCGAGGGCGCGCTGCGACTCCGCGGGTTCCTCGCCCGCGGAATATCGCAGATAGGAGTCCGCCGAGAAGGTCGGCCGACCGTCCTGTTCGTACCGCTGGAGGTAGTCGTCCAGCACCTGCACGATCCGCATGCCGATGCGACGCCCCAGTGGGCTCAACGCTTCCCGGACGTCGTCGGCCATCCGGTCTGGATCATGTAACGCGAAACTCTCGATCTGAGTGGCCGGGTACAGGATGCACAACAACTGCTCGGCGTCGCCGATGGAATTGGAGCCCGCCAACCCGCCCCAGATCCACTCACCATCCCGGTAGCATGCTGCCAGCAGCGAACTCCACACGTTCAAAATCTGCCGCCGTGGCTGGATTCTCATCGACCGGAGTCCCCTTCACCGCTCATCGTGGACGCGCCGCACCGACGGGTCGACCGATTCCCGCTGCGGCGATGTGAGGCGAAGTTAGCACGCGCGACGATGCGCGGCTACGGAACACGGTCGACGCCGTTCCCGAATTCCGTTCGGGACCTGACCCATTATCGCGCAATGTGCCCGATTCGGGCTTTCTTGGCGCACAAGAACTTCGGCGCCTCGCCTGAGTGGCCGCATCCGCCCCGCCCGCAGCGCCTCACATCCGGAACCATTTACGCACCAACAGTGCGAAGAACACCGACATCGACACTGTTCCCGCCCAGGACTCGACCGCGAACAACGGCCGCGCGGCATCGTCGAGGTCCTGCAGATCACCCGGTCCGATCGGATTGAGGAAGCAGGTCACGCACATGTACACCGTGTTCCCCGCCGGAGCGCCCGCCACCCAGAGGCCGATCGCGGTGAACAGCACCAGTTGCACCAGAACCCAACCGAGCAGCCGGAAGGGCCGATATCCGTAGCCGCACAAGACATCCGAGAACAGACCGATCGCGCGCGGCCAGCCGTGTGCGGCACGGGTGCGAGCCTTCGCCAGCGCGAGTCCGCAACGATCCTGCGCGTCGATGTCCTCCGTGATCCGGTACAGCATGCTCGCCCGCTGGCAAGCGAGTGTGGCGAGCAGCGGAAGTCCGGCGAAGAGCAAGCCCAGACGCTCGTAGATCTCGGCGAGGTGCACGCTCTGCCGTTCGCCCAGTCGCAGCGGTCCGCGGAACTCGGCCTCGGCCGCCACCAGTGCGGCGAGCCGCTTGTGCAACGTGTCCTCGTCCGGCTTCTCGGGCGTGGATCGCAGCGCCGCAGTGTACATATCCTCGAACAGCAGGTTGCCCGATTGGCCGGACGGCAACTGCACGATGTGATCGGACAAGTTGTTCTGCAGTGTGCCGGCGTACCGGGTGAGCCAATCCAGCAGCTCCGACTCGGTGATCTCACCCTTGACGATCATGCTCGCGTAATCCGCAGCGCGCCTGTCGATCCGGGTTGAGACCGAGGTGACGAATGCTGAGACCTCCCCCATGGGACGAGTCTACCGGCGTTCCAGCCGACGCGTCATGACCCAGCGAGGCTGCCCCGGACCGAAATACTGGTCGTGGTATGCGACGGGCTGAAAATTCGCCGCCTTGAATATGTTCAGCGCGGGCTGATTGTCCGGCCGCACGGTCAATGACATCTCCCGCGCACCTGCCTCGGAGCAGCACTGCACGGCCCGGTCCAGCAGCGCGCGGCCGAAGCCGCGGTTCCGCAGTGGCATGTGTACCGCGAAGCTGAACAGCAGCGACCGTTCGTCCCTCACGAGAGTCAGCGCGTACCCGGTCAGCGCGTTGTCCAGTTCGGCCACCAGCCATTGGTTGCCATGCAATTCGAACAGCTGGCGCAGCATGAACTGCAGATACGGCTCGGTGAATATCTCGGCCTCGAGCGCCGCGATGGCTTCCATGTCCCCGATGGCCGCCCGCCGAAAGACCGGTTGCCGGTCGTCCGCAGTGTCCATCAGAGTCCTAGCCCCGTTGCAGCAAGCCATCCGATACGCGCGCGGAGCCTCCCCGCACCGCCTGGTTCAGTTTAGCGTCGAATGTACGTATCTTTGTGCGAGAGATCATGATTCGACCGATCGGCGGATTTCGTCCGGGCGCGATCGGCCGCGCCGGACGTTGTGGCTACCGCGCTGTCCAGCACGTTCACACCACCGGCTACCACGCCCGCACGATGCCGGAGTCCGCCGGAAAGGTTGGAATGTGCTGTGAATTCACGTCCGATCCACGGGTCGTGGCTACGATTGTGGTGTCGGGGCACGCTGCCCGTCCGGGCGCGCGGAAAGCGAATTTGTCTGGAGTGAACGACAATGTGGCCGGATATGTGGGGCCATGGTGGCTGGGGGCATGGCGGATGGCATCACGGCGGTTGGCCGCACCCTGGGTGGTGGCCGGGCTGGTTCCCCTTCTTCGGGAGTAGCTAGTCCATAGCCGTTGATGATTCGGTCCGCCGATACACGGGCCGGGAAGATCGGTGGGGGCACTCGTTCCGGGCGCCCCCACCGCTTTTTTGACAACGCACCTGATCCAACCAGGTCCGTTACGCCCCGAGTGCCCCGGCATTACTTCCGGCGTAATCGCACGTCGTCGTCTTCTCCGGCAGGGTTGTGCTCGTTCGGTTCACGACCTCGAAGAAGGAGAATTCGATATGAGCACCTACGACGATGCGGCCCAGCGTTATTTCGCGGCATGGAACGCCACCGGCGCCGAACTGGCCGACGCGGTGGCGAAGGCGTGGACCGAGGACGGGGCCTACATCGACCCGCTGACCGAGGTCCGCGGTCACGAACAGCTGGCCGCGGCCATCGCCGGTGTGCACGAGCAGTTCCCGGGCTTCGTGTTCCGCCCGCTGGGCGTCGTGGACGGTCACCACGACACCGCGCGATTCGGCTGGGAACTGGTCGCACCGGACGGCAGTGCGCCGGTGGCCGGTTCGGACGTCATCGTGCTGGATACCGACGGCCGGATCAGCAACGTGCTCGGCTTCCTCGATCGTGTCCCGGCCTGATCGGATGAGCCCGGCCGCGCGGTACGGTCACACCATGACCACCGCCCCGCCGAGAGTCGGCCCCCTGCTGCGCGAGTGGCGCAACCGCAGACGGTTGAGCCAGCTGGACCTCGCGCTCGCGGCCGACTCCTCGGCCCGGCACATCAGTTTCATCGAGACCGGCCGATCGCGCCCCAGCCGCGAGATGGTGCTGCGGCTGGCCGATCACCTGGACGTTCCGGTGCGCGAACGCAATACGCTGCTGATCGCCGCCGGATACGCACCGCATTTCCCGGAGCATTCCCTGCAGGATCCGCAATTGCGCGAACTACGAACCAATCTGGAGCGCCTGGTCACCGCGCACGAACCGTTCCCGGCCCTGATCCTGGACGGCGCATACGACGTGGTGGCGGCCAATCGCGGTGTGGGACTGTTGCTTTCGGGTGTAGCCGCGGAACTCCTGGACACCCCCAACGCCATGCGCCTGACCCTGCACCCGCGCGGCATGGCTCCCCGCATCCGCAACTACGCCCAGTGGCGCGCGCATCTGCTGCAGCAGATGCAACGCCAACTGGCCCTCACCCGCTCCGCACCGCTGCGCGCGCTCTACGACGAGGTCGAGGCCTATCCCCCACCGCGGGACTGCGGCGAGGAACTCGCCCCGATCACCGCGGCACCCGCACTCCCGCTACTGCTGGAAACCGACGGCCGCACACTGGCATTCATCTCCATCATCGCCACCTTCAACACCCCCACCGACATCACGGTCTCGGAACTGGCCCTGGAAACCTTCCTGCCCGCCGACCCGGAAACCGCCGCATTCCTTGCCGTATAACGACTTTCGCCGATCAAGTCAGGAGACGGTGACCGCGCGCGGGGCCGGGGTCAGCGATGCCTGGCCCAGACCGAGGTGCTCGCGCAGGGTGGTTCCGGTGTAGTCGGTGCGGAACAGGCCGCGGCGCCGGAGTTCGGGGACAACGAGATCGACGAACTCGTCGAAGGTTCCCGGGGCCTGGGCCGCGGAGACGATGAAGCCGTCCGCCTCGCCGCCGTGGAAGCTCTCCTCGATTCGATCGGCGATCTGTTCCGGCGTTCCGGCGAACTGCGGAAGCAGAACGCCCTGAACGTAGAGCTTGCCGACGTCGCGCAGGGTCAGATTGTTCTTCACGCTCAGCCGGTGCGCCACCTCGAACAATCCCTGGGTACCGGGGACGGTGACCTCCTCGATGGGTGCGTCCAGGTCGTACTGCGAGAAGTCGTGATCGGTGTGCACCGACAACGTGATGAGTCCGGAGATCGGGTCGTGGCCGCGGCCTGCGTTCCGCGCTCGATGGGGACCCGGATGTCGTTGCCGAGCCACTTGCCCAAGTCCTAACCGTCGGATCCGCATCCGCACGCGGCGTCGGCCACCGGCGCGCTCGGACTACCTGATCGAAGGCGAGCAACCAGCAGGCAACGATTGCGATCGAGCCGATCCGAACGGACCGGGATCCCGGACCGGGCTCACAGGGGCGAGAACGGTCCGATGTAGGTACCGGGGGTGGGTCGCACCGTCCTGACGAGTCACACCGACACCGGAAGGCCACGGCACGCGCAGTTGGGTGGTCGTGTCCGGGGGCGTCACGACCAGCGTGGCGGGCACCCACTTACCGGGCTGGTAGGTCAGAATGGCCACGACCGCGTTCTTGGGCTGAATCGTCAGGGGTTGCGCGGAAACGGCTTGCCGCGGAAGCGAATACGTGGCGCCGTAGGTCGGATCCTTCGGGCCGGTGAGATCCACGCCCGGAAAACCCTGGGTGGTGCACGCCGCACCCTTGTTCGTCAGGACCACATCGAATTGATGGGGACGCTGGGGATCGTCCACCTTGGGCTTCTGGATGCGCAGATCGAACTGCGCCGCGGCGCACGCCGGCAGACCGGCCGAACCGGTCGCCGCCGGAAGGATCCCGGTCGAGACCACCGCCCCGAACACACTCGCCGCGAGCATCGCCCGGCCGACCGAATTACCCGTTCTCACCCTGGCTCCTCTCGAATTACGTTCCACCCCAAGAGCTTCCGTCTCGCGAGGTACTCGATGCGCACACGGGCCGCAGCACTGCGCCGAGACGTCCGTGCCGCACCCTGTCTATCACGATCCGGCAAATCGGGCGATCGCCGCGCCGCGCCGACGGCACGGATATCCGTGCGAAGTCTTGCGTACGGTGCGGACCGCTGTGACAGAATCGGTCCACGGGCACAGGAATATCCGAGGGGGCGAGGGCAGATCTTCTCCAGCACAGCTGTATTCGTCACCGAACTGATGATCGGCGTGGGGCTGATCGCGTCGTGCGGCTTCGACGCCGGTGTACCGGGCACCTCGCCCGCGGTCACCGCGACTCCCCCGGGATCGGCCACGTCCGGACCCTCCGCCGAGACTTCGTCGGTCTCCGGTCCCAGCGGGCAGACGGCAGCGATCTCCCCTACTCCGCTGTTCACGGCGACGCCCGGACCGGTGACCACGCTGCCGCCCGAGGGCCCGCAGGCGCCGCCGACCCTGCCTCCCGCGCAATCGACGACGACCGGGACGTCCCCGACAACCACCGAGCCGACAACGACAACGACACCTTCCCGGACAACGACTTCCAGGACATCGACTCCGGTTCCGACGAACTCGGGCACCCACTGGTGAACATGCCGGAGCAGGGGTCGCCGCTGCGGTCGGCATTGACGATGACCGGGGTCGCGGTATCGCAGGCGGCGGTGCTCGTCCCGATCCTGTACTACTTCGGTTCGGTGTACACGCGCGCCTATTACGGGTACTTCGGGGTCGATTCGGACATGCTGGGCCTGTCCACGCCTGGAATAATGCGCCGAGCGATATTCCCGTCCTTCTGGCCGATCGTCGTCGCGTTCACCGCGCTGACCGTCGCGCTCACACTGCGACGGCTACCGGTGGCGATCGCCCGCGCGACCCGCCACGCACACCTGGCGCTGCGCATCTGGTTCGGAATGATCGTCGCGGTCGGAGTGGTGATGCTCGCGGTACCACTGATCGTCGCGGGCAATATCGTCCCGTGGTCGATCATGTCGAAGGTGGTGCCGACCGGCACCAACGTACTGCCCGCGATGTTGATGATCGGCAGCGCACTGCTCTGTTACGCCACAATCCTGCGAACCGCGAGCACACTCGAAACATCCTCGGCTGCACCAAATCCCGATCGTCCCACTGCCGAACCGAGCCCTGGACAATCATTCTCGGCGACAGCGTCGGTAATCCTGGTCGCGCTGTTCGTGATCGGCTTCGTCGGCGCGATGTGGTGGGTCGGGAACTACGCTGCCCGGCAGGGCACCAGCGCGGCCAGGGCACTGGCCGGGGCCGGATTCGACACCCGGCCCCGGCTCCTGCTGCTGAGCGTCGATCGGCTCGGCATCGACGGTAGCGGCGTGCAGACCAACCAACTCACCGTTCCCGGCGAGAAATACCGCCACTACTACAGCGGCATCCGCCTGCTCGACCGCTCCGCAGACGCCTACTTCGTGATCCCCGACCGCTGGCAGCCCGGCCGCGACCGCGTATTCATCATTCCTCGCAACGACGACATCCGCATCGATGTCCTCACCACCCACCCGGTCACCCAGTAAGTGGGGATACCGCCGCGAGGACATCCACCGACCCGATTCGCGGCTACGGCGGAGCGAAAAGGCTTGCGCCAGAATACCGTTACGGTCATCGACGCTTCGCCTTCGCCCCACATGATGATCGGCACACACCAACCGGGCTGCCCGAACTCACATGCGGCCGGGCGCGTCGAGCACCTATTCCGGACGGCTCGACCGGTCCGGCTCCGATACGCCGCGTCACCGTGATCACGTAGCGCGCCGACCATGGCGGTCAGGACTCGGTGGGTGGTCCGCAGGTCGGCGTCGGAGGTGTCGGCCAGAGCGGATCAGTACGGCGATCATGGCCAGATACGGTGCGGCGTCGGATAATTGCATCGGCAGGCCGATGGTTTGCAGGCGGAAGCCGACGGCCTGGGCGTAGGCGTAGACGACGAGGGTCAGCAGCAGGACGCGCAGGCGGCCGTTGGCGATCAGCAGGACCAGGACGACGACCCAGCCTCGGCCGGCCGACATGTTCTCGGTGAACAGAGCCACCGCGCCCAGCGACAATTCGGCTCCGGCCAGGCCGCCGAGCAGTCCCGCGACGAGCAGGGCCGCGAAGCGGTAGCGGTCGGGGCGGATGCCGAGTGATTCCGCGGCGCCGGCGTCGGCGCCCACTCCACGCAATCGCATGCCGGGCACGGTGTGCCGCAGGAATCCGTGCACGGCCGGAACCACAAGTATCGCAAAGCATCCCAGCGGACTCAGGGCGGCGAGCGTAGGACCGATCCAGGGTAGCGACACCCCGGCGAACCAGTGCGGCAGCCGGGCCAGATCCGGGCGCTGGTAGGTGCCCCGGACGTGGAACATCGCCTGCAGCAGGAAGGTGGTCAGCCCGGACACCACGATATTCAGCGCGGTGCCCAGGACGAGCGGATCGCCGCGACGCCGGACCGACCCGACCGCGAGCGCGAAGGTGACCAGCACCCCGGCCACCGCCGCCGTGAGCACTCCGATCAGCGCACTGCCGGACCACGCGCTACCCGCCACCGCGGCGAAGCAGCCGGTGAGCAGCACGCCTTCCAGCGCGACATTGAACACCCCGGCCCGCTGACAGATCAGCCCGCCCAGGCCGAGCAGCACCAGCGGCACCAGTCCGCGCACCACCGCGGCCAGGACCGCGGACGACAGGAGCATCCCCGGGACGTTCACGATTCCACCTCGCCGACCGGCTTCCTGGCCCGGCTCAGCCGTGGCCGCCAGGTGGTGAGCCGCATCGAGACCAGGAAGACGACCAGCGCCTGCACCACGGTCGACACATACGACGACAGGCCGTAATCGCGCTCCACCTCCTGCCCGCCCACGCCGATCGCGGTGAACAGGAAGCCGACCACCACGACGGCGACAGAACTGTTGCGCGCCAACATCACCACCAGCAGCGCCGTGATCGGATAGCCGGTTCCGTCCAGACCGCCATCGATCAACCGATAGTGCGCACCCAGCACCACCAGCGCGCCCATCACCCCGGCGATCGCACCGCCGAGCGCCAGCGCCAGCACGATCGCGCGGCCGGTGCGGATGCCGACCGCGCCGGCCATGCGCGGATTGAGCCCGATCAGCCCGGTCTCGAACCCCAGTGCCGAGCGTCGCTCGATCACCAGGACCGCGGCCAGGATCAGCACCACAACGAGCAGCGACCAATTCAGCTCGGAACCGAACAGTGTGAGCAGATTCCGTTGTCCGAAAACCGAATTCAAGAACCGTCCCAGCTCAGAATGCGCCGGGGCGAGCGCGGGAATCCGGCGAGCGACGGAGATCGGCCGGGATGCTTCCAGATCGGAGGACGGGTCCTTCAACCACGTCGTGATCAGGTACGAGGTGAGCGACAGGGCCGGATAGTTCAGCAGCAGCGAGGTCGCGAACACCGGTGCGGACAACCCGGTGAACAGCACCGCGGGCACCGACGCCAGCAGTGCGCCCGCCGCCGTCGCCGCGAGCAACGCGAGCGGCACGACCACCCAGCCGGGTCCGGGACAGTACAGCGCCACCACCGCACCCGCCGCGCCGCCGAGAACGAACTGCCCGCTCGCCCCCAGATTGAACTGGCCCGCCCGGAACGCGAACGACAATCCCAGGCTCAGCCCGACCACCACGACGGTCCGCTGCACCGTGGTCACCAGGCCGGGGCCGACCAGCGCACCCTGAAACATGCTGCGGTACACCGCGATCGGATCATGACCGGTGAGAGCGAACAGGGCAGCGGTCACCGCGACGGTCAGCGCCACGACCATCCCCCGGTCCGCGACGGTCGCCCCCGAACCCCTGAGCCGCCGCACCACACCCGTCTCCGTGACGGTCATATCGGCTCCGCCGCGATCGCGGCGCCCGCCATCAGCGCGCCGATGCGCTCGGGATCGGCTTCGGCGGCGGCGAATTCGCCGACGACGCGCCCGTCGGTGAGCACGAGGATCCGATCGGCAAGGGCGAGCAGTTCACTCAGCTCACTCGAGATCAGCAGCACCGCTCCCCCTTCGGACCGATACTCGTCGAGTTGCCGGTACACGTACTCGATCGCGCCCAGATCGATTCCGCGCGTGGGCTGTTCGGCGAGCAGGAACGGTGCGCGATGCGCCAGCTCCCGCGCCACCACCAGCTTCTGCACGTTGCCCCCGGACAGTCCGCGCACCGCCGCGGCCGGGTCGGCGACTCGAATTCCGAAGCGCGCGACGAGTTCTCGCGCATGCTCGCGCATGGCCCGCGGACTCACCAGGCCGTGTGCGCCCAGCGGTGCGCGACGATGGAATCCGGCGGCCAGATTGCTGATCACGCTCGCGTCCAGGGCGACTCCCGCGCTTTTGCGGTCCTCGGGGATATGGGTCAGTCCGGCATCGCGCCGACGGGCGTTGTCCCAGGTGGTGACGTCGTGAGAGCCGAGAGTGACCGTGCCGGAATCCGGCACCCGCGCTCCGGCGACGATCGCGGCCAGCGTCTCCTGGCCGTTGCCCGCCACACCCGCGACCCCGACTATCTCCCCCGCGCGCACGGTCAGCGACACCCCGGCCAGCGCGGCCCGTCCGGCGCCCGTGGTGACCACGTGCTCGACGGTAAGCACCGGATCGCCAGGCGGTCGGTCGGCGCGGCGAGGCCGCAGATCGACCTCGCGTCCGGTCAGATGCCGGGCCAGTTCCGCGGGCGTGGTCGCGGCGACCTCGGCGTCGAACACCCGCCGCCCGTCCCGCAGCACCACGACTTCGTCTGCGACAGCGGCGATTTCGTCCAGTTTGTGGGTGATCAGCAGGACCCCGTGTCCCTGGTCGGCCAGCGTGCGCAGCACCCGGAACAACGCGCGCGTCTCCGGGGGCGTCAGCACGCCGGTGGGCTCGTCCAGGATGAGCAGTTCGGCTCGGCGGTACAGCGCCTTCAGGATCTCCACCCGCTGCAGCACCCCGACCGGTAGGGCGCCGACCGGTTCGTCCAGTGGCACGTCCAGGCCGTACTCCCCTGCCAAGGCCGTCACTCGACGTGCCGCGGCCCGCCGGTCGAGCACTCCCCATCGCCCGGGCTCCGCGCCGTACACCACGTTCTCCAGCACCGACATGTCCGCGAACAGCTGAAAATGCTGGAACACCATGCCCAGTCCGTGTGCGATGGCGTCGGCCGGCGACCGGAGCCGCACCTCGCGTCCATCGATCAGGATGCGCCCCGAGTCGGGCCGGTGCAGCCCGTACAGGATCGAGACCAGCGTCGACTTGCCCGCGCCGTTCTCACCGATCAGCCCGAGTATCCGGCCGCCGCGCACGGTCAGTGAGATCGCGTCGTCGGCCAGGACCGGACCGAACCGTTTGGTGATCGCGTCCAGCTTCAGCGTGTGCATCGCGAATTCACTTGTCCGCGTGCGGAATCGCGATCCGGCCCGCGATGATGTCCGCGCGCGCCTTGCGCACCTGCGCCAGCACGTCCGGGTACTGCAGAATCGCGCAACCGCTCGCGGCCGCCTCGGAGGTCAGGCTCGTAATGGTGGAGCCGTCCTCGGCCAGCCCGAACGCGGTCGAGGAGCCGCCGGGTTCGCCCTGGTGGATCTGGGTCAGCAGATCGAGTATCACCTTGTCGACCCGTTTGATCGCATTGTCCACCACCACCCCCGGCTGCTCCGGGCACTGGTCGACGTCGACGCCGTAGGCCAGCACACGACTCTGCGCGGCCGCCTCGAACACGCCACCGTTGCCGCCGCCGGTCACTCCGTAGATCTGATCGACGCCGGACTGAACGGCGGTGAGCGCCAACTCCTTCGAGCGCGCCGGGTCGCCGACGGCATTGTCGCCGCCGACGAACAGCTGCGTATCGGTCACCCGCGGATTCACGCTGCGCGCCCCCAGCGCGAAGGCGTCGGACCACCGATGGAAGAACGCGGAATCCCGCGCGGCCACCGTGCCGATGTGCCCGCTGCGATCCAGCAGGCCCGCCTCCACACCCAGCAGATAGGACGGTTCGTACTCCTTGAACGTGCCGCACCGCAGATTGGCCGGGATCTTGTTCGGGCACGCGTCCACCAGCACGAACTGCTGATCGGGATATCTGTCGGCGAATTCGCTGACCAGATCGTTGAATTCGTAGGTGATCAGCACGACGGCGGTCGGATGCCGCTGCACCGCGGCGTCCAGATTCGAGCGGCGGGACTGCTCGTCGGTGCTCTCGTAGGTGCGCGCGGTCGCCCCCAGTGTCCGTGCCGCCTGTTCGGTGCCGGTCTTGCCCAGTTGCAGGAACTTGTTCTGCCCGATGGGTGCGTCGGTGATGTAGATGATCTCGTCGCCCGAGCCGCCGGCCTCGGTGCCGCAGCCCGCGATCCCGGCGAGCAGGAGCGCGGCCACGACGACCGCGACGGTCCGGGCGATGGGGCTGATTGTGTGCATCGGAGTTCTCCTGTGGCCTTATCTGAGCTCGAAACCCTGGCGGTGGAAGGTGTTTCGGATCCCCTGACGTCCGTGCAGGCTCTCCTTGGTCGAGATCCGGCCCGCCAGCCGGTTCTTCACCCAGTCCTCGGGCAGTTCCTGGTCGCGGTAGTAGCCGTTGATGCGGTCGAGGTAGTCGGCGACATCGGCCTCGGCGGGCGGGGCGTAGACATTGCGGTGCACCACGACGTTCTGCCCGTACCGCGGTTTGACATCGGCCGGGTCCGCCGGATCGGGGATGCCGACGGCCAGCCCGTACACCGGGAAGGTCCACTCCGGTAGGCGCAGCAGTTCGATCACCTCGTCGATGTTGTTGCGCAGCGCGCCCACGAAAGTGATTCCGTAGCCCAGTGATTCGGCCGCGACAGCGGCGTTCTGCGCGGACAGGGTGACATCGACGATGCTGGAAATCGCGCTGTCGAGATATCCGGTGGCCTCGATACTGTGTCCGTGTTCGCGCGCGAGCGCGATATTGCGCGACCAGTCGGCCACCCACACCAGGAATACCGCCGCGTCGACGATCAGCTGCTGATTACCGGCCAGTTCCGCCAGCCGGGCCCGCACCGCCGGATCGTCGATCACCACCACGCTGGTGAACTGGAAGTTGGCCGAAGTCGAGGCCGATTGCGCCGCCGCGAGGATCAGCGCCAATTCGTTCTCGCCGATCACTCCGGGCAGGAAGTGCCGGACCGTCCGGTGCCGCAACAGCACCTCGAGCGTGGCGTTGTCCACCGTCCCCGCGCGCGGGGCGTCGGGGCCGTAGCGTTTGTCGAGCTGCCGCTGCAGATCGGTCGAGATCACCTCGGTCACGGGTATTTCCTGTTCCTCGGGTCGGATTGCGGTGGGGACGCGGTCATTCGGTGGGCGGTTCGGCGAAACTCGGTGGCAGTTCGGGGGTCCGGGTGAACTGTCCGGCCGCATGCCGGTAGGCGCTCCAGCCCAGTTCGTTCCACCACTGCCGGAGTACGAAGACCAGCTTGGGATTGTGTTCCTCTTCTTCGAGCCAGGAACGTCGGGCGATGACGTCGAATTCGGCTGCGGCGGAATCCGAGTGGTCCCGGCCGTTCGCCGGGTACAGCTCGGCGAGTGCGCGAAGTTTCTCCGGCCGTGGGATCTTGCGCTCGGCCGCGAGGATGATCCGCGCACCGGCCCAGTACAGATCGTAGAGCCGCGTGGTGGCCTGTTCGGAGTCCAGCGTCCGGGCCACGGCCTCGACGGCGAACAGGGAGGTGATCAGGTGCAGCACCACGAAGTCGCCGGGTTCGGCCAGATACAGCAGGGTGATCGCGCGGCGGACCTCCGCTCGCCGCGCATCGGGAGAAAGCGCTGCCGCCCAAGGTGATTCAGCGGCCAGCTCCCCGATACCGCTGTGCGCGACGGCCGCGACCCGGGCCTGCAGTCCGGAGCGCTCGAGTTCGGGATGCAGCCGGGTCACCGAGTCGGTGTCCGAGATGACGGCCCGGACCGTGTCGCCGAAGGCGGCGTCCTCGGCCCAACCGCGACTCAACTCCAGCAGTGACGCCCACGGCCCCGCCGCTGACGACCCCGCCGGACGCCGCTGCTCGTCGACCGCCGGAACGAACGAGAAGGCGAGGTAGGCAAGCGCTTCCGCGATCATGCCGGGATGTTCGGCCCACACCGCCCAGCCCAGGTGGATCGCGGCGTGGGTGAACGCCCCGATCCAGCCGCGCAGCAGTTCCGGCGCGTAGTGAGCCACCGCGGCGGCGGTGCCGAGCCGCGCGATCTCCGCGTCGAAGAATCCGCAGTATGCCGCGAAATGCACACGCTGCCCGAGGAACTCGCGCCAATTGCCCGAATCGATCACCCCGGGCGAGGAGCGCGCGGGCTCGAGCGGGAAGCCGTACGCGGTCAGCCGCGCGTAGTTCTTGTAGTAGTCGCGGATGAGGGCCTCGGGCGCGCCGAGTTCGGCCAGTGCAACCACCGCGTGTTTGACGTGGTTGGTGAGATGTCCGTTGAATTCGATGTGATGACCGCGGTCGTCGAGTAGATCCGCGACGCTCGCCACGATATCGCCAGGCACGGGTCACCGCCTCTCTGTCTGATCGTCCGGAACGTTCTGCGCCGCCGTATTCGAACCCGAGTCCGCCGCAGTGCTTTCCGGCGCTCGACCGCAGGCGGCCCCGGCGAACGTCTGCAGCACCGCGATCGCCAGCAGCACGCCCAGCGGCACACTCCAGCCGTCGGCGAATCGCCGGATCAGGCCGACCGCGTACGGACCGACCGCGGCGATCAGATATCCGACGCCCTGTACGGCACTGGAGAATTCGATCGGTCGAGGCGTGCTGCCCGCTCGCACCGTCACGACCGCCAGCGCCAGGGAGAACACCGACAGTCCCACACCGAGAACCAGCGACCACAGCAGCGGCGCGGCCGCGGGCGCGACCAGGAATCCCAGTACTCCCGCCACCGTGCACAGGCTGAATCCGGCCAGCCAGCGCGCGGGATGCGCCGAGGCGGCGACCAGCGGCGGCACCAGCAGGCTGATCGGCACCCCCAGACAGGTGAGCAAGCCCAGATATCCGCCCGCCGCGCCCGCGCTCACTCCGGCGTCCTCGAGCACCGAGGGCAGCCAGCCGATCACCACGAAGGCCACCATCGCCTGCAATCCGAAGAACAGCGCCAGCCCCGCACTGCGGGTCCGGCGCAGGACGGCGATCGGATTGCCCTCTCGCCGAATACCTTTCGGTCGGCTGTCCACCCGGCCGAGTCCGGTGCGCCACAGCGCGGCCACGGCCGCCACCGCGAGCACCGCCCACAGCGTCAGCGCCCACCGCCAGCCGCCCAGCGCATGCGTCAGCGGGACCACGGCGGCGAATCCGATCGCAGCACCCGCTTGCAGGGCCGTGGTGAACGTCGCCACCAGAATCCCCGTCCGACCGCTGCCGCGCACCACGACCGGCAGCAGGACCGCCAGCAGCCCGACCCCGATCGCGGCGACGAAGGTGCCCGCCACGAAGATCGCCAGATCCGCCCACGGCCGCACCACCAGCCCGAACCCGATCAGCGCGAGGGACGCGAACAGGCCGTTGCGCACCGACGTCCGGGACAGCACGAGCGGTGCGAGCAGACTCGTGATCGCGAAGGCGAAAACCGGTGCGGCGGTGATGATTCCCGCCGCCCGGGTGCCCGCGCCGTACTGTGTCGTCACGGTGTCGAGCACCGGCCCCACCGCGGTGATGCCCGGTCGCAGATTCAACGCGGCCACGGCGACGACGACCACCAGCGCCGCGAATGTCACCGGCCGCGCGATGCCGGAGTCCGGAGCCGCCATCAGTAGTCCGGCGACCGCAGCGGCGCGGCGCCGTCCGCCCGGTCGGTGATCAGGGGCCGGTAGATGCGCTCGGCCCAGTCGTCCGGATCGACCGGCTCCAGACCGATCGAGACCGCACCCGCGCGGACCTCGAACGCCCGGGTCACCGCCGCGACGATGTCCTGTTCGAGCCGCTGTCTGACCGGCTCGGCCAATTCGGCTGGGAAATGCGAGATCTCAACGTGCGGCATCGGTCATCAACTCCTGGCTCATCCGGTGTTCCAGAACCGCGGCGGCGATGTCCAGCGCACCCGCGGTCACGATCTCGTAGTGGCGATAGGGCAGATTGCCCACCGGCCGGACCCGCTCACGCAGCGGCACGACCGGGATGTCGGCGAAACTCGGGCCGTCACCGCGCGCCCGCAGAAAGACGCTGTGGTCCAGCAGATCCGGATCGATGCCACTGGGTTCGGTCCGGAACCGGTAGGTGTGCTCGACCACCGCGACGATCCGTTCGGCCATCTCGCGCCCGAACCCGGGAACCCGCGCGGTGATCAGATCGAGGAACTGCTCGCGCGTGCCGACCGCGTGGTCCAGTTCGGTCCCGAACAACGGATCGATCCGGCCGGTGAACACCGAGGCCAGCACCCGCTTGAAATATCCCGCGGCATAGTCGACCGCACCGTTGTCGGGCAGTCCGGGCAGCACCGGCGAGCCGGGGGCGATCAGGACCAGTACCTCGACCGGACGTCCGGCCGCGCGCAGGCGTTGCGCCACCTCCGCGGCGATCCGCGCCCCGAAGGAATAGCCGACCAGCCGCAGCGGTCCGTTCGGCAGGATCCGTCGCACTTCGTCCAGATCGTCGGCGATCAGAGCGGCGAGGCGATGGTGCGGGACCTCACCGGCGTTCAGGCCGCGGGCCTGCATTCCGTACACGGTGTGGCCGTCCTGGGCCAGTTCACCGGCCAGGGCGCGCAGGCTCATGGGATACCCGCCCAGTCCGGGCCACAGGATGGTCGCGGGCCCGGCACCCGTTCCGGCAAGCGGCAGCAGCCGATCCGCCTGCGGCGACACGGATTCCGCTGTGGCGGAAGCCAATTCGGCGAGGGTCGAATGCCGGAACAGGGACTGCACCGCAAGGGTGATCTCCAGCCGTTCGGCCAGCAGCCGGATCAGGCGCAGCGCCGACATCGAATTGCCGCCCTGGGCGAAGAAGTCGTCACCGCGATAGACCGGCTCGTAGCCGAGCACCTCCGACCACACCCGAGCCACGGCACGCTCCCGTTCGGAAGCGGGCGGATCGACCGGACGTTCGGCGGCGGCGAGTTCGGCCGCCAACCGAGACAGCTCGGCGCGATCCTGTTTTCCGTTCCGCGACAACGGGATACGGTCCACGAGATGTATCGTCGCCGGAACCATGGCCGACGGCAGTACCGCCCGCAGATCGTCGGCGAGCAGTTCCTCCGGCCCGCGCATGTGCACGGTGTCCTCGGTCATTCCCGTCGCGGCGAGCTGCTCGGCGGAGACCGGACCGGCCAGCGCGAGATAACTCAGCGACCGCAGGCCCAGGATGTCGTCCAGCCGCCGCGCCGAAGGCAGGTCCCGACCGGTCAGGGACGCGTAACCCGCCGACATGAAACCCAGCTCGGCCCGGCTGCCCAGCTGCTGCAACTGCGCCAGCGCCCGGCCGAGTGCGGTGAATCCCGCCCACCCGGCCTGCGGGGTCGTGGTGAGCAGGACCGCGAAGCCGGAATCGTCGTAACTGCGCTGATTGATCGCCACGACGTGGCGGCGCTCGATCTTCTGCTCGGTGACGAAACTCGCTCCCGCGCCGGTGAATCGGTAGATGCCGTGCCGGTCCCGGCTGCGCTCGCCGTGTACCTGCACCCATGCGGTGACGGGTGGATCGGGTTGCGGTTCGGCCACGTCACCGAACCGCACCGACGCGGTCACCACTCCCTCGGTGACACCGGAGACCTGTTCCACGGCAACCGAACTCACCGGCCAGCCCGATTCGGCCGCCACCTCCTCCAGCATCCCGAGCAGATGCCCGGCCTCGAACTGCAGCACCTCCCGGACGTTGGTGGTGTAGACCGATTCGATCACCCGCGGCAGGCCGACCAGATGCAGCCGGGTATCGGTCCGAGCGGTGTCCGCCACCCGATACAGCGCGTGCCGCAGCGGATGGAAGTAGTAGACCCCGGCCGCGATGCCGCTCAGCCCGCCGGTCTCGAGATAGATCTGCGTGGCGTTCAACGCGCCCGGCGAGGCGTAGGAGTATTTGGGCAGCAACCGATCCGGGCTGTGGAACGGCCCGAACCAGCGCAGTAACCGCCCCAGCCCGTCGAGGTCGGGAACCTGCGCGCCGCGCGCCGGTCGAATCGCACGCCACCGGTACAGCAGCGCCTCGATGCGGTTCAGCGATGTGGGCGCGGTGTCGAAGGTGCGATAGGTCTTGCGGGCGAACACTCTTCGCCGCTGCTCGGCGGTCGGCTCGGCGCCCGGCAGCGCGATACCCGGCTCCGCGCCGACCGGGCGGATCCCCAGATCCGACAATTGCGCCGTCACCTGGGTGCGAGTCGATTTGGACCGGTGGTGGCGACCGGCGAAACCCTCGTCCATCAGCGGCGCCTGCTCCGGATCTAGTTCGACGAATCCGGCCAGCTGCGTCGCGCCGCGGGCGCTCTGCCAGGGCACCACCGCCGCCGCGCGGACCCAGTGATGCGATTCGATCCAGAATCGGACCTCGTTCGTCTCGATGCGGTGACCGTTGACCTTGACCTGATCGTCGGTGCGACCCAGGAACTCGAGGTCCCCGTCGGCGTTGTAGCGCACGAGATCCCCGGTGCGGTACCAGCGTTCGGATCCGCGCCGGACGAATCGCTCGGCGGTCGCCTCGGGACGATCGCGATATCCGTCGGCCAGCTGAATCCCGCCGATCAGCAGCTCACCCTCGGCCGCCGGATCACCCGCAGCGTCGAGCACGAGCAGGCGGCACCCGTCCACGGGTCGCCCGATCGGAACCACCGCGGTCCGCGCCGGATCGACACCGGTGAAATCGAACCAGGTCGCGTTGATGGTGGTTTCGGTCGGGCCGTACAGATTGACCGCTCGCGCCTGCGGGAACGCCGCCCGCATCCGGCGGGCCACCGCACCCGGCAACGCCTCACCGCCGCTGACGATCGTGCGCAGCGAGCCGAGCGACGCGGGAGCGCGCAGGCCGGATAGTTCGGACCAGACCGTGGGCACACACTGCAAGATCGTTATGTTCTCTCGCGCAACGTATTCCAGAATCGACTCCGGCCGAGCATGGGTGCCCGCGGGCGCTATCACCACCGTCGCGCCCACGGCGTTGGCGAGCAGCTCCCATTGCGCGGCATCGAAACTCACCGGCGTCTTGAGCAGCACTCGCGCACCGGGACCGAGCCCGAGTTCGGCGCGCAGCCAGCAGAGCTGGTGGGCGATGGCCCGATGCGGTACGACGACACCCTTGGGCGAGCCGGTCGTCCCGGAGGTGTAGATGGAATAGGCCGGACCGGAGTCGTCGGCCGAATACCCCTGTGCCGATGCGGGTTCCGCGTGCGCGGCATCCACGCGCAGGGTGTTCGACCGCTGCGGCAGGATCCGCCTCGCCTGTTCGTCGGTCGCGGCGTCGGTGAGCACCAGCGCCACATCGGCATCGGTGGCCATGTACGCCAGCCGCTCGGCCGGATAGTCCACCGCCAGCGGCAGATACGCGGCTCCGGCACGCAGAATCGCCCATACCGCGACGACCAACCGCACCGAGGGCGCAAGCAGCACGCCGACCGTGTCGCCCGGTCGGACCCCGGCCGCGCGCAGCGACGCGGCCACGGCGGCCGAGCGCGCCGCCAGCTCCCGATAATCGAGGGTATCCCGATCATCGACGCAGGCAACGGCATCCGGCGTCGCGCCGAGACGTTCGACGAAGAGATCGACGAGATTGTCCACGGTATGCACGCTTCCCCTCAGGCAGTGTCGATGGCGTCCGATGCGGGCCCACGTGGTTACGCGGGCTGCCGCCTCCGGCCGGTTCGGTCAGGCGGTTGCGACGGTGCCGTGATATCGGTCGCCGAAATCGCCGATGCCCGGCTGCATGAACGCCTGGTCGGTCAGGGTCCGGTCGATGTGCGAGGTGACGATCCGGATGTCCGGACGCCGCGTCAACACCGTGGCCAGCGCTTCGGGGCAGGTCAGCACATTGACCACGACGATGTCCGACTCCTCCACCCCGGCGGCGACCAGCTCGTTGATCGCGGTCAGCAGTGTGCCGCCGGTGGCGATGGTCGGGTCCAGCAGCAGCACCTGTCGGCCCGCGATATCCGGCGGCAGCTTGCGGTACAGCAGCGTGGGCTTCTTGGTGACCGGGTCACGCTGAATCAGGATCTTGCCGAACCGGGCGTCGGGCCGTATTTCGCGCAGCCCGATCTCGAGGGCGTCCCCGGCCCGGGGAATCGTCACCGCGTGCAGCTCCGGCTGTACCGGCCGAACACCCTCGAAGACGAATCCGGTGGGTGTGGGCACCGCATGGGGTTGGTGATCCAGATGGGACAGCGCGTTTTCCAGCAGCAGGCGGATGATCCGCCCGGTGGCGCGAACGAACTGCTCCTGCCCGGCGGCGGCGTCACGCGCCTGGGTGTGCAGGGCGATCAGACCGGGCGTGGCGGGCAGGACGAACACGGAGGTGCCCAGGTACCGGTCGAGATCGACCGGTCCGATGTCCGGACGGGTCCAGGTGGTCATGGCCTGGCTCGCTTTCGATTTCGGATGAGTAGGGTGTCGACCACGTCGTCGAAGGTATGTGCCACGTGATCCGGTGCGGCGGAAGCGATCTGGTGGGTGGAACAGACCCCGTAGGTCACCCCGACGGTGAAAGCGCCCAGTGCGTCGCCCAATTCGATATCGGACGCGGTGTCGCCGACCACCGCGCCCGCGGGCCCGGCCTCGGCCAGTCCGAGCGTGGTCAGCGCCAGATCTCCGCTCGCACGATGGGGTTTGGGATATTCGACGTCATCGGCGCCGACCACGGCGGCGAAGGCGTCGCGGATGCCCGCGGATTCCAAGATCAGCTCCGCGCTGGCGTGTTTCTTGCTGGTCACCACCGCCAGCGCCAGATCGGCGTCGGCGAGGCGGCCCAGTCCGCCGAGCACACCGGCGAACAGCAGATCGGCCGCCTTGGGCACGATCAGTTCGCGGTACCGGGTCAGGTACTCCTCCGAAACCAATTGCGCGATAACGGAATCTGTCGACGACCCGGACAGTCCGGCGGCCATCTCGAGCAGCGGCCGGCCGACCAGGCGACGCGCCGCGGCCACGCCCGGATCGACACCGGTGACGGCCTCGACCGCCGAGGCGAACTGTTCGGCGATAGCGCCGGGTGTGTCCAGCAGAGTGCCGTCCAGATCGAACAGCACTGCGGAAGAAGGTGTTTCAGCGGACACCGGGAACTCCTCTCACGAGAGCGGCACGGGCGGATTCGATTTCGGCGGCGGCCGCGGCCGTGCTGATCAGCACCGCGCGGTTCGCCGCGGCGGCCTCACCGCCGGTCGCCTCGTCGACCGCGCGAAGCACGAAGGTCGTCACGGCCGGGCCGGTGACCCGTTCGCGCTCGGCTCGGGCCAGCGCCTGCCCGATCGCGGCCTCGATCCGGTCGCCGTCCAGGGCGTCGGCCTCCGGAATCGGATGGGTCACCAGCACGGATCCCGATCCGCCGAACTCCAGGTGCAGCCCGGCCACCTCGGCGATCTCCCGCGCCGAGTCCAGACGCACCTGAGTGCGAAAACCGCTGTCACGGCAGTAGAACGCCGGGAATTCGCCGGATCGGTAACCGATCACCGGGGTGCCCTGGGTCTCCAGGAATTCCAGGGTCAGCCCCGCGTCGAGGATCTTCTTGACCCCCGCGCACACCACGATCAGCCGGGTGCGCGCCAATTCGGTCAGATCCGCGGAGATGTCGAAGGTGGTCTGCGCACCGCGGTGCACACCGCCGAGCCCGGCCGAGGCGACCGTCGCGATCCCGGATCGATCGGCGATCGCCATGGTCGCGGAGATCGATGTCGCGCCGAGTGCGCCACCGGCCAGCGCCACCGCGATATCCCGGCTGGTCACCTTGGCCGCGCCCCTTCCGGCGGTGGCCAGGGCTTCTAGTTCGCTTGGGCCGCAACCGATCAGGAATTGCCCGTCGGCGATGGCGATGGTGGCGGGAACTGCCCCGCCGGCACGCACGGCCTGCTCCACCTCGCGTGCCACGGCGAGGTTGCCGGGCGGCGGGAAGCCGTGGGCGACCACATTCGATTCCAGGGCCACCACGGGCAGACCCCGGATCAGCGCGTCGCGGACCTCGTCGGCGAAGCGGAACAACGGTGATTCGACAGCAGCGATATCCGGCACGTTGATGACGTCCTTCGCAGCGGTGAGCGGGGTTCTGCGACCCCCTGTGCGCCTCTCATGGTGTGCCGCGCGGCTGCCCGGTCCCACCTTTGCGACCACCGTGAACATATTTCTTGTCGCAAAATGTCTGGCCCAGTAGATCTTTCGTGGGGGTATCGGGCCCGCGCCGATTCCCGCCGTTGCGCTACGCACCTGATCGGAGAGGCCGATGACCGCTGTCGACGAACTGCCCGCCCGGTTGACGGCGATCGCCGCCGTGACGCGAGATCTGGCCGAGGAGTCGGCGATTCGCGACGCCGAGCACATCCTGCCGACCGAGCAACTGCGGCAACTGCTCGACGCCGGAGTCGGGGCGCTGCGGGTGCCGGTGGAGTTCGGCGGCTCCGGCGCGCCGGTACGGGTGCTCGCCGAGGTCCTGATCGATATCGCCGCCGGTGACTCCAATCTGGCCCAGATCTTCCGCGGCCACCTCGGACTCACCGAGATCCTGCGTTTCGCTCCCCCGGGCCCGGCGCGTGAGACGCTGCTGCACGCCGCGGCGGCGGGCCGGTTCTTCGGACCGGCCGGGGCCGAGCTGAACACCACGAACCTGTCGGCGCTGAGCACCGGTCTGCGCCGATCCGGCGACCACTACCTGCTCTCGGGCCGCAAGTACTACACGACCGGCAGTCTGTACGCGAACTGGCTCAATGTCCTGGTCCGCGAGAACGGCGAATTCGTCTCCGCGATCGTGCCGCGCGAGGCCCCCGGCATCACGATCGTCGACGACTGGGACGGCTTCGGCCAGCGCCTGACCGCCAGCGGCACGGCCGTCTTCGACGAGGTGCGGGTGGAGCCGGAATACGTTCTGCACCACCATAATCCGCTTACCAACGACTACATGGAGGCGTTCTACCAGTTCGTCCACTCGGCCACCCAGGCAGGCATCACCCGGGCCGCCGCCGACGATCTGGCCACCCTGGTGCGGGGCCGCACCCGTTCCTATCCCCTGGCCTCCACGCCCGACGCGGCCGGTGATCCGCAGGTGCTGCAGATCGTCGGGGAGGTGTGGAGCAAGGCGTACACCGCCCGTGCCAATGTTCTGCTCCTGGCCGACGCACTCGACGAATTCCACGCCGCCCCTTCGGCGCAGCAGGCGCAGCGCATTCTGCTGGATTCGGCCGCGACCCAGGTCGTCAATACCGAACTCGCCGGTGCGGCGATCTGGCAGCTGTTCGACGCGGGCAGCGCCAGTGCCGTGAAATCCGGTCTCGCCCTGGATCGGCACTGGCGCAACGCCCGCACGGTGTCCTCACACAATCCGTCCGTCTACAAGGCCGCGCTGATCGGTGATCACACCGTCAACGGCACCGCGCCTCGCAGCTTCCTCAACAGCGCGGCGCAGGACACCGAACCTCGAACGTGAACCGCTCGTCGATCACAACGCACCACCGGCATCGATCAATTGTGTTGTGCCGGTGATGAATTTCGCGTCGTCGGACACCAGGTGCAGCACCGTGGCGGTGATGTCCTCGGGCTCGAGCGCCGCGACCGGCAGCCGGTTCAGGGTGCGCGCGGCCTCTTCGAAATCGGCCCGGCCCGGATTCTCCAGATCCGGCCGGAACAGGCGATAGGTGGCGTCGTTCAGGATCATCTCCGTGGCCACGGTGGTCGGGTGCACGGTGTTCACCCGGATATTGTGCGGCGCAAGCTCTTTCGCCACCACCTTCATCAACATGACCTGCCCGGCCTTCGATGCCGAGTAATGGGCCATGTTCTCGTTCGCGTGCACCGCCGCCAGCGAACTCGTGATCACCACCGCACCGCCGCGGCCACCGTCGATGACGTGCGGAACCGAGGCCCTCAACGACTTCCAGACCCCGGTCAGGTTGATATCGATCATGTCCTGCCAGGTCTCCTCGCTCATTTCCAGCGTCGAGGCCGGACTCGAGATACCCGCGTTGGCCACGACGATGTCCAGGCGCCCGAACGCGCTCACCCCCTCCCGGACCGTCTCCGCCAGGGCCGCATAGTCGCGGACATCGGCGTCGCGAGCCACGATCCGACGTCCGGTGGCCTGCACCGCACGCACCGTTTCGGCGAGGTCCTCGGCGCTGGACAGCGGATACGGAACGGTATCCACCGGTCTGGTCGTATCGACTGCTATTATGTCCGCGCCCTCACGGGCGAAACGAATTGCGTGACTGCGTCCTTGGCCCCTCCCCGCCCCCGTGATGAACGCTACCTTGCCGTCGAGTTTGCCCATGACGATCCACCTCCGCACGACGTGTTCATGGTTGCCGACAAGGTTCAACGGTATGGCATGTCTAGACCTGACGTCGAGACATGCCACGCTGGCCGGGCTCACCACCGGGTAGCGGGCTATGCTGAGGCCACTGTCGGCCGAAGGGGCACAGAGCCCGACGAGCTGCGAAGATACCGAGCGATCTCTGGAGCAACACCCTTGTCCACACCCACGGATCCCGCGCAGCGGTCCGCTCCGCCTACGCATTTCGACGACCAGCGGGTGAGTCTGCATTCCGAGGAGTTCAGCGCCGATCCGCACAGCGCGTATCGCGAAATGCGCAGTCGTTACGGCTCCCTGGTCCCCGCGGAACTGGCTCCGGGCATCCCGGCGACACTGGTCGTCGGCTATCGCGCCGCACTGCGAATTCTCAACGATCCGGAGCACTTTCCGTCCGATCCCCGGATCTGGCAGCAGAGTGTTCCGAAGGATTGCCCGGTACTTCCGGTACTGCAATATCGCCCCAGCCCACCTCGCACCGCCGGCGCCGAACATGCGCGCTACCGCAGCGCCACCACCCTCGCCCTGGACGCGGTGAATGTCAACGCGCTGCACGGTTTCGTTGAGCGAACGGCGATCTCGCTGGTCAACTCGTTCTGTGCGGCGGGGTCGGCCGATCTGGTCAGTCAGTACGCCACGCCGCTGTCCTTCGAGATCATCAACAAACTGCTGGGCTGCCCTCCGGAGATCAGCGCCAAGGCGGCCGCGGCCACCGCCTCGGTCTTCGACGGCGTCGATGCCGAAGAAGCGAATCGGCGCTTCGACGAGGCGGTTCTGGAACTGGTGCATTTCAAGCAGAATCACCCCGGCGACGACATCACCACCCGACTGATGCAGCACCCCGCGCGATTCGACGAAAACGAAATGGTGCAGCAGGTGCTATCGATCTACGGCGTGGGCATGGGTCCACTGCCGAGCCTGGTGATCAACGCGCTGCGACTTATCATGACCGACAACAGATTCGCCGACGGACTGCTCGGCGGCGCCCTGCTGACCCGGGACGCCCTCGATCAGGTCCTGTTCGAAGATCCGCCGCTGCCCAACGCCAGCATCACCTATCCACGGCATCCCATCCTCATCGATGGCGTCTGGCTGCCCGCGCATCAGCCGGTGGTGATCAGCCTGGCCGGTTGCAACAACGATCCGGACATCGGCGGGGGCTACCACACCGGAAACCGCGCGCACCTGGCCTGGGGTGTGGGCCCGCACAGCTGCCCCGCCCGGCACATCGCCTACCCGATCGCCCAGGCCGCGATCGACCAACTCCTGGACGCCCTGCCCGAGATCCGGCTCGCGGTTCCGGTCGACGCGCTGACCTGGCGTCCGGGGCCACTGCATCGGACGCTCGTCGACCTTCCGGTGACCTTCCCCGCGTGCTCGCCGATGTATCTGCCCTGACTTGGGCCCGACCGAATTATGATGCGCTGCAAAGCTTTCCGGCAAGCGGCAGCTCATCGGCGCAACCGCACGGTCAAGGTCGGTAAACTCCCGGCCATGAGCGATGCGGTGGCCATGGTGGCGGTGCCCGGGACACTGTGCTCCCCGACGGTGTTCGACCTGCTGGCAGAGGGGTTGGCGGGTCGGCCGCGCGTGGATCCATATTCGTGGCTGACCGAGCGAGGATCCGGCCGCCGTAGCCGATGCCGTTCGCGCGCTGGTCACCAGAATCTGAAACCGCCACGCGCGGTGAGGATTTCAGCGGTGATCAGCGTCGCGTGATGGTCACCGAAACATCATGTGCCGCACCGGGAGTGGATACGACCTTCACGATCCGCGCTCCGGGCGCGGAGACCACGGTTCCCCCGTCCACCCGCACGTTATATCCGAGCGGATAGTGCCGGGCGGGCACGAAGATCTCCGTCCGCGCGCCGGACGCGAGGTGCGCCCCGGCCGCGGCAGCGGTCGAATAGGTCAGGGTCATCGTCGAAGTGGCGCGGTCGAAGTGGTATTTCGACGGCGTGCCCGCGACCGCGCGTGCCCACGGCGCGGCCAGTGCGTCGAGTTTGGCCTGTTTGGCGTTGGCCTGAGAGGCGGGTTTGCTCTCGTCGATCAGCAGGCCCTGGTTGTCCGAGTTCGCCGGGTCCTGTGGGTGATAGACGTAGTACGCCCAATAGGTCCACGACCAGAAGTGCTCATCGGCCAGATCGACGAGCCGGGCGTTGTCGGTGTTCACGTCGCTCGCGCCGAATTCGGACAGGAATCCCGGTCCGCCGATGCGATCGGCCAGCGCGGCGTTGACGGCGACGGCCGGATTCTCCTGTGGCGGGCAGACCACGTCGAAACCCGGCGGGGTGGGCGCACCGACGATTCCCGCACCCAGCACCGGAAAGCAGTAGATGTGGAAGTTGTATCCCACCGCCGAATCCGGCAGTGCTGGAAGAGCCGTGCTGCCATCGGCGTTCGGATCGGATTCGGGGAAGATGACGTGCGTGTCACCGGTGCCGCGGATCGCCGCGATCACCCGCCGATAGAACTGCGCCAGCGCACCCCGTTCGAACTCCGCGCACGAGGCCACGAACGGCTGACACGAGTAGCCGCTGCCGGAATACGGCTCGTTGAACGGGTCCAGTCCCACGATGTTCGCCCCGCCCGGGCCGGCGTTCAGCATCCGGATCACGTGCTGCCACAGGTGGATGAAATGGGTTTGGATGCCGATTCCGTCGGCGGCGGGCTTGTCGTTCCAGAATGCCTGGAAGTCGTCTTGCGCATTGTGCGGATCCGCACCGAGGGTGGCCCATTGCGGCGCACCGTCACCGCTGTTGCTGCCGAGCTGGGAAAACCCCGCCGAGCGACTCCAGCCGTCCTGATGGAAATCGACGAGCGTGCGAATGCCGTGCGCGGCGAGCAGATCGTTGAGCGCGACGATCCGCCGGATGTAGACGTCGTCGTACACGCCGGGCCGCGGTTCCGCCGCCTCCCAGATGAAACCGATTCGGGCAGCGTCGAACCCCTCGCTCGCCAGCAGCGCGGCGTCCTGCTGACCGAAGTTGGCCGGATAGTAGGGCGCGGTCTTGCGCACGAGATTCACCCCGTGCACCGAGATGACCCGGCCCTGATCGTCGACCAGCCACTTACCCGCCCGAGCAGGCGGCCGCGCAGCTTCGGCCGACGCGCTAGGCGGCACGCTCGCCACTGCCAGGACCATCAGCAACAGCGCGACCACCCAGGGGCGGCGCAGCCACCTCCGGGCCGGACCGGGTCTTCCGCCGCCATGGCGAAAGTCGTTGAATCGCATACGTTCTCCTTTTCTCGATGCGATCACGGGAGGCCGTGCTTCAGGAATGCGGCCCCCGGCGGTCCGAGCGCCGGACGCACCCGAGGATGCGGGCCGCGGCCCGATCCCACTCGGCAACCAGATCGATGTCATCGGGACAACGCAGCCACTGCTCTTCCAGCCCGGTCATGGTGGCGATGAGGTGGCGCGCAACGGATCTCGGATCATCCGGCAATCCGAGCCCCTCGACCATCCGGGTGAACGCGTCGAGCACCCGCGCCTCACGATCGCGAAAGTACTCGTAGGCCGGATGTTCCCGATACAGCGATTCACTCCGCAACATCGTGTGCAGCCGAACGATCTCGGGCTGAGCCTCGTTGCGCGCCACGACAGTACACAGCGCCCGCCGCGCATCCACCACGGTCGGCACCCTCCCGAGCTCGTGCTCGAGTTGCTCGATGACCGCCTCGGAATCGCGCCGATCACGCTCTTCCAACAACGCGATCAGCAACTTCTCCTTCGTCCCCACGTGATGCAGCACCCCCGCCACGGTCAGCCCACACCCATCGGCCAACTCCTGAACACTGAACCCGTAATACCCCCGCCGCCCGATGATCCGAATAGCCTCCCCCAAAATCTGCCCCCGCCGATCCCCCCGCCGCACCCGCCCAACCACACCCGCGGTCCCACTCATCCCGCATCCCTCCGCTACTTACTAAGTACTTAGTAGGTAGCGATCGTAGACGCTCTCCCGCTGTGTGAGAAGACCCGAACGAGATGCCGTTCACACTCGATACGGCCGGCCCGCCGACCATCAGCCCCCGAAATGAGTCACCAGATTTACCGACTCGTCATTCCATATCTCGTTGCCCGGTCATCCACCGTCGAAGATGGCAGACCAGGTCAGCGGCGGCAATCCTGGGGCATGTTCCAGTACGGCCTCGCTGGGCCCGAGAGCTCAGCGGAGGGTGGCTATCCAGCGGCGGGTGTCGGCGGGGTCGATGACGTCGTCGAGTTCGCCTACGGTGGCCGCGGTGAGGGCTTTGCCGCTTTCGTAGGCGGCGGCTACAAGGTGGTCGAAGGCGGATCGGCGGGCTTCGGGGTCTTCGATGGCGGCCAGTTCCTTGGCGAAGCCGAGGCGGACCGCGCCTTCCAGGCCCATGCCGCCGATTTCGCCTGTGGGCCAGGAGACCACGAAGCGGGGGGAACGGAAGGAGCCTGCGGCCATGGCTTGTGCGCCGAGGCCGTAGCCCTTGCGGATGATGACGGTGCCGAAGGGGACGGTGAGTGCGGCCGAATCGATGAACAGGCGGCTGAAGCGGGTGACGGTGGCGTCCTTCTCGGCCTCGGGACCGACCATGAATCCCGGTGTGTCGCAGAGGGATACGATCGGCAGGCGGTGGGATTGGCATAGGCGCAGGAATGCCCCGAGCTTGTCGGCGGCCGGTGCGTCGATCGCGCCGCCGAGGTGGTGACAGTCGTTGGCGATCAGGCCGAAGGGGCGTCCCTCGAAGCGAACCAGGGCGGTGACCACGCCCACGCCCCAGTCGCGACGCAGTTCGAGCACCGAACCGCAGTCGGCGACGGCATCGATCGCGGTACGAATGTCGAAGGCCCGCAATCGATCCTGCGGGACGATATGCCGCGCCGACCGCGGATCGGGCGCCTCCCAATCGGCCACGGCCCCTTGGAAATACGCCAGATACCGCCGGGCCAGATCGACCGCCTCGGCCTCGTCGGCGGCGGCCAGGTGCACGACCCCGTTGCGACGCTGCACCTCGATCGGACCGATGTCCTCCGGCGCGTACACCCCGAGCCCGCCGCCCTCGATCATGGCGGGCCCGCCCATGCCGATATTGGCGTCGGGGGTGGCGATCACAACATCGCACATCCCCAGCAGCGCGGCGTTTCCGGCGAAACAGCGTCCGGACACGATGCCGATCAGCGGAACCTTCCCGGACAGCTCACCCATCACGCGGAACGTGGTGACGTCCAGCATCGAGATGCCGCCGTGGTCGGTGTCGCCGGGCCGCCCGCCGCCGCCCTCGGTGAAGAACACCACCGGCACGCGCTGTTCGTGCGCGAGATGCAGCATGCGGTCGGTCTTGGCGTGATTGCGCACGCCCTGGGTTCCCGCCAGCACCGTGTAGTCGTAGGACATCACCACCACCCGTGCCCGATCCGCGCCGAACCGGGCCGCGCCGACGGTCGCGACCCCGGCGGCGAGGCCGTCGGCCGGGGTATTGGCGATCAGGTCCTCGGCACTGCGCCGGGCCCGCTGCGCGGCGACGGTGAGCGCGCCGTACTCCACGAAACTGTCCGCGTCCACCAGATCGGCGATGTTCTCCCGCGCCGTGCGCCGCCCGAGCCGGTGCCGCTTTGCCACGGCCGCGGAACGCTGTGCGTCGCCGGTGTTCTCGTGCCGGGCCCGCACCTCGGCGAGATCGGCCCGCTCGGCGTCCAGATCCACCACCGCGGCCGCGAGGTCCTCGCCGTCGTGATCGGCCTCGGTCCAGCTCAGCAGCATCGCGTGCGGATCGACGACGTCACCAGGCGCGACCAGCCGCCGCAGTACCCGCAGCGAGGTGTCCGCGCGAACCACGTGCTGCATCTTCATCGCCTCCAGCACGGCCACTTCCGCACCGGCGGGCAGTACCGAACCGGGCGCGGCCAGGCTCACCACGGTCGCGCCCATCGGACTGCGCAGCGCCTGCTCGTCCTCGTCCAGCGCGACCTCCGCCGCGGTCGTCACCTCCGCAGACGCCTGCGGCTGCGGCGCGTAATCGGCTGCGCGGGAAAGTAATCGGTCGACACTCTGCTCGAACCACGAGGTGTCCACCGGCTCGGTACGCGGCAGCTCGTCCAGTGCGGCGCGCAACACCGTGGCATTGGTGTCCACACCGGCGATGGTCGTCTCCGCGAGCGCGTCCGAACACCGTTGCAGCGCAGCAGGGTACGACGAACCCCGGGCAATGATCTTGGCCAGCAGCGAATCGAACCGCGCGCTGTGGCGCGTCCCCGCACACGCCGCGGTGTCCACCCGCACCCCCGCGCCGGTGGGCGCGCCGAACTGGGTCAGTATTCCGGTGCTCGGCAGCAGATCACCACTGGCACCGATGATTTCGGCATTCACGCGGGCCTGCACCGCGAATCCGCGCGGCCCGCCCTCGGGCAACTCGAGATCGGCGAGCGTCTGCCCGAGCGCGAGCCGGAACCCGATCGCGACCAGATCGACCCCGCTCACCTCCTCGGTGACCGTATGTTCCACCTGCAGACGCGGATTCACCTCGAGGAACCACGCATCCGCGCCGCGCACCAGGAATTCGACCGTGATCACCCCGCGGCACCGCACCGATTCCGCGATCGCCACCGCATCTCGGTGCAGTCGTTCCCGCAGCGCCCCGGGCAGATTCGGCGCGGGCGCCACCTCGAGCAGCTTCTGCCGACGCCGCTGCACACTGCAGTCCCGGTCGCCGAGCGCGACCGCGCGCTGACCGTCGGCGACAATCTGCACTTCCACGTGCCGCACACCGGACACCAGCGCCTCGGCATAGACGGCCTCGTCACCGAATCCGGCCAGCGCCTCCGCGCGGCACCGTTGGTACGCCTCGGCGAGCTCGCCGGGATCGCGCACCGCACGCATGCCGCGCCCGCCGCCGCCCGCGACCGCCTTGATCATCACCCCGTCCGGATGGTTCGCCAGCAGCGCGGCGATACCGTCGAGCCCGGCCTCGGCGGAGGTGGCGGCCAGTACGGCCGTTCCGGTCGCCTCCGCCGCCGCCCGCGCGGCGACCTTGTCCCCGAAGATCCGCAACACCTCCGGCGAGGGCCCCACGAAGACGAGTCCGGCCGCAGCGCACGCGGCCGCGAAATCGGCGCTCTCACTGAGGAATCCGTATCCGGGATGAACCAGCGCCCCGGTCTCCGCACGGCTCGCCGCCGACACCACCGCGGCGATGTCCAGATATGCCGCGGCGCCGCTGCCGGGCAGGGCGACCGCCTCGTCTGCGAGTCGCGCGGGCAGTCCCGCGGACTCCTCGGCGGTGTGCATCACCAGCGTCGAATATCCGCACTCGCGGGCGGTCCGCACGATCCGAACCGCGACCTCGCCCCTGTTGGCCACTGCAACACGCATGCCCCCAGCCTCGCATCCCCCGCCGAACCGCCACCGAGGGTCCCCCGATCATCACGCCACCGGCACCTGCCCCGCCCGGAACGACACTGCGAACATCTCCCCCTGGCAACCGTGCCGGGTGTTCACCCATCGACACCCGGCACGGCCCGATGACATCCAGCCTGTCTCGTTGCCATCGAATCCCATTATCACACAATGAAATTCAGCAACGGAAGACTAGCCGACCGTGATGTTCTCGGTGAAGGTCTGCGCGGGAGCCGATCCCGCCCGCACCGAGATCAGACGCAGGGTGGTGTGGCCGTGTCCCGCGGCGGTGAAGGTCCACACGCTGGTACCCGCCGCACCGGGAATCGGGTTGGTCGAACGGAACTGCGGTGCGCCCTCCTGATGCAGCACGCCCTGATCGATCGGACTCAGCCTCCAGACGTATCCCGAGGACGGATTGTCCGGCAGCGCCACCGCCAGCTCCTGTCCGACGGACAGCGACTGGCTCTGCCCGTTCCCGTCGGTTCCCACGATGACCGGTTCATCCACCGGTGAAGCGGTGGGAACGGCATCGGCCACCGCCACCACATTCGCACCGCAGGCCGCGAGGGCCAGACCGAGAACAACCATCCGCAAAGGTGTACGCACCGCATTCCTTTCACACTGTCGAGGCGCTCACCTTACCGGCGATCTCGGAGGAACCTCACAGCCGGGCGAAATACGTTCCCCGACAGCCGGTTCCGTCAGCTCGGTTGCGCGTCACGCCAGGCCCGCACCGCGGCGAGCTCATCGGCGCGCGGATCCACCCGCACCGGCGAATCCGGGTCGTCGAAGATCTGCACCGCGCGATGACCAGCGCTGAACCGCGCCCATCCGGGATCGCCGTGCGTGGCGAAGTCCACCCAGGCCCGGTGCACCCGATCCGCCAGCGCCTGCGGCGGATTCGGGCCGGTCAAACTCGGCGCGGCCTCCAGCCGGTCGAAGACGAACGGCACCTCGAGCACGTGGCAGGCCCCCAGGCCCTCGATGCCCGAACGCCAGCCGAATTCGTACATGTACGCGGGTTCGCCTGCCGCCGCGACGGATTCGGCGATGCGCACCGAATCCTCCCGGAACGCCACATCGGTGACGATCGCGTTGAACACATCCGCGGCCGAGGCATCGGGCCGGTTGGCCGCGTAGAGCTGCGCGAGCTCGGTATCCAGGCCGTAACGGCGCAGCACGAACGGCAACGTCTGGTCGGTGATCCCCGCGGCCAGCCCGGCGGGCACGGTGAAGAACCGGAACTCCTCCGCGGTGCAGCCGATCAGCAGCGGCACCGCGCGATCGGGTCGCGCGCCGAGCACCGTGCTGGACAGCCCCTCGACCAGCTCACCATCGATCACCGGGAACAGGCTCATCACGCCCAATCCGTGGCTGATCACGGACTCCCCCCAGCGCGCCGGATCCGGATCCTGCATCAGCTCCAGCGCCATCGCGTCCTGCGCGGCCCGCAGCCGATCCGGCCCCAGCTCACCGAACGCCGCCGCGGTCGGCGCGATCCCGGCCTTGTCCGCCAGCACCGCGGCCACCAGCCGCGCATCCTCCGCGCGGGCGATCCCGATTCCGTTGCCGCTCTGGATGATCGCGCGCCGGAACAGGCCCTCGGTGACCGGCGAGGCGATCAGCGCGGCGATGCTCATCCCGCCCGCGGACTCCCCGAAGACGGTGATATTGCCGGGATCTCCGCCGAACGCCGCGATGTTCTCCTGCACCCACCGCAGGGCGAACACCTGATCGTGCAGACCGCGATTCAGCGGCGCGTCCGGTATCGCGGCGAAGCCGGAGACGCCGAGGCGATAGTTGATCGAGACAGTCACCACGCCGTCGCGGGCGAAGGATCCGCCGTCATAGATCGGTCGCGCGTTCGACCCGCGCACGAATGCGCCGCCGTGGATCCACACCAGCACCGGCAGCCCGGACCCGCCCGCCTCGGGAGTCCAGACGTTCACGTTCAGATATTCGTCACCGGGAATGCCGTCACTGCCCAGCAGCGCGTGAATGGGCGCGGGATACGGCGACTGCGCGCACGTCGCGCCGTACTCGAGCGCATCGCGTACACCGTCCCAGTCCGGCACCCGCGCGGGCAGTTCGAATCGCGCGGGCCCGATCGGCGCCGCCGCGTAGGGGATCCCCAGAAAAGTGGCGATGCCGTCCCGGGTGACCCCACGAACCTTGCCGCCCGTCACGGACACGATGGTTTCCACAGTGAACCTCCTCAGTCGACCCATATGAGCACATTCCGGGGCAACCCGAGCTACACGGGTCCGTTCTCGGGTTCGTTGTACGGTATGCACCCTCAACGGGCACAATGCTTCAGTGCTCCCGATTTACTACGGCTTGTTCATGATCCTGTACGAGAGTCAACGTCTGCTCGAGTTGCTCCTCGGTCCCTAGCGACACCCGCTGACGCGTATACGCCCCGTACAGGGCCCGGTTCAGCCCACAGTGATCTCACAGCGGCAACCAAGCCCCGCACTAGCGGAGCGGACGAATCTTGTGGACATGAGCGAAACGACGATTGCACCGCACACCACGGATCGGACCGGCAGCGCCCCGCACGTCCCGACACTGGACGTCGTGATCCCGGTCTACAACGAAGAGCACAGCCTCGGCACATGCGTCTGGCGGCTGCTGGCCCACCTCGAAGGTTTTCCGTTCTCGGCGCGCATCACCATCGCCGACAACGCGAGCACCGACGGAACCCTCGCGGTGGCCAATTCACTGGCCGCGGACTTCGAC
This sequence comes from Nocardia miyunensis NBRC 108239, assembly GCF_001613065.1. GTDB lineage: Bacteria > Actinomycetota > Actinomycetes > Mycobacteriales > Mycobacteriaceae > Nocardia > Nocardia miyunensis. The sequence continues at coordinate 209,058 of NZ_BDBQ01000010.1, forward strand.
AACGTCCGGGTCATCCACCTCGACCGCAAGGGACGGGGCCGGGCCCTGCGCGCGGCGTGGTTGGCCTCGGACGCGGAGGTCGTCGCGTACATGGACGTGGACCTGTCCACCGATCTGAACGGACTGCTGCCGCTGGTGGCCCCGCTGGTCTCGGGACATTCGGACATCGCGATCGGCACCCGCCTGGATCCCGCCTCGCGGGTCGTGCGCGGCCCGAAGCGGGAATTCATCTCCCGCAGCTACAACCTGATCCTCAAAGCCGCTCTGCGCGCGCACTTTTCGGATGCCCAGTGCGGATTCAAGGCGATGCGCTCGGATATCGCGCAGGTGCTGCTGCCGGTGGTGCAGGACGGCGAATGGTTCTTCGACACCGAGCTGCTGGTGCTGGCGCAGCGGTGCGGTCTGCGCATCCACGAGGTGCCCGTCGACTGGGTCGACGATCCGGACAGCCGCGTCGACATCGTCGACACCGCACGCAAGGACCTGCAGGGCGTCTGGCGGCTGCGCCGCGCATTCGCGACCCACACCCTGCCGATCGAGGATCTGCGCACCGAACTCGAGCGCAAGCCCCTGACCGCACGTCTTCCGCTGACCCTGGTCGCTTAGGGACGCGCGCTGCCGAATATGCACGCTCGACACGATCGCACCGACCGTGCGAGTCTGATATTCGTCTGAGAACAGCGCAAAGCGGACACTTTCGGCCGATACCGGGCGTTGACACCGGTAAGCGGGCCCACGACTACGAAGGAGTTCGTCATGACCCTCATCGGAGCCCTGATCGGGTATGTGCTGTCGCTGTTCATCCTCGTGCTGCTAGCACGCATGGTGCTGGACTGGATCCAGATGCTCAGCACCTCGCCCAGTGCGGCATGGCTGGCGAAGGGGCGTCAGATCGCCCACCGTTGCACCGAGCCGATCATCGCGCCGGTGCGGCGCATCCTGCCGCCGGTTCGAGCCGGCGGCATGTCGATCGACCTGGCATTCACGCTGGTGTTCATCGCGGCGATCATCCTGCGCTCGATCGCCTTCAGTCTCTGACCGTTCCCGTCCGAACCCCGGATGTCGTGAGAACCCCTGCCGCCCAGCCTGATACCGCCCGCACGCCGCGATCGAACCATCGTTCGCCCGGCGTATTCACTTCTCCGGAAACGATTTCACGAACGCGACGCCGATGGCCACCGCGCTGACCACGGCAAGGACCGCAATACTCCACATATGAATTCCTTATTCGACTGTGTGACAAGCGGATTGAAGGTACCGCGCCGCTAGCCACCCTGTCCGGGAAACCGGCCATCCCCGCGCCCCTCCCCTCGTCGGGGCGTTTTCACCGGCGGCACATCCGGATCGCACGGTTTCGAAATTCCGGAGTCACATGTATCAATGCGCATAATTGAGTACGAACATGTTCCAGACCGGCATGTTCCAATGCCTCAACGCTCTCTCCGCACCCCGAAAATGTATCCGCACCCCTTGCTGATCCGCGGAACGTGTGCGGATCTATCCAAGAGGTGCGGATGTGAGATGCTCCGGCGGCCCGGGAATCCGGCCCACCGGAAGCGGAACTACTTCTTGCGGCGGTCCCGCTTCTCCCTGACGCGGACCGAGATCCGCACGGGCGAGCCGTCGAAACCGAATTCCTCGCGAAGCCTGCGCTCCAGGAACCGGCGGTAGCCGGCCTCCAGGAATCCGGTGGTGAACAGCACGAACGTCGGCGGGCGCGTGGTCGCCTGGGTGACGAACAGCACGCGCGGCAGACGGCCGCCGCGCATCGGCGGCGGAGTGGCCGCGACGACCTCCTTGAGCCAGGTGTTCAGGCGGCCCGTCGAGATGCGCTTGTCCCACGACTCGAGCGCGGTTTCCATCGCGGGAACGAGTTTCTGCACCGCGCGGCCGGTGTGCGCGGAGATGTTGACCCGCTGCGCCCACGGCACCTGCACCATTTCCCGATCGATCTCGCGCTCGAGCTGCTCGCGGCGATCCTCGTCGACCAGATCCCACTTGTTGTACGCCAGCACCAGCGCCCGGCCGGCATCGGCGACCATGCTGATCACCCGCAGATCCTGCTCGGTGATCGGCTGTGAGGCGTCGATCAGCATGACCGCCACCTCGGCGGCCTCGATCGCCGACTTCGTGCGCAACGAGGCGTAGAACTCGGTGCCGCTGGCATTGGCCACCTTGCGCCGCAATCCCGCGGTATCCACGAAACGCCAAGGCTTACCGCCCAATTCGACCAGCGAATCGACCGGGTCCACGGTCGTGCCCGCCACATCGTGCACCACCGAGCGCTCGTCACCGGCCAGCTTGTTCAGCAGACTCGACTTGCCCACATTGGGTTTGCCGACCAGTGCGACCCGGCGCGGTCCGGAGCCGGGCGCGGCGACGTCCTCGCGCGGCGTCTCGGGCAGCGCCTCGAGCACCACGTCCAGCAGATCGCCGGTACCGCGGCCGTGCGCGGCGCTGACCATGTGCGGCTCGCCGAGTCCGAGCGACCACAGCGAGGCCGCCTCCGCCTCGAGTTTCTCCCCGTCGACCTTGTTCACGACCAGTACGACAGGAGTCTTGGACCGGCGCAGCACCCGCACCGCCGCCTCGTCGGTGGCGGTCGCGCCGGTGGTCACATCGACCACCAGCAGGATCGCGTCGGCGGTCCGCATGGCCAGTTCGGCCTGACGCGCCACCGACTGCTGCAGCCCCTTGGCATCGGGCTCCCAACCGCCGGTGTCCTGCACCAAGAATCGCCGGCCGGCCCAGGACGCCTCGTAGGAGACGCGGTCACGGGTGACACCCGGGACGTCCTCCACCACGGCCTCGCGCCGACCCAGAATGCGGTTCACCAGAGTCGATTTGCCGACGTTCGGGCGTCCGACGACGGCCACGGTCGGCATCGGCACATGCTCGTACCCTTCGACGTCGCCTTCGAGAGCGGCAATCTCCCAATCGGTTTCGTCGTTCCACACACCGTCGGCGGCATAGCCGACGGCGCCGGCGTCCGGGTAGGTCATCGCCCTCCCCCTGCTGAGATCTGTTGCGCCACAACCTGGAACAATTCGTCGATGACCTGTTCGCGGGTCAGTTCGCTGGTGTCCACGATGATCGCGTCCGAGGCCGGACGCAGCGGAGACACCGCACGGGTGGAATCCAGGGTGTCCCGGCGCTGCACATCGGCCAGCACCGCCTCGTAGTCGTCGCCGCGGCCCTCGGCGATGTTCTGCTGATTGCGCCGGTACGCGCGAGCCGGGGCCGACGCCGTCAGATAGATCTTGGCATCCGCGCCGGGCAGCACGACGGTGCCGATATCGCGGCCCTCGACCACGATTCGTACTGCGGCAGAGGCGATCTCGCGCTGCAACGCGACCAGCTGATCGCGCACCTCGCCCACCGCCGACACCGCGGAGACCGCCTTGGTGACCGCATCGCCGCGGATCTCCCCCGACACGTCCACGTCGTCGAGTTCGATGACCTCGCGGCTCGGATCGGTGCCGATCCCCAGCGGCAGATCCTTCACCGCCACCGCGATCGCCGCGGGATCGCTCAGATCGACTCCCCCGCGCAGTGCGTGCAATGTCGCGACCCGGTACATCGCGCCGGTGTCGAGATACCGCGCGCCCAGCCGGGTGGCCAGCATCCTGGACACACTCGACTTGCCGGTACCCGAGGGACCGTCCATCGCGATGACCAGCGAATCCGAACCCGACATGCGTTCCGGAATCTCGATCGACATCTTCACACCGTTCACAGGTCCACCGCCTCGTAGAGCTTGCCGATTTCGTCGCGTCCGAGCACCCGCAGCGTGCCGGGACGTTGGTCGCCGAGCGCGACCGGGCCGATCCGTGTGCGCACCAGCGCGGTCACCGGATGGTCGACCGCTTCCAGCAGACGTCGCACGATGTGCTTGCGTCCCTCGTGCAGAACCACTTTCACCAGCGAACGGCCCTCGCCGACCTCGAGCACCTGGAAGTCGTCGACCGAGGCCGGGCCGTCGTCGAGTTCGATTCCCTTGCGCAGACGCTTGCCGACCTCGCGCGGCACCTCGCCGTCCACGGTCGCCAGGTAGGTCTTGGACACCTCGAAGGAGGGGTGCATCAGCCGGTGGGCGAGATCGCCGTCGTTGGTGAGCAGCAGCAGACCCTCGGTGTCGGCGTCCAGGCGCCCGACGTGGAACAGCCGCTGTCCGGCCATGACCCGTTCGGCGACGATATCGCCGACGCACGGCCGGTTGAACTCGTCGGACATGGTCGACTGGAAGCCCTTCGGCTTGTTCAGCGCCAGATAGACCTGTTCGTCGCGCACCACGATCCGCACGCCGTCGACGCGAACCACCGCGGTGTCGGGGTCGATGCGCAGACCCTGTTCCCGCACGATCACACCGTCGACCTCGATGCGGCCCTGCTCGATGAGTTCCTCCGCGACCCGGCGGGAGGCGACGCCCGCCTTGGCGAGCACCTTCTGCAACCGCTCGCCCTCGCCCCAGGGCAGCTTCTTCGGGCCCTGCTGGGATTCCCCGTCGACGTTCTGATGCCGCGCGGGTTTGGCGAAGCTGAGCACGGTGGGCTGCTTGCGCTGTGGCGCGGGCTTCGGTTTGCGATTGGGTGCGGGCTGGGGTGTCAGCGGCCGCCCGCCGCCGATGCGACCGGCGGTGTTGCGTCCGGCGACCGAACGTCCCTCACCACGACCCGGCAATGCCTCGGGCGCGCGCCCGCGGCCCGCGTATCCCCCGCGCTCGCCCTGCGAATCGCCTCGTCCCCCGGTCGGGCGTCCCTGCGAATAGCTGCCGCGCCCGCGATCCTGGGAATAACCACCGCCGGTGCGATCCTGCGCCGACCCGCGCCGGTCCCCGTAGCCGCCGCGGCCACTGCGATCCTGCGAATAGCCACCACGTCCGGAGCCGCGCTCCGAGGAGTACCCGCCCCGATCGGCGGCACGCCCCTCCGAATAACCACCGCGTCCGGACTCACGATCCTGCGAATAACCACCACGCCCGGAGCCACGATCGGACGAATAACCGCCACGACCGCCACGGTCCTCCGAATAACCACCGCGACCAGCGCCACGGTCCTGCGAATAACCACCGCGGCCGGTCCCGCGATCTTGCGAGTAGCCCCCGCGTCCGGAGCCTCGCTCGGAGGAATATCCGCCACGGTCCGATCGGTCCTCACCGCGGCCCCTGGAATACCCTCCGCGGTCCCCCGAGCGTCCGCGGGACGTTCCGCCGCGCGGCGGTTCTGTGTTCTTTCTACGATCCGGTGTGCCATCTCGGCGAGCGGGTGTGTTCACTTTGTCCTGTCAATCCTCGGCGCCGAGGTCGATATCCGACTCGGCGGTTTTCTTCAGCCTGGTGTACCGGGGGTCGGTGTCCAGACTCTCGTTGATCTCATCGATCAGGTCGACGCCCGGCAGCAGGGGCGCCAGCGGCGGGAGATCCGCCAGCGACGCGAGCCCGATCCGTTCCAGAAACAGTTCGGTCGTGATGTACAGGGTGCCGTTGGTGTCGGGATCGGTCCCGGACTCGGCGATGAGCCCGCGGGCGACCAGAGTGCGGATCACACCGTCGACATTCACCCCGCGCACGGCGCTGACCCGTGCTCGCGTAACCGGTTGACGATAGGCGATGACGGCCAGAGTTTCCAAAGCGGCCCTGGTCAGCTTCGACCGCGCACCATCGAGCAACATACGTTCCACATACGGCGCATATTCGGTTCGAGTGTAGTACCGCCAGCCGTCACCGGCGTATCGCAGATCCATACCGCTGCCCCGAGCGGTCAGTTCGGCCGACATCTCACGCAACGTCCGCGTGACGCGTTTCTCACTGTCACCGATGGCCGAGGCGAGCAGTTCGACCGATGCCGGTGCGTCGACGACCAGCAGCATCGCCTCGAGCGCCGAACGGAAGTCGTCCTCGCCGAGCGACTGTGCGCCGAACTGTTCCTCGGCCGCGTCACCGTCCTCGGCCGCATCGGTACCCGCTGTCACCGTCACCCGTAGTCCTCTTCGATAGTCACCGTCTGCGCCGCTTGCGCATCCTCCACGTCACCGATCCAGCTGACCGCCAGGGGCCCCAGCGGATCGGGCTGGTCGAATTCGATCGTCTTGCCCCGATACAGCTCCAGCAGCGCCAGGAATCTCGCGACGATCTGCACCGGCACCTCGCAATCGGCGCAGATCTCGTGGAACGTCGTCCAATTGCCCGCTCCACGCGCTCGCAACATCTCCAGCACCATCGCGGCCTGCTCGGCGACCGAGATCGCGTGGGCGTGCAGATGGTCCAGACCCACCTTCGGCACCGGACGCGGCCGGAACGCCGCCGCCGCGATATCGGCGAACCCGGCGGCGTCGACCCCCAGGGTAACCTCCGGCAGCAACTGCAGAAAGCGATCCTCCAGCGACACCGCCCGCGGATAACGCCGTAGCGCGGCGGCTTCCAGCTCCCCCAGCAACTCCGCGACCTGCTTGAACGCCCGGTACTGCAGCAGCCGCGCGAACAGCAGATCGCGTGCCTCGAGCAGTTCCAGATCGTCGGCGTCGGTGACCTCACCCGAGGGCAGCAGCCGCGCCGCCTTCAGATCCAGCAGAGTGGCGGCCACCACGAGGAACTCGGTGGTCAGATCCAGGATCTTGTCCGCGCGCAGGGTGTGATCCTGATGCAACGTCGCGGTCAGCGCCTTGGTGTACGCGATGAACTCGTCGGTGACCTTGTGCAGCGCGACCTCGGTGACATCGAGCCGACGCTGGCTGATCAGCTGCAGCAGCAGATCGAAGGGACCTTCGAAATTGGTCAGCCGCAGGTGGAATACGTTCGTTCTGTCCGGATTGTCGGTGGCCCCAGCGTTTTCGGGGCTCGGGATGGCCGCTTCGGCGGGAGCGGGTGGATCCGTAACAGTGGGCGGCTCCGCGGTCACCGGCCCGACCGGTGAATGACTTCCCGTGCCATCGCCCGATACGCCTCCGCGCCACCGGATTTGGGCGCCCATGTGGTGATCGGCTCACCGGCCACACTCGCGTCCGGGAACCGCACGGTCCGATTGATCACCGTGTCGTACACCAGGTCCCCGAAGACCTCCACCACCCGGGCCATCACCTGCCGCGAGTGCAGCAACCGCGCATCGAACATGGTGACCACGATGCCGTACAGGCTCAATCGCTGGTTCAGCCGGTCCCGCACCTTGTCCACGGTGTCGGTGAGCAGGGCCAGCCCACGCAGCGAGAAGTATTCGCATTCCATCGGTATGACGACACCGTCGGCGCAGGCCAGCGCGTTGACGGTGAGCAGACCCAGCGACGGCTGGCAGTCAATGAGGACGTAGTCGTACCGATCGGTCAACGGCGCCAGCGCACGACCCAGGGTCTGCTCCCGGCCGACCTCGTTGACCAGCTGGATCTCGGCGGCGGACAGATCGATGTTGCTGGGCAGCAGATCCATCCCGTCGACCTTGGTGGACATCAGGACGTCATCGACCCCGGCCCGGCCGCCGACGAGCAGATTGTGCACGGTCAGATCCAGATCATGGTGCGCGACGCCCAGGCCCGCGGACAGCGCCCCCTGCGGATCCAGGTCCACCAGCAGCACCCTGCGACCGTACTCGGCCAGCGCGGCACCGAGATTGATGGTCGAAGTGGTCTTGCCGACGCCACCCTTCTGGTTACACATCGCGACGACCAACGCGTCTCCGTGGCGGGACACCGGCGGCGGTTCCGGTATGTCGCGCAACGGGCGTCCGGTCGGTCCCACTTCCGTGCCGTCCGCCACGATATCCTTCGCCTCCCATAATGTTCGGGCCGCATGCTCTATCCGCGATCCTGATCGGTTGTATGAAAGCGGGTCTGTCGCAGCTCTCCTATGCGGTTCGCCCGCACCAGCTGTCGTCATATCCGCTGCTCCTTACAAGTCCTGCATTGCCCCGCCCAGCGCTGCGGGGCCGATCTTCATCAGGGTGTGCCGCGTTAAGCACTTCCATAGACGCTACCGCCTCGTAGCACAACACCGCCTTTCCGCCTCTCCGGGACTTCTGCGTGTCGCTCCCCGCCTCCCCGGGACTTCGGCGTGCCGTCGGCGCCTGACGACTCGACCTTCGAGCCGACGGCTGGGAGCCGATCACCCTCTGGACGTACCCGGCGAGTTACCCGTGCTGTTACGAAATCAGTTGTTGCGCTGGCATTGCCGTTGTTTCGTGGCCTCGGCGCAGGTTGGCATCGCCGAGAAGCCTGTGACTGCAGGTAGTTTGCGGCAGAAGGGTCGGGCTGGGGTGACCGATCGCGGCGATCGAATGCGATTTGTCCGCGAGAAAACGCGAATTCCGGGGTGCGGTCATCGTGCGCGGGGATGGGCTGTGGCCCAGACCTCGTGGAGGGTGGTGACCGTGACCAGGGTGTAGATCTGGGTGGTGGTGACCGAGGCGTGGCCCAGTAGTTCCTGGACGACGCGGACGTCCGCGCCGCCGTCGAGCAGGTGGGTGGCGAAGGAGTGCCGCAGGGTGTGCGGGGAGACCGCCGCGGCGATGCCCGCGCGTTCGGCGGCGTCCTGCAGAACCTGCCAGGCGCTCTGGCGAGACAGTCTGCCGCCGCGGGCATTACAGAACAGGGCGGGATTTCCGGTGCCGCGCATGGTGAGTGCGGGGCGGCCGCGCACCAGGTAGGCATCCAGCGCTTCCAGGGCGGGGCGGCCGATCGGGACGATGCGTTGTTTACCGCCCTTGCCGCGCAACACCACCGCGCGGGCGGCGGTGTCGATATCGTCGACGTCCAGGTCGATCGCCTCGGAGATCCGCGCTCCGGTCGAGTACAGCAGCTCCAGCAACGCCCGATCGCGCAGCCCGCGCGGGCCGCCGTCGGCCGCGCCGGAGCCTCCCGCCGCCTCCAGCAACCGCGAAACCTGTTCGTAGGGAAGGGCTTTGGGTAGACGCCGGGCGGGCGTGGGCGGTTTGACCGCATGGGCGACATCCCCGGCGGTGATGCCCTCGGCCGCGGCGAAACGATGCAATCCGCGCACCGCGACCAACCCTCGCGCCGCGGAGCTGGCGGCCAGTGGCGGATAGCCGTGCGCGCCGGCCCGCAGCGACACCGTGAAATCGCCGATATCGCTCTCGGTCACCTCGGCCAGGCCGGTAATCCCCCTGTGGGTCAGGAATTCCCGATATCGCCCGAGGTCACGCCGATACGCGCTGAGCGTGTTGCGCGCGGCCCCGCGCTCGACCGCCAGATGGTCGAGATACGCATCGATCTCCCGCTGCAACACGCCCACATCATTGCAGCAGGGTCCGACATCCGGCCGCCCGAAACGCTCCCCGACATCGCCCGTGCGGGCGCTTCACCGCCGTGCACCGGCAGGCCACCGCGGTAACCCACACACCGACGTACCACGGACCCGAATATTCGTGGCCATCCCAATCCCTTACCCGCACCGGCGCAGCGCCGCACGGGCGATCAGGGGTGACCGGCGGCCGCCTTGCGGTCCAGAAACCTGGTCGGCATACCGGGCCAGGGCGCGTCGGCGGGACGCAGCTCGATTCCCGACGAACGGGCGGTGGACAACGCCAGGACGCCGGCTACGGCGGTCGCGTTGACGATCTCACCGGACAACGCGGCGCGCACGGCGTCCTCGACGGGCATCCGTACCAGTTCGAGGTCGGCCTCCTCCAGCTCGGGTTCGGGCCGATCGGTGTCGTGCAGATCGGTGGCCAGATACACCCGCAGTGACTCGTCGGTGAACCCCGGCGACAACGCGACATCGACCAGCACCGACCAGGTCCGCGCCGCCAGCCCGGTCTCCTCGGCCAGTTCCCGCCGCGCCGCGGTGAGCGGATCCTCGCCCGGTTTGTCGAGCAGTCCCGCGGGCAGCTCCAGCAGGCGGCGTGCGATCGGGTGCCGGTACTGACTGATCAGGACGAGATCACCGTTCTCGTCCAGCGCGGCGACCGCTACGGCGCCGTGATGTTCGATCACCTCGCGTTCGGCGATCCGCCCGCCCGGCATCTCGACCTGATCCAGGCGCAGCGCCAGGATCGCTCCCGAGTACACGACGCGGCTGGACACCGTCCGGAAATCATGGTTGCCAGGAGTGCTCACCGGGACACGCTCTCGGCTTCCCCGATTTCCACATCGCAGTCGATTTCGACCGGAAGACGCTCGGCCGCTTTGTATTTCAGCGCCGCCGCGATCAGCGCCGCGAACAGCGGATGCGGGCGCGTCGGGCGGCTCTTGAGCTCGGGGTGGGCCTGGGTGGCCACGAAGAACGGGTGCTTGTCGGCGGGCAGCTCGACGAATTCGACCAGATGCCCGTCCGGGGAGGTGCCGCTGAAACGCAGTCCGCCCTCGGCGATCTTGGCGCGGTAGGCGTTGTTCACCTCGTAGCGGTGCCGGTGCCGCTCGGAGACCTCGGCCTGGCCGTAGGCCTGCGCAACGACCGACCCCTGTTCCAGGATCGCGGGATACGCGCCCAAACGCATGGTGCCGCCCAGATCGGCCTCACCGGCGACCGCCTGCTCTTGATCGGCCATCGTGGAGATCACCGGATGCGTTGTCTCCGGCTCGAATTCGGCCGAATTGGCGTCCTCGAGCCCGACCGCGCGCGCGGCCTCGATCACCACGCACTGCAGGCCCAGACACAATCCGAGCAGCGGGATGCCGCGGGTGCGCGCGTAACGGATCGCACCCACCTTGCCCTCGATGCCGCGGATGCCGAATCCGCCCGGGATCAGCACCGCGTCCACGTCGCCCAGATGCGCCTGCGCGCCCGAGGGGGTCTCGCACTCGTCGGACTGCACCCAGCGGATGTTCACCTTCGCCTTGCGCGCGAATCCGCCCGCGCGCAACGCCTCGGTGACCGACAGATACGCATCGGGCAGATCCACGTACTTGCCGACCAGGGCGACGGTCACCTGCTCGCGCGGGTTGTGCACCCGCTCGAGCAGATCGCCCCACACGGTCCAGTCCACGTCGCGGAAGGGCAGCCCGAGCCGACGCACCACATAGGCGTCCAGGCCCTCGCGATGCAGCACTCGGGGGATGTCGTAGATCGACGGTGCGTCCGGGGTCGAGATGCACGCCTCCACCTCGACGTCGCACATCAGCGCGATCTTGTTCTTGAGCCCCTGCGGAACCTCGCGATCACAGCGCAGCACCAGCGCGTCGGGCTGGACGCCGATATTGCGCAGCGCCGCGACCGAGTGCTGGGTCGGCTTGGTCTTGAGCTCACCCGAGGGCGCCAGATAGGGCACCAGCGTGACGTGCAGGAAGAAGCAGTGATCCCGGCCCACCTCGTGCCGGATCTGCCGGGCCGCCTCGAGGAACGGCTGGGATTCGATGTCGCCGACGGTGCCGCCGATCTCGGTGATCACCACATCGGGGGTGTTGCCCTCACGGTCCGGGGCCCGCATGGCCAGGATGCGGGACTTGATCTCGTCGGTGATGTGCGGGATGACCTGCACGGTGTCGCCGAGATACTCCCCGCGCCGCTCCTTGGCGATGACCGACGAATACACCTGTCCCGTAGTGACATTCGCGTCCTGGGACAGATCGCGGTCCAGGAAACGCTCGTAGTGACCGACGTCGAGGTCGGTCTCGGCGCCGTCCTCGGTCACGAACACCTCGCCGTGCTGGAACGGGTTCATGGTGCCGGGATCGACGTTCAGATACGGGTCGAGCTTCTGCATCGTCACCCGCAGGCCACGTGAGGTGAGCAGCTGGCCGAGGCTGGAAGCCGTCAGGCCCTTACCCAGTGAGGAGGCGACGCCACCACTGACGAAGATGTGTTTGGTAGCCGTTCTCGACGGAATCCGTGATTGCACCACGGGTCTTCACGTTAACACGAAAACGGCCCGTAAATCGAATGCCACACGAGATAGCCGAACAGTGGCTGGCCGGTGGTTCTCCCCGCGGCCGCACCACCCCGACCCTTTCGAACAGCATCCGGACCCCGAGTGCGAATCACTGCTGCGAATGTGCCCGCGACGCCGCGATGTGATCGCGAGCACCGGCCGACGCGCCGATTACGGCAGCCTCGCGACGGTCAGCGAGCTCGCCTTGGCGCCGGTGCCGTACCGGCCGGTGAGCCCCTTCAGTTGTTCACTCAATCCGAGAGCCGTTGTGACCCGGCCGATTTCGTGATCCACATTGTCGACCGTGGTCACCGAACCGGCCAGCCGCCCGTCCGAGCGCACCACCGCGATCGGGCCCGCGCCGTCGGCGGATCCGGCCCGGCCAGCCAGCACGGTTCCCGCATCGCGTCCCCGCAACCCGCCCGCGAATTTCGCGATGATCGACCCCCGATCGTCCTGCGCGGCCTGCGCGCCGTCACCGGTCACCACGACGGCCAGTTGGGCGGGCTGCACATCACCGAAGGTGAGGAACCCGCCGCTGCGCAGGGTGCTCAGGATCAGGGAGCGTTCCTGGGGCGTGGCGCGCTGATGCCCGTCGGCAGGATCGGTGAGCAGTGCCAGCCCGAGCAGGTCACCGGCGAGGCTGCCCTGATCGACCGAGGCGGTCTGCAACTGCGCACCGGCCGGAATCATGTTCGTCACCGCGGTGCGCAACCGGTCGCCCTGGCCGGAATCGACGAATGGATTCGTCAGCGCGATCGTGCCGGTCACCGTCGCGCCCGCGGCGGTGAGCGCCTTGCCGACCGCCTCGACGTCGCCGTGATCGGCATCGGGCGTGGTGAACAGCATGACCCTGTGCCCGCCGAGGGTGCCGCCGAGCAGACGCCCCTGCGCACCGGCGAGGAAGGCGTCGGAGGCGGCGAGTTCACCGCTGAGCCGGGCGTGTTGATCGGACAGCGTGTCGAGCTTGGACTGCAATCCGTGATCCGGGCGCAGCGCGGTCAACACCCCCGAATGCGAACCGAACACCACCCCGATCGCCAGCGCGAGGAAGATCCCCGCAATCGAGATGGCGTGCTGGCGTAGCGAAATCACCTGTTCCCCTTCAGTGTTGCCGATTCAACAAGTTCGATAGGTCGTGTCCCACGCCCCGGGCCTGCTGCCACACCGAGGCGGCCCAGTCCAGCGCCTCCCCGCCCAGATGCAAGGCGAGCACCGCCACGATGAGCGCGACCAGCGCGGCCAGGACCACCAGCGCCACCGCCCAGCCCGCCGAACGTTGGCTGTAGAGCGTGGCCACGGCCTTGGCGTCCATCAGTTTCGGACCGGTCTTGAGCCGGGTCAGGAATGTCGCCGGATTGGATTCGCGGCGGCTGCGATCGAAGAAGTCGTCCAGTGAGGCCGCCGCGCCGCAGGTGATGATCAACGCCGCGCCGTGGTGATCGGCCAGCAGCAATGCCAGGTCCGCGGCCGATCCCGAGGACGGGAACGTGGTCGCGCCGATGCCCAGGTCCTGAATGCGGTCCAGCCCCTTGGCGTGACCGTCGGTGTCGGCGGGCAGGATCACCTCGGCGCCGGATTTGAGCGTGGTGGCGGTGATCTCGTCCGGATCGCCCACGATCAGATCGGGCCGGTAACCGCATCGGGCCAGGGTGTCCGCGCCGCGGCCGACGCCGATCAGAATGGGCGCGTACTCCTTGATGAACGGTTTGAGCGCCCGCAGGTCGTCGCGATGATCCGGACCGTCGGCCACCACCACGACGTGCCGGTTGCTCAGGCTCAGCTCCAGCTCCGGAACGCCGAAACCGTCGATCAGCAGCGCACTCTCGGTGCGGATGAACTCGATCGTATTTCCCGAGAACGCCTCCAGATGATCGGCCAGGCCGTTGCGCGCGGCGATCATCCGTTCGGCGATGGCCGACGCGGTGAGCTCGATCCCCTCGACCAGGGCCTCGGGTTCCTTCTTGGTCAACCGATCGGCGTAGACGACGCCGCCATCGATGCGCACCTTCGCGCCGTCCTTGATCTTGGCGAAGACATCGTTGGATACCGCGTCCAGCAGTGCGATTCCATTGGCCACCAGCACCTCGGGTCCGAGGTTCGGGTAACGCCCGGAGATCGACGGCGAGGCGTTGATCACCGCCATCACTCCCGCCTCGACGAGCCGGTCGGCGGTGAGCCGATCCAGGTCCATCTCGTCGAGCACCACGACATCGCCGGGTCCCACTCGTTTGAGCAGACGCCGGGTGTCGCGGTCGACGCGTGCCAGTCCCGTGCGGCCCGGCAGCATTTCGTTGTTCTTCGACAACAGCGCCAGCATCTTCATGGCAACCGATACTGACCGCAAACTCTCAACCATCGGTGGAGGCGCGCCGGATTCACTATCACATTCGTTACCTCGATGCCAATGACACTTCGCACGGCGCGCGGAACCGGTAACGGATACGCTTGCCGACGGCGTATTGATGAGACACGATGTCACAGGCACTGGCGCGGGACGCGCCCACCGCACAGAATCCTAAGGAGATTCGCACATGGCCGGCACCACGATCGACACGGTGATTTCAGCTCCCCGCGACGTCGTCTACAAACTCTTCGCCGAACGCGACAGCCTCAACGGATACCTGCCGATCCGGTTCACGCTGAAGAAGCCCGGCGACACCGAGCGCACCGGCGTGGGCGCGCGATTCCTGGTCGGTCTGGGCGGTGTGGGCGTCACCGAGGAGACCACCGAGCTGGTTCCCGGCGAACGCATGGAATACAAGATCGTCGCCGGCGCCCCGGTCCGCCGCCACGTCGGGATCATCACCTTCGCCGACGCCCCCGGCGGCACCCTGGTCTCCTACCGCATGGAATCCGAGCCGAAAATCCCCGTCCCCGACCGCATCACCGAACTCGCCCTGCGCGGCCTGATCAACCCGTTCCTTTCGGCGGCCCGCAAGGCGGTCGCGAAGTAGCGAAGACCCGCGGTCAGCTGGCTGCCGGTGTCGCGGTTTCCTTTTCGGCGTTGGCGGTGGCGAGGAGCTCCTCCGCGTGAGCTCGGCCGGTCTCGGTGTCGTCCAGACCGGCCAGCATGCGGGCGAGTTCCTTGACGCGCTCGTCATCGGTCAAGGCGCGCACACCACTGTTGACGCCCTTGCCGTCGTCGACCTTGTCCACCACCAGATGGGTGTCGGCGAACGCGGCGACCTGCGGGAGATGGGTCACCACGATCACCTGATGGGTTCGAGCCAGCCGGGCCAGGCGGCGGCCGATCTCCACCGCGGCCCGGCCGCCGACACCAGCGTCGACCTCGTCGAAAACCATCGTGCTGCCGTGTTCGGACCGAGCCAGCACCACCTCCAGGGCCAGCATCACCCGGGACAGCTCACCGCCGGAGGCACTGCGGCTCAGCGGCAGCGACTGCGCTCCCGAATGCGCCGACAACCGGAACTCGACCTCGTCCACTCCGCTGGATCCGGCATGCAATTCCTTGCCGCCCACCGTGATCGGCGCGGAATCCTGCGGACCGGCGGGCATCGGCCGCACCTGCACCTCGAGTTTCGCGCGGCCCATCGCCAGCCCGCCCAACTCGGTGCTCACCGCGGCGGCCAGCTTCTTGGCCGACTTGGTTCGCGCGGCGGTGAGTTTGCGCGCGGCCTCACGCACCTCCTCGGCGGCGGCTTCGACCTCCGCTGCCAGCGCGGACAACGCCCCTTCGGACACGTCCAGCGAATCCAACCGCCCGCGCGCATCCGCGGCCCAGGCCAGCACACCGTCGATGTCGGGTGCGTATTTCCTGGTCAGCGTTTTCAATTCGGCCTGCCGGTTGAGCAGCGAATCCAGCACGTTCGGATCCGAGGGCAGATCGGACAGGTAACCGCTGAGCTCGGTGGTCAGATCCACCACGACCGAGATCGCATCACCCAGGCGCGGAGCCAGATCACTCAGTGCCGGATCCTGTGCGGACTCCAGCCGCGAGCGGGCCGCGCCCAGCAGATCCAACGCGCCCGAACCCTCGCCGGGCGCGTCGGCCGGACCGGCCAGCGCATCGTGCGCCCCGGTCGCCGCCTCGCGCAGCGAATCCAGATCCGACAACCGCCGCACCTCCGCGACGATGCGTTCGTCCTCGCCGGATTCCGGTGCCAGAGCGTCGATTTCGTCGAGCGAATGCTTCAGCCGATCGGCCTCGAGGGCGAGTTCGCGGCTGCGGGCGGTGCGTTCGAGCAGCTCGCCCCGGGTCTGCAACCAGGTACGCCGGGCCAGCCGATATTTGCGCAGCAGCGTGGCGACCGAGTCACCCGCGAACTGATCCAATGCCTGCAACTGCTGATCGGGACGTTGCAACCGCAGCTGATCATTCTGACCGTGCACCGTCAGCAGCGGTGCGGTGAAATCCCCCAGGACCGCCGCCGGAACACTGCGACCGCCCAGATGCGCGCGCGAACGACCGTCACTGCCGACGGTGCGGACCGCGATGACGCTGTCGTCGTCATCGCGTTGCGCCCCGGTCGATTCCAGCACCTTCTCGACCTCGTCGCGGGCGGCGTCGTGCACCTCCTCGACGGTGAACCGGCCCTCCACTACCGCGCGAGCCGCGCCCCGGCGCACCCGCCCGGCATCGGCGCGGGCGCCGCTCAGCAGATGCAGGCTCGTCACCACCATCGTCTTGCCCGCGCCGGTCTCACCGGTCAGACAGGTCAACCCCGCATGGAATTGCGCTGTGGCGGTGGATATGACGCCGAGCCCGTCAATCCGTATCTCTGTCAGCACTCGTGCTCTCCGTTCGGCGGTTTTCGCTTTCGCCCGAGCGGGTGCGCTCCGGCCGCCGTCCTCGCCATCCTGTCACCGGCAACTGGAATTTGCGCACCATCCGATCGGTGAACGGCGCGGAATCCAGCCGCACCCACCGCACCGGCTCGTCCCCGCGGACCGCCTCGAAACGCGCACCGCGCGGCAGCGCCAGGGTGCGGCGGCCGTCCAGGAATACCACCGCATCATGCCCTGTCGCAACGGTTTCCACCGCGATCCGGGAATCGGGGCTGGTCACCAGCGGTCGCGCGAACAACGCGTGGGCATTGCTCGGAATCACCAGCAGCGCCTCGAGTTCCGGCCACACCACCGGGCCGCCCGCGGAGAAGGCGTAGGCCGTGGATCCGGTCGGGGTCGCGATGAGCACCCCGTCGCACCCGAATTGCGAGACCGGCCGCCCGTCGACCTCCAGCACCAATTCCAGCACGCCCATCCGGACGGCGTTCTCGATACTGGCCTCGTTGAGTGCCCAGCCCCGTTCCACCACCACATCATCGACGCGGACACTGACATCTATCGTCATCCGCTGCTCGAGGCGGTAATCGCCGTGCACGACCTGCGCCAGCGCCTCGTCGATGTTCTCGGCCTCCGCCTCGGTGAGAAATCCGATGCGGCCCAGGTTGATTCCCAGCACCGGCACCCGCGCCGGACGCGCCATCTCAGCCGCGCGCAGGAAGGTGCCGTCACCGCCGAGGGCGAGCACCATCTCGCACCCCACCGCGGCATCGGGCCCGTGCGCGACCGCCCGCACCGGATATCCGTCCGGTGCGGCGTTCTCATCGCAGTCGAGTTTGGTGCTGTACGCCTCGTCCGCGAGCACGCGCAGGCCGATGCCCGCATCGGAGAAGATCTTCGCCACCCGATGCGCGGTCTCGGTGAGTTCGGCACGGCCGGGATGTGCGACCAGCAGAATCTCGCGGTTCACTGTGGGCCCTCCTCCACCGCACGCTGCACCAGCGCAGTCACATCCATCTCTGCATCGTCATCCTCCCGGCGCAACCACAGGAAGTACTCGACATTGCCGGACGGTCCCGGCAGTGGGCTCGCCACCACTCCGCGGGTGCGCAGACCGAGGGCGGCGGCCGCCGCGGCCACCTCCCGCACCGATTCGGCGCGCAACGCGGGGTCCCGCACCACACCGCCGGAGCCTACTCGGTCCTTGCCGACCTCGAACTGCGGCTTGACCATCGGCAGCAGGTCCGCACCGGGCAGGCAGCAGTGTGCCAGCGCGGGCAGCACGAGTCCCAGCGAGATGAACGACAGATCCGCGACGACCAGTTCGACGGGTCCGTCGATCGCGTCCGGGGTGAGCGCGCGGACATTCGTGCGATCAACCACCCGCACCCGCTCGTCGGTCTGCAACCGCCACACCAGTTGCCCGTAGCCGACGTCCACCGCGACCACCTCACGCGCACCCCGGGTGAGCAGCACGTCGGTGAATCCGCCGGTCGAGGCGCCGGCGTCGAGACAACGGCGACCCGAGACGGTCAGGCCGTAGGGCTCGAACGCCTCGAGCGCACCGAGCAGCTTGTGCGCGCCGCGTGAGGCCCAGCGCACCTCGTCGGGCTCCTCCCGCACCAGCAGCGGGGTGCCCGCCTCGACGGCCGTGGCCGGTTTGGAGGCGACCGAACCGTTGATCAATACCCGGCCCGCGCCGATCAGCTCGACCGCATGTTCCCGCGAGCGTGCCAATCCGCGGCGAACCAGTTCCGCGTCCACCCGAGCGCGCTTGGCCACCTCAGATCTTGTCCACCGTCGTCAGTGCCTGGACCAGCACATCGTGTGCCTGCTCCAGAATGCGGGCACGCCGGGTGATCTCGACGCCCGCACCCGCCGATTCCGCGCTGCCCGTATCGGTTTCCCGCGATACGGCCCGCAGTTCGGCCATCAGCTCGTCGATCTGCGCACGCACGGCCGCCGGATCGGCGAACTCCGCCGGATTGGCGCCCTGCAGGTGCTGACCGGGCAGCGGCACTCCCGGCCGAGGCCCGTTGGGGCCAGGCGTATGCGACGTCGGCGTAGTCATGGTGCCGATAACGCTACCGGAGCGTCGAATCGAACACACGTACCAGGCAGGGCTCGGGTTGCCCGGATCGCCGGACAATTGAATATTCGGATTCCGAACAATACTCTCGGAAGCGTGGCTACCGATCCGAATCGTCCCGGCAACGGGCGTACGAGTTCCGGTCCCGGCGTCCGCCGGGGCAATGTCGAGCGCTTGCTGGAGGCTCTGCGCACCCATGGGCCGTCCTCGCAGGCCGCCCTGGCGCGCCGGACCCAACTGTCTCCCGCGACGGTGAACAGCATCGTCAAGGACTTGCGCGCCGAGGGCACCGCGGAGATCCAGCCCGTCAACGGCCGCGAATCGCTCGTGGCGCTGGTGGCCCAGCAGGGCGTGATGGTGTCGACCCAGGTGAACACCGACTCGATCACCGCGGCACTGTTCGATTTCCGAACCGGATCACGGCACGACGCCGCGCTGACTCGCGGCACGGACTTCGACATCGAGGGCGGCGGGCCGCGGGACGTCGCCGATCTCATTCACACGCTGGCGAACGAGGCCGGAGTGCAGGTCGGGGACCTGGCCGGGGTCGGCGTGGCCATGCAGGGCCCGATCTCCACCGTGACCGGCACCGCGGCGTCGTGGGCGCGGCTGCAGCTGCCCGGATGGAACGACACTCCGGTCGCGGGGACGCTCGGCGACCTGCTCGGGGTTCCGGTCGTCGCGGACAACGACGCGAATCTGGCGGCGCTGGCCGAGTGGACCTGGGGCGCGGGCCGCGGTTGCACCGATTTCCTGTACGTGATGTGTTCCGCGCAGATCGGCGGAGGGATCGTGCTCGACGGGAAGGTGCACCGCGGCGGCGACGGGCTGGCCGGGGAGATCGGCCACATCGTGCTCGACCGGAACGGGCCGGTGTGCTTCTGCGGAAGCCGCGGATGCCTGACCACGGTCGCCTCGGAACGTTCGATCCTGTCGACGTTGGCGGCTTCGGGAACCATCAAACATGCGCTCCCGGAGGTGATCGATGGTGCGCGCGAGGGCGATCCGGCATGTCAGCGCGTGCTGTACGAGGCGGGGCTCGCGCTGGGGCGCGCGCTGGCGAACACGGCGAAAGTGATCGCGCCGAGCGTCATCGCGATCGGGGGGCTGCTCGGGCAGGCGGGACCGATCATGTTCGAGAGTGTGCGATCGTCGGCGGAGATCAGCAGTCTGCTGGCCGTGTCGCCGGGTATCGAGTTCCGCGCGGCGCGGATCGGTGCGGACGCGGCGCTGCTGGGCGGCCTGGCATCGGTGCTCACCCTCACCGCCCAGGGAATCAGCACGCTGCCCGAATGGACGACACGTCAATTTCGCAATGACTATTCGAATACTAAATAGTTTATCAAGATCTGTTTGACAGATCACAGAATGCTCGTATGGTTGACGCAATCACACTTCACGGATCCTTAGCGATCCGAATGGATTGAGGTCTCAACGATGAGCAGTCATCTGGCGGATGAACGATCCGCGTCCACGCCAACCGAAGCGCGCCACCGCGCCGC
>NZ_BDBQ01000011.1 GCF_001613065.1 Nocardia miyunensis NBRC 108239
CGGCCACTACCGAAACCACCGAGTCGGAGACCGAATCGGGCGAATGGGACGACGATCAGTCCCGGGAGGACTCCGAGGACGGCGGCCGTTCGCGACGTCGCCGTCGCGGTCGTCGCGGTCGCGGCCGGGGCCGGGGCGAGCAGTCCTCGGACGGCGATACCGACGAGTCGGAGGATTCCGAGGAGAACGAGGATTCGTCCGAGGAGTCCGGCGCCACCGAATCCGAGTCCACCGAAGGCGGTGCCGAGGACGGCGACGCCGTGCCGGAGGGTTCGACCCGCCGCCGCCGTCGTCGCCGTCGCCGCAAGGCCGGTGAAGATGCCGAGAACGAGGCGTCGGACGACGATCCGCCGAACACCGTCGTGCACGAGCGCGAACCGCGCAACAAGCGCCGCGTCGCCGCCGCATCCGTGGACGAGGTGCAGGGCATCAGCGGTTCCACGCGGCTCGAGGCCAAGCGTCAGCGTCGCCGGGACGGTCGTGAGGCCGGACGTCGCCGTCCGCCGATCCTGACCGAATCGGAATTCCTGGCCCGCCGCGAATCGGTGGACCGGGTGATGGTGGTGCGCGAGAAGACGTTCGTCGATCACCCGAACGCGGTCACCCAGGTCGCGGTGCTCGAGGACGACATCCTGGTCGAGCACTTCGTGACCAGCACGGGTTCGGCGTCCATGGTCGGCAATGTGTATCTGGGCAAGGTGCAGAACGTGCTGCCGAGCATGGAGGCGGCGTTCGTCGACATCGGCCGCGGCCGCAACGGCGTGCTCTACGCCGGTGAGGTGAACTGGGAGGCCGCCGGACTCGGCGGTAAGGAGCGCAAGATCGAACAGGCGCTCAAACCCGGCGACACCGTGCTGGTGCAGGTGAGCAAGGATCCGGTCGGGCACAAGGGCGCCCGGCTGACCACGCAGATCAGCCTGGCGGGCCGCTTCCTGGTGTATGTGCCGGGCGGGACCTCGACCGGTATCAGCCGCAAACTGCCCGACACCGAACGCAAGCGGCTCAAGGAGATCCTGCGCGATATCGTCCCGCAGGACGCCGGTGTGATCATTCGCACAGCGTCCGAGGGCGTTGCCGAGGCCGAGCTGGCCCGCGACGTCGAGCGGTTGCAGGCCACCTGGAAGACCATCGATGATCAGTCCAAGAACGGCTCGGGTGCGCCCAAGACGCTCTACGAGGAGCCCGACCTGCTGGTCAAGGTCATTCGTGACCTGTTCAACGAGGACTTCTCCAAACTCGTCATCGAGGGCGGGCGCTCCTGGACGACCGTCGAGAACTACATCCGCACCGTCGCACCGGATCTGCTGGCGCGGGTGGAGCGGTACGACAACGACAGCGTCGACGTCTTCGGCAGCTTCCGTATCGATGAGCAGCTGTCCAAGGCCCTGGACCGCAAGGTGTGGCTGCCCTCGGGCGGCACCCTGGTCATCGACCGCACCGAGGCAATGACCGTCATCGACGTCAACACCGGCAAGTTCACCGGCGCGGGCGGCAGCAACCTCGAGGAGACGGTCACCCGCAACAACCTCGAGGCGGCCGAGGAGATCGTGCGGCAGATGCGCCTGCGGGACATCGGCGGCATGATCGTCGTCGACTTCATCGACATGGTGCTCGAATCCAACCGTGACCTGGTGTTGCGGCGGCTGACCGAGGCGCTGGGCCGCGACCGCACCCGGCATCAGGTGTCCGAGGTGACCTCGCTGGGCCTGGTCCAGATGACCCGCAAGAAGCTGGGCACCGGTCTGGTCGAGGCGTTCTCCACCACCTGTGAGCACTGCCACGGCCGCGGCATCGTCGTGCACGACTATCCGGTGGAGTCCGCCCCCGCCGAGGAGGGCGTCGGCCGTCGCGAGGGCCGTCGTCGTCGCAAGGACAAGGACAAGTCCGGTGCGCCCGCCCCCGCCGCGGCCTCGGCGCCCGCCGATGTGCACGTGGAGGAGGATGCCGCCGCCAAGCGCGCGCATCCGGTGGCGCTGGCGATGGCCGCGCACCACGGTGAGGAGATCGCCGAGGCGCGTGTGGACGCGGTGGCGCCGGAGTCGGCCGCGGAGCCGGAGAAGGCGGCTTCCGCGCCGGAGGAGACCACGGAAAGGCCGTCCCGTCGACGCCGTTCCCGGTCCGGTCGCGAGGCGGCTCGGGAGCATGCAGCGCGGGCGAGCGAGTCGGTGCATTCCGATGAGTCGGGTCGCTCGGACGATTCGGCGCGTGCCGGTGAATCCGCGGCGGCGGTCGAGCCGGAGACCGTTGGATCGGCGCAGGCCGATCGGTCGGACCGGACGAGTGTGACCGCGTCGGTTCAGGCCGACGAGACGGCGCGAGCCGCCGACTTCGAGCCGGCGGCCGACGGGGAAGCCGTGGACCACGGCGAAGCCGCCGATCGGGCCGGGGCCGCATCGGACGTCTCGCCCGCCGAACCCGCCCGCAAGGGCCGGCGTCGGGTCGCCCGCTCGTCGGCCGCGCTCAGCACCGACAGCGCCGCGGCGGTATTCGTACTCTCCAATTCCGAGCAGTCGGAAGGTTCCGCGGCCTCGGTGACCGACTTCACACCGGTCGCGGTGCCGCGCAGTCGTCCGCGTCGTCGCAGCGCCGGACGCGCAGCGGGTGCGCCGGAACAGGACGACTGAGCAGACCGGCCGACCGAGTGATCGGTCACAGGCAGCTGATCACGGTACGCGGGGTCCGGGCGCAGAGTCCGGGCCCCGCGTACCGCGTGATTCGCCGACGCACACGATGGTGCGCCGGGGAAGGCGGTGCCGAGCAGCACCCGGCCCGCAACCCTGGTTTTGTCGCTGGGGTACGCGTCCTGTAACCTTGGACAGTCGCTGCTCGGCGTCAGCAATGCCTTGTGCGCTGGCCCGTGGCCCGGTTCGAACGAGAGCCACAGGCGCTGAGGCGGCGGTGAATACCAGACCAGTCGTGCGGCGGTTTCCGATTCCAACGGATGCCAACCGCGCGAGCAGAGTGCCGAGCACTAGTAGAGAAAGAGGGCAGCCGACCGATGGCAACGTACGCGATCGTCAAGACCGGCGGAAAGCAGTACAAGGTCGCGGTCGGTGACCTGGTGAAGGTCGAGAAGATCGAGGGCGAGACGGGCAGCGCTGTGTCGCTTTCCCCGGTGCTCGTCGTCGATGGCGCTGAGCTGACCACCGATGCGGACAAGCTGGCGAAGGTTTCGGTCTCCGCCGAAATCGTCGACCAGACCAAGGGTCCGAAGATCCGCATCCACAAGTTCAAGAACAAGACCGGCTACCACAAGCGTCAGGGCCACCGTCAGAAGCTGACGGTCCTGAAGGTCACCGGCATCAAGTAAGCGATTCGCGGGGCCGCCACCCCGTCCCTGTCACCAGATCCCGGGATCAATCGTCCCGGGCCACGAGGAGTAACAAGCTATGGCACACAAGAAGGGTGCGTCCAGCTCCCGCAACGGTCGTGATTCGAACGCCCAGCGGCTCGGCGTGAAGCGCTTCGGCGGTCAGGCCGTCCAGGCCGGCGAGATCCTGGTGCGCCAGCGCGGCACCCACTTCCACCCGGGCGTGAACGTCGGCCGTGGCGGCGACGACACGCTGTTCGCCCTCGAGGCGGGCGCGGTCCAGTTCGGCACCAAGCGTGGCCGCAAGACCGTGAACATCGTGGTCCCGGAGCCGGTGCAGGCCTGAGCCGCACCGGAGCCTTCCACACATTCTTCGAAGCGGGTCAGGGTGAGAAACCCTGGCCCGCTTCGTGTGTTCGGGGCCGACGTCATCGAGGACGACACGTCGCGCGAAGACCGAAGACTCGGCCGCGACATGAAGTGAGTGCGAACCCCAGTACCAACCACAGTCCAGGTAGGTTTCACCCACCCAGCAACGCCGACAGCAGCACCGCGCTCCCGATAAGGTATCAGTAACCGCAGGTCACCATGCTTATCCACCCTCAGATAGCACCACCGTAGTAGACACCCAGTTCGCCCACCCCGGATAACGTCAGCTCGCGGCCGCGGCCCGGGTCGATTCTGGACTGAGTGGAGCGGGGGAGCGGAGGGAGAGAAGAATCGGCCCTTGGGGGCCGCGGCCCGCCGGAGCGAAGCGGAGGCAATTGGACACAGCCCCGCCGGAGCGAAGCGGAGGCCGAAGATACAGGAGGTCAACAGCATGTCGAAGTTCATCGACCGCGTCGTGCTGCATGTCCGCGCAGGTAAGGGCGGGCACGGGTGTGCTTCGGTGCACCGGGAGAAGTACAAGCCGCTGGGCGGCCCCGACGGGGGTAACGGTGGGCACGGCGGGAATGTGATTCTCGAGGTCGATCCGAATGTGCACACCCTGCTGGACTTCCACTTCCATCCGCACGCCAAGGGCGGTAACGGTAAACCCGGCGAGGGTGGTAACCGTGACGGCAAACAGGGCGCTGACCTGCTGTTGAAGGTCCCCGACGGTACGGTGGTGATCGGCTCTGACGGTGCCGTGCTCGCCGACCTGGTCGGAATCGGCACCACCTATATCGCCGCTCGCGGCGGTCGCGGCGGACTCGGCAACGCCGCGCTGGCCTCCAAGGCGCGCAAGGCGCCCGGATTCGCGCTGCTGGGCGAGGACGGCGAGGAGCGCGACGTCGTCCTGGAGCTGAAGTCGGTCGCGGATGTGGGTCTGGTCGGTTTCCCGTCGGCCGGTAAGTCCTCGCTGGTGTCGGTGCTCTCGGCGGCGAAGCCGAAGGTGGCGGACTATCCGTTCACGACGCTGGTGCCCAACCTCGGCGTGGTGTCCAGCGGTGACACCACGTTCACCGTCGCCGACGTACCCGGCCTGATTCCGGGTGCGAGCGAGGGACGCGGCCTGGGCCTGGAATTCCTGCGTCATCTCGAACGCTGCGCGGTGCTCGCGCACGTGGTGGACTGCGCGACGCTCGAGCCCGGCCGTGATCCGGTGTCCGATGTGGATGCGCTGGAGGCGGAGCTGGCCGCTTACAAACCCGCGTTGAAGGCCGATTCCGAACTCGGGGATCTGGCCGATCGCCCGCGCGTGGTGATCCTCAACAAGGCCGACATCCCCGATGCCGCCGAGTTGGCCGAGATGGTGGGCACCGAGTTCGCCGGGCGCGGCTGGCCGGTGTACACGATCTCGACGGTGAGCCGGGAAGGGTTGCGGCCGTTGACGTTCGCGCTCGCGGAGATGGTCCGCGACTACCGCGCGGCGCATCCGAAGGCGGCCCCGCCGCGACAGGTGATCCGTCCGGTGGCCGCGGGGGAAAGCGGTTTCACCGTCGAGCGCGATCCCGAACTCGAGGGCGGATTCCTGGTGCGCGGTGAACGTCCCGAGCGTTGGGTGCACCAGACCCAGTTCGACAACGACGAGGCCGTCGGCTATCTGGCCGACCGGCTGGCCCGGCTCGGTGTCGAGGAGCAGCTCGAGAAGCTCGGCGCCGAACCGGGTGCGCCCGTCACGATCGGCGATGTCACCTTCGAGTGGGAGCCGCAGATCTCCGCGGGTGTGGACATGGTGATGACCGGTCGTGGCACCGATCCCCGCCTCGACCAGACCGAACGCATCTCCGCGGCCGAGCGCAAGCATGCGTCCCGGGTCCGTCGCGGCCTGATCTCCGACGACGAGATCGTCGAATGACCGCTGACCGCCGCAGTGCTTTCGCGATGCCGCTCGCTGTTCGCAGTGGTGTACCGGGCGTGGTCGGCGGTCGGGCGCGCACGTGCTTCCCGCGTCCGTCGCGGCTCGAGGACACCCGACGGGCTGTCGTTCGCCGCGGTGCCGTCGCGATGTCGGTGCGGTGTGGTGTGTCGAGTGCGGTCCGTGGTCGAGCGCGGGAGTTCGAAAAATGTTGTGGTGCTGATCGGTTCAGGTGAGGCTCATGAGTTCCGGTATGACGCAGGCGGATTCGGATCACGCGCTGAGCGAGACCCGGCAGGTGATCGCGTCGGCGCGCAGTGTGGTGGTGAAGATCGGGTCCTCGGCGCTGACCAGTCTCGAGGGCGGGCTCGACATCGGTCGGTTGGATCGGCTGGCCGACGCGGTGGAGGCGCGGATGCGCGCCGGATCCGACGTGGTCGTGGTGTCCTCGGGCGCCATCGGCGCGGGTATCGCACCGCTCGGCTTGAACTCGCGGCCGAAGGATCTCGCGACCAAACAGGCCGCCGCGAGCGTGGGCCAGCTGGCGCTGGCGCACGCCTGGGGCACCTCGTTCCAGCGTTACGGCCGCACGGTCGGGCAGGTGCTGCTGACCGCCGGTGACTTCTCCCGGCGCGAACATCATCGCAACGCCCAGCGCACCCTGGACAGGCTGCGCTCCCTGCACGCGATCGCGGTGGTCAACGAGAACGACACCATCGCCACCGACGAGATCCGCTTCGGCGACAACGATCGCCTGGCCGCCCTGGTCGCGCACCTGGTCGGCGCGGATGCGCTGGTGCTGCTCTCGGATGTGGACGGCCTCTACGACGGCGATCCGCGCAAGGGCGGCGCGACGTTCATCCCCGAGGTGCGCGGCACCGCCGATCTCGACGGCGTGATCGCCGGCAGCGGTGGCGCGCTGGGCACGGGCGGAATGGCCTCGAAGCTGTCCGCGGCGCGCCTCGCCGCCGACGCCGGAGTTCCGGTTCTGCTGGCCGCCGCCACCGACGCCGCGGCCGCGCTGACCGGGGCCACCGTCGGCACCGCCTTCGCCGCACGCCCGATTCGCTTGTCCGCCAGGAAGTTCTGGGTTCGGCACGCCGCCGACAGCCGCGGTTCGGTCCTGCTCGACGCCGGCGCCGTGCGCGCGGTGGCCAACTGCCGCCGCTCCCTGCTGGCCGCCGGAATCACCGGCGTGCGCGGCCGCTTCTCCGGCGGCGACGTGATCGACCTCATCGCCCCCGACGGCACCCTCGTCGCCCGCGGCGTAGTCGAATACGACAGCTCCGAACTGGAGACGGTCCTCGGCCGTTCCACGAGCGAACTCCCCGAGGGCATGCGACGTCCCGTCATCCACGCCGACGACCTGGTCAAAGTCTGACGGGTTGCGCGTCAAGGACGATCAACCGCCAGCTGACGGTGTTGTCGGAGTCCTATTCGTTCGCGATCGACGACGACCTCGGCCCGCTGATGAATCCGGTTCGGTGCGCACCGGGCGGGTTCAGGGCTGGGTTGTGACAGCGGTGAGTTCGTCGAGTCGGGGCCAGTGCCGGTGGTCGGTGTCGATCACGATGGGGTGGGCGTGGACATGGCTGCCGTCGGGCAGCAGGCGCGTGTCGGTCAGGTGCTCGGGGGCGGCGTCGGGGTCGTGGATGTGGGCGAGTGGTTGGTCGTCGCGGCGCGGCCAGCAGGTCGACGCGGCGGCCGCGCCGAGCGCGGCCATGATGGTGAGAACGGTCCAGGTGGTGGTGAACCCGAGGGTGGTGGCCAGCCAGCCGGTGGTCGGGTAGATCAGCAGCCAGCAGGCATGAGACAGGGAGAACTGCGCGGCGAACAGGGCGGGCCGGTCCTCGGCGTTGCTGGAACGGCGTAGCACTCGCCCGGTGGGAGTCAGCACCAGCCCGGTACCCACGCCGATGGTCGCCCAGATCGGAAACAGGATCGGGTAGCGCCAGTCACCGTTCGTCGCGGTCGACACCGCCACGGCGGCGGCGATCGCGGCGAGCAGCACTCCGGCGCCGGTGAGCATGAGGGTGCGCTGACCGATGCGTTCGAGCAGTCGGGGAATCGAGAGCGCGACGGTGATCACGCCGAGCCCATTGGCAGCCAGCAACCAGGCCACGTCGGACTCGGAACGTGCCAGGGTCTGCTGGACCAGATTGACGGTGTCGACCATGACGATCGAACCGACCGCCGCGACCACGAGATTCAACCCCATCAGCCCGCGCAAGCGCGGCGTCGCGGTGAAGATCCGCACTCCCGCCAGGATCCGGTCGAGCACGGCAGTGTCGCCGATGCGGCGGGTGGCGTCCGGGATCCGGCTCGACACCACCAGGGACGCGGAAAGCAGGAATCCGACGGCTGTGCCGGTGAACAACCAGTGGAACGACACGACCCCGACCAGCACGGCGGCCAGCAGCGGGCTCAGCAGTGTTTCCATACTCGAAGCCAGCTGGGAGTACGACAGTGCCCGGGTGTAGTCACGTTCGTCGGGCAGGATGTCCGGCAGCACCGCCTGGAAGGTCGGTGTGAACGCCGCCGACGCCGATTGCAGGACCGCGATCAGAACATAGATCTGCCACACCTGGCCCACGAACGGCAGCAGCAGCACGATCGAGCCGCGCACCAGATCCAGCCCCACCAGCGCAATCCGCCGGGGCACCCGATCCGCCCACGCACCGGCCAGCGGCGCGATGAGCACGTAAGCGACCATCTTGATCGTCAACGCCGTGCCCAGCACCGCACCCGCGCGCGGTCCGGCCAGCTGATAGGCCAGCAGCCCGAGCGCGACAGTGGTGAGCCCGTTGCCGAACAACGCCACCAGCTGCGCACCGAACAGATGCCGGTATTCGCGGTGCGAGAACAAGGTCACCGCCGAAGCGGGGCGTCTGGGTTGCGGCAGCGTCACACCCCGATCATACGTGCATGGGTGCGCACTTAAAGGATTGAAATGTGGGGCATCCATCAGTCATAGGCGCGACGCTTGCCAGGGGAGCGTCCGGTCACTCATTACACTCGCTACTACAACGCCCCTTCCGTGCCCCGGCAACTCGATTTCCAGCGCGTGCGTGTGAAGGGAAACATCAGAAAGCGATGAGCATCATGGGAGATACGACCAGCGCCAACGCGGCGGAACTGACGCAACCCAGTCTGGCTCACCCCGTCGCCCCGGATCAGCAGCGTCTGGACGTCGCGACGAATACCTTCCGCATGCTCGCCGATCCGACCAGGCTGCATATCCTGGCGATCCTGGCCGATACCGCGGCCGACGTCACCACCCTGACCGAGGCGTGCGGCGTCTCGCGCACCGCGGTCAGTCAACATCTGGCCAAACTCCGGTTCACCGGCCTGGTCGAGACTCACAAAGATGGCCGACGGGTGATCTACCGGATCCGCGACGGCCACCTGACCCGCCTCGTGCGCGAAGGACTCAACCACGCCGATCACGTCGTCACCGGCGAACCCGCCCACGACTGACTTACGTTCCCTGCCACCGGCTCACGAGCGCGACCGGATTAGCGTGCTCAGCGTCGGCGAGGTGTGCGCAGGGCGCCACGCATTCCGCTGGACTTGCGAGCTCCGAGAATCATCCGTCCGCATTCGGGCCGATAACGGAACAGTCTTGCGTGAATAAACGATTGTCGGCTCCGGTACGGCCGACGCAGGAGAGCTGATGGAACCCGACGACGAATCACCTTTCGGCCGGAAATCCACAGAGCTTCGCCGACAACGGGGCGCAATCTCGCGTCGGCGGCTCATCGGTGGCGGAACGGGCGCCGTCGCGACGATCACGGCCCGATCCTCATCGAACGTCGCGGCAGCTTCTTCACCGGCGGTGCGGTGCTCACCGAGAAGGGCGCTTACGACCCGGCGACAAATTCCCGCAGGCAAGTCAGGGATCGGCTCGTCGGCGCTCGACCAGTTCTTCCGTCGGATCACCATCGACACCGGTCCGCAGGAAAAGATCGGCACGGCCGGAGTCGTCACCGCTGGCGGGGTCGGCCTGATGGATCGCATCGGCGACAACGTCCTGATCACTCACTCCGCCAGCGGTATCCACGGCTGGCTCACCGCAATCGCCTCCCGGCACGTTCGCGGTGTGTTCAGTTACGAGCCGACCGATTACGTGTTCCCGTCCGATGCGATGCCGGGACCGGTCGGCGAGGGCGTCGTCACCGCGACGCCTCGCCCGGTCTCGCCGAACGAGTTCGCGGCGCTGACCAGGATCCCCATCCATATCCAGTTCTCGGACCATATCCCGGCATCGGGGAGCCCGTACCCTCGCGTTCAGCCCTGGGTGAACCGGCTCGTGCTGGCGAATCGCATGGTCGCGCTCATCAATGCCCGTGGCGGCGATGTCTCGCTGACGACGTTGCCCGACATGGGGATTCACGGG
>NZ_BDBQ01000012.1 GCF_001613065.1 Nocardia miyunensis NBRC 108239
CCGGGCCTGTCGCGCGGGTTCGGATCAGTGGTCCGGGGACAGGCCGGGTTGGTCGGGGGTGGTGGGAGTGGTGTTGTTCGGGATGGGACCGGTGATGCCGGGCTGACCGCCCGGGTCGCTGAGTTGCGGGTCAGCGGGCGGTGCGGGGGCGGGAGAGGCTGGGGCGCTGGGCGTTTGCGGTGCCGGAGCCGGAGCCGTGGAAGGGGCCTGGGTGGATTCGGGCGGGGTCGGCGACGGTGAGGATTCGGGCGGCGGCGTGGGAGACGCTGGGGGAGTGGGGGTTGGCGGCGTCGCCGGTTGCTGTGGCGTCTCGGGACGTTGCGGTTGGGATGGGAGTGATTGTGGTGCGGTGTGATTCGTCCGGGGCGGAGTGGGCGAGGTGTCTCCGGGCACTTCGGGAGGCTCGGGCAGCGCTGGAATCCCGGTTCCCGCACCGGAATACGCCGGTTTGTAGATCGTGTTCATCGCCAGCACCGCTTCCTGACGCTGTGTCTCCTGCGCCAGCTTCGCATCGATGACGTGCGCGGCCTCGAGTGCGCGGGCGACCGCGCCGATCGGTCCGGAGACACCGGGCGGGACGACCGCCAGCTTCACCGCCTCGGCCGCGGCGGCCACCGCGCCCAATCGCGCGCCGACCTCGGCCATGACCTCGGCCAGATCATCGAGCGCCTCGGCGAAACTGCGCGTGCTGGCGTAGGCGGCGTCGGCCGCCGCGCCCTCCCATCCGACCGAATTCATCACCCCGTCGGTGGTGGAGCGAGTGATCGGCATCGCCGTGCCGATCGTGGCGGCGCCGTTCAGCCATACCAGGGACGCCCGCGCGATCTCCCCGGCATCCATCTGCTGCGTGCCCGCGTAGATCCGCTCGTGCGGTACGGACTCGAAATGTTCCATCGCACTGATGTATTCGGGATCGGTGGGACGCGCCTGCGGGCCGAAATGGGCGGATCCGAGGAGGCGCTCACTCATGACACACCCCGTCCGCACCCGAACTCGCTCACCACGGCTGCCTCGACGACAGCGTGCGCAGCGCGGCGGCGTGTGCGACGTCGGCCTCCTCGTACAGCCCGGCACTGATCAGGAAGGCCTCTTTCATCCGATAGGAGGCGGAGATGTACCGATCCAGCTGTGCGGCCGCATCCCGGGCCTTGCGGGAGAATCCGGCCTGCAACTGCTCGGCGGAGAAGAATCCGCCGAAACCGTGCAGCTGTGACACCGACTCGAGCTGCTGTTGTAGGGCGATCAACCCCTCGGCCTGCTCCTCGTACTGCGCCGCGCACCGCCGGGCCGCGTCCGGATCGAAACGTACCGTGCCGCTGCGCGCCGCCCGCATGAACCGGGCGATATCTGCCTGACTGGTATCGATCGTCAATGCGCACCCCTCGGGGATCGGTCGGTCGTGCCAAGCGTAACCGCAGGGCACGTCGGCAGGCGGGCGATAACGGCATCTGCGGCATCATCGCGGAATACGTTTCTGCAGGTGAGCGCCGATCTGCTGGGTCGAGGCGGGCGCCAGGTGCACCTGTTCGCCCGCGCGGATCAGATAGCGGCCGTCTCCGGCGACGTCGATCCAGGTGTAGTAGACGGGCGCGGGCGGAGTGGCCCGGTCCAGCCTCGGTTCGATCCGGATCTGCCCCTCGGCGCTGTGCGGTTTGAGCAGCAGCCGCCGGATGCGTGCGGCGAGCCGGTCGTTGGATACCACGGTTTCCTCGTCGCGCACCGCGGCCGCGGTCGCCGAGCGGGCCGGTTCACGTCCGGGTGGGGTGTCGGGCAGCAGCGCGGCGATCCGCGCGCCCAGTTTGCCGCTGTGACCGATCGAAATATGCACCTGCCCACCGAAATCCGCTGACGAACCGGTGTCCTGCACGGCCAGTACGGCATGGTCGTAGACCGCGGCACCCAGTGCCCGGATCTGCGAATCCGGATCGTGCGCGCCGCCGATGGCCACCACCCGCGTATGCGGCTGAGCCAGTATGCGCAGGCATGCCGACAGATCCGGGTCCGACCCCAGCGGCATGCGATCCTCCAGCGTGCGGCGCAGCGCGGCGGCCTCGTTGTCGGTGCGCGGGGTCTCCAGAATCCGGATCGGGAAGGGGTGCCGATCCAGGTCGGTCTCTCGCCAGATGTGTGCGAACTCATCCGGTGTGAAAGACCAACTCACGCCCAGACACCCTTCACCGTCCCATCCCCCGAACTAGATCAAGCGTAACGGGGCGTCGCGGGGGCGGCCAGACGGTGTCGCGGAATCCGCGATCCGACGGTCACCGGAAGGCCATGGAAAGGGCAGTGGGAGGGCCGCCGGAAAAGTGCATGCTGGAAGTGCACCCGGCGCCGCAAGGAGATGTCCCCTTCGCAGATTGCGGCGCAACCGGATCCGGTGTGGTCCGCCCTTACCACACCGGGCTCGCGGTCCGGTTCCCGCGTTTGTGGCGCCGGGTGTGTACGTAATACAGGTGGGCGAGGTACTGCCTGCGGGGCGCGCAGGCCGCCGGACCGGCTCGCCGCGGTCTTGGAGGTACACGTCATGTACGTACCGCAACCCGACGGTCCGGAACAGTGGCCGGGCGGCGATTCCGCTGCCCGCCTGCCGGATTGGCACGAACTGCTCGCGGCTTTCTGCGGGCACATCGGCGACGAACCCGATGCGCACCCGGTGACGAGCTGGGCCCGCGCACTCGCCGAACTCCATCTGACCCGCCGCGAATCGCCGCTGCGCACCGCCGAGATCGATTGTCGGCGTGCCGAAATCGTCGCCCACGTCGACGACTGGATCGCCGTGGTCACGCACACCCGGCGTCCGGCTCCGCAATCGCTCGGCGCGGTCATCGATGCCATGGCCGCGGCTCAGGTGCGCGCGGTCGCATTGCTGCGCGGCGGCCAGGACGTCGGCGACGAACGCATCCATACGGCCTGGTCCCTGCTGGCCGCCCTGGCCGACGAGTGGTCCGAACTGGTCCGTCGGACGACGCCGGTCGTCACCCCGGAGCCGATCATCCCGCCCCGCGCGGCGGGACAGTAAGGGCAGCGGCAGGGCCGACGAAGGGTGGTGCTGTTCGCCTGCTGTTTCCATATGCGTGGCCGGGGGAGGGTTTGATCGTTGCCGATTGCGGGAATCTTGTGGAGACCCGGAACAACAGGTTCATGATCAGCGGGGCAGATATCGCATATGGACAACCGAGCCGAGGAATACCCCGGACCGTCGGGTCGATCGGCCATGCCCGCGGGCGGTGGCCAGGGTGCGGGAATGATCGCCGATATGGACGCCCTCGCACCACAGGGATCCCGCGATCTGACCTCCGCCGAGTCGCTGCGACGGCTGGGGCTGGTGGGATATGGGCGAATCGTGCTCGCGCGTTATGCATTACCCATCATTCGCCCGGTCAATCACATCGTCGACGGTGAGACGATCGTCGTGCACGCCAGTCGCGGTGTGGCGCTGTCTCCCGAGCGGCAGACGGTCGCTTACGAGGCGGACGTCATCGACGAGAACACTCATCGGGGGTGGTGCGTGATCGTGACCGGTTCCGCGGAGCCGGTGGAGGAACCGGGCGAGATCGAGCGCCTGCGCCCGCTACTCCAACCGTGGCTCCCGGGACCGCGCGAACACATCATGCGGATCCTGCCCGATATGGTCACCGGACTCGAATTCGTCGATCCCGCCGACGGCGGGTAGTTCAGTACCCGGCCGCGACGTCGACGCGGGCGATCAGCTCGCGGCCCTGGGCGAAACGGCTCACATTCTCCGCGACGTGTTCGGCGAAGGCGACGGTGCGCAGCTGCGGCGGATTCGAATCGTGCGGTGTCACCAGGGCATTGGGCAGATCCCACAGCGGGTGGCCGTCGGGCAGGGGTTCCGGGTCGGTCACGTCGAGCCCGGCGCCGCCGATCGTGCCCGCGCGCAGCGCGTCGACCAGGGCGTCGGTGTCCACGAGACTGCCACGGGCGATGTTGATCACCCACGAGTGGGGCTCGAGCTGGGCCAATTCGGCTTTGCCGACCAGATGCCGGGTGCCGGGGGTGGCAGGGGCGGCGATGACCACGTGGTCGGTGCGGGACCAGACCTCCGGAAGACGCTGCGCGGGAAGGGTTTCCACCACGCCCGGCAGGTCGACCGGCGCGCCGGAACGGTTCACCGCGATCACTCGGGAACCGAGCGGGGCGAGCAGGGTGATCAATTCGCGGCCGATGCCCCCGGCGCCGACGACCGTGACCGTGGCGTTGCGCAGGGTGCCGATATTCCGGGCGAGTTCCTTGGTGCGCCAGCTGCGGGCCGCGAGATGCTCGGGCAGCGCGCGCACGCCCGCGAGCAGCAGCATCAGCGAGTGTTCCGCGACGGTCCTGGCGAAAGCGCCTGCCGCGGAGGTGAACAGGATGTTCGGGTGCCGGTCGAAGACGGGAGTGTCGAACCATTCCTCGATGCCCGCGGAGAACAGCTGAACCCATTCGATGTTCTCGGGCAGCTGCTCCGGGAATCCGGCCGGACCCGAGTCCCAGATCAGGGCTCGCGCGTCGTCCAGATCGGCCAGTACGCCCCCGGCCCCGGTGATCGCCTCTTCCAGCAACTGGGTGTGGTTCGGTGCGAGGGCGATGGGGGTGGCCGTCATGTGGCTCTCCTGTGCGATATCCGGGGCCGGTCGGACTCGACGTTAGCCGGGTGTATCCGATTCGGTGTCACCAGCGTCCTCGTCCAGGTCGATCTCGACGGGTTCGCGCTCGGCCCACTCCAGGAGTTGATCGATCCGGAAGACCGCCTCGTCGATGCCCGCGTGCAGATCGCCCAGTTCGGCGTAGCGTGCCGGCACAGTGGTGATGGTGAAGTCGCGGGGTTCGATGTCCGGGATCTCCGACCAGCGCACCGGAGTGGAGACGGTTGCCTCCGGGACGCCGCGCACCGAATACGCGGCGGCGATGGTGTGGTCGCGGGCGTTCTGGTTGTAGTCCACGAACAGCATCGCCGGATCGCGGTCCTTACGCCACCAGGTGGTGGTCACGTCGTCGGGCGCGCGGCGTTCGACCTCGCGGGCGAATGCCAGTGCGGCCCTGCGCACATCGGTGAATCCCCACTCCGGCGCGATCCGGACGTACACGTGCAGTCCCTTACCTCCGGAGGTCTTCGGCCAGCCGACCGCGCCGATCTCGTCCAGCACCTCCCGCACCACCCCCGCCACCCGCTGTACCCGCGACCACGGACATTCGGGCATCGGATCCAGATCGATCCGCCACTCGTCGGGTTTCTCGGTGTCGAACCGCCGCGAATTCCACGGATGGAATTCGACGGTGGACATCTGCACGGCCCACACGACATCCGCGAGCTCGCGCACGCACAGTTCGTCGGCATGCCGCCCGTAGCGCGGAAAGTACACGCGCACAGTGGAAATCCACTCCGGCGCCCCGCCCGGCAGTCGCTTCTGATGTACCTTCCCGCCCGGCAGCCCCTTCGGAAACCGATGCAACATGCAGGGCCGATCCCGCAGCGCATTCACGATCCCCTCGCCCACCTCGAGGTAGTACCGGACCAGATCCAGCTTGGTTGCCCCGATCTCGGGAAAATAGACCCGATCGGGGTTGGTCACCCGCACCGTATGCTCGCCGACCGCCAACTCCACCGCCGGCGAGGCAGACTTACTGGCCATCCGACCGACGATAGCGAGTCGATCATGCTCCTTGCACCCGAAATGCCTACTCGTTCTGTCCGGAGGTCACCGGATGACCGGGTCGAGCAAGTACTTGTTCGAGATCCGAACAGCGCGCAGCAGTGGACTAGGCCAGGTTCCTGGTGCGAGCGTCATATCCGCGACGCTACCGGCTGTGTCCTGGGGTCAGGTGGGGGTGGCGAGGGCGAAGGGGAGGACGGCGGGAGCTCCGGCGGCTCGCAGGGTGTGGGCGGCCAGGGTGAGGGTCCAGCCGGTGTCGGTGAGGGCGTCGATGAGCAGGATCGGGCCGTCCAGGTCGTCCAGGGGTGGGGGATCCCAGGAGTTGTGCAGGGCTGCTACGCGGTGGGCGGAGTTGGCGGCGGAGACCGGTGGGCGGCCGGGGCGGATGTGCAGGGTGCCCAGGTCGCGGAGGCGGCCGATGTGGGCCAGGCGGGCGGCCAGGTCGGCGGTGAGTTTCGGGTGGGTGGGGGATTCCATGGCCAGGACCGAGGTGGGGCGTTGATCCCAGTTCCAGTCGCGTAGGACTGCGATGCAGGCGTCCACGACGTGGTCGGGGACAGGCGCGTCGGGGCCGTCGAGCAGGGGGCGCAGACGCTGGCCCCAGCCCAGATCGCTGAGTCGGCCCAGTACACGGCCGGTTGCCGGGCCGTCGGTGATCTTGCCGGACAGCGGAATTCCGAGTTTCGCCATACCGGTCGGCCACTGCTTGCGCGGGGACAGGTCGATGCCCGGTCTGTCCAGGCGGGTGCGGATGGCGGCCAGGTCCGCGGTGTCGACCGTCGTATCGGGACGGACGCCGGTGCAGTTGTCGCAACGTCCGCAATCGGGGGTATCCGGATCGGGTCCGCTCAGCGCCGGATCGTCGAGCTGGCGGCGCAGGAAACTCATCCGGCATTCGGCGGTCGACTGATAGTCGATCATCGCCTGCTGCTCGGCCTCCCGTGCGTGGGACAGCCGCTCGTAGCGTTCGGTGTCGTAGGTCCACGGTTCACCGGTGGCGAGCCAGCCGCCCCGGACCCGGCGCACCGCCCCGTCGACATCGAGCACCTTGAGCACCATCTCGAGCCGGGAGCGATTGAGCTCGACCAGCGGTTCGAGCGCACTGGTGGACAGCGGGCGTTCGAAATCCAGCGCGTCCAGGACGGCGCGGACGATATGCTCGCGCGGAAAGGCAACGGAGGCAAAGTAAC
The DNA here is from genome assembly GCF_001613065.1 of Nocardia miyunensis NBRC 108239. GTDB lineage: Bacteria > Actinomycetota > Actinomycetes > Mycobacteriales > Mycobacteriaceae > Nocardia > Nocardia miyunensis. The sequence continues at coordinate 6,845 of NZ_BDBQ01000012.1, forward strand.
TCCAGATCCGCCTGTCCTCCGGACCGGGCAGCAGCACGACCTCCGCCCGTGCGGTGCCGCGGCCCGCGCGACCCACCTGCTGGTAGTAGGCGATCGGCGAGGACGGCGCGCCGATGTGCACGACGAACCCCAGATCCGGCTTGTCGAAACCCATACCCAATGCCGAGGTCGCCACCAGGGCCTTGACCTCGTTGTCCAGCAGGGCCTGTTCGAGCGCCTCCCGTTCGGCCGGATCGGTCCGGCCGGTGTACGCGCCGACGTCGTGGCCGTGCGAGCCCAGGACGTCCGCGAGGTCGTGGGCGGCCGCGACGGTGAGGGTGTAGATGATGCCCGAGCCGGGAAGTTCGTGCAGATACCTGCTGAGCCATGCGGTGCGTGCGGTCGCGTCCTCGATGTGGACGACGGACATGTGCAGCGATTCGCGGTCCAGGGTGCCGCGCAGAACCAGCGTGTCGGTACCGATCTGACCGGCCACGTCGGTGACCACGCGGTCGTTCGCCGTGGCCGTTGTGGCCAGGACGGGGACGTCGTCGCCGAGGTCGGCGACCAGGGTACGGATCCGGCGGTAGTCGGGCCGGAAATCGTGGCCCCAGTCCGAGACGCAGTGTGCCTCGTCGATCACGACCAGTCCGGCGTCGGCGGCCAGCTCCGGTAGGACCGCATCGCGAAAATCGGGGTTGTTCAAGCGTTCCGGGCTGACGAGCAGGACGTCGACCGCTCCGGCCGCCACCCGGGCGTGGATATCGTCCCACTCGGTCATGTTGCCGGAATTGATCGTCGCGGCGACCACACCTGCTCTGCCGGCCGCCGCGACCTGGTTGCGCATCAGCGCCAGCAGCGGCGAGACGATGACCGTCGGCCCCCGGCCCGCCGCGCGCAGCAGTTTGGCGGCGATGAAGTACACCGCCGACTTTCCCCAGCCGGTGCGCTGTACGACCAGGGCCCGCCGCCGCTGCCGGACCAGTGCATCGATGGCGGTCCACTGATCCTCTCGCAGGCGAGCCCGTGGCCCGGCCAGGTCACGCAGCAGCGCCTCGGCGGATTCACGCAGGTCGGTTGTAGTCACGCCGACCATGGTGCCCGAGCCCACCGACACACTCCACCGTCCCGTGCCAGACGCACCCGATATCGGCAGGCGCACCCGTTCCCGGGCCTGGTTCGGGTGCGGGTACGTGTAAAGGGTGCGGGCAATGCCTCTTTCCGCAGCACCACAGCCGAGCGGGGTTGCCGCGCGATCCCGCGGATGCGGCTTCGCCGGGCGCTCGTGCGGGACCGGCGTGCGGTCGTTCGTGAACTGGTCGTCTGTACACCGTCCAATCCTTCGCATCCTGCCGAGACCGGTGCTGACCGGCCGCACCTCGTGTCCGAATCCGCATGGTTTCGGCGTGGCTGCGAAGTATGCGAATCATGGCAGCGGGTGCGGCTGTGACCTGGTCAAATGACTATGGAACCGGATCGCCCTACCCCGCGTCGAACTAGAACAAACCCGGTTCGACTCAATTCGTATGGGGAGGTTCGAGCGTGAAGAATTGTCAAGGTTGCCGCACCTCGTGGCGAAACGGAATCGGCTCTCGCGTACCGCGAGTGGGCCCCGTCCCCCGGCACGGTGAGTTCTGTGAGCGGTTCACCTCGCGCCCCACGCGGCGCCCGCGCCCGGAGACCGATTTCCGATGAGCGCCGCGACATTGCATCCGGTATTCGGTTCCGCATCGGGCCCGCGTCTCGCGAACCGGCTCGTCCATCCCGGCGGGTTGTCGGCGAGTCCGGGCTGCGGACCGGATTCCGGCCCGGTGCCTCTGGGAGGCGATGTGGCCGCGCCGCACGATTGCGCCGCTGGGCAGCCGTGTCCGGCCTCCGCCGATCAGGCTCGGATCCACCGCAGGCGTGATGCGCTCGCTCGCGGGGTGACCGATGATCAGATCCGTCGAATGTGTGCGGGCGGGCGGTGGCGACGGCTGCGGCGCGGGGTCTATTCGGAGGAAGCGGCCTACGCGGAACTGGATGTGCTTGCCCGCCACCGCATTCTGGCCGCGGCGGTGTTGCCCGACATGGCCGCCGACGCGGTGGTGAGTCATCAGTCGGCTGCGGCGATCTACGGCGCGCCGATCTGGGCCGCCCCGATGGACCGCCTGTGCGTCACCCGTAACCGCCGCAACGGCGGCCGGATCAAACCGGATCTGAAAGTGCACTGCGCACCGATCGACTCCGTGGCCGAGGTGGGCGGTCTGTTGCTGAGCACGCCCGCGCGCACCATCGTCGATCTGGGCCGCACGGTTCCGTTCGAGTCCGCGGTCGTCGCGGGCGACTGGCTGGCCCGTGAATACGGTGTCACCGCCGCCGATCTCGATGTGGAGCTGGAAGCGGCCAATCGTCGCCGTGGCATCGATCGAGCACGGCTGGTGGCGAAGTTCCTGAATCCGCACAGCGAGAGCGTCGGCGAGTCGCGCAGCCGGGTGATGCTGCGCGAACTCGGCCTGCCGATCCCTCGGTCGCAGGGCGATGTCTTCACCGCCGAGGGCAGATTCCTCGGCCGGGTCGACTTCTATTTCGGCGACACCGGCGTGGTCGGCGAGTTCGACGGCCGCACCCGCTACGGCCGCCGGACACAGCCTGGACACGATCCGGCGGACACGGCCGCGGCCGAGAGGCGACGTGAGGATGCCTTGCGCAGCGCGGGTTTTCACGTCATCCGCTGGACCTGGGACGAACTGCCCACCGATGCGGTGACCGCCCGCTTCCGCGTCGCACTGGCCCGCGTCGGCCGCCAGCGTCCGCAAGGACACATCCGCCAATCCTCCCTACCCGAGCCGAGACCCCTGATGATCCGAAGTCTCTGAGCGACAAGGTTGTTCACTTCGGGCGCTTCGCCGGAGGCTCGGGCGGCGTCTACTCGGCCGCCCGAGCCGAGTGTGGCCGACTCGCGACGCATGCTTCCTGGTCACTATTCGACACGGCGGCTGCACGGTCGTGGTTCCGACTCGTCGGGAGTCGCTCTCCGGTCTGACCGGATCTGCGCGGCAGTGCGTCCAAGCGCACAGATCGCCCGGAATCGAGTGCTGCTCGGGCACATCGGCATCGCTCAGGTCCGCATTCGCCACTCGGTGGTGACGAATGCGGACGTGGCGGTGATTGCGGTTAGGCGGTTTCGGCGGCCAGGGCCAGCAGGTGTGCGCGGACCAGGTCGGGACGTTCCTCGGGGATGAAATGTCCGCAGCCGGGGACGTATTCGACGGTGTAGTCGGTGGCGTCGGCGGTTTCGGCGGCGGCCAGCGAATGGTGGATCGCGCCGTCGGCGGTGCCGAAGAGAGCGCGGATGGGCAGGGTCGCGCGACGTGGTTCACCGCGTCGTAGTGCGGGGACCTCGCGCAGGAGGAAGGTGCGGTAGGTGTCGGTGGCCGCGCGAGCGGGAACCGGATCGCGGAAGCGGTCGGTGTATGCGTGCACGACATCCGGTGTGAATTCGGTGGAGTCGGCGACCGTGAGCCGGAACACCCAGTCCAGGAAGGGAGTGTGCTGTTGCAGTGGCATGCCCAGTGCCGCGACGAGGGGTTGGTACAGCAGGAATCGCCACATGTGCGGTGCGACGGTGCGCGGGGTCTGCCAGGGGTGCGTGATGTTCAGCGGCATGAATCCGGAGAATCGCTCGGGCTCGCGCAGCACCATGCGGAAGCCGACATACCCGCCCCAGTCGTGACCGACCAGTAGCGTGCGATCGGAGGTCAGCGAATCCAGCAGGGCCAGCACATCACTGGCGACCTCCTCTTTGAACCAGCGGTGCGGCGCCGGTCCGGACCAGCCGTAGCCGGGCAGATCCGGCGCGATGATCCGCAGTCCGGGCGGTGGGTCGGCGAGCAGGTGGCGGTAGGTGTAATGGTGCTGCGGCCAGCCGTGCAGCGCGAGGACCGGGCGGCCGTCGGCGGGCCCCGCCTCGGTGACGTGGAATCGCACCCCGCGTGCGGTGATGTGGCTACGGCGCACTCCGGCGATGTCGGGGGGTTGTGAGATCGCATCGGGCATATCCGATGCTAACCGTCCGCAACCCGGCGAGTCGTCACCCGAAGGATTTCGGCGTCCGCGAGGATAATTCAGGCGCCGGGCGCGACAATGAGTGCGGCAGAGGCGATCAAGCCCTCGGGCACCGCGGGAGCAGGGAGGACGGGCGATGCCGAACAAGTTCGAGTCACCCCCGGGCTGGGCGCCACCCGGTGCGCAGTTCCAGAGCCACGGCGTGACCGGCCGCACCGTGGTCGGCGTGCTGATCGGGCTGGTGGTGACGCCGATCGGGATCGCTTTCGCGGCCAAGGGCGGTGCGGACATCCGTTACTGGGTGATCATCGGCGGAGTCACCGACCGGTGGACCGCGGCCGGTGAGATCATCGTCGGCTCGGTGCTGTTGATGCTGGTGGCGGCGATGGCGGCGTTCTCCCCGGCGGGCACCTTCGTGGCCGGGCTGGTGTTCGGCGTGTTCCCGGGCATTCTGCACATCCTGTTCCCCGACGACACGTTCCGCCTGATCGGCGATCTGCCGTACATCGATTCCACCTGGCAGGTGGCGCTGCATTCCTGGGTCACCAACGGATTCGCGCTCATCTCCGGATTCATGATGATGGGTGCGGGTTTCGCCGGTTTGATCCGCAGACGCTGAGCCGCCACCCGGAACCGGCGGGCTCGTAAACCGCCACGCGCCAAAGTGATTCATCGCGCCGCGATCACCGCGGATTTCACGAGTAGTCGCGGAAGCTCAGCACGAATCCGACGGCGGCGAGCAGGAACAGCAGGACGTACGCGATTACCCGGAACGCCGTGGTCGGCAGTTCGTGTACCCACAGGCCGGTGATGAAGGCGACCAGCATCATCAGCGTGCCGAGGAACGCCGTCCGGCGCGGATGCCCTGCCATGCTGACTGGGTACCCGATCCGATCCGGATTTCCCCCGACCCTCGGAACGACGGCGTGTCGGCGTGTACCGGTTCGGCGGAGGCGGCACGGTAGCCGTATGCAGGTGACCGCAGGCCCCTTCCGGCACATCTACGACCCGAGTCACGGTGAGCCGCATCCGTGGTACATCAACGACCACACCGTGATTCGCGATGGGGCCGGGCTCTGGCACCTGTTCGGGATCACCCACCCAGAACCGGCCGACCCGTGGGACGAGACGCGGTTCGCGCATGCCACCGCCGAACATCTGCTGGGGCCGTGGACGAAACGTCCGCACGCACTGGCTGTGGATCGCGAGTACGGCGAGACGCACCTGTGGGCCCCGTACGTGATCGACAGCGGCGCGGGCTATGCCATGTTCTACGACGGCGGCGGCGCGGACCGCACCGCGACCGCGATGAACCTGGCGACCTCCACCGATCTGCGGCACTGGACACGCCATCCGCGGGGGCCGGTGTTCCGCGACGGCTACGACGCCCGCGATCCGATGGTGCTGCGCCTGGACGACCGCTGGGTGATGTACTACTGCGCGACCAGCGAACCCGAGGGCGGCAACCACGTCGTCGCCTACCGCACCAGCACCGACCTCGTGCACTGGAGCGATCGCGCGATCGCCTACACGGATCCCGCGACCGGCACCGGCGCGGGACCCACCGAATCCCCATTCGTCGTGCGGCGCAACGATTTCTGGTACCTGTTCATCGGCCCGCGCCCCGACTACGTCGGCACCGACGTCTTCCGCAGCGCCGATCCGCTGCACTTCCGCGTCCAGGACCGCGTCGGCCACATCGAGGCCCACGCCGCCGAGATCGTGACCTGCGACGGCGACTGGTGGGTCACCACCGCGGGCTGGGGCAAGGGCGGCGTCCACATCGCACCCCTGCATTTCACCGACCCGGCCTGACCCCCTGTCGACCGGTCGGCGAACCGTCGATGACGTCCCGCCAGGCCACCGAGCGGATCGGCTTCTCCGCACCCGGCGTCGTACACCATCGACCGTGGGATCGGCCGATGTGCCGCGTCCATCTCGGGTACCCCGGGCTTGCTACGGCCCCGCCTCCCGCGCCCGATCGGCTACGACGCAGCGAGGGCATCGAGATCGGTCGGGCCGATGGGAAAATCGGACGGTAGCCACGAGGAAGCGATCGGCTGGCGAGACCGACCGATGTGCCGCCTCGCACCGTGCGCCGCGTTCGGTGACGGCCGGTCTTCCGGTTCGGCCCGCACCAGCCATCTACGATGCGATGCGAGTACCGGGAGCGCTCTGGCCGGTGTGGACAGTGGGATTCGTCGGAGGTGATTCGCGCCGAGTTCGGCGAATTGCGGTCGGTCGGGGCGCGGGCCTGTAATTCTGGTGGCGCCGGCCGAGGCACCGGCACAGCGGGCGCGGATACCCCGACGTGTCCGGGCAGGTGAGGAAGGAGAGCGCTGATGTTTCTCGGGATCGATATCGGTACCTCCGGCTCCAAGGGGGTGCTGGTTGCGGCCGATGGCACGATCATTGCGAGAGCTGAACGGGTACATGGTGTTTCGACGCCTCGGCCGGGTTGGGTCGAGCACGACGCCGAGACCGTGTGGTGGGCGGATTTCGTCGCGATCACGCGGGAACTGCTCGACGCGGCTGGGCCGGAATCCGTGCGGGGGCTGGCGGTCAGCGGTATCGGTCCGTGCCTGCTGCCCGCCGACGCCGCGGGTCTCCCGCTTCGCCCGGCCATCCTCTACGGCGTGGATACCCGCGCGACCACCGAGATCGCCGAGTTGAACGCGGAATTTGGTGCGGAACAGGTTCTTTCGCGTGCGGGCTCGCCGCTCACCAGTCAGGCCGTTGGACCGAAGGCGCGCTGGCTGGCACGGCACGAACCCGATGTCTACGGGCGCACCCGCATGCTGCTGATGGCGAGTTCCTTTCTGGTGCACCGGCTTACCGGTCGCTACGTACTCGATCACCAGTCGGCGAGTCAGTGCGTGCCGATGTACGATCTGCGCCGCCGCGAATGGGCCACGGACTGGGCGGATTCGGTCGCGCCCGGAATCGAACTGCCCGAATTGCGCTGGCCCACCGAGATCGTCGGGCAGGTGACGCGAGATGCGTCCGCCGCCACCGGACTTCCGGTCGGCCTGCCCGTCACCACCGGCACGATCGACGCCTGGGCCGAGGCCGCCAGCGTGGGGGTGCGCGCCCCCGGTGACGCCATGGTCATGTACGGCACCACCATGTTCCTGGTGCAGGTGCTGACCGATCCGAATCCGCATCCGGGCCTGTGGGGAACGTGCGGAACCTGGCCCGGCACATACACTCTCGCGGCCGGCATGGCTACCTCCGGCGCGGTGACCGACTGGTTGCGCCGCCTCGTCGGCGGGGATTTCACCGATCTGGTGGCGGAGGCGGACCGGGTCCCGGCGGGCAGTCGCGGGCTGATCGTGGTGCCCTATTTCGCCGGTGAACGCACGCCGCTGTTCGATCCGGACGCTCGCGGCATCGTCGCCGGCCTGACCCTGACGCACGGCCGCGCCGAACTCTATCGCGCGGCGCTCGAGGGCATCGGCTACGGGGTGCGGCACAATTTCGAGGCGATGGCCGAGGCCGGCGGCCGGGCACACCGGCTCGTCGCGGTCGGGGGCGGCACCAAGGGCGGTCTGTGGACGCGCATCGTCTCCGATATCACCGGCTTGCCCCAGCAACTCCCGGCCGAAACGGTCGGCGCCTGCCTCGGTGACGCCATGCTCGCCGCCGAGGCGTCGGGTGTGGACACCTCCCGATGGAATCCGGTGGTCAGCACGATCGAACCTGATCCGGCCAACACCGAGCTGTACGCGCAGTACTACCGGCACTACCGCGCACTATACGAATCCACCCGTGACACAGCACATTTCCTGGCAGGAGAACAACACCGCACCGCTGCGCATTGACCTCACATCCAGAAGCGCACTGATCGTGGGCTGCCCGCGCACCGCGCACTGATCTCTCGTACTTCCGCGCACTCATCTCACACGGTCGCGCACCGTCCCGTCTCTCCGCTTGCTGATCACTCGTGCTTTCGCGCGTTGCCCTCGCGTACCTGCGCGTGCTGATCTCTTGCATTGTCGTGCGTTTGCCCTTGCACTGCTGAGTGCTTCCTCGCACCCGCGCGCACTGATCCCGCGCTGTCGCGAGCGGATTCCCTGCATCTCGCCGACCCGGCGCACAGATCTCGCACTGGCGTCGATATGGAATATATGCTCTAATTCGATATAGAGGGAACATTCCATATCGAACCGGCCGTGACTCGAACGTCCGGCCGAGAGGGTGATTCACGATGGCCGTGCTCAATACCCACATCCGCCGCATCCCGGTGTCCGCCGCGCGGGCGGGAGCCCTGCTCGACACGCTCGCCGGTCCCGGAGATGTGCTGTGGCCCAGTGATTCCTGGCCACCCCTGGTCCTGGACCGGCCACTGTCGACCGGTGCGGCCGGGGGACACGGCGTGGTCCGCTACACGGTGCAGGGGTATCAGCCGGGCAGATGGTTGAACTGCCGATTCGATCGCGTCTTCGGCACCGCGGGCGTCGAGGGCTTCCATGAATTCCTGGTCCTCGACGCGGGAAACGATGAGACGCTGCTGGTCCACCAGTTGGCGGCCCGGCTCAGCGGCCGATTCCGGCTGATCTGGCCACTGGCCGTGCGCTGGTTGCACGATGCGCTCATCGAGGATCTGCTCGATCACGCCGAATACGAACTCACCGGATCCGTACGCACCCCCGCTCGCTGGAACGGATATGTGCGGCTACTGCGGGCCGCGCTGGGCCGGGCCGGAACGTCCACGCCTCGGGTCGCAGCTCACGCGGTGTGAGCCCGATGGTCCGGGACCGCTGTCTCGGACAGTGACGCAGCCGGGGATTCATGGAAGAATTCACAGCCATGCAGGCGAGTTGGAATACCGGGAGGGCCGCATGCCGACACAGGCGTTGAATCAGCACAATTTTCAGCAGGTCGTCTCCGGCGGCGGCATCGTCCTGGTTGACTTCTGGGCGACGTGGTGCGGGTGGTGCACCAAATTCGCGCCGGTGTACGAGGAATCCTCCCGCATGCACCCGGATATCGTGCATGCCACCGTCGATGCCGACGCCGAGCAGCAGTTGGCGGCCGTCGCGCAGGTCAGCAGCCTGCCGACCCTGATCGCCTTCCGTGAGGGCCTGCCGGTCTACTCCGAGCCCGGTTTCAAGACCTCCGAACAACTGGAAAACGTTGTGCAGGAGATCATGTGGCTGGATATGGACGAGGTCCGTAAAGAGCTGATCAAGCAGAATCCGGAACTCGCGCAGGCCCCGGAGATGGCCCAGAGGAACGCGGTCGCCGGGCGCGCCGCCGGACTCGCCGACGAACCGCTCCGTTACGGCTGGCCCGGACTGCGCGGAGTGGCGGTGCGCTGAGCCGGTACGCCGGGCCGGTACGCCAGCCCGGCGACGGTCGCGAGCAGACCGACCGCGACCATGTACACCCATCCGGCGCGATAGTCGCCGAGTCCGGGAACGGCCGCGCGGGCGAGTATGGCGGTCAGAATCGCCACGCCCAGTGCGGAACTCGTCTGCCGCGCCATCATCAACGTCCCCGAACCCAGTGAGAGCTGATCGGCGGGCAGCAGTGCCGAGGCCCCGAACAGCGGCGGTTGCAACAGCGCGGTACTCGCCCCGGCGAGGATCGCACCGGGCAGGAACATGATCGGATACGACGCGGTGAGTCCGGCCGTGACGATCCACCATGCCGCGCCAAGCGCGATGGTCGCCCCGCCCAGCGCCGCGCAGGTCCGTGCGCCGAACCGGGCCACGAACCGCCCGGACAGCGGCGAGAGCAGCAGGCAGCTGATCGGGATGGGGGCGATGCCCAGGCTCGCGGCCAGTTGCGAATAGTGCCACTGCTGGGTCAGGAACAGGGTGGCCTCCAGGATGAGCGCGGCGAAGGCCAGGTAGTAGGCGAACACTCCGACCGTCGCGATGCGAAACGGCTTGTGCCGCAAGACCACCGGGCTCACGACTGGATCCGGATGACGTCGCGCGTGCCAGGCGAACGCGCCCGCCAGCGCCACCGCGGCCAGCAGTGTGCTCAGCGTCGCGGGTGAGGTGTATCCCCAGTCCGATGCCTGGACGAAGACGGTGGTCAGGGCGGCGGTGGCGGCGAGAATCAGTGCGGCGCCGACCAAGTCGAGTTTTCGCCCCGCCTGCCCTCGGATATCGGGCAGCACGCGCAGCCCGAAGAGGAAGGCCGCCACCGTGAACGGGATGTTGAGCAGGAAGATCCAGCGCCAGCCCGCCTGCAGCAGCAGGCCGCCGATCACCGGACCGCTGCCCGCGCCCGCGGCGGCGATCGCGGTCCAGATTCCCATCACGGTCGGATGCTCCCGGACCTCGAACGAGGGCAGCACCAGTCCGAGCCCGGTGGGCACCAGCAGCGCCGCGGCCACGGCCTGCACGATGCGGGCGGCGATGAGCGCGCCGAGACCGGGCGCGGCCGCGCAGGCGATCGAGGAGAGTCCGAAAAGGGCTATGCCGAGCAGGAATCCGCGCTTGCGGCCGGTGTCGTCGGCGAGGCGTCCCGCGGGGACCAGTAGCGCGGCCATGACGATCGTGTAGGCGTTGAGCACCCAGGACACCGTGCTCGCCGACGCGTGGCCGAAGGATGTCTGCAACGTGGGAAAGGCGACCGTGACGGCGAACAGGTCCAGGATGGCCAGGTATTGGGCGACGGCCGCGACCGCCAGCACCCGCCACCTGCGTGGTGATGCGGAAAGGGGTACGGACTCGTTCTGCTGGAGCCCGTTGATACTGGCGGAAACAGTCATGGGTGCAACTATCCAGTCACGACATGACCTCAGCTAGTGGCAGAATTGACAATATGCGCTAGGTTACCGACATGACCGATCGTCGCGAGCGAACCATCGCCATCGCCGTCGCCCCCGGCCAGCCGATGTTCGAGGTGGCGATCTCGTATCAGGTTTTCTTCGAACCGCCGCCCGGCGTCGACACCGCGGACTGGTACGACCTGAGACTGTGCGGCCCGCGCGGGACTCGCCATGCGACACTTCGCGATCCGTTCGTCGCGCTCACCGATTACGACTACGACGACATGCTCACCGCCGGAACCGTCATCGTGCCCGGCACGCCGAACGTCCGGCAGGATCCGCCCGCCGAACTGGTCGAGGCCGTGCGCGCGGCCTATGCGGCCGGGGCGCGCATCGTGGCGCTGTGCTCGGGAGCATTCGTGCTGGCCGCGGCGGGACTGCTCGACGACCGCCGCATGACCACCCACTGGAAGCACGTCGACGTGCTGCTGGATCGGTTCCCCGGCATGGATGTCGACCCGTCGGTGCTCTACATCGATGACGGCCGCATCCTCACCAGCGCGGGCACGATGGCGGGGATGGATCTGTGTATTCACCTGATCCGCAAGGATCTCGGCTCACGCATCGCCAATGCCGTCGCCCGGAACCTGGTGGTTCCGCCGCATCGCGCGGGCGGTCAGGCGCAGTTCCTGGCCGCACCGGTGCCCGCCGAGGCCGCCGATCCCGGTCTCACCGCGACCCTGCAGTGGGCGCTGGAACGTCTGGACACCCCGCTCGCCGTCGGCGATCTGGCCAAGCGGGCTGGAATGAGCGAGCGGACCCTGGCCCGGCGTTTCCATGCCGAACTCGGCGCGACACCGCTGCGGTGGCTGCTCACCCAGCGGTTGATCCGGGCGCGAGAGTTGTTGGAGGCCACCGACTTTCCCGTCGACGTCGTCGCCGAACGCTGTGGCCTGGGCAGTGCGGCCAACCTGCGCGCGCACTTCGGCCGGGAGGTCGGCATCTCGCCCAGCGAGTACCGGCGCTCGCATCGGTCCGATCGGCACGAGGTGGACACCGCCGAATCCCGAGCCTGAACGACGGTGCCGGGCAGCGGATTCCGGGTCAGAATCGGTGCCGGCGCCCGGTCACCGACCGATGCTGATACCACCACGAGGTGGTGGCCACCTCGGCGTTCTCCAGCGGTAGGTATCGACCGCCGTCGCGCCAGCCGAGCGCCTGCAGGGTGACGCGCAGACTCCGGTCGAAGCAGATCGGGTCGCGAACATGCCAGCGGTACATGCCGAATCGCTGCTGCGGCTGATAGATCTGGTCCGGCGGGAGCACCTGCACCAGGCCCAGATAGGGCGTGGAGTAGGTGTGGTAGGCGTCGTTCATATCGAAATTCCATGCGCCGCCGAAGTAGTCCTCGGTGCCGGTGCCGCAGATGGTGGGGAATTCGGTGTCGCCGTCGAGATAGAACTTCATCTCGCCCTCACCCCACCAGCCCGGCGCGTTGGGCACGATCGCCAGATAGCTGCCCACGTAGCGACCCGGTCCCGGAACATCTTCCAGCACAGTGTGAATCGCCGGATTCCCCAGCGGATTGCTCTGCCGTCGCCACGCGTGCAGATAGCCCGCCGAGCGCGGCACATCCTGTTCCAGATAGGTGATCTGGTAGTACACGGGCACCGCGTGGTCGCTGCCGTTGTGCAGGGTGAACCGGGCGTGCGCGCGAAACGGCATGGGCCAGAAGCTGTTCAGCCCGCCCGCGGGGGCGACCACCACCATCTCCGAATTCACCTGTGCCAGTTCGTCCCAGGCGTTGCAGAAGAACGACCCCAGCGGCACCTCGATGGCCGGTTCGGCATCGTTGTCCCAGTACACCCGCAATGTCATCGCGTTCAGCACCGCGCGGTCGGTGGTCAGCCAGATGTGCCGGATCACGCCGGGGCCGGAAACGTCTGCCAGGGTGGCGGTTTCACCGGACGGGAGATTTATCGAAGGCGATATCTTCCAGCCGATTCCGAGGTCCGCTGCCGCATGCGCGCCGGTGCCCTCCGTCGCGCGTCCACCCGTGCTCGGCGCCCCGGTCGGGTTCTCCGGGCTGATGGAACGGGTCCGTGTCTGATCGATCCGCCATAGTTCTTGCACCATCGCGATTTTTGCATGCCTGGAGTGGTCACGCGAGTAATTCGGCTGCGTCGATGATCCGCGCTCGGCGCGTCGGGGTACGCCGGGAATTCGGTGTCGCCCCGACGGTGGGCACCCTAGCCTCGGCATATGACTTGGACCGCCCCGGAGATAGTGCGCCCCCGTCAACTCGTGGTGGGGGAGGAGCGTTCGCTGCTGCAGGACAGACTCGACTACCAGCGCGCGACGCTGCTGTGGAGATGCCGCGGCCTGACTGCCGCCCAGTTGGTGATCCGCAGTGTCGAGCCGTCGTCGATGTCGCTGCTGGGTTTGGTCAGGCATATGACCGACGTGGAGCGGGCCTGGTTCCGGCGGCGGGCGGCGCGGCAGGAGGTGGTGTACCAGCACTCCACCGAACAGAATCAGGACGGCGAATTCGACGATGTCGACACCGCCGACCCGGTGCGCGATTTCGCCCTGTACCGCGGCGAGATCGAGCTGTGTGATGCCGCGGTGGCCCCGCTGTCGCTGGACTACTCCTTCGTTCATCCCCGCACCGGCCGCGAGATCGGCCTGCGCTGGGTCTACCTGCACATGATCGAGGAATACGCCCGTCACAACGGTCACGCCGACCTGCTGCGCGAACGTATCGACGGCGTGACCGGCGAATAGTCCTCACAGGCCGTGGTCGCGGGCCCAGGCGGCGATCTGGGTGCGGGAGGTGAAGCCGAGTTTGGTCAGGATGTGCTCGACGTGCGTTTCGGCCGTGCGCACCGAGATCACCAGATCCGCGGCGATGCGCTTGTTGCTGTGGCCCGCGGCGACCAGTCGGGCGACGTCCTTCTCCCGGCGGGTGAGCACCCCGATGGCCTTGTCGTCGATCGGTTCGGTGCGCAACGGTTTCGGCGTCGTCCGATCGGGAACGGTGGTGCGGCCCAGCGCGTAGTCGATGGCGGCGGGCAGTGACAGGGCGGCGCCGCTGTCGTATGCCTCGCGAAATCCCTTCTCGCCCAACTCTTCCAGGACCTGAACGCGCACCTTCTCGCCGACCGCGGTGGCGATGGCATGGGCCAGGCGCACGGTGTCGCGCTGCAGGGTCTGCGCAGCGCCCATCAACCGGGCCGCGCGCACCATATCCCCGCGGGCCGCCGCGGACCAGGCCATACCGTCGAATGCCGAGGCCAGCCAGATGCACCGGTCGAATTCGGCGAACATCTCCACCGCGCGGCTCATGTACGCCGCGGCCGCCTCCTGGTTGCCGTGCCGCCAGTGATCGACGCCGACCGTCCACAGCGCCAGGCCGCCCAGCAGGTGCACGCCGTGCCGCTCGGTCAGCGCCCGCAGAGTCTCGGCGATCGTGGTCGAACGGTCGTCCTCGAGCAACGTCGCGCACATGAATCCGAAAGAGAGACTGTCCATTTCGGTGGTCGCGTGCCCGGCGTCGCGGGCCAGTGCGGCGGCCTGCTCGGCCATCGCCAGCGCGCGTCTGGTGTCGCCGTCGGTGAACGCGATCAACGCGCTGTCGAGCCGATTCTCGGCGAGGATGTCCGCCGCGCCCAGTTCCGTCGCCAGCGCCAGACTCTGTTCGACGAATCCGGCCGCGGATTCGCGATCGGACAGCAGCGCGGCGAGCGAGGCCGCCGAGGACAGCCCGCGCGCCCGTTCGCGCGTCGGAGTCGTCGGAGTGCGCATCAGCGCGTCGGTGAGCCAGCGGCGGCCCTCGGACAGGAAGCGGTAGTGCTCCCAGTACGGGCGCAGCGCGGTGGCGGTGTCCAGGGCCAAGCGGGGCGCGTCGGACATCGAGAACTGCAGGGCCGAACGGAGATTCGCGTGTTCGCGGGACAGATCCCGGAACCAGGCCAGATCGTCGGAGCTGCAGTAGGCGCGAGATCCGCGCAACGCCAACCGCCGATAGTGGTCTCGATGCCGTGCCCGCACGGCCGACTCCGCGCCGGATTCGACCAGCCGGTCGTGGCCGAACTGCCGAATCGGTTCCAGCATCGAATATCTGGCCTTCTCGTCGTCCTGACGCAGCAGCAGCACCGACTTGTCGACCAGTCCGGTCAGTGCGCCGATGAGATCCTCGCCCGGCAGCTCGCACACCGCCTCCGCGGCATCGATGTCCAATCCACCGGCGAAGACCGAGAGTTGTTGCCACAGTGCCTGTTCCGCGCCGGTGCACAGCTGATAGCTCCAGTGGATCGCGCCCTCGATGGTCCGCTGACGTCGCGGCGCGGTGCGTGGACCGGCGCTGAGCAGGGTCATCGTGTCATCGAGCCGGTCCAGAATCTGCGCGGGGGTGAAGACACGAAATCGCAAGGCCGCCAACTCGAGTGCCAGCGGCATCCCGTCCAGGCGGCGGCAGATCGCGGCGAGCGTGGCGCGGTTGGCCGGGGTGCTGGTGAAGCCGGGATCGACCGCACCGGCCCGTTCGACCAGCAGTTGGACCGCATCGCTGTCGCCCGCCGGATCCTCCCGGCCGCGCCGCTTGCCGCCGACCGGCAGCGGCGGTATCGGCATCACCTGTTCACCCGCGATGCCCAGCACCTCGCGACTGGTCGCGACCACCCGCACCTCCGGAGTCGCGGTGACGATGCGCTCGACCAGTTCGGCGCAGGCATCGATGAGGTGCTCGCAGTTGTCCAGGATCAGCAGCATCCGCTGGGAGGTCAGGAATTCCAGCAGCCGCGGCATCGGATCGCTGGTGTCGTCGCCCAGGTGCAGCGCCTCGGCGACACTGAGCGTCACCAGATCCGGATCGCGCACGTCGGCGAGTTCGACCAGCCAGACCCCGTCCCGGAAGGCCCGCCCGACCGATGCGCCGAGCTGACGCGACAGCCGCGTCTTGCCGACGCCGCCCGGCCCGAGCAACGTCAGCACTCGCGTCGTCGGCAGCAGGCGCTTCGCGGCGGCCAGTTCGTCGTGGCGGCCGACGAAGCTGGTGACCTCGGCGGGAAGGTTCCCGCTGACACGCCGCGCCATATCCGCCACACTAGCGCGTGCCCGGAATGCTCGAATCGGCCTCGCGACGAACCGGCTGCGGGACGCGGACCCGGCGGGCATAGGCTTGCCGATGCGTGGCCGCACCCGTGCGGAAACGAGTGAGAAGCATCCGACGATCGAGGAGGCCCGCAGTGCGAATCGGCATCCTGCTGAACGAACCGACCGGACCCGACGCCCTGAACGGCCTGACCGACGAACTGCGCCGCGCCGCGGACGAGGGCTTCAACTCCGCCTGGATGACACATATCTTCGGCGTCGACGCGCTCACCGCGCTGGCCGTGGCGGGCAGCCGGGTTGCGGGCATCGATATCGGCACCGGTGTGGTGCCGAGCTATCCGCGTCATCCCGGCGCGCTGGCCCAGCAGGCGCGCACGACCGCGCTCGCGGTCGGCCCGGGGCGGCTCACGCTCGGCCTCGGCCTGTCCCACAAGATCGTCATCGAGAACATGTTCGGGTACAGCTTCGAACGCCCGGCTCGGCACATGCGCGAATTCCTGTCCGTGCTGCTGCCGCTGCTCGAGGACAAGCCGGTCTCGTTCACCGGCGAGACGGTGAAGGCCAATCTGGCGCTGTCGGTGCCGAACGAGGGACGCGTGCCGGTGCTGCTGGCCGCGATGGGACCGGCGATGCTCAAACTCGCGGGCCGGGTCACCGACGGCACCGTGCTGTGGATGACGGGTCCGGCGACGGTTCGCGATCACATCGCGCCGGCGATCACCGCCGCCGCGGCCGAGGTGGGACGTCCCGCGCCGCGCGTGGTGTGCCCGCTGCCGGTCTGCGTAACCGATGACGTGGACGCCGCCCGCGCACGCGCGGCGAAGCTCTACGCCGCCTACGGTTCGCTGCCCTCGTACCGGGCGATGATGGACCGCGAGGGTGCCGAGGGTCCGGCGGATCTGGCCATTATCGGCTCGGAAGACCATGTCGCCGAACGTATTCGGGCGATCTTCGACGCGGGTGCCACGGAATTCGTCGGAGCGGTATTCGCCGGCGGCGAGGATGCGGTGCGCACCCGGGCCCTGCTCACCGGGCTGGCGGACTGACCCGTGGCCCGGTCGCGGCGCGCCCGGGTCGACGACGTGCACGAGCTGGCGCTGGCCATGCCACACGTCACGGTCGAATACGGCCCGCAGGAGAATCCGATCTATCAGGTCGGGCGCAAGTCGTTCATCTTCTTTCGGACCCCGCGCCCGGACGCGGTCGATCCGGAGACCGGCGACCGCTATCCGGACGTGATCGTGATCTGGGTTCCGTCCGAGTCCGACAAGCTGGCGCTGATCCAGGATCCGGATTCGCCCTGGTTCAGCACCGCGCATTTCGACGGGCATCTGTCCGTGCTGGTGCGTGCCTCCCGGCTCGGGGAACTCACACTGGACGAGTTGCGCGAGGTCGTGCAGGATGCCTGGCTCTCCCGCGCATCGGCGACGCGGGTCAAGCGCTGGCTGGCTGAAAACAGGCTCTGACCTGTGTGGCAGCAATTCGATCCGGGATCGGTTGACCTCTACCTCGGTTGAGGTTGCAGGCTGGAGTCATGACACAGCCGGTAGAAATCTGGAACACCGTCTACGACAACGACACCGCCCCCTGGGTGATCGGGGAGCCACAGCCGCAGGTACTGACCTTCGAACGCGAGGGCTGGATCCGCGGTCGCGTCCTGGATCCCGGGTGCGGTGCGGGTGAGCACACCATCGCGCTGACCGCTCTCGGATACGACGTGCTCGGTGTGGATCTCTCGCCGAGCGCGGTCGCCTACGCCCGCGCCAACGCCGAGAACAAGGGCGTGCCGGCCGCGCGATTCGAACTCGCCGACATGGTCGCGATCGGCGGCGATCCCGGGCTGGCGGCCGAACTCGGCGTCTTCGACACGATTCTGGACAGCGCGCTGTTCCACGTCTTCCTCGAGGATCCGCAGGCGCGGGCCGCCTATGTGAACGCCCTGCACACGCTGTGCGCGCCGGGCGGGCGGGTGCTGCTGCTGGCGCTGTCCGACGCCGAGCCCGGCTTCGGCCCGCGGATCAGCGACCGCATGATTCGCGAATCATTCGGCGAGGGTTGGGAATTGGAGGATCTGCGGCCCGCGCGTTATCGCGGCCGGATCACCGGCGTCCTGCCGCCCGAAGCCCTCGAAGGGGTGCGGGCCGATCCGGACGGGAATGTGCAGGCCGCTGCTTGGCAAGCCCGTATCGCGCGGCGCTGAATTCGCGGCCCCGCCCGCGGACGTTCAGGACTCGTCCGGGTTGGGTGCGCCGGTTGATCGACGGGACCTGTTGCGCCGCACGGACTTCGTGGCCTCGAGCTGGTCCAGATCGGCAAGCAGATCCCGGGCGAGTTCCCGTTCGGCCTCGTAATGCCTGACGCACCAGCGCAGCACCGCGATGGGGAAGACCCAGTCGGGATTTCGGTCCGACCCCTCCGCCTCGGCGTCGGCCGCGGCCCGGCGGCGCATCTGCTCGGCGTAGTCGATGTGCTCGACGAGTATGTCGCGCAACCGATCCGGCTCGGCGAGATTTCCGAGCCAGGCGCGCAGCATCACGCTGTGCTTGAGCACCGGAGCCTCGACGGGTGAGTGATTGACCCAGTGCGCCAGGGCCTCCCGGCCGCCGTCGGTGATCGTGTACATTCGCTTGCCGCGAATTCCGTCCTCGGACTGCACGATTCGGGAGGTGACGTAGTCGTGTTCGTCCAGACGTTTGAGTTCGGCGTAGATCTGGCTGAACGACGGGCTCCAGTAGAAGAACTGCAGACTCCAGTCGGCCCACTTCTTCAGCTCGTATCCGGACAGCTCCCCGGCGTGCGAGAGCATGCCGAGCACGGCCCAGGAGGTGGTCGGCAGGCTCGTGTCGGACGTCGTCATCGGACCGCACCGCCCAGGTGTGTTCCGGTCCGGGCTACCGGCACCGCGGCCGCCTCGGGAACAGCGTGCGCCCGGCCTCGTGTGCGACCTCGAGCACCACTCGGGCGAGCCGATCGAAACCCATCGCATCGGCCGGACCCGACAGGGACAGTGCCGCGGGCGCCGCGCCGCGCACGCGGATGGGCGCTGCGACGCAGGCGATTCCGGCCATGGCCTCCTCGTGGTCGATCGCCACGCCCTGGCGCAGCCGGACGCGGTCGAGTTCGCGCCGCATCGCCTCGGGTTCGCAGACCGTGCGTGCGGTCAGGCGCGCCGGACGCGCGCGGACCACCGATTCGGCGATGGGCGGCTCCAGCGTCGCGAGCATCGCCTTGCCCAGAGCCGTTGCGTGCGCGGGCATCCGGCCGCCGAGCCGGGTCGGCAGCGCGGCGGCGAGCCGACCGCCGATCTTGTCCAGATAGATCACCTCGCGCCCGTCCAGGACGCCCAGATGACCCACCATGCCGGTGCGCTGGGCCAGTTCGTGCAGCAGCGGGCCGACCGCGTCGCGAATCTCGTTGTGGTCGGCGGTGAGTCCGCCCAGTTCCAGGGTGCGCATGCCCAGCCGGTAGCCGCCGGAGGTGTGCGCGAGCCAGCGCAGCCGGATCATCTGGTCCAGGATCCGATGCACGGTCGATCGCGGAAGTCCGGTTCGCTCAACGATTTCCAGCAGGGTCAGGGCCGGAGTCGCGGCGTCGAACGCATCGAGGATCAGGGTCATCCGCTCGATCATCGACACCGGAATCGGCCGGGCGGCAACGCTCGCCGGACGCTGCCGGGGTGAGGAATCGGTGAGGTGACCTCGGGCGGGGACGGCGCGTTCGGTGACGGGCAGCGTGGTGACGGTCATATGGTCCTCCGTTGGCGCATATGCGGTCCAGAACTATGTCGACTAGGCATATTCGGTGTGCAGACTTGTGTTACCAGTCACACTGGACCCTCGCGGCGGATCGCGAATCGGTGGAACTACGTATGTTCTACCGAGCCGTCCCGGTCACCGGGGCTATGTATTGACTCGAATGGTGGATGAGCTGGTCTGATAACTGTCGGCTATGACTTCCAAGGAGTGATCACAGTGGCTGCCTTCAGTTCCCTCGGCTACGTGCGGATCGGGATCACCGATCCGACCGCCTGGCGCGCTTTCGCCTTCGACACCATCGGATTCGCCGAAGGCCACGGCCCCGACGAGGATTCGATCTATCTGCGCATGGACGAGCACACCTATCGGCTCGAACTGGTGCCCGGTGCACGCGACGAGGTGCTCGCGGTCGGCTGGCAGGTCGCCGACACGATCTCCCTGGCCCTGGTGCGCGAGGTTCTGGAGAAGGCCGACGTCGCGATAACCGCGCTCACGCCGGAGCAGGCGCGGGCGCGGCACGTGGAGGAGGCGATCGCCTTCGCCGATCCCTCCGGTGTGCGTATCGAGGTGTTCCACGGGCCGCTGCTGGACCACAGTCCGGTGCTGTCCCGGTTCGGCAACCGATTCGTCACCGGGGCAATGGGTTTGGGTCATGTGGTGCTGCCGGTTCCGGATCTCGAGGCGGCCCGCTGGTTCTACGCCGAGGTCCTGGGCTTCGCCGCCCGCGGCTCGTTCCGGGTGGGCCCGCCGGAGCATCCGCTGTGGATCCGCTTTCTCGGGGTGAATCCGCGTCATCACAGCCTCGCGCTGATTCCCGGAACCCCTTCGCAGGGACCGGGTCTGGTGCACATCATGGTGGAGGTGGATCAGCTCGATGACGTCGGCCGGGCGCTGGATCGGGTGACCTCGTCGGGATACCGCCTGTCCTCCACTCTCGGGCGGCACACCAACGACAAGATGGTCTCCTTCTACGTTCGCACCCCCGGCGGCTGGGATCTCGAATTCGGTTGTGACGGAATGCTCGTCGGCCAGGACTATGTGGCCGAGGAGATGACCGCCGACAGCTACTGGGGCCACCAGTGGGCCGGACAGTGAGCCGTCCGCTCAGGCGGCGGTATCGGTGAACGTCACCCGCACCGACACCGGGGTGGTCTGCAACGCGGCGAAACCGGCGGCGGTGAGCGGTGCGAGCAGTCGATGGGGCGCGAAGGCTCGGGCGCGCGCCACCACATCGTCCTCGGGCCGTAGTTCGGCGATCGCGGTGCGCCACCGATTGCCCTGGCGCAGCCGGATGTTCGGCTCGGCCGCGATGTTGTTGCCCCAGCCCGAGCGCATGCCGTGCTGGCAGATGATCCAGGCGCCCTCGTCGTCGAATCGGACCGAGACGGGTACCACGCGCGGCTGACCCGACTTGCGGCCGATCGTCTCGAGTTCGGTGGCGAATGTGGAACGCACACCGATTCGGTTCAGGGTGCGGAACAGCGGATTGACCACGTATCGGCCGACATTGCGTTCGATCACGAACTTGCGGGCCAGTCGATCCGGACGTGATTCGGACAGCTGTGTCATCGTCGTGCTCCCTCGTCGGTGGTCATCGGCAGGTAGACCGATTGGTTTAGTCGAAGAGTAGTACACCGATCGGTATAGTGGCAAGGTAGGCTGGTAGGCCATTGGAAACGCGGATCGGAAAGGTCGCCCATGGGAGTGCGGGATCGGTTGATCGACGGTGCGATCGATCTGATGCGGCGCAACGGCGTGGCCGGTACCGGTATCGCCCAGCTGCTGCAGCACAGCGGCGTCTCGCGGCGCTCGATATATCTGAATTTCCCGGCCGGTAAATCGGAGTTGATCGCCGAGGCGACCCGCACCGCGGGTCGCGCCTACAGCGCGCTGATGCGCTCGGTCACCGAGAGTTCGGATATGGCCTCGGCGCTGGCCGCGTTTCCGGCGCTCTGGCGGGAGACGGTCGTGTCCAGCGATTTCACCGCGGGCTGCCCGATCGTGGCCGCCGCCCTGGGCCGCGCGGACGCCCCCGAGGCCGCCGACGCCGCAGGGGAGACGTTCGCCGACTGGGAATCGATCCTCGCCGAACGGCTACGCGCCGAACGTATCGAACCCGAACTTGCCCGGTCCCTGGCGACCACGATCATCGCCGCCGTCGAGGGCGCGGTCGTCATGGCCCTGGCCACCCGCTCGGCCGATCCCCTCGAACGAGTCGCCGCCCAGATGTCCACCCTGGTGGCCCATCACACCGCAGCCGCCTAGAGCGTTCCTACGGCAGCGCACCCTGCAACACGGGCGGCCTTGTCGCGTCCCTGCAATGGTTCACCGGGGGATGCCGGGGTGGGATGTATCACCCGGTCAGTACCCTGGTCTGTATGACAGCATCGCGCAGTGATTCGTTGACGGGTGGCGGTCGGGCGACGGGTGGCCACGCTCTCGCGGCCACCGATCTCGACGACGTCCGCGCGGCGGTGCACGACGCGGCGCGCCGCGCCCGGGTGGCCTCGCGCACGCTCGCCCGGCTCACCACCGCCGAGAAGAACAGCGCGCTGCAGGCGTGTGCCGATGCTCTGCTCGCCGCCGCGGACTGGGTACTCACGGCCAACGCCGAGGACATCGAGGCCGCCCGCGCGGGCGGCACCGCCGATTCCCTGCTGGACCGGCTGCGCCTGACCTCGGCCCGGGTCGACGGCATCGCCGCGGGGCTGCGCCAGGTCGCGGGCCTGCCGGATCCGGTCGGCGTGGTGATCCGCGGTTCGACGCTGCCCAACGGCCTGGAGATCCGTCAGGTGCGGGTGCCGCTCGGTGTGGTCGGCATGGTCTACGAGGCACGGCCGAACGTCACGGTCGACGCGTTCGGCCTGGCGCTCAAATCCGGCAACGCGGCCCTGCTGCGCGGCTCCTCCTCGGCGGCGCGATCGAATGCCGCGCTGGTCGAGGTGCTGCGCGATGCCCTTGTCGCACAGGGACTTCCGGCCGACGCGGTGCAACTGCTGCCCAGTCACGACCGCTCCAGCGTCACCCATCTGATCCAGGCGCGCGGTCTGGTGGACGTGGTGATCCCGCGCGGCGGAGCCGGGCTGATCGAGGCCGTCGTGCGCGACGCGCAGGTGCCCACCATCGAGACCGGAACCGGTAATTGCCACGTCTACGTGCACTCCGCCGCGGATCTGGATATGGCCGAGTCGATCCTGCTCAATGCCAAGACCCGGCGGCCGAGCGTGTGCAATACCGCCGAGACGGTCCTGATCGATCGGGCCGTCGCGGACACCGCGGTGCCCCGGCTGATCGGCGCGCTCGAAGGTGTGGGCGTCACCGTGCACGGTGATCTGCCGGGTCTGGTGCCCGCCACGGAGAAGGATTGGGCCGAGGAGTATCTGTCGCTGGATATCGCGCTGCAGGTCGTCGACGATCTGGACGCGGCGGTCGAGCACATCAACCGGTGGGGCACCGGCCACACCGAGGCCATCGTCACCGCTGATCTGCGGGCCGCGCGCGAGTTCACCGATCGCGTGGACGCGGCGACGGTCATGGTGAACGCGTCCACCGCGTTCACCGACGGCGAGCAGTTCGGCTTCGGCGCGGAGATCGGCATCTCCACCCAGAAGTTGCACGCCCGCGGCCCGATGGGCCTGCCCGAGCTCACCTCCACCAAGTGGATCGTGTGGGGAGACGGCCAGACCAGGCCGTGAGTGCTGTGGGACACACTGTCGTCACCGAGCGTCGAGTGTGTACCGTCGAGTCAGGGCTCGTTTATGCGCTGCACAACAGTTGCGAGCGGCGGCTAGGGTAACCACGGAGGACCGGTGGCAGAGGTAACCGAAACAGTGCACGAGCCGATCTTCGCGTCGGTCGAGGATGTCCTCACCCGGCTCGCCACGACCGGCTACCTGTCGGACAAGGCGACCGCGACCTCGGTCTTCCTCGCCGATCGTCTGGGCAAACCGCTGCTCATCGAGGGCCCCGCGGGTGTCGGCAAGACCGAGCTGGCCCGCTCGGTCGCACAGGTCGCGGGCGCGGAGCTGGTGCGGTTGCAGTGCTACGAGGGCATCGACGAGGCCCGGGCGCTGTACGAGTGGAATCACGCCAAGCAGATCCTGCGCATCCAGGCCGGGACGGCCGACTCCGGCGTAGCCGAGAACAGTTGGGCGGAAACGAAATCCGACGTGTTCAGCGAGGAGTTCCTGCTGTCGCGTCCGCTGCTGACCGCGATCCGGCGCAGCGAACCCACGGTGCTGCTGATCGACGAGGCGGACAAGGCCGACGTCGAGATCGAGGGCCTGATGCTGGAAGTGCTCAGCGATTTCGCGGTCACCGTCCCGGAACTGGGCACCATCACCGCCACCCGCCTCCCCTTCGCGGTGCTGACCTCCAACGCCACCCGCGAGTTGTCCGAGGCGCTCAAACGCCGCTGCCTGTACCTGCACATCGATTTCCCGGACGAGGAACTCGAACGTCGCATCCTCGCGAGCCGAGTGCCCGAACTGAAGCCCGCGGTCGCGGCGCAACTGGTGCGGATCGTGCACGTGCTGCGCGGTATGCAGCTCAAGAAGTTGCCCTCGGTGGCGGAGTCGATCGACTGGGGCCGCACGCTGCTGGCCCTGGGCCTGAAAGATCTGGACGACAGGTCGGTGCGCGCGACCCTCGGCGTCGTGCTCAAACATCACAGCGATCACCAGCGTGCGCTGTCCGAGCTGAAGCTGGCCTGATGTTCGGCGGCAGAGCCCGGACGCCCGGGTCGGCCGAGTCGCCGGCCGACCTCCCGGACGCCGCGCCGCACGGCCTGTCCGGACATCTGGTCGGATTCGTGGAGGCGTTGCGCGCCAGGGGAATTCCGGTCGGCCCCTCGGAGACGGTGGACGCCGGACAGGTCATCGCGGTGCTGGATCTGATGGACCGCGAGATGTTGCGCGAGGGCCTGGCCTGCGCGCTGCTGCGCCGAACCACTCAGCGCGCCACCTTCGACGGCCTGTTCGACCTGTGGTTCCCGGCCGCGCTGGGCGAGCGCACCGGCGCGGACGAGGTGGAGATCCCGCGTCGGCCCGACGGCGAGGTCGACATCCTCGAACTGCGAAAGATGTTGGCCGAGTTGCTCGTCGCGGATCCCTCCGCCGAGCGGACGCAGCAATTGCAGCAACTCGCCGCGCAGATGGTCGAGCAGATGGGGCAGTACCGGTCGGCCAACGGCCCGTCGTTCTCCGCGTATCAGACGCTCAAGGATGTCCAGCCCGAACTCCTGGTGAGCAAATTGCTCGCGGGATTGGCTGCGGGAGTGGACGATTCGGATTTCGGCTCGGAGATCGCGCGGCGCGCTGCGCGGGCGCGGGTCAAGGAGTTCCGCGGCACCGTCGAGGCCGAGACCCGGCGTCGGGTGGCCGAGCGGATCGGCCGCGAGCGCGTCGCCACCTACGGTGTGCAGCGGCAGGCCGAGGACGCGGATTTCCTGCGCATCTCCGAGAACGAACTGGCCGAACTGCGGCGCAGCAGTCAACGGCTGGCCCGGGTGCTGGCCTCCCGGCTGGCCGCGCGCCGCCGCCGGGCCCGGCGCGGGGAGATCGATCTGCGCAAGACGTTGCGCCGGTCCATGTCCACCGGCGGGGTGCCGATCGACCTCGTCTCGCGCAAGCCGCGCCCCGGACGCCCGGATCTGGTTCTGCTGTGCGATATCTCGGGCTCGGTGGCCGGGTTCTCCAGCTTCACCATGCTGCTGGTGAACGCGTTGCGCGAACAGTTCTCCCGGGTGCGGATCTTCGCGTTCGTGGATCGCGCCGACGAGGTGACGCACCTGTTCGACCAGGTGACGCCGCTGGATCAGGTGACCAGGCGGATCTTCAGCGAGACGAAGGTGGTCGGCATCGAGGGGCACTCCGATTACGGCGCTGCCTTGGACGGATTCGCCGAGCAGTGGCCCGACGCGGTCACCAGTCGTACCTCGCTGCTGATCCTCGGCGACGCGCGCACCAACTATCGCGATCCGGCCCTCGATACCCTCCGCCGTCTCGCCGATACCGCCAAACACGCGTACTGGCTGAATCCCGAGGCGGAAAAGGTATGGGGCACAGGCGATTCCGCGGCTCGCCGGTACGCGGAGATCGTCGAGATGTACGAATGCCGGTCGGCCCGGCAGCTGACCGCCGTCGTCGGGGGACTGCTGCCGATCTGAGTGGCGGGGTGACCATTAGCTTTTATTAAGCGCATCCCATGGGTGGGTCGCGATCATCCATCCATGGATTCGGCGGAGATCAGGCACGCGCTCGCCCGTGCCCGCACGGTACCCGAGGGCCGTGATCGCACCCGGCGCCTGGAAACCCTCGCCGCGACCGCGCGCGGCGGTGCCGATCGTGCCGCGGAGGCGGAGGTGCTGCTCGAGCTGGTGCAGGCGTATACCTACGCGGGAGAACGGGATCTGGCACCCATCGCGATCGTCCGGCTGCTGCGGGTCTTCGACGAGCATCCCGATGCCACCGCGGAGCTGTCGCGTTCGGTGCACTGGTACATGAAGTGGATGACCAGCGACCTGATCGACAATCCGGCCGTCCCGCTGGGAATCGTCCGGCGCTGGTTCGACGAACTCGACAACCGCTATCGCGCGGCGGGATACAGTCCGCGCCCGGTGCTGAAGCTGCGTTCGATCCTGGCCCGGGACCTCGGTGACCACCAGGAGGCCGCGCGGCTGCGCGCCCTCGCGCTGGACGCGCCGCGCGACGAGATGACCGATTGTGAAGCGTGCGAGGGCAATTGGGCCGGGTCACTGTCGGTGTCCATGGGCGAGGACGCCGATGCGCTGCGCCGGTGGGCCCCGGTCCTGGACGGCAGACGACGGTGCGCGCACGAGCCGCACCGGGTCCGCGCGCACGCCCTGCTGCCGCTGGTGCGCACCGGCGGTTTCGATTCGGCCCGCGCCGCGCACCTGACCGGGTATCCGCTGGTCGAAGGCATTGCTGGACTGCGTCACGCGGTGGCCCAGCACATCGAGTTCTGCGCGCTGACCGGTAACGAGGCACGCGGGGTGGACATCGCGACCGAGCACGCCGACTGGCTGACCGACAGCGGCGCGGATGCCAATCTGCGACTGGAATTCCTCACCGGCGTCGGCGTGCTGCTGCGGCGGCTGGTGGCACTCGGACGCGGTGACGTGCGGGTCGGCGAGAGCGCCGCCGCGGCTCTGCTGGAGACGCTCACCGCGGAGATCGAGGGGCTGTGCGCCCGGTACGACGCTCGCAACGGAACCGGTTCGGTCGGCGCGGTCGTTCGCGCCCGCCTGGACCGCGCGCCGCTGGTGGATCATCTGCCGCTGGGAATTCGTACCAGGGCCGAGGTTCGCCCGCCGATCCGTCTCGCCCCGCCGGTCACAGCGTCCGCGCGACGGCCCGAAGCCGAGCAGCTCGCCGAATGGGCCGTCGCCCGCCTGTCGGTGGATCCCGCCGGCGCCGAGCAGCGCCTTCGCCGGGCGCTCGAGGCGGGTGCGTCGGTGTTGCCCGCAGAACAGCTGGCCCGGTTGAGTTCGCTTCTGGTGACCGCGATCTCGGGACAGCGCGGTCGCGAATCCGCCCTGGCCGACGCGGCGTTGGTCGCGGCCTGGCGGTGGGAGCCGTTGTCGGCGGCCGACGCCCTGCATCACACGTTGGTCGCGGCCCGCGCCTATCACCGGGCAGACCGTCACGGGGAGGCTGTCGCGCTGTTCGAGCAGCCGCTGTCACTGGAGTCCGATTCGTCCGGACAATCCTCGCCCGACACCTCGATTCCATATCCGCCGACCGAGATCGCGCTGATCCGAAGGCAATTCGGGGAATCGCTCAACGCACTGAACCGATACCGCGACGCCGCGGCGCAATTCGCCGAGGCCCTCCGGCTGATCGAGAACGATCCGCAGCAGCGCGAGCTGACCGCGGAACTGGTCCACGCCGAGGCCGCGGCCCTGTCGGTGTGCGGCCGCGACGCCGACGCCCTCGCCGGCTATCTGCGGGCCGGGGATCTGTTCGCGGCCCTCGGGCGCATCGGTCCTCGCGCACGCAGCGTGCGGGCGGCGGCGTGGTTGCAGTTCTGGGGCGCGGAATCGATCGCGGCGTCCCCGCGAGTCGGATTGGCGACCATGCGGACTCTGCTGGAAGATCTGGAACGGCTCGCACGGACCGCGTCCGCATCGGAGGTGCGCGGTGAACTCCTGCACACCCGCCGACAGCTCGACACGATGCGAGAGGAGGCGAACGCGATATGACCCGCGCGGTGTCCCGGGCGGTTCTGGTCCTGGTGGTCCTCGCGGTGATCGCCGCATGCCTGTGGGCCGGATCCGGATCGTCCTCCTGCACCGCGACCCAGACAGGGCATCAGCACCGCACGTCCGTGGTCCGGGTGGAACGCTGCGCCGCGGCGGGATTCCGGTCGCTGGTGCACCACTGAGCGCCGCGACATCCGCGCGCTGCGGGCCCGCGACGGGCGGGGAGTGACACGCCGGGGAAACGCCGCCCAGTAAGCTCGGCAGTCGTGCGAGAAACAGGCCGGCGCAAACTGGGCGTGATGGGCGGAACCTTCGATCCCGTCCACCACGGGCACCTGGTCGCTGCCAGCGAGGTCGCCCACCGTTTCGACCTCGACGAGGTGATCTTCGTCCCCACCGGCCAACCCTGGCAGAAGTCCGGTAAACAGGTCAGTCCGGCCGAGGACCGCTATCTCATGACGGTCATCGCGACCGCGTCCAATCCGCGGTTCTCGGTCAGCCGCGCGGACATCGATCGCGGCAAGGTCACCTACACCGTCGACACCCTGCGTGACCTCAAGCAACAGCATCCCGACGCGGAGCTGTACTTCATCACCGGTGCGGACGCACTGTCCAGCATCCTCACATGGCAGGATTGGGCCGAACTGTTCGAACTGGCGAAGTTCGTCGGGGTGAGCCGACCGGGGTACGACCTGAACACCGAGCATCTGGAGAAGCATCTGCGGGACAGCCCGCCCGATGCGGTGACCGTGATCGAGATCCCGGCCCTGGCGATCTCCTCGAGCGAGTGCCGTCGCCGTGCCGCCGAGGGGCGTCCGGTGTGGTATCTGGTGCCGGACGGGGTCGTGCAGTACATATCGAAGCGGCATCTGTACGTGCCGGTAGGGAACGGGAAGGTGGGCCGGGCGTAATGACAGCATCCGCCGAAGCGGTGCAGATGGCACAGGTGGCCGCGCGCGCCGCCGACGAGAAGCTGGCCACCGATGTGGTCGTGCTCGACGTGTCCGAACAGTTGGTGATCACGGACTGCTTCGTCATCGCGTCCGCGCCCAACGAGCGGCAGGTCAACGCGATCGTCGACGCCGTCGAGGAGCATCTGCGCCTCGCCGGGCACAAGCCGGTGCGCCGCGAGGGCACCCGCGAGGGCCGCTGGGTGCTGCTGGATTACGTCGAGGTGGTGGTGCACATCCAGCACAGCGACGAGCGCGATTTCTATGGGCTGGAACGGCTTTGGAAGGATTGTCCGCCGGTGCCGGTCGAGGGGGTCGGCGAGGCCCGGACGGCGGACGGATCGACCGAGTGACGGACGGGTCCGCGGCGGCGTGGCTGAGCACACGTCGTCCGGTGGTCAGCGTCGGAGACGGATACGGATACAGATGACTAAGCACGTCGGCGTTCGCCGGTTGATCCTGTTGCGGCACGGCCAGACCGAATGGAATGCGGCCGACCGCATGCAGGGCCAGTACGACACCGACCTCAGTGAGCTCGGCCGTCGGCAGGCCAAGGACGCGGCCCTCGAGCTGATGGGTGTCGACCCGATCGCGCTGATCTCCTCGGACCTGCGGCGCGCCTATGACACGGCCAGCGCCCTGGCCGAGCACAGCGGTCTGGACGTGGTGCCCGATCCGCGGCTGCGCGAGACCGGTCTCGGCGAATGGGAGGGACTCACCCACATCGAGGTGGACGCACGGTATCCCGGTGCGCGTCAGGAGTGGCGGCTGGATGCGTCGTTCACCCCGCCCGGTGGTGAGAGCAAGCTCGAGGTGGGCGCGCGGGCGCTGCCGGTGGTACGCGAATTGTTCGACGCGCGCGCGGACTGGCCCGGCCGTACCATCATCCTCGTCGCGCACGGCGGATTGATCGCGGCTCTGACCGCCGCGCTGCTCGAACTGCCTGCGGCGAACTGGCCCGTCCTGGGTGGACTGGCGAATACCAGCTGGGTGCAGCTCAGCAGTCACGGTCCGAGCATCGAGCGCCCCGGGTGGCGGCTCGATGTTTGGAACGCGGCGGCGAAGGTAGCACCTGATGTCCTCTGAGAAACCCACCCCGAGCGACCGGGACGATACGACCCGGCAGGTCTCGGACGAATTGCTGCGCAAGGCGTCCGAGGGGCCGGTCCGGCATCTGCCGGACGCGCTGTTCGGCGGGCCCGCACCCGCTCGGCCCGGTGACGCGTCGGCTGGTGCCGACAAGTCCGCGCCGGGCGCCGAGCCCGGCGGGGCCGTCTCCGATGAACTGCTGCGCAAAGCGTCCGAGGGGCCCGTGCGTCATCTGCCGGATCTGCTGTTCGGCGGGCCCGCGCCGGAACCTGCCGCGCGGGAAGAGAACTCGGGCGCGAGCGCGCACCGACGGACCGGATCGGGGACTGCCCCGGGTGATTCCGAGGGAGATACCGGACCGCCCGGGCTATCGGTGAACCCCGAACCTGCTGTGGTCGCCGGTGTTTCCGGCGACCCGGTATTGCATGCCGAGGGTGTCGCGTCCGTGGGCGCGGCCGACCCTGTCACTGCGAATTCCGCTGTTGATCAGGGAGATTCGAGTGCCGGATCGCAGGACAGTGGTGGATCGGCCGATGCCGATGCCGGGATGGCGGCGCTGGATAGGGCCGATGCGGAGCACGATGGTGCCGCGGCGGCTTCACCGGCAAATGTCGTTGCTGCCGAGGATGACTCGGCTGCCGTTGCGGAGGTCGCAGCCGAATCGTTCGAGGCCGGTTCCGGAGCCTCGAGCGAGGTTGTGCACCTCGAACCGGCCATCGCGGTGTCGAAATCCGTTTCGGGTGAGAGTGATTCGGTCGCGGAGGCCGAGGGCGCCGGAGTCGGTCCGGTGGGCGGTGTGGACGGTATCGATGCTTCGGTCGTCGCTGATCTATCGGCCGAGGTTGCCCATCCCGAACCGCTCGTCGCGATGTCGGTTTCGGGCGTTAGTGATTCGATCGCGAACGCTGAGATCGCGGACGCCGGAACGGATTCGGTCGGCGCTGCGGACGATGCAGATGTTTCGGCCGTCGGTGAGAAGGAGTCCGTGGTGGATGCCGGGTCGGGGTCCGACGTGCCGGGAGGATCCGAGCGGCCGGTGCTGCTGGTGATCGCCGACTCGCTGGCGTACTTCGGGCCCAAGGGCGGGCTGCCCGCGGATGATCCGCGTATCTGGCCCAACCTGGTTGCGGCGGAACTGGATTGGGATGTGGAGTTGATCGCGCGGATCGGCTGGACCTGCCGGGATGCCTACTGGGCGCTGATCGGCGATCCGCGGGCCTGGGCCGCGGTGCCGCGAGCGGGTGCGGTGGTCTTCGCGACCGGCGGGATGGATTCGCTGCCCTCGCCGCTGCCTACCGCGCTGCGCGAGCTGATCCGCTATCTGCGGCCACCGGCGGTTCGGCGGCGGGTGCGCGACGGCTACAACTGGTTGCAGCCGCGGCTGTCGAAACTGGGTCGCCCGGTGGCGTTGCCGCCGCATGTGAGCATCGACTATCTCGAGCAGTCCCGTACCTCGCTGGCGCAGTTGCGTCCCGAACTGCCGGTGGTGGCCGTGCTGCCCTCCGTGCACGACTGCGAGGCGTACGGGCGGGTGCACACGGGCCGCGAACCGGCGGTGCGGGCGCTGCGTGAATGGTCCGCGAAAACCGCTGTGCCGCTGGTGGATCTCGGGGAGGCGGTGCGCGACAACGTTTTCCACGGCGAGTCGAATCCCGATGGCATCCATTGGGGTTGGGAGGGGCATACCGCGGTCGCGCGGGCGATGGTGAAGGTGCTCTCGGAGGTGAGTTGCTGACCATGCGGACCGGAAGGCACTGAGGGCGATGCCCGTCGTTGTGGTGACCGACTCCTCCGCGAGCCTGCCCGCCGATCTGGTGGCGGACCTGGGCATTCTCGTGGTGCCGCTGCATGTGCTGGTGGACGGCCGCGAAATTCGCGAGGGCGTGGACGAATGCGCTATCGATTACGCCTCGGCGACGGTGAGCACCTCGGCCGCCTCCCCGGGGGAGCTGCGCGCGGTGTACGAGCGCGCCCTGGCGCTCAGTGACGGCGATGGCGTTGTGGCCGTACACATTTCCCGTCAGCTCTCGGCGACCTGGGAGGCCGGGCGGCAGGCCGTGGACGATATGGATGTGGGCGATCGGGTCCGCCTGGTGGATTCGCTCGGCGCCGGGCTCGGCACGGGCCTGCCGGTCCTTGCCGCCGCGCGCCGCGCACGTGCCGGTGCCACGCTGGACATCGTCTACGATTCGGCGGTCGCCGCGGCCGGTCGAGGCCGGGCGTTCATCATGGTCAACCGGACCGAGCAGTTGCGCCGCGGCGGGCGGCTCAGCAGCGCCGCCGCGTTCTTCGGCACCGAGTTGGTGACCAAACCCCTGCTACAGATGATCGAGGGGCGTCTCGAACTGCGGGAGAAGGCCCGCACCAGATCCAAGGCGTACGCGAAACTCGTTGCCGCAGCGGTGGATGCGGCCGGAGAAGCGGGCGCGGCCATCGCCGTCCAACACCTCGCCGCCCCCGACGCCGCCGACACTCTCGCCGCACAGCTCACCGAACTGATCCCCGACATCCGCGAATTGATCACCGCCGAATTCGGCCCGACCCTGGGAGTACACCTGGGCTCCGGCGCGGTCGGCGTACTGGTGATCCCGGGCGGCTGCGGCTGAGTCCGCCGGCCGTGTCCGAGGGATTGTTCCGTCCGGTCACATCGGTCCGCGATACGGCCACACGATGCGAAAGTTCCGTGTGGTATCGGCGCGCAGCGGTGCTGATCCGATCGTAGGCATCGGTCCGGATAGGCGGCAGACGGCCGGATCGCTGGTACGAGATGCTCGGTTGGTGTTCTCACGGCGCGGCGGAGCTTGTTCACCGGTGCGGCGACCGATGTGAATGTTGTTGTTGTCGAATGTGATTCGATCTCCAGGGCTCTGGACCATGTGAAGTTCGGGGCTGGCTGACGGCCGCGTTGCTGTATGCATCCAGGCAGCAGGGTGTTCTCGGCGATAGCACAGGGGGCTGACAGGTATGGGTCGGTCCGGGTGTGTTGTCCACAGCGGATCGGTTGTCCACAGAGGGGATATCACCGCAGGTCGATGCGATCGGGGTGCGGGTGGCCGGTCCTACGGTGGCTGGCATGGGGCGCGATGACGAGCGGATGCGGGTTCGGGAGCGGTTGGGGGCGCTCGATGGGCAGGTCCCCGGCCGGCGGACGGTGCGCGGGGGCCGGTGGGACTCGGAGGAGGTCGATTTCGAGGAGTCCGAGGGCGACGGCGAAACATCCGGGGGATGGGACGACGAGGTGTCGGGGGTGCCGAATACCCCGCAGTGGCTGAGTGAGCCGGTGGGCAGTGTCTCGCTCTGGCACGAGCGGCTGGTGCCCGAGCGATTCCGCGGGATCCGGCTGCATCCGGGACGACGCGGGGTGCTGGTCCTCGGTGCCGTCGGGGTTGCCGCGGTGCTGGTGGCGGTCGTGGTGACCCAGCGGGAAAGTCCTGTCGCACAGCCGGTTCCGCCTCTTCCGATGGTGCAGACCTCGCCGATGACGAGCGCGTCGGCGGTATCCGGCACGTCGGCCGAGAGCGCCGCGTCCGCGCCACCGCCCAGCCGGCCGGCGGAACTGGTGGTGAGTGTGGTCGGACTGGTCGAACACGTCGGGCTGCTGCACCTCCCGGCGGGCTCCCGGGTCGCCGACGCGGTGGCGATCGCGGTGGCCAGAGAGGGCGCCGATCTGGCTCGCCTGAATCTCGCCCAACGACTTGCCGACGGCGATCAGGTCATCGTCGGTGCGCTTTCCTCGCATCAGGGCACCCCGCAACCGGACAGCGCGGTGATCTCCGGCAGCGATCGTCCCGTCCACACCTCCGGCGCCTCCTCGGCCCCCGCCGCCAAGGTGAACCTCAACACCGCCACCGAATCCGAACTCGACGAACTCCCCGGCGTCGGCCCGGCAACGGCCCGCAGCATCATCGCCTGGCGCACCGAACACGGCCCCTTCACCACCATCGACCAACTCGCCGACATCCCGGGCCTCGGTCCCTCCCGCCTCAGCCGCCTCCGCGACCTGGTTACGCTGTGAAACCGCCCGAGGCTCCCGTCGAAGCGCGCGGGGCGCGGGAGCAGGGGGAGACCGCGGTGGTGCCGCAGGTGCTGGATGCGCGGCTGGTTCCGGCAGCTGTGATGTGTTGGGGGACAACGGTTGTGACAGTTCTGGCGGGGTGGTCTGCGGGGATGCTGTTGGTGGGGGTGCTGGTCGGGGTGGCGATTGTGCTGGGGGTGTGCGCGGTTCGGGTTCGCAGGGCCGAGTGGCGGATGGTTGCCGTGGTGTTGTTGGCGGCTGTGGTTGCGGGGGTGGGGTTCGGGATCGCGGCGGCGTGGCGGGAGTACCGGGTTGCGACGCATCCACTGCGGACGGCGACGGCGGGAACCTATCTGACGGTCACCGTCGTGCCGAGAGATGATCCGAAACCGTTGCCCACCAAGTCTTTCGGTGGTCGACAATGGATGATCGAGGCGGATCTGCGGGAATATCGGCGCGGAGCGATATCGGTGCGTGCGGGTGGTTCGGTGATCGTCCTGGTCGGACAGGCCGGGTGGCCGGGGCTGTTGCCGGGGCAGGTGGTGCGGTTCCGGGCGCGCCTGGATCGGCCGTGGCGGCGGGATCTGACGGTGGCAGTGCTACGGGCGCAGGGGCCGCCGGTAACCATTGAGCGCGCGCCGTGGTGGCAGCGCGCGGCCGGATCGGTACGGGCGCACTTCGCCGCGGCGGCCGCGCGTGCCCTGCCGCCTACGGAGGCGGGACTGTTGCCCGGACTGGTCGACGGTGACGTATCCCGGCTACCCGATCGCGTGCGGGAGGACTTCCAGCTCACGGAACTTTCGCATCTGGTGGCGGTATCAGGCACCAATGTGACGATTGTACTTGCCGCGGTGATGATTTCGATGCGCCTGCTGACCATCGATCCGCGCGTCGGCGCGGTGCTGGCGGCACTGGCCCTCCTCGGTTTCGTCGTGCTGGCACGTCCCTCGCCGTCGGTATTGCGCGCGGCGGTGATGGGTGGTGTGGCCGTGCTCGCGGTGCTGCTCGGTCGGCGCAAGCAGGCGCTGCCCGCGTTGTGCGGCGCGACGATCGGGTTGATCGGGTGGTCTCCGGAGTTGGCCCTGAACATCGGGTTCGCGCTGTCGGTGCTGGCGACGGTCGGCCTGATCGTCCTGGCGCCGCGATGGTCGCGCTGGCTCGAGGAACGCGGCTGGCGGCGCGGTCCGGCCGAAGCCGTCGGCGTCGCCACCGCGGCCTTCCTGCTGACCGCACCGCTGATCGTCGCGCTGACCGGCCATGTCGGCCTGCTCGCCATCGTGGCGAATTTGTTGGTGGAGCCGGTGATCGCGCCGATCACGGTGGTCGGCACGCTCGGCGCGATGCTGTCCTGTGCGTGGCTGCCCGCCGGTGTGCTGGTGTTGCGGCTGACCGGGCCACCCCTGTGGTGGTTGCTGTTCGTCGCCGAACGTGGCGCGTCACTGGGCTTTTCGGTCTCACTGCCGGACGGCCCGCGCGGCGGATTCGCCGCCGCGATACTCGTCGCGGGTCTTCTGGTCCTGTTCCATCGCATCACCCGCCCGGCGGATCCCTCGGGCCCTGGTCCGCCGGACGGAGAATCACAGGAGAGCCGAACTCGGTGACATTCGCCGCGAGACCGCCGCCGTCACCAGTTGTGTCCGTCGGTGCGGTCGGCAGTGCTGTCTCGGCAGGCGGCCCGGTCTTCGGGGCAGCCGGGGGCGAAGGAGGCGAACCGTCGCGGCGGCGAGGTGCGGCGGTGTCGGTGGCCCACCGTAGGATGCGGGGCGTGACCGATCGTCCTGCCTCCGTCCACCTCGTGCTCGGTGAGGAAGAGTTGCTCATCGAGCGCGCGGTCGCCTCGATCGTCTCCGGTGTGCGCGCCGGGGCCCCGGATCCCGAAGCGCTGCCGGTGGATCGGTTGCGCGCGGGTGATGCGAGTACCGCCGAGCTGGCCGAGTTGCTGAGTCCGTCGCTGTTCGCCGAGGACAGGGTGATCGTCCTGGAGTCCGCGGCCGAGGCGGGTAAGGATGCGGTCGCGGTGATCACCGATGCCGCGGCCGAGCCGCCCGAGGGCGTGGTCCTGGTCATTCTGCATTCCGGTGGCGGTCGTGCCAAGGCGCTCGCCCCGGCCCTGCAGAAGTCGGGCGCGGTCACCCACAACTGCGCCAAGATCAGCAAGGCCGGTGAACGAGTCGAGTTCGTGCGCAACGAATTCCGGTCCGCGGGGCTGCGAGTCCAGGCGGAAGTGGTGCAGGCGATGCTGGAGGCGGTCGGCTCGGATCTGCGCGAGCTAGCCGCGGCCTGTTCCCAGCTCGCCGCCGATACCGGCGGCAAGGTCGATATCGACGCGGTGCGCCGCTATTACTCGGGCCGGGCCGAGGTGACCGGATTCGATGTCGCGGATCTGGCCGTCTCCGGGGATCGTCCCGCCGCGATGGAGGCGCTGCGCTGGGCCACCGATCGCGGGGTGCCCGCGGTCCTGCTCGCCGACGCCCTCGCCGATTCGGTGCACACCATCGCCCGGGTCGGCTCGGCCGGTCGCGGCGACCCGTTCAAACTCGCCTCCCAACTCGGCATGCCTCCTTGGAAGGTGAAGAAGGCCCAGGGCCAGGCCCGAGGCTGGACAGCCGCCACCATCGGCTCGGCCCTACAGATCGTCGCCACCCTCAATGCCGACGTCAAGGGCGGTGCGGCCGACACCGACTACGCCCTCGAACACGCCCTGTCCACCATCCTGGACCTGCACGGCGTCGCCTGAGTCCCGCCGCTGCGAATCGGCTCGGCCGGACTGCCGGGCGGTGATCGATCCACGGGCATAGGCCGGACCAGTGGATTGCGCCGCGGTCGACCTCGGTGGTGCCGCACATGGCTCGGTCCCATGGGGAGCGCAGCGAATTTCGTCATTGCCTATTCCGGGGCGGTCACGAACTACGCTCGCACAACAAGTCCGGGGATTCCGTTCGGGTTGATCTCGGCGCGTAGTGACTCGTCCCGAGCGCGAAGTCGCCGATTCGGCCGAGCGGTCTCACACATGGTTGGTCGTCGGTCGATGGTGAATCCTTCACAGGGTACGACAAAAGCCGCCGTGGTCGTCTATTCTCACAGACCCTCTGCCACGGCGGCTGTAAAGCATGTGCGCGGTAGGTGCTACCGCGACGAATCAGCCGATCTTGTTGTAGGCCAGCGCCAGGGCCGACTTCTTGTTGGCGGCCTGGTTGGCGTGGATGACACCCTTGGAGGCGGCCTTGTCCAGGCTGCGGCTCGCGCTCACCAGCAGCTCCTTGGCCTGGTCCTTCTCACCGGCCGAGGCGGCCTCGCGGAACTTGCGGATGGAGGTGCGCAGCGAGGACTTCACCGACTGGTTGCGCAGGCGCGCCGCCTCGTTGGTGCGGATCCGCTTCATCTGGGACTTGATGTTGGCCACGCGTATGATTCCTTGTCGTCTGTGTGGTGTGTTCTGTACTACCGGGAAGTCTCTGGGCGCACTACACCGAAACCGTGATGGGTAGCGCAGCACCGACGATCGAGAGTACCAGTCGGGTGGACTCCGAGTGAAATCGCCCTGGTCGGGCGTTTACTGCGGGCGGAGCTGTACCGAACTCACGGATGCCCGGTCCGGCTCACTGCCAGTGATACTCCCGGCACAGTCGGTGCGCGACCACGTCGAAGGTCCGGCGCGGCAGAATCGCCCCTTCGCGCCGGATGCCCTCCTCGGGGACGTCGAGTACTCGATCCAACCGCACCCAACTCGTCCGGCCCTGGTAATCCCAAGGGCCCGAACCGATCTCGACCCAATGGTGATCCTGCGAACGTTCCGGATTCGAGGAGAGCATCAACCCCAGCAGGGTGTTCCCGGCCCGGCCGACGACCAGCACCGGGCGATCCTTGCCCTCGTTCGGGTCCTCCTCGAACGGCACCCAGGTCCACACGATTTCACCGGGATCGGCCCGTCCGTCCAGGCGCGGGCAGTAGACCACCTGACGGGCCCGCTCGCGCGTCGGCACCGGAACCGACGCCGCCGGTCGCACCGCGACCCCGGGCGGGCGGCGCTTGCCCACCGCGCGATCCCACATCGCGGAGCGCTGCATCCGATCGACCAGTTTGGGAGCCTGCTGCCGGACGATCCGAGGGCCCTGTTCCCGGGCAAGGATTCCCAACTGCCTGCCTAGTGAGCTCCACGTACCGGCCATAGTCCGCGAGCATAACGGCCGATTCCGTCGTTCTCATCCCGCCTGGTCGCGGCGAACCGGCAACGGATCGATACGGCGACGATCCTTGCCGCCGGACCTCGCCGAAAAACTGGTACGGGCCCATGGGATCATGGATGCCGCCTGAATACCCTTCGTGACCAGGAGCCCAGTGCCCAGCTTCGCCGATACCACGTTTACCGATCCGTCGCAAATTCGGAACTTCTGCATCATCGCGCACATCGACCACGGGAAGTCGACCCTGGCCGATCGCATGCTGCAGCTCACCGGAGTTGTCGAGGAGCGGGCGATGCGCGCGCAGTACCTGGACCGGATGGATATCGAGCGCGAGCGCGGTATCACCATCAAGGCCCAGAACGTGCGGCTGCCCTGGTCCGTCGACGGGTCGGACTATGTCCTGCACCTGATCGACACACCCGGCCACGTGGACTTCACCTACGAGGTGTCCCGGGCGCTCGAGGCGTGCGAGGGCGCGATCCTGCTGGTCGACGCAGCGCAGGGCATCGAGGCGCAGACGCTGGCCAATCTCTACCTGGCGCTGGACAAGGATCTGACGGTTATCCCGGTGCTGAACAAGATCGACCTGCCCGCCGCCGATCCGGACCGTTATGCCGCCGAACTCGCCCATATCGTCGGCTGTGAGCCCGAGGATGTGCTGCGGGTGTCCGGTAAGACGGGCGTCGGGGTGACCGAACTGCTGAACGCGGTGATCGAGCAGATCCCGCCGCCGGAGGGTGCGGCGGACGCGCCGGCTCGCGCGATGATCTTCGACTCGGTGTACGACACCTATCGCGGTGTGGTCACCTACGTGCGCGTGGTGGACGGCAAGCTCGTCCCGCGCCAGAAGATCAAGATGATGTCCACGGGTGCGACCCACGAACTGCTCGAGATCGGCATCGTCTCCCCGGAACCCAAGCCGACTCGCGGCCTGGGCGTCGGCGAGGTCGGATATCTCATCACCGGTGTGAAGGACGTGCGGCAGTCGAAGGTCGGCGATACCGTCACCACCGCCCGCGAAGGCGCGTCCGAGGCGCTGGCCGGATATCAGGACCCCCGCCCGATGGTCTACTCGGGCCTGTACCCGGTGGACGGTTCGGACTATCCGAATCTGCGCGACGCGCTGGAGAAATTGCAGCTCAACGACGCCGCGCTGACCTACACCCCGGAAACCTCGGTGGCGCTGGGCTTCGGCTTCCGCTGCGGCTTCCTGGGTCTGCTGCACATGGAGATCACCCGCGAACGCCTGCAACGCGAATTCGATCTGGACCTGATCTCCACCGCGCCGAACGTCGTCTACCGCGTGGTGCTCGAGGACGGCGCCGAACATGTGGTGACCAACCCGTCGTACTGGCCGGAGGGCAAACTGCGGCACGTGTACGAGCCGGTGGTCAAGTGCACGGTCATCGCGCCGAGCGAATTCATCGGTTCGATCATGGAGCTGTGCCAGTCCCGGCGCGGTGAACTCGGCGGTATGGACTATCTGTCCGAGACCCGCGTCGAGATGCGGTACACGCTGCCGATGGCGGAGATCATCTTCGACTTCTTCGACTCGCTCAAATCCCGCACCCGCGGCTACGCGAGTCTGGACTACGAGGAGGCCGGTGAGCAGGAGGCCGATCTGGTGAAGGTCGACATCCTGCTGCAGGGCGAGGCCGTGGACGCCTTCTCCGCGATCGTGCACCGCGACGCGGCGCAGGCCTACGGCCACAAGATGACCACCAAACTGCGCGAACTCATTCCGCGGCAGCAGTTCGAGGTGCCCATCCAGGCAGCCATCGGCTCGAAGGTCATTGCGCGCGAGAACATTCGGGCGATCCGCAAGGACGTGCTGGCCAAGTGCTACGGCGGTGACATCAGCCGCAAGCGCAAGCTGCTGGAGAAACAGAAGGAGGGCAAGAAGCGGATGAAGACGATCGGACGTGTCGACGTTCCGCAAGAGGCCTTCGTCGCGGCGCTGTCGACCGAGGCCTCCTCGGACAAACCGAAGGGGAAATGACCGGCGGATCACCAGAATTCCGCTGGTTACGGCACCCGAAGGTGATGCAGTCGGCGGTTCGGTCCGATTCTGCCGGTCGATCTCGGGGCTTTCGAATCGAATCGCGCACTGGCACGCTGGTGTGGCACACCATGATCCGGTGTTCGCCGTGCCTGGAGGATGTGACAGCCGGGGTATCCGGAAATATGGTGTTACCTGTTCTCGACTGTTGGCAAGACCCGTCCGGTTTCGAGGCCGGACACCTGAGAGTGGAGTGTGTATGACGCGTGACCTGCCCCTCGACGCAGACGCGGAGGACCCGGGCGATCACGCCGGGGACACCGCGTATCGCGTCGCGACCGGCGTCGCGCGGGTCGCCAGGGCAGGCGCGTACGTCACCGGCGGCGCGCTGGTCGCCGAGGGCAGTCAAGCGCCGGAGAACAACGAATCCCACGACGCCAGCCGGATCG
Organism: Nocardia miyunensis NBRC 108239; assembly: GCF_001613065.1. GTDB lineage: Bacteria > Actinomycetota > Actinomycetes > Mycobacteriales > Mycobacteriaceae > Nocardia > Nocardia miyunensis. Next base: position 47,372 of record NZ_BDBQ01000012.1, read on the forward strand.
CGGGTTGGTCGCTGCAAGATCCCCAGCCGAATGCGCCCAGCCCGGTCGTCACCTATCCGGATCCGTCCCCGGATTCGGTGCCGCCCGTTCTCGGCCATCCGGGTGCGGCCGCTTCCGACCATCCGCAACTCGCCTTTCCGAATCTCCCACCGGGATTCGAATTCCACGTTCAGATCGAAACCGGGCCCGACGCCGCGTCCCATCCGCCCGATCTGAGCAAGATTCCCGGTGTGAACTCGATGCCCGGAACCGATGGCAGCACACCGGGATTGAGCGTTGTCCCCGGTCCGAGCGTCGGCTCCGTGCCGGGGACGGGGACCGACCATCTGCCCGGTACGGGCACCGTGCCCGGCCTGGGTAACGGAGTGCCGGGTCTCGGTAACGGGGTGCCCGGCCTGGGTAACGGAATCCCGAACCTGGGCAATGGTATTCCCGGTTTCGGGAATACGCCGGGTACCGGTGATTCGCCGTTCGATCTGCCGAGCGTTCCGGCGATGCCGAGCGTTCCCTCGGTCCCCGAATTCCAGATTCCCAAGCTGAATTCCGGTAACGGTGGATCAAATTTCAATCTGCCCGGCATCCATCCGGCGGCCGCGCCGATCGCCGCGGAGAGCGGTCAGGACGCGACGCTGACGAGTCTGATCCATCCTGCCGATGCGTCGATTGCCAATGCTGCCAACGGTTTCCAGTCCATCGATCTGGGCGATCGGTCGGCCTCGTCCGCCGGCGGGGGAGCGGGTTTCGGCCCGCTCGGCTCGGAAAATGATGCGCTGCACATGGTTTCCGGATTCGACGGGGTCGGCAGCGCCGAGTCGGGCGTCTACGCCGACGTCCAGGTGCACCTGGACGCGCACGCCGGACTCGACGGGGTGTGGCTGAATCTGAGTGCGCAGGCCGCGGGCGGTGTCGTCGGCGGCATCGGGGAGCAGATCGACACCTATGGTCGGTGGCTGGGCGGAGGTGAGTCCGCACCGGCCGACGCGTCCGGCCCGGAGTCCGTGCTGGTCCAGGACCTGACCGGACAACCGCACGGAATCCGTTCGGGGATGGGCATTCCCGGCCCGGATGGGGCGGGGCCCGCGCACGGGCCGCTGGGCGCGGCCGGCCTGGTTCCGGCTCCCGGTGTCCCGCAGCCCGTGGTGCCCGGTGTGGTGATACCGGCGAATGTTCCGGCCACCGCCGCGTTGTCGCCGTCGCTGCCCGCGGCCGGGCCGGTCGCCTCGTCCGTGCCCGCATCTGTCGCCGCGCCCGCGGCGGTGACCACACCCGCCGTCGTGACCTCGGTCGTCACCGCGCCCCAGCCCGCGGTGATCGCGGCGCCTCCGGTTCCGCAACCTGTCGTCACGACGCCGCTGCAACCCGCGGCCCATCCGGATGCGGCGCTGCACACGCTGGCCGGTGCGCTGCCGGATCATCTCGGGCCGGTGCCGCTCGGTGCGGCCGCGGCGGTCGGGCCCGCGGCATTCCTCGGTCTGTCCAGGCCCGCTCCGGCCACGGCCGGGCCCACGTCACCGGGTCCGGAGCACGGTGCGAACAACGGACCGACGGTCGGGCAGCCGCTGACCGGGACGTTCGATCATTCCCTGATCCCGCATGTGAGCATCCCGGCCATCCCGCCGACGGGCATTCTGGGCCCCGCGCACGTCCCGAAGCCGCCGCATCCCACCTATGGTCCGACCACGGGCCCTTCGCCATCCCACGTGTACGGCCCCTCCACCGGGCCCCGCCCGTCGGGAACTCCGTCGAACGGGCACGGCGCCGGCGACTCCTCCGGGGCGACCTCCACCATCGCCGGACATCCGAGCCCGACCTTGACGGACGACTCGACCACCGATTCCCGTCCCACCACGGTCGGCCCGAGTACGGCCGCGCACCCCGGCTCGGACGCCGGAACCGCGTCGGCCACTTCCGTGCCGAGCCATGAATCATCCACGCCCACAAGGGATTCGACGTCTTCGCATGACGCGTCGCCGAGCCGCGATGCGACCCCGACGCACGACTCGTCGCCGGCCGACGGTCCGCAGCCCAGCCACGCCCCGACGTCCACCTACGATTCGGGACCGACCCGGCAGCCCGTGCCGACGCACGATTCGTCGCCGGCCCACGAGGTGCCGCTGCCGACTGGCGGGCCGAGCGTGCCCTCGCATGTGCCGACCATGCCGACGATGCCCGGTCACGACAACCCGCCCGCCGCCACGGCCCCGCACATTCCGGACGGGTACGGCGGCGGGCCCGGCGTGCACACCGCACCCCATGCCCCGATGCTGCCGCCGATGACCATGAGCCCGCATTTTCCGATGAAACCCATTGCGTCGGTACATGATTCGAGCGACTACTCGACCTGGCAGGATTCCGGCCACGCCGGGCTGGCCGCTGCGCCCACGGGCCTGTCCAGCGGTCTGCTGCCCGGAACCCAGGCCGATCCCGCGCACACCCTGATCCATCCCGCTCCCGACCTGCATATCGCGCTGTGACCACGGTCGATCCGGCCGCGGCCAAACATCCCGACGCGATGGCGCCGCTCCTGCGACAGCTCGACGAGCTGCTGGGGCTCACCCGTGCGGCTGGGCGGGCCGACCTGACCGCCCGGCTGAGCATGTCCCGGTCCCGGGTCGCCGATCCCCGGGTGCGCCTGGTCGTGGTCGGCGAACCCAAGAACGGGATGAGCACCCTGGTCAACGGCCTGGTCGGGACGGTGGTCAGCGCCACCGACAGCCCGGTCAGCGTCCCGGTGATCGCCGAATACGGTCCGCAGGCCACCGCGACGCTGGTCCGCACGGTCGCCGGTGGCCGCACCGAACGTCAGCCGGTCGATCCGCTGAATCCGGCGGCGGTGATGTCCCTGGACGGCGTGGTGCGTGCGGAGTTCACCGATCCGAGCCCGCTGCTGGCAGAGGGTTTCGTCGTGATGGATGCGCCCGGCGCACCCGCCGATACGCCGACCATCTGGTCGCTGATCGCCGCCGCCGACGCCGTGCTGTACGTCGCCGACGCGGGCAAGGAATACACCCCCGAACAGATCGTGCTGCTGGCGCGGATCCAGCAGGTCTGCCCGACGGTGATCTGTGTGCTGAACAAGATCGACCGGTATCCGGTCTGGGGTCAGGTGCAGCAGCGCAATCGCGAACTGCTGGATCAGGCGGGTCTGGGCTTCGCGGTCGCGCCGATCTCCGCCGAGAAACATCTGCGGGCCGGTGCGGATCAGCGCCGGGACCTGGAATCCGGTGTGCCGCAACTGATCGAGCATCTGCGTGAGTACGTCCTGCGGCGTGCGGACGCGCTGGCCCACGAGGCCGCGGTGCGCGATATCCGCACCATCACCGACCATCTGGCGCTGAGCCTGCGCAGCGAGGCCGAGACGTTGCGGGATCCGCAGCGGTTCACCGAGATCACCGAACAGCTGCGCAGCTCCCGCACCGAGGCCGACAACCTGCGGCAGCGCTCGGCGAACTGGCAGATCACCCTCGCGGACGGCTGTTCGGATCTGATGGCCGACATCGAACACGATCTGCGGCACCGGCTGCGCAGTCTGGTCCGCGACGCCGAGGCCGAGATCGTCAAGGGCGATCCGGCCCGTGGCTGGAAGGAATTCGGCGCGGATCTGGATGCCCGCATCTGCGAGGCGGTGGAGGAGAACTTCGTCATCGCGCACTACCGCTCGGTGGAATTGGCCGAGGAGGTCGCGGAGAAGTTCCCCGACAGCGACTACGAGTCCGCGCTCGCGGATCTGCGCCTGGAGAATCCGGCCGACGTCCTGGAACCGGTGGCCTCCCTGGAACCGCTCGCGTCGGCGAAAACCGGTGTGATCCAACCGATTCTGAACATCATGCGGGGTTCCTACGGCGGCCTGCTGATGGTCGGCGTCGTCCTGGCCAGCGTGCTGAACATCCCGCCGGTGAACTGGTATTCGGGCGCGGCCGCGGTACTGCTGGGCGTCAACGCGCTGTGGGAGGACCGCAAACTCCGTCGCGAACGTCGTCAGGCCGAGGCCCGCACGGCCGTCGCTCGTCTGATGGACGATGTGATCTTCCAGGTCAGCAAGGAATCACGGCATCGCCTGCGCGGCGTGCAGCGCACCCTGCGTGACCATTTCACCGAAATCGCCAATCAGACACTGCGTTCGGTGGACGAATCCCTGCGCGCGGCGGAGGAGGCCGCCGCCGAACAGTCCGGCCCGGCCCGCGACCGTCGCCTCACCGAGATCGAGTCCTCCCTGATCCGCCTCCGCGAGATCCGCGAACGCGTGAACGCGCACTGACGGGCGTCCGCGTCACTTCATCCGGCGCGGTGCGCGGGGTGGAATTCGCCTGCGCGGACGGATTGTTCGGCGCGGATGACGTGGGTGAGCGCGTTGATCAGGGCCAGATGGGTGAACGCCTGCGGGAAGTTGCCCAGGTGACGTCCGGTTCGCGGGTCGATCTCCTCGGCGTAGAGCTCGAGTGGGCTGGCGTAGCCGAGCAGCCGCTCGCACAGGCGGCGGGCGCGCTGCACCTCACCGATCTCCACCAGTGCCGAGACCAGCCAGAACGAGCAGATCGTGAAGGTGCCCTCCACACCGGACAGGCCGTCGTCGGTGGTGTCGGTGCGATAGCGCAGCACCAGGCCCTGGTCGGTGAGATCGTCGGCGATGGCCAGTACGGTCTTGGTCACCCGCGGATCGTTCGCGGGCAGGAAGCGCAGCAGCGGCACCAGCAGCAGCGAGGCGTCCAGGGTGTCGCCGCCGTAGGTCTGGGTGAAGATGCCGTCCGCGTTGACGCCGTTGTCGAGGACGTCCGCGTGGATCTCCTGGGCCAGCTCGGCCCACTTCCTGGCGTAGTCGGTCTCGCCGTGCATCTCGGCCAGATGCGCGCCGCGATCCAGCGCGACCCAGCACATCACCTTGGAGGAGGTGAAATGCTGCGGCTCACCGCGGACCTCCCAGATCCCGCGATCGGGCTCGCGCCAGTGTTCGATCGCGCCCTGCACCTGCTTCTCCAACATCGGCCACAGCGTTTCGGGCACCTGCTGACGGGAACGCACGTGCAGATACACCGAGTCCAGGATGGTGCCCCAGATGTCGTGCTGATCCTGGTTGTAGGCCCCGTTGCCGATGCGGACCGGCCGAGCGCCGTCGTAGCCGTGCAGATGGCCCAGTTCGTATTCGGTGATCGTGCGCTCCCCGCCGATGCCGTACAGCACCTGCAGCGGCAGCGTGTCGCCGTTGTGGTCGGTGGCCGCGTCGTGCAGGAAGGCGAAGAAGTCGTCGGCCTCGCGGTTCATGCCCAGGGTGTACAGACCCCACAGCGCGAAGGTGGAATCACGCACCCAGGCGTAGCGGTAGTCCCAATTACGTTCTCCGCCAGGGGTTTCCGGCAGCGAGGTGGTGGCCGCGGCGAGCAGTGCGCCGGTCGGGGCGTAGGTGAGGCCCTTGAGGGTCAGCGCGCTGCGCTGCAGATATCCGCGCCACGGGTGATCGGGGAATTTGCCGAGGGTGATCCACTGCCGCCAGCATTCGGTGGTGGCCCACATCTTCTCCGCCGCCTCGGCGTAGCTGCGCGGTGCGGGCAGTTCGGACCAGGACAACGCGATGTAGACCTCGTCGCCCTCCTTCATCCGGGTGCGGGCGCGGGCTTCGCGTCCCTCGATCCCGATGCGCAGGTCGGTGGTGAGGGTCAGGCTGGTGCAGTCGGCGTCGCCCTCACAGGTGGCGGTGGCCTGTTCGTAGACCCGGCCGGTGTACTCCCAGCTGGCCGGGGCGCGGTGGTAGTCGAAGGCCGGTTCGCAGCTGACCTCCAGCTCGACCACGCCGTTCACGCATTTCACCGTGCGCAGCAGCATGTGTTCGGCGTCCCAGTCCATCGGCGTGCGGCGATGGGTGCGGCTGCGCTTGTCGTTGTTGTGCCACGGGCCCAGCACCAGCGCGTCGCGCACGATCAGCCAGCCGGTGTCGGTCTGCCAGGTCGTCTCGACGATCATGCCGCCGGGAAGGTAGCGGCGGGCCGCGGGCACGTTCACGCCGTACGGGCCGACCCGGAAGTGCCCGGCGCTGCGATCCAGCATCGCGCCGAAGACGCTGGGCGAATCCGGCCGCGGCAGGCACATCCACTCGACCGCCCCGTTGCGGGCGATCAGGCAGTTGGCCTCGCAGTCGGACAGGAAGGCGTAGTCGTCGATGGGCGGATAGGCGGATTTGTGCGTCATGCCCGTGGAGGTCGGCAGATATCCTGCGGTCAACTCACTGTCGTCGACGTCGCCGAGCGCGTCGCGGCGCACCGCACAGGCATCGGCCGGGGCGTCGTCGCCGGGAACGGGCTGCGGCGTGCGGTCCGCATCGCTGACGTCGTCGGGTGCGTCGCTCAGCGGTTCGTCGTAGGACGTCATAGGGACATCATCGGCCCGTCACCGTGTGCCGTCCAGCGTTGCGCGCCCTCAGCGGGTGAGCAGCCAGGCGACGATCACGAGCACGATCAGGGCGACCAGGGCCAGTTGAACACGTGAGCGAGGCATCACACCGCTTCCTTCTGCCGCGCGCCCGGGGTGTCGGGCAGCGGTGGTCCGTAGTCCAGCGGGTGTGGCCCGTACTCCAAGGGCTGCGGCCCGTAATCCAGGGGCTGTGGGCCGAATACCACCAGTTCGGGTGCCGTCTCCGCGGGGTCGGCGGGATTCTCGGCATCGATCGACGAGATCGGCTCCGGCTCGGTCGCGCGATCCCGGCCGAGCACGCGCAGCGCGTCGCGCAGGAGACGATCGAGCAGGTAGGCGATCAGGAAACTGATCGGGACCATCCCGATCAGCACCACCGCGAACTGCGGTAGGAACGGCAGGCCCGCGACCCACAATTCGAATCCGTCCCACCATCCGGCAATGCGATGCACACGCTCAGCCTAGCCCGCTTGCCGGTACGACGGCAGCACGCCTCCGCCCTGACGCGAACGCCCTGCCGCTGTCGGTAGCCCGGGGTACGCTCTCGCCCATGTCAACCGATGAGGATTTCGCTGAGCTCACCACGCAGTTGCTCGACACCGATGACCTCGAGGAGGGGCCTCGGCTGATCGCCACCCACTACGCCACGCCCGACGAGGCGATCGAGATGGTGCGGGCCGCCCAACTGCTCGGCCTGGGAGTGCGGCTGCACAACCGGCTGCGCATCGAGGAGGCCGACGAGGACGGCGAGGAGTCCGCCTCCGAGGAATGGATCCTGGACCTGCTCGAGAGCCCGCCGGAAGTGGACGAGGACTAGAACCCGAATCTTTTTCCGATCTTCGAGACCGTCTCGCCGACCTCCTGACCCACGGTGCTCACCGCGGCCCCGACATCGCGGCCCAGGTTGCGCACCGTGCGGATCAGGGGGTCCTCCGAGGCGTCGAAACTTTCCCGGTAGGTGCGGGCGGCCTCGCGGATCTCATCGCTGATCCGGGTGTTCTTGTCGTGCTCGCGCAGCGGATATCGCCCGTCCAGGATGCGGTCGTACTCACCGCCCGCGATCCAGCGCCGTAGTTCCGCCGCGCGCAGCACCGAGAACGGATGCGTCTGCAATTCCATGTTCAGCAGTTTGAGCACGCCGTCGCGCAGATCGCCGGTGCGGTCGTAATCGTCGGCCTGCTGCAGGAATGCGGCATGACTCATCTCACTCACCATCGCGCCGCCCGCCAACTTCATGTGGACGCGCACCGAAGCCTCCACGTCCTGCCCGCACAGCAGCCCGGCCCGATCGCCCGAGAGTTCGGATTTGCGACTCCACTCCAACAGCGCGGCGATGATCGCGCGCAGCGCCCAGCCGCCGATCGGCATCCAGCCGAACGAGGACGCGAAGTTCAGCAGATGCATCAGCATGGTCCGGTAGACCGCGTGCCCGGACATCGCGTGCCCGAGTTCGTGCCCGACGACGAATCGCAACTCCTCCACGTCCAGCAGTTCGACCAGTCCGGTGGTCAGCACGATGAACGGCTCGTCCATCCCGATGGTGAAGGCGTTGGCGACCGGATCCTGCAGCACGTACATCTCCGGTGCGACCGGTGCGTCGAGGATGCGCACGGCATCGCTCCGCAGCTCGTGCAGCGTCTTGAACTGCCGTTCGTCCACCCGGACCGCGGTCGCCAGGTACATCAGCCGGTGCTGGCGCTCACGCAGCAGACCGGACAGGGTGCGCAGCACGGTGTCGAACCCGGCGAAGGTGCGCATGGCCACCAGAGCGGTGCGATCCGCCGGATGCTCCCACGCCCGTGTGCTGATGCCGGGAAAAGTGCGGCGGATCCGGTCCGGAGCGGCGGATTCTCCGGTGGTCGGGCCGTCTCCGGCGGATTCGCTCGGTGTTGTGGTCACAGATGCCCCCTGGGGTTCGATCGGGTCGCGGCGATTCGTCCTGTTCTGCTACAGTCTGCCCGTGTCATCGAGTGCAGTCCCGCAGGTCCGCCATGAATTGGCGTTGATCGCAGTGGGTTGCCTCGTGGTCGCGGACATCTACTGTCGCAGATGACCCGTCGGACACCTCTGCGCGTCATCCCCCAATAGACTCGGCGCGCATTTCCTTTCGCAGATGTGTCCCAGCCCGGCGGCTCTCGCCGTAGACGCGCCACTGCCCCACATCGTTGTTCACGGCAGGTCTATCCCGATAACCATATCCACCCCGCCGCCAACTGTTGAAATACGTCGGTGGGGCAGCAGGAAAGGGTCCACCCCTATGTCTCGCAGCTCCTGGCCACTCTCGCGCCGCCGCTCGGTCGCCGCCGCGCTCACCGCACTCGCGGCCGTGACCCTGTCCGCCTGCGGCGGCGGAGCCAGCGACACCGCGAGCGGCGGTGGGAGTGGCAGCAGCAGTTCGCTGACCCTCTTCGCGTATTCCGTGGCTCAGCCTGCCTTCCAGAAGGTGGTTCCCGAGTTCAACAAGACCGACGCGGGCAAGGGCGTCCAGGTCCAGCAGTCCTACGGCCCGTCCGGTGATCAGTCCCGCAAGGTAGCGGCCGGAGCCCAGGCCGATGTGGTGAACTTCTCCGTCGAACCCGACATCACCCGGCTGGTCAAGGCCGGCCTGATCGACTCGAAATGGAATGCGGACGCCGACAAGGGAATTCCGTTCGGGTCGGTCGTCGTGATCGCGGTGCGCAAGGGGAATCCGAAGGGCATCCACGACTGGAACGATCTGTTGAAGCCGGGTGTGCAGGTGGTCACTCCGAACCCGTTCAGCTCGGGTTCGGCCAAGTGGAACCTGCTGGCTCCGTACGCGGCTGAGAGCGACGGCGGCAAGAACCCGCAGGCCGGCCTGGACTACCTGGGCCAGCTGATCTCCAAGGATCACATCAAGGTGCAGCCGAAGTCGGGCCGCGAGGCCACCGACACCTTCCTGCAGGGCACCGGTGACGTGCTGATCAGCTACGAGAACGAGGCCATCAATGCCGAGCGTAGCGGCGACCCGATCGAGCACCTCCTGCCGCCGACCACGTTCAAGATCGAGAACCCGTTCGCGGTGCTGAAGAACGCGAAGAACTCGGACAAGGCCGTGGCATTCAAGAACTTCCTGTACACCCCCGCCGGTCAGAAGGCCTTCGCCGAGGCCGGCTACCGCCCGGTCGACCCGCAGGTCGCTGCCGATTACAGCAAGGATTTCCCGCAGCCGCAGAAGCTGTGGACCGTCGCCGATCTGGGTGGCTGGGCCAAGGTCGACAAGGACCTGTTCACGCCGAACACGGGCAGCGTCGCGGTGCTCTACGACAAGGCCACCAAGTAGGGCTGCGGCACACACCACTCACGGGATACTCGACAATCGTGACCGAGATCAGTACTGATGCCGCGATCGCGGAGGCGGCTTCCGGCACGGCCGGGCAACAACCGAACGGCCGCTCCTGGCTACGGATAACCGGATCGGTCGGTCCGCTGGGCCTCGCGATCGCGGTGCTGTGGCTCAGCGTGATCGTGCTGTTGCCCTTGGCCGCCTTGGCGTTTCACGCCTTCGGCGGCGGCTGGTCCGGCTTCTGGAATGCCGTCTCCGCACCGGCCGCCCTGGCCGCGCTGCGGGTGACGGTCGTCGTGTCGGTGGCGGTGGCGCTGATCAATGTGGTGATGGGCACGCTCGTCGCGTGGGTGCTGGTCCGGGACGATTTCCCCGGCAAGAGCATCGTGAACGCCCTCATCGACCTGCCGTTCGCGCTGCCGACGATCGTGGCCAGCATCGTGCTGCTGTCGCTGTACGGCCCGGACAGTCCGATCGGTGTGCACCTCAACGCCACCCAGCCCGGCCTGGTCGTGGCGCTCGCATTCGTGACACTGCCGTTCGTGGTTCGTTCGGTGCAGCCGGTGCTGATCGAGGCAGACCGGGAGGTGGAGCAGGCCGCCGTCTCGCTGGGCGCGAACAACTGGACCACGTTCCTGCGGATCGTGCTGCCCACGCTCGCACCGGCAATCCTGTCCGGCGGCGGGCTGGCCTTCGCTCGCGCGATCGGCGAATACGGTTCGGTGGTCCTGATCGGCGGCGATATTCCCGGCCACACCCAGGTGGCCTCGCAGTACATCCAGCAGCAGATCGAGGTGGACCGTCCGGCCAACGCGGCCGCGGTATCGGTGGTACTGCTGGTGATCTCCTTCCTGACCCTGCTGGTACTGCGATTGTTCGCCGGGCGCGCCGCACGCAAGGAGCAGAGAAGCCGATGAAACTGTCCGCACCGACCCGCATCTCGATGCGGGTGATCGCGCTGGCTTACCTGCTCATCCTGCTGGTGGCGCCGCTGATCATCATTTTCTGGCGTAGTTTTCAACACGGCCTCGGCGCGTTCTTCGCTTCCATCACCACCCCGGCGGCGGTCTCGGCGTTCGACCTGACGATCCTGATCATCGCGATCGTGGTGCCGGTGAATGTGGTCTTCGGCGTGGTCACCGCGATCGCGCTGGCGCGCGGGAACTTCCGGGGCCGGACTCTGATTCAGGGCATCGTGGATCTGCCGTTCGCGGTGTCGCCGGTCATCGTGGGTGTGGCGTTGATCATGCTGTGGGGTGTGGGCGGCTGGTTCGGTGGTGTCCAGAGTCTCGGCTTCAAGGTGATCTTCGGCCTGCCGGGCATGGTGCTCGCGACCATCTTCGTCACGCTGCCGTTCGTGGTGAGCGAGGTCGTGCCGGTCCTGCACGAGATCGGCGACGATCAGGAGCAGGCGGCCGCCACGCTGGGCGCCACCGGCTGGCAGACCTTCTGGCGGATCACCGTGCCCGCCATTCGCTGGGGCCTGACCTACGGCATCGTGCTCACCGTCGCGCGCGGGCTCGGCGAATACGGTGCGGTGATCATGGTCTCCTCGGGACTGCCGGGCATCTCGCAGACGCTGACGCTGCTGGTGAGCGGCCGTTATACCAACGACAACAACACGTTCGGCGCCTACTGTGCGGCGACCCTGCTGATGGGTATCGCGCTCGTCGTTCTCATTCTGATGACCCTTCTAGAACGCAAGCGGGGCACTGCCAAATGATCACCGTCACCAATGCGAACAAGAATTACGGTACGTTCGCCGCGCTCGACGACGTCAGCCTCGAAATTCCCTCGGGTGAGCTGACCGCGCTGCTCGGCCCCTCCGGCTCGGGCAAGTCGACGCTGCTTCGTTCGATCGCGGGGTTGGAATCGCTGGATTCCGGGGTGGTGGTCATCGCCGGACGCGACGTCACCCGGGTCTCGCCGCAGAAACGCGATATCGGTTTCGTGTTCCAGCATTACGCGGCGTTCAAGCACATGACCGTGCGCGACAACGTCGCATTCGGTCTGAAGATCCGCAAGCGGCCGCGCAACGAGATCGCCAAGCGGGTGGACGAGCTGCTCGGCATCGTCGGGCTGGACGGTTTCCAGCACCGGTATCCGGCCCAGCTGTCCGGTGGTCAGCGTCAGCGCATGGCCCTGGCCCGCGCGCTGGCGGTCGATCCGCAGGTGCTGCTGCTGGACGAGCCGTTCGGCGCGCTGGACGCCAAGGTGCGCACCGATCTGCGGACCTGGCTGCGTCGGCTGCACGAGGAGGTCCACGTGACCACGGTGCTGGTGACGCACGATCAGGAGGAGGCGCTGGACGTCGCGGACCGGATCGCGGTGATGAACTCCGGGCGGATCGAGCAGATCGGCAGTCCCGAGGACGTCTACGACCGTCCGGCGAACGAGTTCGTCATGTCCTTCCTGGGCGCGGTGGCAAAGTTGAACGGACATCTGGTGCGCCCGCACGACATTCGCGTCGGCCGCGATCCGGAGATGGCGCTGGCCTCGCACGAGGGCACCGCGGAATCGGCGGGCGTCACCCGCGCAACGGTGGAGCGGGTGGTGGTGCTCGGCTTCGAGGTGCGGCTGGAGTTGCGCAATGCCGCCACCGGCGATCTGTTCACCGCGCAGGTCACCCGCGGTGACGCCGAGGCACTGCAACTGCGCGACGGCGAGACCGTCTACGCCCGTGCGACCCGGATTCCGGAGTTGCCAGCAGGATCCTGAGTGCGGCGTCGGGCGGATCTCCGGTCGGGTCCGCCCGGCTCGCCGAGAGGTGTGCGGACGGTCGATCCGCACAGTTCACCCACTTCTGAACGGTATGTGCAGGAGATGTCACGAGCGGACAACCCCGTGTCCGGTGGTTGTCAGTACCGGGTTGCGGATGGTTGCCTGGAACGCGTTCGGATCACGATTGCATAAAACGCTGTTCGTCGATCGAGGATGGGTGTAGATGACGGTTGGGCTCGGAGTCAGCATCGGAACGGTCAATACGGTGTGCGCCGTGGCAGGGGAGAGTGGCCGGGCCGCGCACCGGAACAAGAAGAAGGGCGTGCCCACGACGTGGCGCACCACCCTCACGTTCGACAGCGCTGGCGCCGCACGCGTCGGCCGGATTCCCAAACACGGCCGCGCGCTGGCCGAATTCGCCGATCTGAGTCAGCGTTCCACGCCGACGGCACGGGTCGGCAATCGCACGCTGACCGCGGCGGATCTGGTCGCGACGGTCGCGCAGGGCGTGATCACCGAAACGCTCGGCGCGGAGCCGGACGAGAATGTCGCGCTGGCGGTGACCCATCCGGTCGGTTATTCGGGCGAGCAGGTCGCCGATCTTCGCGGGGCGCTCGAGACGGTGGGCCTGGCGCGGGCCGAGCTGATCTGTGAGCCGGTCGCCGCGACGGCCTGGTTCGAGGCCACGCAGGACCCGGTCACCCCGGGGCTGATGCTCGTCTACGACCTGGGTGGTTCGGCGCTGAGCGTGACCCTGGTCCGGGTCGGCGCGGGTGCGCCGGACAATCGGGTGGTCGGCACGCCGGTGCGGTCGAGCGAGTACGGCGGCCGCGCCTTCGGCGCGCTGATGACCAAACGGGCGAGCCGCCTGGCCTCGCCGCGTTCGCTGACCGATTCCGATGCCGCGATCTCGGCGCTGCGCTCGATTCATGTGCTGCGTTCGGTGGATCTGGTCTACAAATGCCTCCGCATCGCCGATGTCACCATGGCCGATGTGGATCGGGTCCTGGTGATCGGCGGTGCCGCGCGTCCGCGCGAGGTCGCGAAGGTGCTCGGTGAGGAGCTCGCGCGGCCGGTGATCGTCGCGGCGGATCCCGAACGCACGATCGCCGACGGTGCCGCGATCCTGGCGCAGCGGGCAGCCGAGGCGGCCGGCGGCACGGTCGGCGGTCGCCGGGGTGGTTCGGCATGGTCGCAGCGTCGGCTGGTGCGCGTCGCGGCGGCGGTGCTGATCGCCGGTGGCGGTGCGATGGCCGGAGTCGTGGTGCCCGAGGCCGCGGTGGCGGCCGGAACTGCTCATACGGGGCTGGTGCCGCTGGACCGATGACCTGCAGCGGTTGACGTGACTCCTGGTTGGTGTAACTATTGGAAACAGTTACCCAACGAGTGGAGAGGCTGTGACGATGACGTCCGTTGCCACGACGCCTGGTGCCGACCACGTCGAGCCCGAGGACCCGATCGTCCGCGAGGCGCGGGAGTACGCCGCCAAGTTGACGCTGCTGTCGGAAGGTTCGGTGAACCGCCACTTCGATCCTTTCGAGGACATCGACTGGGAAAACCCCGATTTCGATCCCGATGCCGACCCCGAGCGGTGGATTCTGCCTGTTTCCGCGGACCCGCTCGGGCGGCACCCGTGGTACCTGTCCCAGCCCAGGAAGCGGCAGATCGAGATCGGCAAGTACCGCCAGGCCAACGTCGCCAAGGTCGGTCTGCAGTTCGAGTCGATCCTGATCAGCGGGATGGTGAATCACACCTTCGGGCTGCCCAACGGTGACCCCGAGTTCCGGTACTGCACCCATGAGATGACCGAGGAACTCAACCACACCCAGATGTTCCAGGAGATGGTGAACCGGATCGGGGCGGACGTGCCCGGGATGGGCCCGGCCGTGCGCAAGCTGCGGTATCTGGGCGTTCCGGTGGCCGTGCTGACCCCGAATCTGTTCTTCATGGCCGTGCTCGCCGGTGAGGAGCCGATCGATCACATCCAGAAGGCGATCCTGCGCTCGGGTGAGGAGGTGCACCCGATCATGCGCGGAGTGATGTCGATCCACGTCGCCGAGGAGGCGCGGCACATCTCCTTCGCACACGAATTCCTCGAGCACCATGTGCCGGAGGCGAAGTCGTTCAACAAGTTCGTGCTCTCGCTGGCCATGCCGCTGATCATGTGGATCCTGGGCCGGTCGATCGCCACGCCGCCGAAGTCCTTCTTCGACGAGTTCGATATTCCGGACGAGGTTCGCAAGGAGCTGTTCTACGGCTCGAAGGAGGCTCGCAAGGTCTTCAGCGACTACTTCGTCGACGTGCGGGCGCTGGCCAAGGAGATCGGCCTGATGAACCCGGTCGCCAAGGGCGTGTGGAAGCTGCTGCGCATCGACGGCCCGAGCAGCCGCTACCGCTCGGAGCCGCTGCGCGTGGTCAAGGCGAGTTGAGGGCGAGCGCACAGTGCCGTACGTCGTCACCCAATCCTGTTGCAGCGACGCGTCCTGCGTCTACGCGTGCCCGGTCAACTGCATCCATCCCACTCCGGACGAGCCGGATTTCCTGAGTGCGGAAATGCTGTACGTGGATCCGGAGTCGTGCGTGGACTGCGGGGCGTGCGCTACGGCGTGCCCCGTCGACGCCATCACCTCGACCAAACGGCTGACTCCCGAGCAGCAGCCCTTCATCGAGATCAATGCCGATTTCTATCGGCAGGTGCGTCCGCGTACGGTGCTGGCCCAGCCGGTGCCCGCCGCGCGGGTCGAGGGCGGGCCGCTGCGGGTGGCGATCGTGGGCTCGGGCCCCTCGGCGATGTACGCCGCCGATGAGCTGCTCACCCAGCCCGATGTCGCGGTGACGGTGATCGACCGGCTGCCCGTGCCCTACGGCCTGGCCCGGTTCGGCGTCGCCCCGGATCACACCAAGACCCGTCGGGTGAGCCGGTTGTACGACGTGATGTCCGAGCAGCCCGGATTCGGATCCTATCTGAATCTGACTGTGGGACAGGATGTTTCGCATGAGGAACTGCTCGCGCACAATCACGCGGTGATCTACGCGGTCGGCGCCTCGACCGATCGCAAACTCGGCATTCCGGGCGAGGGCCTGCCGGGCAGCGCCTCGGCGACCGACTTCGTGGCCTGGTACAACGGACATCCCGATCAGTCCGAGCGGGAATTCGATCTGACCCAGCGCCGCGCGGTGATCGTCGGCAACGGCAATGTCGCGCTGGACGTCGCGCGGATCCTCACGGCCGATCCCGAGGCGCTGTCCCACACCGATATATCGCCCAGGGCGCTGGAAGCTTTGCGGCACAGCAAGGTCGAAGAGGTTGTGATCATCGCGCGGCGCGGACCAGCCGAATCGGCCTTCACCGTACCGGAATTCGTCGGACTGCTCGGTGCGGACGTGGACATCGTCGTGGAAGGCGATGTGCCCGAACCGGTTCCGGGTATCTCGCAGAAGGTCGAACACAAGTTACGGCTACTGCGCGGCCTGGCCGACCGGCCGGTGAGCGGGCGCAAGCGGATCGTGTTCCGCTACCTGTCCTCGCCGACCGCTCTGTCCGGCACCGACCGGGTCGCCGGAATCGAGTTGGCGCACAACGAACTCGCCACCGATGCCGACGGCACGGTGCGTGCGGTGCCCACCGGTTCCACCGAAACCCTGGACACCGGCCTGGTTCTCGCGTCGGTCGGTTATCGCGGCGTTCCGCTGCCCGGCCTGCCGTTCGACGATGCGGCCGGGGTCATTCCGAACTCCGCCGGACGGGTGCGATCGGCTCCCGGCGGCGAGGTCGTCCCCGGTGTCTACGTGACCGGCTGGATCAAGCGCGGCCCGACCGGATTCATCGGCACCAACAAGTCCTGCGCGCAGGAGACCGTGCGCGGGCTCGTCGAGGATTTCAACACCGGTCGGCTCACCGAGCCCGCCTATGGCGCGGGTGATTTCGATGCGCTCGTCTCGGCTCGTCGCCCCTCGGCCATTCGCGGCGGCGCGGTGGCCGCGCGGCCAGGATGGAAGGCCCGCCTGCTCGCGCGGGTCTGAATCCCGTTGTCCGGTGGCCGATGTCGTCTACCGGATGTGTGAGCGTGGCCGCGCCGATGTGGTGTTCAGGACGGTGCCGGTTGTGATCGGCGACCGGATCGACCGAATCGCAGTCGATCCGCCGCCGCCACCATCGTCCGTGCGTCCGTGCGTCCGTGCGTCCGTGCGTCCGTGCGTCCGTGCGTCCGTGCGTCCGTGCGTCCGTGCGTCCGTGC
>NZ_BDBQ01000013.1 GCF_001613065.1 Nocardia miyunensis NBRC 108239
ACCATCGTCCGTGCGTCCGTGCGTCCGTGCGTCCGTGCGTCCGTGCGTCCGTGCGTCCGTGCGTCCGTGCGTCCGTGCGTCCGTGCGTCCGTGCGTCCGTGCGTCCGTGTGGCCGTGTGGCCGTGTGGCCGTGTGGCCGTGTGGCCGTGTGGCCGTGTGGCCGAAGGGGCGAAGAGGTCGGGTGACGTGGGTAGAGGTCGATTTGCGCCTCCCGGGTGAATCGACCTCTGCCCAGGGCAGGGGTGGTGCGCGGGCAGGGGTGTGGTTCGCGAAAAGTGCTGTCCGGAATGGGGCCTCGGTCCGGGGACGGCCGTTGCCGCGGGTGCTCCTGCGGAGTGAGGTGTCGGCTTGCTCGGACGGCGTCATCGGATGGTGGCGACGATGCCGCTGCTCGCTGGGTGTCTCCGACGGCACTTTCGGGCAGCGGCCGGGTTCTGATCGGACGTGCCGAATGCCGCTGTCCGAGGCCGGATGTCAGGTACCGGCCGGTCTGTCCGGGTTGGTGGTTCTGTCTGAAACATGTGCCGTTCTATCGGTGGCAACTATTCAGGCATTCCATATTCCGCGATCGAATGATGATGCCGGAAAGCTGTTTTGGCGCATTCGCCGCGCACCGGTTGGTTTGTAAAGCTAGTTACCGAAAGGTAGCTGGTTTTTCCGCTTAATTGGGCGTGTCGCATATTCCGTGTCCCATTTTTCCGACCTGTATGCGGGTCTATCAGGGGGTATGCGATATGGACCGGTGGGTATGAAACCTTTTCCGCCCATTGCGTATCCGCGACCGATATCGACCAGCTAACCTGTGTTCGCTGTTTGGTAAACGACCGCGACCGCGAGGAGCGTCCCCCGGGCCGTGGTCTCGGTGCGTTTGACGGGATGGCAATGACTATTGGCTTCGGCATGAGCATCGGCACAGTGAACTCCGTGTGGGCGGCCACCGTCGGAGAAGGGGACCTTCCCCTCGTGCGGGTGCGTCGCACCGCCGTCACCTTCGACAGCGCCGGCGGCGCGCGAATCGGCGGCCTCCCTCGATTCGCGCCCGTGGTAACGGATTTCGCCGATCTCACCCGGGAGTTCGAGCCGGTGGTGGTGGGCGGGCGGATCTGGACCGCGGCCGATCTCGTTGCCGCCGTTGCCACCTGCCTGATCGGCGCCGCCGAATCCGACGGCGAACCGGTGATCGCCTATCCCGCTTGCTATTCGGACTCGCGGGTGGCGGCACTGCGGCATGCCCTGGACTGGGCCGGGGCCAGCGGGACACTGCTGATGCCCGAACCGGTCGCGGCCGTCGAGTGGCTCGACGCCGAATACGACGTCTCCGACAACGGTCTCACGCTCGTCTACGATCTCGGCGGCAACAGCCTCGACATCGCGGTCGTGCGCACCGAGGCAGACCGGGAGAAACGCGGTGTGCTGGGCAAGCCGGTGCGCTCCTACGAATACGGCGGGCGGCCGCTGGGAGCAACCCTGGCCCGCTATGCCCGGGCGTTGTCGCCCGGTGCGTCGTCGCCGGTCTCGAAGGTCATCCCGGCCGACGACACCACCCGATTGCGCACCTGGAACATCCGCAATTCCCTGCGCCTGGTGCGGCGTTGCGTCCGCGCGGCCGGGCTGACGATCGGCGATATCGACCGTATTCTGCTGGTCGGCGGCGCGGCGCGGCCGCTCGAGGTGGCGCAGGTGATCGCGGAACTTGGGCGTCCGGTGGTGATCTCGCCGGATCCTGCGCAAACCGTCGCGGCGGGAGCCGCGCTGGCTTCGTTCCGGATGGCCGACACCGGCGGCAATCTCGGCAGGTACGCGCGCGGTGCGGCCGTATTGTCCAGTGCCGCGGTCGCTTCGGCGCTGGCCATGTCGGCGGCCACGATGCTGGGCGGCGGCCCGATCGGATCCGACGGTCCGGCACTGGAATTCGCGCCCGTGCTCGCCGGTCCCGCACCCGACCCGGCCCGCGACGTGCAGGTGATCGACGGAACCGATCCCGGTGTGGGATCGATGGGCTCGCCGGTGGTGGCCGATGCCGGGTTCTCGTTGCGGAACTACTCCAGGGGCCAGTCGTACGGCACTGTGACACAGTCTGTTTCGGTCTCGACGTTCGGCGATGTGCAACGTTCGCTCAGTGAACACGGCCCCGGTACGCACTGCGGCCCGCTGGATCGGCTTCAGCCGCAGACGTACGCCAACCCCGCGCAGTTCGTCAACCCGTTGCCGTTCGCGTCCACGTCCGGTGCCGCGATCCCCGTCATCAGTCTGCCCCGTCCGCCTGTCCGCTCGGGAAACAGTGCCCCACAGCACAGTTCGGACCATGACACGCTGCCCGGAACCTGGGATCCGTCGGCCCGGGTAACGCCGCCCGCGATCTCGAAGACATCGCTGACGAATCCGGTTGCGACACAGCCGAATACCGGAACTCCGCACCCGGCTGCCGGGCCGCAGGCCGGAGCCGGTCTGCCCGGATCGAATTCGACAGCAGGAGAACAGAATTCGGCACCGGGGACGAGTGCGCATTCGGGAGCCACTGGAACGAGTGTGCGACCGGGGACCAATCCCGGAACGAATGCGCATCCCGGTTCCGGCACTCCCGGCACGGTCCACTCCGACCCCGCGCCGAGTCCGGGCACCGGGACCTCTCCGGGAGACTCCACAGCGTCCGCGAACACCGATACCGGAGGCGCCCTGTCCCCGGGCGGCCACACGACATCGAGTGGTCCCGCCGACGGCGGCCCGGCCCCGAGTTCGTCCTCCGCCGATGCGAGCGATTCCGCAAGCTCGCCGGGCTCGGGCAACGGGCTGCCGAGCTCCCCCGGAGGCGTTGCGTCCCAGAACATGCCGAATCACCTCGGCGGCGCAACCCCCAACTCCCCAGGTGGCGCGATGTCGAATGGCACCTCCAACTCGCTGGGTGGGGCGACGTCGCATAACTCCCTGGGCGGCGCCACGTCGAACGGCACGTCCAACTTCCTGGGTGGCGCGACCTCGCACAACTCCTTGGGCGGCGTGACCTCGCACAGCACGTCCAACTCCGCAGGTGGCCATTCCTTCGGCGGTGGCTTACACGGCGGTTCCTTGGGCGGTGGCTCACATGGCGGTTCCCTGGGCGGCGGATCTCACGGCGGCGGCGGACACCACTGACGTCATCCGGGCCGCCGCAAAATTGAGGGGCGGCGGTCCTGACCTCACTCTCACCGCCCAGCCGCACCCCGTTCGCATCCCATTCGATGTCATGCCGAGACATCGAATGCGAGGCAATTCGGTGGTGCGGTGGGGTGGAGGATCGAATCCATGCCGGAGGTTCGCGCGGCCCGCAGTCGAGCGGTATTACGTCGGGGGTAATCGACGGAATGAACCGTTGCGGGCACGGTGTCGGGTATGAACGATCCAGGGGCGAACACCACACGCGCCGTCGTCGAGGAATTGCTGCGGCGGATCGGTGCTGGCGATCCGGACGCCATCGCAGCACTGTATGCCCCGGTCACCGATTGGAAACTGAACTGGCCGGAGCATGAGCACGGACGCCCCGCGACCCCGTGGATCCGGCGCCGCGCCACCCGTGCGGACGCGGCCGAGCATTTTCGTGAGATCGCCCGTCACCATGTGCCGGAACAGGTCGGCACCGTGATCGAGCGCATCCTGGTCGACGGTGCGGATGCGGTGGTGCTGGGCGAGATCCGTCAGACCGCCCGGTACACGGGCCGCGCATATCGCTCCCGCTTCGCGCTGCACGTCACGATCGACGACGGCCTCATCGTCCGCTATCACGTCTACGAGGACAGCCTTGCGGTTGCCCGAGCATTCGACGCACAAGACTCCGAACCGGGTCACGTGGTGTGACCGTGGGCCGGCCGCCGGTCGTGCTGATCCGCGAACCGCATCGGTGTTCGGATCTGTTGCTCGACAGGGAGAACCGGCGTCGAAACAGCCGGATCGAGCCGACCCTGTCGGTAGGCGGTTGATGCGTTCTAATGAGGGAATGTCGATCTTCGCGCGCCCGGTGCCGTCGGTATCGCAGCCGCCAATCGACCCGGGGTGTATCTGGGGAAACGTTCCACGCGTTGGCATGTCGCGGTGTATCGGTGGTCGCGCGGGCGGATCGGCAGCCGGATGCTCGGCTATCCGAATGCCCGTATGCCGATAGAGATGGACTGACCGGGCCATCGGGGGCTGCGGCGTAATTCGTCTGCCGGGCGGCGCTGATCTCGCTACTTCGTCATCGACGCGGCCACGGCTCGACGACGGCATCTTTCCAGCGGCCGTGCTGCGGCTTCGCCGGTGGTCCGGATGCATAGCGGAGGCCCGAGTCGAGCGTGTGCATGCACCAGGGCCGGTCGTGGATCTCATGTGGGAGAGGCGCGGATCGGTCGCACAACTCGTGGATCATTTGTGCGGCAAGGGGATCGGATCACGGGCGGCGGCGGAATCGCGGGCGCACACTGGAGTGATGGAGCCCAGGATCATCGGAAGTGTGATGCCGGTGCTCGAGGTGTCGCTCGAGCCGGGGGAGAGTCTGGTTGCCGAATCGGGGCAGCTGTCGTGGATGACCGAGTCGATCCGGCTGCACACCTCGACGCGGGTGGGGTCGGGCGGGGTGTTCCGGGCGGTGAAGCGGGCCTTGGCCGGGGCCGGGTTGTTCATGACCGAGTACTCGGCGGCGCGTCAGCCGGGGACGGTGGCGTTCGCCGCGAAACTACCGGGGCAGATCGTGCCGGTGCCGGTGGAGCCGGGGCGGGAGTACCTTCTGCATCGGCACGGGTTTCTCTGTGCCACAGGCGATGTCCGCGTTTCGCTGAGTTTTCAGCGTCGGCTCGGCGCGGGGATCTTCGGCGGTACGGGGTTCACGCTGCAACGGGTGAGTGGTTCGGGCCGGATGTGGGCCGAGTTGTCCGGTGAGGTGATCCGATACGATCTTGCCCCGGGGGAGCGGTTGCGGGTACATCCCGGACATGTCGGAATGTTCGACGCCACGGTCGGTTTCGACATCACCATCCTGCGCGGCATCCGGAACATCCTGTTCGGCGGGGACGGTCTGTTCCTCGCCGCACTCACCGGACCGGGCCGAGTGTGGTTGCAGTCGTTGACCGTTGCCAATCTCGCGCATGCGATCACCCCCTATCTGCCGCTGCCCGAATCGGAGGATCGGTAGTAGACCACCCAGGCGATGAAAGTGCATCTGTGCGATCGGCAAGAATGAGGTGGTGGACGACACTGCTGACAGACCTCGACTGATAGCTCTGGATGTAGACGGAACTCTGCTGCGCACCGGCCAGTCGATCACCCCGCGCGTGCGCGACGCGGTGCGGGCGGCGGCCGACGCGGGCGCGCACGTGGTCGTGGCGACCGGACGAACCCTCCTGGCGACCCGGATGGTGGTACAGGATCTGGGCATCGGCGAGGGATGGACGATCTGCTCGAACGGTGCTGTGCAGGCGAATATTTCGACGTGGCAACCGCGGGATGTGCACACCTTCGATCCGGAGCCGTCCGTCGGGGTCCTACGCGAACTGTTCCCCGATATGGTCCTGTCGGTGGAGAAGGTCGGCGTCGGCACCTGGGCCACCGGCTACTACCCCGGCAGCTTCCGCCTCGGCGAATTCCGTTTCGTCGAGGACGTCGATCTGAGCCTGGAACCGACCACGCGCCTGAACGGCTGGTGGCCCGGCGGTTCACTCGCCGACATGGTCGCCGTGATGGGCGAGCGCGAACTCCCCGGCGCGGGCTGGGTGCACGGTGAGGACGAGCCCTGGCTCGTCGCCTCCCGTCACGGTGTGTCCAAGGGGTGGGCACTCGAACGACTGCGCCTCGAACTGGACATCCCGGCGAAGGCCACCCTGGCCATCGGCGACGGCTACAACGACTGCGAAATGCTTTCCTGGGCAGGGCATTCCGTGGCAATGGGCAATGCCGTCGACGCCGCCCGGGACGCCGCGGACGAGGTCACCGTGACGGTCGCCGAGGACGGTGTCGCCGCCGTGCTCGAGCGCTGGTTCCGCTGACCGGTCAGCGAACCAGCGGGCTGATGGTCGAGGCCTTCGCGGGTCGGCTACCCGAGATCGAAGGGACCGCAGATGACTGAAAACTGATGCGGCGCAAGGTGCCTGCACAACCGCGGTATCGCGCGTGACGTGCTGGATCCGCACCCCGGCCGCTATCCGGTGAGGATGCGCATGCGCGCCAGTGCGGATGACTACGCCCGCGTCCTGATACGCCGAATTACGCGACGGCGATGTCGGTATCGCGCCGCGCCCGGATTTCGCGCACCGCGGTCGCGTACCGCCGCGTCACGACCTCCGCGACGAGCCCGTGACTCCCCAGCGGGTCGGCGTGGATGACGTGCGGTGCGGCCGCGCCGAGGCGATCGGTGAGCAGGCCGGGGGCCAGGAACCACGGCGCGACGACGACCCGGGTGCATCCCTGCGCACGCAACGTCGAGATCGCCTGGGGGAGAGATGGTTCGGTGGTCGCGAAGCACACTTCGGCGCGCCAGGCGGTGTCGGCGGTGAGCAGTCGGCCCAGGGCGCGGGTGCGGCGGTTGGCCTCGGCGGACGAGGAGCCGACCGCCGCGACGGCGACACCCAGCGTGTCGTCGGTGCGATCGGCATCGGTCGCCAGCACACGCTCACGCAGCGCGGTGATCAGCAGCGGATCGGGCCCGAGCACATCGGCCTGAACCAGGCGCAGCCGCGGATGGCGTGAACGGGCGGCCGCGAGCAGACCGGGCAGATCGACCCGCGCGTGGAATGCGCTGCCCAGCAGTAGCGGTACCACGATCACATCCCGATGCCCCTGTGCGGCAACGGCATCGATGACCTGCTCGACCGACGGCGTACTCAGGTCCAGGAATGCCAGCCGCACGTCCAGTCCCGGATTCCGGTGTGCCACACCGGAAACCACCGCGGCCATCGTTGCCGCAGACCGCGGATCGCGACTGCCGTGGGCGACCGCGATCAGCGCCGGAGCACCGGGTGAATCCGCACGGCCCCGCGCCACGAGATCGCTGTCCCGTGCCGCCGGTACCGCATCGGCGAAATCGACCGGTACGCCGGGTGATTCGGATACGGCGCGCACCGGTCCTGCTCCGGCCCGGAGCCCGACGCTGTCGGCCCGCACCATGAGCGGACCGCTGACACTGCCGTTGTACGACATCAGCCTTCGGTGCCGACCTCGACCGCGGTCAGCACATCGCCGACCAGGCCCGCGGCCAGGGTGTTGCCCCCGGCCGGGTCGATGAGCAGGAAGCTGCCGGTGTGCCGGTTGACCCGGTAGTCGTCGGCCACGATCGGGTCCGCGACGCGCAGCGAGACACGACCGATGTCGTTGAGCGCCAACGACTCCGCCTCGGTGTCCGCGGCCAGATGCTGTTCGTCGAAACGCTCGAGCAGTGCGCCCACGACCGCCTGGGTGGTGCGGGTGCCGTGCTTGAGCAGCAGTCGCGCGCCCGCGCGTAACGGCTTGTCGCCGAGCCAGCACACGGTGGCGTCGAAGGTGTCGATGGGTTCGGGGGCGTCGGTCGCCGACGCGATGACGTCTCCGCGCGAGACGTCCACGTCGTCGGCGAGGATCAGCGTGACGCTGAGGCCGGGCTGCGCCGACTCGAGTTCACCGTCCGCGGTGTCGATCCGCTCGACGGTGGTGCGAGTTCCCGACGGAAGCACCACGACCTCGTCTCCGGGACGCACCACACCGGCGGAGATCTGCCCGGCATAGCCGCGGTAGTCCGGATACTCCGGGGTGCGCGGCCGGATGACGTACTGCACCGGGAAACGCAGCCCGACCTGGTGCCGCCCGTGCACATCCGCGTCGACCGGAACCGACTCGAGATGTTCGATCAGCGAGGGACCGTCGTAATAGGGGGTGTTCTCCGAGCGCGATGCGATGTTGTCACCGTGCAGCGCCGAGACCGGGATCTCGGTGACGTCCTCCCGTGCCCAGCCCAATTTCATTGTCAGCTGGGTGAATTCTTCGACGATCTTCTCGAACACGCCCGCCGCGTCGTCCACCAGGTCGATCTTGTTCACGGCCAGAACGAGTTTGGGCACACCCAGCAGCGCCATCACCGCGGCGTGCCGTCGGGTCTGCTCGATGACGCCCTTGCGCGCGTCCACCAGCAGGATGACCAACTGCGCGGTGGACGCGCCGGACACCGTGTTGCGGGTGTACTGCACGTGCCCGGGGGTGTCGGCGAGTACGAAAGACCGCTGGGGCGTGGCGAAGTAGCGGTACGCCACGTCGATCGTGATGCCCTGTTCACGTTCCGCGCGCAGGCCGTCGACCAGCAGCGACAGATCCGGGGTGGACAGACCACGGTCGACCGAGGCCCGTGTGACGGCGTCGATCTGGTCCGCCAGAACGGATTTCGTGTCGTACAGCAGACGTCCGACCAGAGTGGACTTACCGTCGTCGACACTGCCGGCGGTGGCGAGTCGTAATAGGTCGGACATCAGAAATAACCCTCTCGCTTACGGTCTTCCATCGCGGCCTCGGAGACGCGGTCGTCCCCGCGCGTCGCGCCGCGCTCGGTCAGCCGCGACGCGGCCACCTCGGCGAGGATCGCCTCGTTGTCGGCGGCGTCGGAAATGATTGCGCCGGTGGTGGATCCGTCGCCGACGGTGCGATACCGCACCGACTTGGTGACCAGCTCCTCGCCCTCGCGCGGACCGCCCCAGCTGCCCGGGGTCATCCACATGCCGTCGCGCTGGTAGACCGGGCGCTGATGGGCGTAGTAGATGGTCGCCAGCTCGACGTCCTCGCGGGCGATGTACCGCCAGATGTCCAGCTCGGTCCAGTTGCTCAGCGGGAACACCCGCACGTGCTCGCCGGGCGCGTGCCGCCCGTTGTACAGGTTCCACAGTTCGGGCCGCTGCCGCTTGGGATCCCAGCGTCCGAACGCGTCACGCAGCGAGAAGATCCGCTCCTTGGCGCGCGAGCGCTCCTCGTCGCGCCGACCGCCGCCGAACACCGCGTCGAACCGATTGTCGGTGATCGAATCCAGCAGCGGCACGGTCTGCAGCGGATTGCGGATACCGTCGGGGCGCTCGGTCAGCCGCCCGTCGGCGAGATACTCCTCGACGCTGGCCACATGCAGCCGCAGCCCGTACTTCTCCACCACATGATCGCGGAAGGCCAGCACCTCGGGCAGATTGTGCCCGGTATCCACATGCAGCAGCGCGAACGGCAGCGGCGCGGGCCAGAAAGCCTTGAGCGCCAGGTGCAGCAGCACCGTCGAGTCCTTGCCGCCGGAGAACAGGATCACCGGCCGCTCGAACTCCCCCGCCACCTCGCGGAAGATGTGAATGGCCTCGGACTCCAGCGCGGCCAGGGTGTCGAACCGCGCGGCGGGGGTTCGCAGGGCACGGTCGATGGCGGCGGCGTCGGTGAGCTGGGTATCGGTCGCGGTAGGAGTCATGACTGGTGTAACCCGCATTCGGTCTTGGCGAGGCCGGCCCAGCGGCCGCTTCGCGGATCGGCTCCCGGTTCCGGCTTCCGCGTGCACGGAGCGCAACCGATGGACGGATATCCCTCTTCCACAAGGGGATTGACGAGGATGCCGTGCCGATCGATGTACTCGGCCATCTCCTCGTCGGACCAGGCGGCGATCGGGTTGATCTTCACCAGGCCGAAGCCCTCGTCGAAGGAGATCAGGGGGGCGTTGGCGCGGGTGGGAGCCTCCACCCGGCGGATGCCGGTGACCCAGGCGTTGTAGCCGCCCAGGGACTGCTTCAGCGGCACCACCTTGCGCAGCCGGCAGCACTCGTTGGGCTCGCGGGCGAACAGGTCCTTGCCCAGCAGCCGATCCTGTTCCGCCACAGAGTTTTCCGGCTGCGCGTTGACGATGTTCACGCCGTACACCGTCTCCACCGCGTCGCGGGTGCCGATGGTCTCGGCGAAGTGGTAGCCGGTGTCCAGGAACAGCACGTCCACCCCGGGCCGGGTCTGCGCGGCCAGATGCACCAGCACCGCGTCCTGCATGTTCGACGCGACGATGTAGCCCGGACCGAAGGTCTCCTCGGTCCACCGCAGCAACTCGGCGGCCGAGGCGTCGGGACCGAGCGCGGTCGCGCCGTCCTCGGCGATGCGCCGCAGTTCGTCCTCGGAGAGCTTGTCCAAAGCGGTTGTCATTGCGTCTCTTTCCCTTACCGGAGATCGGCCTCGTCGGCGCGGACCGCCCACTGGGCGAACCGCTCACCGTCGTTGCGGCTCTTGACGAAGTTGCGCACCACGCGCTCGATGTAGTCGCCGAGCTCGTCGCTGGTCACCTTGTGCTGGCGCAGCTTTCGGCCGAAGGCGGCGTCGAGACCGAGGGTGCCGCCCAGATGAACCTGGAATCCCTCCACCTGATTCCCGTCGCCGTCGTCGACGAGCTGTCCCTTGAAGCCGATGTCGGCGATCTGCGAGCGGCCGCAGGAGTTCGGGCAGCCGTTGATGTTGATCGTGACCGGGACGTCGAGTTGGGCGTTGATATCGGCCAGCCGCTGGTCCAGTTCGGGCGCGAGCACCTGCGAGCGCTTGCGGGTCTCCACGAACGACAGCTTGCAGAACTCGATACCACTGCAGGCCAGCAGGTTTCGCCGCCAGGCCGACGGCCGCGCCTGCAGGTTCAGCGGCTCGAGCTCGGCGATCAACTCCTCGACCTTGTCGTCGGGAACATCGAGCACGATGAGCTTCTGGTACGGGGTGAACCGGATCCGGTCGGAGCCGATCCGCTCGACCGCGTCGGCCACCTTGGTCAGGGTCGTGCCCGAGACCCGCCCGGCGATGGGGGAGAAGCCGACCGCGTTCAGTCCGTTGCGCAGCTTCTGCACGCCCACGTGATCGATGGGCCGCACCGGCGCCTCGGGCGCGGGGCCGTCGATCAGCTTGCGCTTCAGGAACTCGTCCTCGAGCACCTGGCGGAACTTCTCGATGCCCCAGTCCTTGATCAGGAACTTCAGCCGCGCCTTGGTGCGCAGGCGGCGGTAGCCGTAGTCGCGGAACAGCGAGACGACCGCTTCCCACACATCGGGCACCTCCGCCAGCGGGACCCACGCGCCGACCCGCTTGGCGAGCATCGGGTTGGTGGACAGGCCGCCGCCGACCCACAGGTCGAAGCCGGGGCCGTGCTCGGGGTGCTCCACGCCGATGAAGGCCACGTCGTTGATCTCGTGCACCACGTCCTGCTGGCCCGAGATCGCGGTCTTGAACTTGCGCGGGAGGTTCGAGTACTCCTTCTTGCCGACGTAGCGCCGGGTGATCTCCTCCACGGCCCAGGTGCCGTCGATGACCTCGTTCAGCGATTCACCGGCCAGCGGGGAGCCGAGCACCACGCGCGGGCAGTCGCCGCACGCCTGAGTGGTCTGCAGGCCCACGCCCTCGATCCGCCGCCAGATCTCCGGGACGTTCTCGATCTCGATCCAGTGGTACTGCAGGTTCTCCCGGTCGGACAGATCCGCGGTGTCGCGGGCGAACTCGGTGGAGATCTGGCCGAGGGTGCGCACCTGCTCGACGTTCAGCGCGCCGCCGTCGCAGCGGACACGCATCATGAAGTATTCGGCCTCGAGCAGGTCGAGGTTCTCGTCGCCGGTCCAGGTGCCGTCGTACCCCTGCTCGCGCTGGGTGTACAGGCCCCACCAGCGGAAACGCCCGCGCAGGTCGGCCTTGTCGATCGAGTCGAATCCGCCCGGGGCGTAGATGTTCTCGATGCGAGTGCGGACGTTGAGCGGGTGGTCGTCCTTCTTGCTCTGTTCGTTCGCGTTCAGCGGCTCGCGGTAGCCCAGTGCCCACTGGCCCTCGGACTTGCGGCGCAGTGGTTTTCCGGTCCGTTCACGCGGGCCGCTGGTGGTCTGCGCGCCCGCACGCGAACGCGCCCGGCGCTCGCGGGCGGCTTGCGCGCGCTCGCGGGCGACTTCCTCTTCGAGTGCGCGTCGTTCGGAGTCCTCACGGGTGACGCGCTCGGATTCGGGTGTGGGACCGGCGTCGGTGCTCGACGTCATAGGGTCACTCCTGCATGGTGATCAGGCCTGGAGGCAGGCGGGAGGGGCTGACTCACGCCTCCGGATTCAGAACGGCCGGGAGGGTCGACACCGAGAATGTGGTGTCGGAAACCGGAGCTACAGGGCCGAATTACCGGAGACTTTCCGGCAGACAGCTCGCACTGCAAACACGCTTGAAGTCGACGTGGCGGCGAGCCACGAGGCGTACTCCAAGTCCGGTCATGCGGTCTATTGTGCCATGTCAGCCGGGTAGTTCCGACCGACCGCCCATATTTTCCGAAGATTCGAGGGAAATTCCCTGGACGCTCGTCTCAGTTTGTGAGATCCGTCATAGATCATCCGCGGAAACGGGATCGCGACCTCCCGAGTACCGATCCGCCGCAGCGCGGGAGATGTCCGTCACAGCCGAGGGTTAGCGGTCGGCGGATCCGCGGAAACCGTCCGAATCGGATGCGCGCGGAACCGGCACCCGCGCCCGGCGTCGCGGCGGCCCGGCCGCACACTGGAGGGGTGAGCCCAGCCGTCCAGCAGATCGCACTGCCCGCACCGCCGCTGCGTGATTTCGGCGGCGGGCCGTTCGGGATCTACGTGCACGTCCCGTTCTGCGCGACCCGCTGCGGATACTGCGATTTCAACACCTACACCGCGGGCGAATTGGGCACCTCGGCCTCGCCGCAGTCCTGGCTCGAGGCGCTGCGCGGTGAGATGTCCACGGCGGCAGAGGCTTTCGGCGCACTGCCGAGCCGGCAGCCGCCGGTGTCGACGGTTTTCGTCGGCGGCGGTACGCCCTCGCTGCTGGGCGGCGGCGGACTTGCCGACGTGCTCGAGGCCATCCGCGCGAACTTCACCCTGGCCGCCGATGCCGAGGTGACCACGGAATCCAATCCGGAATCCACCTCACCGGAATTCTTCGAACGCATCCGCTCCGCCGGTTACACCCGGATATCGCTGGGAATGCAGTCGGCCGCGACGCACGTGCTGCGCATTCTCGATCGCACGCACACCCCCGGCCGGCCGGTCGCCGCCGCCCGCGAGGCGCGCGAGGCCGGTTTCGACCACGTCAACCTGGATCTGATCTACGGCACCCCCGGTGAGTCCGACGCCGATCTCGACATCAGTCTCGACGCCGTCCTCTCGGCCGGGGTCGACCACGTCTCGGCCTACTCTCTGATCGTCGAGGACGGCACCGCGATGGCCCGCAAGGTCCGCCGCGGCGAACTGCCCGCCCCCGACGAGGACGTGCTCGCCGCCCGCTACGAGCGCATCGATGCGCGCCTGTCCGCGGCCGGTCTGCGGTGGTACGAGGTATCCAACTGGGCCGCAACCGATTCCGGCCGCTGTCGGCACAATCTCGGCTACTGGGACGGCGGCGACTGGCTCGGCGCGGGGCCGGGTGCGCACAGTCACGTGGGTGGAGTGCGCTGGTGGAACGTGAAGCATCCGGGACGCTATGCGGACCGGGTCGCCGCTGCCCGGGTCCTGCCCGCCGACGGCTGGGAGGAGCTCAGCGACGTCGAGCGGTACACCGAACGGATCATGCTCGGCGTGCGATTGCGTTCCGGGCTGCCGGTGGACGAGTTGGATGGCGACGGGCGAACAGCGGTCGAAGGACTCGTCGCCGACGGTTTGGTGGTGGTCCGGGATCGGGTGATGGTCCTCACCGACCGCGGGCGGCTCCTGGCGGACGGAGTCGTGCGAACACTCCTGGGCTGAGACAGCTCCGCCGCGGTTGTGCCACGCCACACCGGGGATTCGGTTTTCAGGAACTAAACTGGAACCGGATACCTGGGATCCGTCGGTGGATGCTGCTCGCAGACGCCGGGCGGCCCGATGGCGAACGAGGAGGTGGGGCGGATGTCGAGCACCGAGAAACGGCGGCTCGAGGTCCTGCGCGCGATCGTCGCGGACTATATCGCGACCAAGGAGCCGATCGGGTCGAAAACGCTGGTCGACAAGCACAATCTGGGTGTTTCCAGCGCCACGGTGCGCAACGATATGGCGGTGCTCGAAGCCGAGGGGTACATCACCCAGCCGCACACCAGCTCCGGCCGCATTCCCACCGACAAGGGCTATCGCCAGTTCGTCGACAACATCGCCGAGGTCAAGCCGCTGTCCCCGGCCGAGCGGCGGGCGATCATGGATTTCCTCGACGGCGGCGTCGACCTGGACGACGTGCTGCGTCGCGGGGTGCGGCTGCTGGCGCAGCTGACCCGCCAGGTCGCGATGGTGCAGTATCCGACGGTCACGGCCTCCACGGTCCGGCACATCGAGGTCGTCGCGCTCAATCCGGCCCGGCTGCTGCTGGTCGTCATCACCGACAGCGGCCGCGTCGATCAGCGCCTGGTCGAACTGGGCGGGGTGATCGGCGACGAGGATCTGACCGCGTTGCGCGCCATGCTCGGCAAGGCGATGGACGGCAAACGCCTCTCGGCGGCCTCCGCGGCGGTCGCGGGTCTGCCGGAGAATTCCCCGGCTCGCCTGCGTGACGTGCTGGTCCGGGTGTCGACGGTGCTGGTTGAGACCCTCGTCGAGCATCCCGAGGAGCGGCTGGTGCTCGGCGGCACCGCGAATCTCACCCGCAACGCCAACGACTTCGGTTTCCCGGGTTCGCTGCGCGCGGTACTCGAGGCCCTGGAGGAACAGGTGATCGTGCTCAAGCTTCTGGCCGCGGCACAGCATCCGGGCACTGTGACGGTGCAGATCGGCGAGGAGACGCAGCTCGAGCAGATCCGCGGAACCTCGGTGGTTTCCACCGGGTACGGTATGCCGGGTACCGTGCTCGGGGGCATGGGTGTGCTGGGCCCGACTCGCATGGACTATCCGGGGACGATCGCCTCGGTCGCGGCAGTCGCCCGCTACATCGGCGAGGTACTCGCCGACCGGTGAGCGCGCCGCGTGCAGAGTGCGCGATGAGATCGTGAAGCAAATGGATTCGGAACAGGACTAGAGACGCAAGTGGCACGGGACTACTACGGATTGCTCGGTGTCGGACGCAACGCGTCCGACCAGGAGATCAAGCGCGCCTATCGGAAGCTGGCGCGCGAGCTGCACCCCGACGTCAACCCCGATGCGGACGCCCAGGAGCGGTTCCGCGAGGTGTCGGCGGCCTACGAGGTGCTCAGCGATGCCGAGAAGCGCCGCATCGTGGACATGGGCGGCGATCCGCTCGAGTCCGGCGGCGGTCCGGGCGGTTTCTCCGGTGCTGCCGGATTCGGCGGTCTGGGCGATGTGTTCGAGGCCTTCTTCGGCGGCATGAACACCTCGGGTCCGCGGCGTCCGCGCGGGCGCGTGCAGCCCGGCGCGGATTCGCTGCTGCGGACCCGCTTGTCGCTGGCCGAATGCGCGGTCGGGGTCACCAAGCATCTGACCGTGGACACCGCCGTGCTGTGCGACCTGTGCCAGGGCGCGGGCACCAACGGTAATTCCAAGCCGGTGCGCTGTGAGACCTGTGGCGGCGCGGGTGAGGTGCAGACCGTGCAACGCTCCTTCCTCGGCCAGGTGATGACCTCCCGGCCGTGCCCGACCTGTCGCGGCGCGGGGGAGACCATTCCCGATCCGTGCCGCAAGTGCGGCGGCGACGGCCGGGTCCGCTCGCGCCGGGAGATCGCCGCGCCGATTCCCGCGGGTGTGGCCAACGGCATGCGGGTTCGGCTGGCCGCGCAGGGCGAGGTCGGCCCC
The DNA here is from genome assembly GCF_001613065.1 of Nocardia miyunensis NBRC 108239. Lineage (GTDB taxonomy): Bacteria > Actinomycetota > Actinomycetes > Mycobacteriales > Mycobacteriaceae > Nocardia > Nocardia miyunensis. The sequence goes on from NZ_BDBQ01000013.1 coordinate 15,642, forward strand.
GGCGGCGGCCCGGCCGGTGATCTGTACGTCGAGATCGTCGAGCAGCCGCACGACATGTTCGTCCGCGACGGCGACGATCTGCACTGCACGATCCGCGTGCCGATGGTCGATGCGGCGCTGGGCGCGACCGTGGTGGTCGACACGATCCTCGACGGCCCTACCGAGTTGACCATTCCGGCCGGAACCCAGCCGGGCGAGGTCTCGGTGCTGCGCGCGCACGGTATGCCCAAACTGCGCTCGAGCGCCCGCGGCGACATGATCGCGCACCTGGACATCGTGGTGCCGACCAAGCTCGATGCCAAGCAGTCCGATCTGCTGCGCAAGTACAAGGCCATGCGCAACGGTGAACGCACCGAAGTGCTTTCGGCCCAGTCCGAGCACAACAGTGGTCTGTTCGCGCGCCTGCGCGCCTCGTTCAGCGGTCGCTGACTCCGGCGGAATCACTGTGGCGGCAACGGTTTTCTATCTCGACGAGATTCCCGAGCCCGGCGGTATCGCGATACTGGACGGGCCCGAGGGACGCCATGCCGCGACCGTGCGCCGCATCCGGGTCGGCGAGCCGATCACGCTGTCCGACGGCGCGGGTGTGCTCGCCTCCTCGGAAGTCGTTGCGGCGCAGAAGGATCGGCTCGAACTCGAGGTGCTCGACCGGATCCTCGCGCAACCTGCCGCACCGCCGGTCACGGTGGTGCAGGCGCTGCCCAAATCCGATCGCTCGGAGCTGGCGGTGGAGTTGATGACCGAGGCGGGCGCCGACGTCGTCATCCCATGGCAGGCCGCGCGGTGCGTGGCCAACTGGGAAGGCAAGGCGCGCAAGGGCGTCGACAAATGGCGTGCCGCGGCGCGCGCGGCGGCCCGGCAGTCCCGTCGAGCGTTCATCCCGGAGGTCGCCGAGCTGTATCGCACATCCGATGTGCTGGCGCTCGTGCGGGAGATCAAGGCGGACAACGGGATTGCCGTCGCGCTGCACGAATCGGGTTCGGCCCGTTTCGTTTCCCTGCCGTTGGCCGCGGCATCGCGGATCGTCCTCATCGTCGGGCCCGAAGGCGGCCTGGACGATGCCGAACTCACCGCGCTCGCCGATGCGGGCGCGGATGTGGCACTGCTCGGTCCGACCGTGCTGCGCACCTCGACCGCTGCCGCGGTCGCGCTGGGTGCGCTCGGTGCACTGACCTCCAGGTGGTAGAGCAATCCTTCATTGTCTTGTCGCACAACCGCTTCGATCGCGTTGTCATACCTCGCACCGGCTTTCGGTGATCAATTCCACGCTGAGGATCGTTCGCCTGGCAAACATTGGTCGCGACCCCTATATTCGGTCCGTATGACTTACGGAGGGGGCCATCGGCGAAAGGAGCCGGACGGTCCGAGTACTGAGCGGTTGCCGCATGGCACCCAGCCGCGCCTGTCGCGCGAGGCGAAGGCGCGCGCGCGTGCCGACAGGTCGCGCGCCGCGCAGCAGACTCGGGGAAGTCGTTCGGAGGCACGCGAATCCGAGTTGCGTGAGTCACAGTCCGATGAGTCGAAGACGGACGAGGCGCAGCCGGATCCGGAGGCGGCCACGACGCTGCTGCGGCCGCCGCGGCACACCCGTCGCCCCGCACGGCGGCAGCGCACCTCCAAGGCGGTGGTCGCGGGCCGCACCCTGATCGCGCTGGTGTCCACGCTGGTTCTGGTCGGTACCGGTGCGGCGTGGCGGGTCTACGACCACGCGGTCAAGGGCGTCATCACCTCCAACGCCATCAGCGACGGCCCCAAGTCCGTCGGCAAGGATCAGAACATCCTGGTCATGGGCTTGGACAGTCGCAAGGACGAGCACGGCAATCCGCTGCCGAAGGCCATGTACGACGCCCTGCACGCCGGTGACAACGACAACGGCGGGATGAACTCGAATGTGTTGATGCTGATCCACATTCCGGGTGACGGCTCCAAATCCACGGCGATCTCCATCCCGCGCGACGACTATGTGACGCTCGATCCGGCCGCGTGCGGCGACGATCTGTGCAAGGGCAAGATCAAGGAGGCGTACGGCCGCACCTACGGCGCGGTGCTGGGCAAGCAGGCCGAAGGAGATCCGGACGCGGAGACCAAGGCTCGCGACGCCGGCCGCAAGGCCGAGCTGAAAACGGTGAGCAAGTTCCTGGGCGACATACCGATCGACCATTTCGTGGAGATCACCATGGCGGCCTTCTTCGAGATCGCCGAGCAGGTGCAGCCGATCACGGTGTGCCTGAACGAGAATACCCGCGACAGCTTTTCCGGCGCGAAGTTCGTCAAGGGGCAGCAGCAGATCAATGCTTCGCAGGCAATGTCTTTCGTGCGACAGCGCCGCGATCCGGACGAGTCGCTGAACTTCACCGATATGGACCGCACCCGCCGCCAGCAGGCTTTCGTCGTCTCGCTGCTGAGCAAATTGAAGAGCAGCGGAACGTTGTCGAGTCCGAGCACGCTGATGGGTCTGCTCAAGGTCGCCCAGGCGAACATGGCCGTGGACAGCGGTCTGGATCTGGGTAAGTTCGCCGGGCAGGCGTCCTCGCTGACGGGCGGCGGGCTGACGCTGTACACCCTGCCGGTCAAGGACTTCAAGACCATCGACGGCGAGGACACCAGCATCGTCGATCTGGACCTGATCCACTCCTACGTCAAGAGCGTGCTGTACCCGCCAAAGCCCGGGGCTCCCACGACGAGCGCCAGCGCGACGCCGACGACAACCAACATCCCGTCCGCATCCGGGGTGACGGCGAACGTGGTGAACAGTTCGGGCAAGAACGGCCTCGGCGGAAATCTCGAAAAGGCGCTCGCCGGGCGCGGTTTCACGCAGGGCGAGGCGATCACGGGTTCCGCGCGTAGCTCGAGCACGCTGCTCTACGGTTCCGGTGCGCAGGCAGCGGCCACGGCGCTGGCGGGCCAGTTGGGGCTGACCGCGACCGAGTCGTCGTCGATCAGTTCGCAGTCGATTCAGCTGACCGTCGGCACCGAACTGGCCAGCAGCAGCTCGATCACGGGCATGGTGGGCAATTCGAGCGACGACTCCAGCAGCCCCACCTCCACGACCCCGCCGCCACCGCCGGTCTCGGCGACGAACGCGGGCACGACGGCTCCCGCGCCGACCGATATGTCGAGTATGAAGGGCAGCGGAATCCCCTGCGTCAAGTGATTCCGATCACATGGCCGAGTGGGCCGATCCGCCCGGGACCGATGGCTCGCCGAAGGCTGTGAGTTCGGTCTCGGGCCGGTAACCCGCGCATTTCGCGAGCCGTGAGATCGCGGCCTATATTCGGTCCGTATGACCTATGAAGGGGAGCGTCGGCGAAGAGATGCCGACGGTCCGAGCACCGAGCGGTTGCCGCACGGCACCCAACCGCGGTTGGCGCCCGAGAGCGAGGCGCGCGCGACGCGCGGCGATCGGGCGCGCGCTGGGAAGCAAGCTGGTGGCAACCGCTCGGCAGAGGCGGACGAATCCCGGCCGGATGAGTCCGCCACACAAGAGACCCGGTCGGAGGGAACGCAGTCGGCGGCGTGGCCGCGTCGGCAAGCCCGGCCTCCGGTGCGTCCTCGGCGCAACCGCAAGGCGGCGATGGCCGGGCGCACGCTCATCGCGCTGGTCTCCACCCTGGTTCTGGTCGGCACGGGCGCGGCGTGGCGGGTCTACGACCACGCGATCAAGGGCGTCACCACCTCGGACGCGATCAGCGACGGCCCCAAATCGGTCGGCCACGAACAGAACATCCTGATCATGGGTCTGGACAGTCGTCTGGACGAGCACGGCAATCCACTGCCGCAGGACATGTACAACGCCCTGCACGCGGGTGACGACAGCGTCGTCGGCATGAATTCGAATGTGCTGATGCTGATCCACATCCCGGGTGACGGCTCCAAGTCCACGGCGATTTCGATCCCTCGCGACGACTACGTCACCCTGGATCCGACCTCGTGCGGCGGTGACATCTGCAAGGGCAAGATCAAGGAGGCGTACGGCCGCGCGTATTTCGCGGCGAAGCAGAAGTACGAGGGCACGATCAAGAGCCCGGAGGCGCTGGACGCCAAGGCCCGTGATGCGGGCCGCAAGGCCGAGGCCAATACCGTCACAAAATTCCTCGGCGACGTGCCGATCGATCACTTCGTCGAGGTCACGCTCGCGGCCTTCTTCCAGGTCGCCCAGGCGGTACAGCCGATCACGGTGTGCTTGAACGAGCGGACTCAGGACAAGTTCTCCGGCGCGAATTTCGTGAAGGGCCCGCAGCAGATCAACGCTTCGCAGGCGATGGCCTTCGTGCGGCAGCGCCGCGATCCCGACGAGGCGCTGAACTTCACCGATCTGGATCGCACCCGCCGCCAGCAGGCGTTCATCGTGTCGCTCGCGAGCAAATTGCAGAGCAGCGGAACGATGTCGAGTCCGGGCAAGTTGATGAATCTGCTCGGCGTCGCTCAGCAGAACATGGCCGTGGACAAAGGTCTGGACCTGGGTAAGTTCGCCGGGGAGGCGTCATCGCTGATGTCCGGCGGACTGACATTGTTCACCCTGCCGGTCGACGACTTCGGCAACGATCCGGACAACGGTGAGGCCATCAACATCGTCGACCCGGACAAGATCCACGCCTATGTGAAGAACCTGCTGAACCCGCCCAAGCCCGGTGCCGCCACCGCGACCACCACCGCACCGCCGACCACCACCGCGATCGCCTCCGCCGACGGGATCGTGCTGAACGTGGTGAACAGTTCGGGCAAGAACGGTCTCGGCGGAAATGTCGAAAAGGCTTTTGCCGCTCGCGGTTTCACGCAGGGGGAGGCGGTCACGGGGTCCGCGCGCAGTTCGAGCACGCTGCTCTACGGCTCGGGTGCGCGGGAGGCCGCGACGGCGTTGGCCGGGCAGCTGGGGCTGACGCCGACCGAGTCGTCGTCGATCAGTTCACAGTCGATTCAGCTGACCGTCGGCACGGAACTGGCCGGCAGCGATTCCTTCACCGCCATCGTGGGCGCCACCAGTGGCGGTTCGTCCGAAACCCCGACGTCGACGACACCGCCCCCGCCGCCGGTCTCGGCGACGAACGTCGGCGCGAAGGCCCCGGCCCCCACCGACCTGTCCAGTATGAACGGCAGCGGCGTCCCCTGTGTGAAGTGAATTCGTTTGTGGCGCTGAGCAAGTGGAGGTGACCCAGCGCGTGAGAGCGGTGGGTGGCACCGCACCGGCGCGAAGCCGGTGCGGTGTACCTATGCCTGTGCGGACGACCCCGAGGTCTCCGGAGCCGGGTGCTCCCGCAGGGTGGTCGAACGGACCGCGAGCAACCACATCAGGTCCTCGAGGCTCAGTTCCACCTCGGTCGCCCGGATCCGGGCGAACTCCAGTTCGAGCGAGTCGACCGGCGAGTCCAGGGCGAGCAGGACCATTTCGGCCAGTTCGAGGCAGGTCAGCGCCTGCGCCTCGGTCAGCCGGAACTCGGGCGGGAGGAACGATACGATCCACCGCCCCTGGGCGCGGCCCGGTACATCGACCCGGAACGCCACCTCATCCACGATATCGCTGCTGATCAGCCATTCTGCTGTATGAACCGGCATTGCCATCACCCCCGTCCCCGCACCGCATCCGATACGGTGCGACTCAATTGTGGGGTACCCCGGCATGCTCCCGCCAATGCTTTCCGGCCCATACGGGATTTCCGGACCGAAATCACCGCGGCCTCCCGTACGTATCCCGGCCGCACTCCCGCCTCGGGTCCATCGACTTCTCGGTGTACCGGCGATAGCCGAAATTCGGCTTGTAGCAGTGGATTTCGGCTGTATCGATATCGCGGGCGTAGTTCGGACGGGCCGTGTGAACACCTGTCCGGGCGCCAGTCCAGGAAATCTGGGCGGATAGGCCGGAACGAAGGTCGTCGACGTCATGTTCGCACCCGCGTTCAGCCACTCGTAGGTCTGCTCCGTGGTGCGATGCCTGCGGTCGGCATCGGCGTAGGCCAGATGGAAAGCCCGTCGCACATTGCCTCAGGGGTTGTCTCGGTCCCGCTCCCGACCTCTGCGAAAAGCCTTTGCGTGCAGGCGAATTGACGATCTAGTCCCAGGAGGGATCGCGGGCATCGTCGGGCATCGCATCGAGCCCGTACGATCTGAAATCGCCGCCAACAGTTAATATTTCAATTAAGAAGACATGAAACCGATACTTTCCAAAGTGGGATTGTTCCGAATTGCCAACTCCCCGTGCATAATTCGTGTTGTCCGGCCAAAGCTGCCGAACTCCCCGAATTGGCGGTCCTGTCCGCCGTCGCGCACCCGACCCACCCGCAGCATATGAAAATCTGGAAAGCCCTGGTCACTGCCCTCACAGCAGTCGGTCGAGACCCGGGGATGAGATATTATGACTTGGTCTTGATGATGCTGCCCGCAGCCGTCAGACCCGAATGGGAGGCATTCATGTCCACCGATCTGCGCAACTACGAGTTTCGCAGCAACTTCGCGCGCCACTACATCGCCGAAGGCGAGCAGCGGGGTGAGGCACGTGGTGAAGCACGTGGTGAAGCACGAGGAAAAGCACGCGGTGAAGCCAACTCCGTGCTGACAGTTCTCGATGCGCGCGGTATCGCTGTACCCGAACGGGTGCGCGAAGTAATTGTCGGATGCACAGACCACGAACAACTGGGCAAATGGCTCCGCCGTGCCATCGAGGTCGGCCGGGCCGAGGACCTCCTCGCCTGAACCGTTCAGGACCGGGCCCGATTGTGGGGAAAATGAGTCGGCGGTCGCTGCTGTGGTCGGCGGCTGTCCTGCCGGTGGCCGCGGGGTGTGCGACCGGACCGGATCGGGTGCGGCTGCCATTGGCAACTGGACTGGCGGGCGGGCCGTACGACACCTTCGGCCGACGGCTCGCCGACGAATTGCAGCGCAACGTCAGCGGTTTGACGGTCCCGGTGCTCAATACCTCTGCGAGCGTGCAGAATTTGCGGTTGATCGGCTCTCGCGGCGCGGAACTTGCTTTGTCGCTGGGCGATTGCGCCGCAGATGCCTACACCGGGACCGGGGCATTCTCGGTACCGGTGCCCTTGGCGGCCCTGGCCCGGCTCTATCTGAACTACACGCTGCTGGTGGTGGCGGCGAACGGGCCCTACTACCAGGTCGCCGACCTGGCCGGGCGCAGGGTGGCGCTGGGAGCCGAGGATTCCGGGACCGCTGTACTCGGCGAGCGAATCCTCGTCGCCGCCGGACTGGCCGAGCCCGCCGTGACCCGGTATCTGGGCACCAACGATGCCATCGACGCCCTCGCCCGGCGGGAGATCGATGCGTTCTTCTTCTCCGGCGGCGTGCCGATCGACGTGTTCACCGCGCTGTCCCGGTACGCGCCGATTCGCCTGTTGCCGTTGAACGGACTTGCCGCCGGCCTGCGCCGCAGTTACGGACCGACCTACACCGATGTGGTGATCCCCGCCGGCACCTACGGGCAGCGGGCCGAGGTGCCAACCATCGGCGTGCCGAGTTACCTTGTGACACATCGTGATCTGCCGGAGGAGCCGGCCTTCCGGGTGACCCGGGCGATCTTCGCCGCCCGGGACCGGCTGCCCGGCCCGGAGACCCCAGGGGCCTACTTGGACGAGCGGTTCGCCATCGGCACGGGCATAGTCCCCTTGCATCCCGGTGCCCGGCGCTACTACCGATCGGTGTACGGCTGAACGACGTTCACCCCTCGTGCAGCGGCAGCTCGAGGGTGACGATCAGGCCGTGCGGGGTGGCGGGGGCGAGGGTCAGCCGACCGTGCGCCGCGGTGGCCAGCTCATCGGCGATGGCCAGGCCGAGTCCGCTGCCGTCGACGTTGGCATGCCGGGTGGATCGCCAGAAGCGTTGGCGTGCAAGGGAAATCTCTTCCACGGGCAGGCCGGGCCCGTCGTCGGCGATGTGCAGCCGGGCGATGGGGCCGGCGGCGCTCAGCGACACCGTCACCCGGCCGCCCGGCCCGGTGAACTTCAGCGCGTTGTCGATGGCGATGTCGGCGACCCGGCCGGCGGTGTCCGGCGGGCACACGGCTGTCAGCCGTGGCGGCAACTCGGCCCGCAATGTGATCGAGGCGGCGGCCGCGACCTCCTGCCAGGTCCGCAGGCGCGGATCCAGTTCGCCGACCAGATCGATGGGTTCGGCGACGATGGTTCCCGATTCGATGCGGGCCAGGGCGAGCAGATCGTCGAGCAGGGTGGCTATCCGGTCCATCTCCTCCAGCGCCTGCTCGTAAGCCGTTGCGCCGGATCCGGTCAGGTGCGGGCGCAGATTCTCCAGCCGCAGTGACAGCACGGCCAGCGGTGTCCGCAGTTCGTGGGAGGCGTCCGAGACGAAGGCTCGCTGCCGATTCAGCGCGTCGGTCACGGCATCGGCCATCGCGTTGAAACGCTGTTCCAGCTGACGCAATTCGGGTGGACCGGTGACCGACACGCGGGCGGACAGCCGGCCCGCGGTGATCGCCGCGGTGGTCGAATCCAATTCGGCCACCGGTCGCAGTATCCAGCGGGCCAGCCATCGCGCGGCCACGGTGGCGAGCAGAAATGCGACCAACGCCGCGCTGGTCAGCGCCAGCCAGACCGCCGCGACCGCGTGCCGCGCTGCGGTCGTCCGCGTCACCAGCACGACCGTGCCCAGCACCTGTGCGTCGCGGCCGACCGGCTCCGCGATCACCGCGCGGGCCGGGCCGAACGGCGTGATCATGGTGAGATTCTCGGTGGTCCGGCCCAGCCGGGCCCCGCGCACGACGTCCTCGCCACCGGCGGGCAGCGATGGCCCCGCGAAGGTCAGTATCATGCCGGTGTTCGAGCGCACCTGCACCGTCGCGTCGTAAAGGTCCGCGTAGCGGGCGATTTCGATGTGCAACCGGGAGGTGTCGCCGTCCTGCACGGCCTGCTCGGCGAGCAGCGCGAATCGGGTGGCGTCGGCGCGCCGGTCCAGCAGCAGCTGGTTGGTGCGCTCCAGCGCGAAGGCCCACCCGAGCGGAATCGCCAGGGCCAGAAGCAGTCCCGCGATGAGGGTGAGGTGAGTGGCGAGGATCCGGCGGCGCATCAGGACCCGGCCGGGTCACCGGGGTCGAGGCGATACCCGGCACCCCGCAGTGTCCGAATCAGTTCGGGGCGACCGGTTTTCGCGCGAATGCCTCGGATGTGCACGTCCAGCGAGCGCGAAGCGGCGAGAAAGGCGTCACCCCAGACCGCGTCGAGGATCTCGGCCCGGCTGCGCACGATACCCGGGGTGCGGGCGAGCAGGGCCAGCACGTCGAATTCGCGACTGGTCAGCATTACCGCGCTACCGGCGACAGTGACTGTGCGGGTGCGGAATTCGATCCGGACGTCCCCGGTCACGACGAAATCCGCACCGGCAGTGGGTGTTCCGGGCCGGGGCAGACGACGACGCACCACCTCCATGCGAGCCAGCAACTCCATGATCCGGAACGGTTTGATCAGGTAGTCGTCGGCGCCACCCCACAGGGCGCGCAGCACGGTGGTCTCCTCGGTACGCGCGGTCAGCACGATCACCGGCACCGCCGAAACCCGCCGCAGCCGCCGCAGCATGTCCAGGCCGTCGCCGTCGGGCAGGCCGAGGTCGAGCAGGACGAACTCCACGCCGCTCTTGCGGCGCAATCCCTCGTCGGCGCGGCTCACCCGCTCGACCTGATGACCGCGACCGGACAGTGCCGTGGTCAAGGCGTCGGCGAACCGATCGTCGTCCTCGACCAGCAGCACTCTCATCGTCGCGACAGACTACGCGCCGACCTTTTCCGGCATTCGGTCCTGCCTGGAAAACGCCACATTCCGGGTCTCCCGCATCGCGATGTAGACGACCAGCGAGATCGCGCAGCATCCGGAGGCATACCAGAAGAACGCGGATTCGATCCCGGCGTGCTTGAACCACAGCCCCACGTATTCGGCGCTGCCGCCGAACAACGCGTTGGCGATCGCGTAGGGCAGCGCGACACCGAGGGTGCGGACAGCGGTGGGGAACAACTCGGTCTTCACAACACCGCTGATCGAGGTGTATCCGGTGATGATCACCAGGCCGACCACCATCAACACCAGCGCGTCACCGAAACCGTGCACGCTCCTCAGCGCGGTCATCAGCGGCACGGTGCCCAGCGTCGCGGTCACACCGAAGAAGATCAGCAGCGGGCGACGTCCGATCCGGTCCGACAGCGCCCCGGCCAGCGGTTGCAGGACGATGAACACCACGATGGCGCAGAAGCTGACCAGGGCGGCGGTGTCCTTGCTGAGTCCGGCGGTGTTGGACAGGTACTTGGTCATGTAGGTGGAATACATGTAGTCGCACAGCGTGCCGCCCATGCTGAAACCGACCACCAGCAGGAATTCCCGCTTGTAGGTGAACAGGGCGCGCAGCGTGCCGCGTTCCCGCCCGGCCGTGTCGTCCTCGTCGAACGCCTCGGTCTCGAGCATGTTGCGCCGCATGTAGTAGATGCCGGCCGCGGCGAAAGCGCCGAAGACGAACGGTATGCGCCAGCCCCAGGAATGCAGGGTGTGGTCCGACATCGAATGCTGCAGGATTATCTGCATCGCGAGTCCGAACAACTGCCCGACCTTCATGAACACCATCTGGAAGCTGGAGAAGAACCCCCGCTTGCCAGGTTTCGAGGCCTCACTCAGATAGGCGGCGCTGGCCGCGTATTCGCCACCGATCGACAACCCCTGCAGCAACCGCGCCAACAGCAGCACCAGCGCGCCGAAATAGCCGACCTGCGCGTAGGTGGGCGCGATGGCGATGAGCAGGGCACTGGCCGTCATCATCGTCACGCTGGTGGTCAACGCCGCCTTGCGCCCCTTCCGGTCGCCCAGCCTCCCCAGCAGCCAGCCGCCGACCGGCCGCATGAAGAACCCGACCGCGAAAATGCCCGCGGTATTGAGCAATTGGGCCGTCGGATTGCCCTTGGGGAAGAACGCCGAGGCGAAGTACACGGAAAAGGTCGAATAGACGAACCAGTCGTACCACTCGATCAGATTCCCGATCGATCCGCCGATCAACGCCGTCCAGACGTTGCGCGCGGCCGGCGCTCCAGTCGTGGCCATGAATGCCTCCTCGATAGGCCCGCGGTCATGTTCTCCGCGGGTCACCGAAGGGTGGTCGGTCAGATCCCGCCACCACAGCAATCCGGGCCCGGATCTAACCCGGGGTTAACATCCGGCCTCCGTCGCCGTGGGCGAAGGTGCGCCGCTGCCGGTTCGAGTTCCGGCTGGCCGGCTTTGCCGTGCCATGTCGGCGGGGTCGGGACAAGCCTTATCGACGGTCGCGCGATTCGGCGCCCCTCACCCCGCGGCGCGTTCGAGGTACGCGCTGACCGTGCTCCGGCTCAGACTCAGGCAGGCGATCTTGTCGTCGAGGGTGGTCAGCTCCGCGCGCAGGAGTGCGGCGAATTCGCTGTCGCATGCTTGTGTCCAGTCGTCCGGCCGATCTTCCGCGGACAGGACGACTCGAATCAGCCTGGTGGGCAGGCCGGATCGGATCAGGCTCGAGATGGTTCGGGCGCGCTCGATGTCGCTGTCCTGGAAGTAGCGGTAGCCGTTGGAGCCTCGCTCGGAGCGCAGCAGGCCCTGTGATTCGTAGTAGCGCAGCATCCGCGTGGAGATTCCGGTGCGTTCCGCGAGTTCGCCGATCTTCATGGTGAGCCTGAACTTTCCGCTTGACTTTGACACCGATGTCAAAGTTTACGTTCTGGAACATGAACAGATCAAAGGGCTTTCTGATACCTCTGCTGGCGCTCGGCGCGGCGACGTTCACGACCGTCAGCTCGGAGATGATGCCCGCGGGAGTCCTGGACTCCATGAGCTCGTCCCTCTCGGTCGACGTGTCGACGGCCGGATTGCTGGTGACCGGGTGGGCCGGCACCATCGCACTGACCGGAATTCCGTTGGTGCGCTTGACGATGCGCTGGTCTCGCAAGTCGGTGGTGCTCGCTAGCCTCGGCGTCCTCGCGGCCGCGAACCTGGTCACGGCGCTGGCGCCGACGTACGCGATGGCGCTGGTCGCCCGGATGGTCGCAGCGGGCGCGCACGGTCTGTTCTGGGCCGTGGTCGTCGCCTACGGCGCTTCGCTGGTCCCGGCCGAGCGGGTCGGGCGCGCCCTGTCGATCGTTCTTGCCGGCCCCACCGTCGCGGGCCTGGTCGGTGTGCCGCTGGGAACGCAGGTGGCGCATCAAATCGGCTGGCGGGTGACCTTCGCGGCGCTCGCCACACTGTGCCTGCTGTGCGCGGCGGCGATCGGAACGCTGGTACCGCCGGTCGGCGATGGCACGGTTCGGCCCGAGCCCGAGCGATGGGACCGATCGGCCAGGTCGGTGCTGATGGTGGCCGGGGGCGGCTTCTTCTCCCTGATCGGGTACTACGCCGTGTTCACCTTCGTCGTGCCCGTCAGCGCAGCCGCCGGAATCGGTGCGGGCGCTGTGCCAGGAGTGTTGCTAGCCAGTGGGATCGGCGGTTTCGCCGGTGTGCTCGTCGCCGGCCGGATCGGCGATCGTTGGCCCCGGGCGGCGCTGCCGGCCACCGCACTCGCACTTGCCGTAGTTACCGCCGGGATGGGAATGCCCAGTGGCCCAATCGTTTACGTCATCCTGGTCACTTTGTGGGGTGTGCTCATCGGAATTCTGCCCGTGGTACTGCAAGCCCGGGTCATGCGGTTGGCTTCCGAACAGTTCCGCAACACCGCGGGCAGCATTCTGATCACGGTCCTCAATCTCGGCATCGGCCTCGGCGCGGGGCTCGGCAGCCTGGCATCCTCCCTCGGCCTCTTGACATTCCTGCCCGCGATAGCCGCAGCAGTCGCGATCTTGGCCCTGGGTCCGCTCTCGCTACTGCGGTCGAGCTCTCGGGAGGACCGATCCGGGAATGTGGCGGATCGGGAGCTGCGGCATGCGGAGTAGTCATTTCATGTCCGCGATACGGTCGGTTAGCTGGACATGAGCTTGATGGTCGCCCTAAGCTTTTGTCCGCGTTTGTGACACACGGTCGCGGACGCTCGGTACGCTCCGTACCGCTCGAGCTGTAATGCCCGGCCGGGAGACGGCTCGGCAGCCCGCACGAAGGTGATCGCTCGTCCAGGTATGTTCCGATCTCCTGGCCGCCGACGGTTGGTGCGTCGATCTCCGCGAGAAGTGCCGCCCTCGGCGGATGGCAACCTCACCGCTAACGACTACGTCGAAAGGGATTGTATGGCAAGGGATTTGACGCAGCTGGAGTTGCTCGAGGAGATGGAGCCCGCGGTTGCGCAGAACCTCGACCGGCATCTGGGCATGGCCAAGGACTGGTATCCGCACGATTACGTTCCGTGGGACGAGGGCCGCAACTTCGCCGCTATGGGTGGAGTCGACTGGGAGCCCGGACAGTCGAGATTGTCGGAGGTGGCCAAGGTTGCCATGATCACCAACCTGCTCACCGAGGACAATTTGCCGTCATATCACCGGACGATTGCCGAGAATTTCGCCAACGACGGTGCGTGGGGTACCTGGGTCGGCCGCTGGACCGCCGAGGAGAACCGCCACGCGATTGCCATGCGCGACTATCTGGTGGTCACCCGCGGCGTCGATCCGGTGTCGCTGGAGAACGACCGGATGGTGCACATGACCCGGGGGGTCCACGCGCCCGCCGACTTCGGCGGCGTGCTCGACCAGGTCGCCTATGTCACCGTCCAGGAATTGGCGACCCGGGTCAGCCACCGCACGACCGGACGCGTGTGCAACGACCCGATCGCGGACCGCATGCTCACCCGAATCGCCGCCGACGAGAACCTGCACATGGTGTTCTACCGCAACCTGTGCGGCACGGCCCTGGACCTGTCCCCCGACCAGAGCATCGAGGCGATCACCAAGGTGGTCAAGCACTTCAAGATGCCGGGGGAGGGCATGCCGAACTGGCGTCGCAACGGCGTGCTGATGGTCAAGCACGGCATCTACGACCTGCGCCAACACCTCGACGAGGTGCTCAACCCCGTCCTGCGAGCCTGGAACATCTTCGGCCGCGACGATTTCACCGCCCGCGGCGAGCGCAGCCGCGAGGAACTCGCCGAATACATGGACAAACTCGGCCGCGACGTCATCCGCTTCGAGGAACAGCGCGCCCGAATCCTCGCCCGCGAAGCCGCCAAGGCCGGTGAATCGGCCGTCCCCGTGTGATTCCGCCCGTACGGCACGCGATGCGTCCGTCCCGATAGCCTGCCGCCCCTCGGCCCGATCGTGAGCCGAGGGGCTGGAAACCCTGATCCAACTCCTCGGGGCCGGTCGGTGCTGCCGATTCACTCGACGCGGTCGCGGACGGTCCCGACATCCGAGCGTGCAGATCCTGACATCGCTCGGCCTTTCACTCGAGATCGTCGGCCCAGCCGCGCATTTCGCGGGCTGCGTCGTCGCGATCACTGACCACGTGCACACGCTCCCGTCGAGTCCGGTCAGTGTGCGGCCGGAACAGGGCGTTGTCGGGCGCGGGTGCGGTGTGCGGCTGTGACCAGACCGGTGGTCAGCGCGCCCGCGACGAGGATCAGCACGACGACGTACAGCGTCACCCCGGCCCAGCCGTGCCAGCCGTAGGCGATACCCGCCGCGCCGCCGACGATCGAGCTGCCGAGGTAGTAGTTGAACATGTACAGCGAGGATGCGTTGCCGCGATTGCCGTCGGCGGTGCTGCCGACCCAAGCGCTGGCCACCGAATGCGCGCCGAAAAACCCTGCGGTGCAGAGAAATACGCCGATCAGGATGGTCGGCAGGTGATCGGGGAGGGTGACGAGCGTGCCGATGCCCATGGTCAGCACCGAGACGACGAGCACGCGCGGGCGGCCCAGGCGGTCGGCGAGTCTGCCCGCGGCGGTCGAGCTCACGGTTCCCGCCAGATAGAGCACGAAGACCAGACCCGCTGTGGCGGAGGATAATCCGAATTCTCCGCCGACGAGCCGGTAGCCGAGGAAGTTGTAGATCGAGACGAATCCGCCCATCAGCACGAAGGCGAGCCCGAAGAGGGCCAGCAGCCGCTGGCTTCGCAGATGGCCGGCGAAATCAGCTGCCATGGAACGCAATTCGACTGGCTGCGCGGTGAAGCGGCGTGAGGCGGGTAACGTCCGGGCGAACCATATCGCGCACACCGCCGCCGCCACGCCGACCGCGGCGGCGGCCCAGCGCCACGACTCGGCCTCGAGGGTGAACGACGGAATCAACCGTCCCGCAAGGCCGCCCAGCGTCGTCCCGGAGATGTAGACGCCCATCGCGGTGCCCAGTCCGGCCGCGCCGATCTCCTCGGCGAGGTAGGCCATGGCGACCGCCGGGACTCCGGCCAGCGCCACACCCTGCACCGCGCGTCCGGCCAGCAGGACGTCCAGCGTCGGGCTGAACGGCAGCAGCAGGCCGATCACGCTCGCGGTCACGGCTGATCCGATCATCACCCGGGTGCGACCGAACCGGCTCGACAGCACACCCGCCGGGATGATCGCCAATGCCAGCAGCCCGGTCGTCAGCGAGACGGACAGCGCCGCGTGGGCCGGAGTCGCAGCGAACGCCTGCGACAGACTGGGCAGCAATGCCTGTGTGCTGTACATCGAGGCGAATGTGGTCAAGCCCGCGGCGAACAGCGCGATCGTTATCCGGCGCTCGCGATGGTTGTCAGGGCTCGGTATGTGTTGATCCGGGGATGTGAGTGCGGTCGGCTGATCGGTGAGTGCGACCGCGGCGAGGCGATCGCTGGATTCGGACGCGTCGGGGGGATCGCTGGGCGTGTCCGGATCCGGGCGATCGGCCCGGCCCGGCCCGGTCAGCACGTCGGTCGTAGCGCTCGCGGTCGATGCGTCGGTACCTGTGGTGGATCCTCCTCGAATGGTCATACATCCAGCATGGAAGCGGTAATTTGGAAAAGGAAATGCATTAACATTTGATACTTGATGTGTTATCGGAATTAGCGGAGGTCGGCGACGGGTGGTGATTCGTGCAGCGTGACGATTTGCACTGGTTTCTGATGCTGGCCGAACTCGAGCATGTGGGGGCCGCGGCCGATCGCCTGCGGATATCGCAGCCGACGCTCTCGCGCATGCTCGCCCGGCTCGAACGCAGGCTGGGGGTCGAACTCTTCGATCGGCACGGAAAACGACTGTCGCTCAACGATTTCGGCCACGTCTACTACGAGCGCGCCCGCCGGGCGCAGGCCGAACTCGATGCCGCGGCCCGCGAACTGGCCGATCTCGCGAATCCGGCGCGCGGCGTGGTGCGGCTGACGTTTCTGCACTCGTTCGGAGGCCGCCTGGTGCCGGAATTGATCGCCGGATTCCGTCGGCGGTCCGGGACGGTCACCTTCACACTCAGTCAGGATGCCGCCGAGATCGTCGCGGACCGGGTGCTGGACGGCAGTGCCGACCTGGGCATCGTCTCGCCGAAACCCGCCGCGCCCGGTCTGGGCTGGCGTGAGCTGCTGCGGCAGCGGCTGGCCCTGGCGGTGCCGCCGGATCATCGGCTGGCGGGTCGGCGACAGGTGCGGCTGGCCGAGGTCGCCGATGCGGAGTTCATCGCGATGCACACCGGGCACGGAATGCGTGCGATTCTCGACGATCTTTGTGCCGCAGCGGATTTCCGGCCGCGGATCGTGCTGGAGTCGAGCGATCTGGTCACCGTGGGCGGGCTGGTGGCCGCCGGACTGGGCGTCGCGCTGCTACCGCTCGGAGACGTCGTGCGCCCGGGCGCGGCCGGTACGCAATCCGGCCCGGTTCTGGTGCCGCTGGCCGATCCGGGCGCGGCGCGGGCGGTGGGCCTGATCTGGTCGGCATCGGCCGCGCCCTCGGATGCGGTGCGGGTGTTTCGCGACTTCGCCGTGGGCTGGGCGCAGCGGGCCGGGTGAGTAATCGGCATTCACGCAGGCCGGGACGCCGCCATCCACGGGCTCGTGACCTGCTGGTCGTGGTCTATTCACTGGGCTGTGTCGGTGCTCGGCTGTAAACTTTCATCACAACCAGTGATGTTCGAGACCGGAAAGCAGGCCATAGTCACTTTTGAGAACACCAGGTGAAATAGGCGACCCGACAACTCCCACCGCCGGGGACGGCGGCAACGGTACCGGACCGGCCGCGCGGATCGCGCGCTCCAGTATCGAACTCGCTCCAGAATCCGTCTTCGGCTTTCTCGGTTCGGCCGACGAGAACCTGCGTGAACTCGAACGCCTGCTCGATGCCGACATCCATGTCCGCGGCAATGCCGTGACGCTCACCGGCAGGGCCGCCGACGTCGCCCTCGCCGAGCGTGTCATCGAACAGCTCGTGGCTCTGACCGGGCGAAATCGGGTGGTCACGCCCGAGGCCGTGCGGCACACCTACGCGATGCTCACCGAGGGTTCCTCGGACTCCCCGGCCGAGGTGCTGAGCCTGGACATCCTGTCCCGTCGCGGCAAGACCATCCGCCCCAAGACGCTGAACCAGAAGCGCTACGTCGACGCCATCGACGAGCACACCGTCGTCTTCGGCATCGGCCCGGCCGGTACCGGTAAGACGTATCTGGCCGTCGCCAAGGCGGTCCAGGCGTTGCAGAACAAGCAGGTCAACCGCATTATCCTGACTCGGCCCGCGGTCGAGGCGGGTGAGCGCCTCGGCTTCCTGCCCGGCACGCTGAACGAGAAGATAGACCCGTATCTGCGCCCGCTGTACGACTCGCTGCACGACATGATGGATCCGGAGTCGATCCCGAAGCTCATGCAGTCGGGGGTCATCGAGGTCGCGCCGCTGGCGTATATGCGCGGTCGCACGCTCAACGATTCGTTCATCATCCTGGACGAGGCGCAGAACACCACGCCCGAACAGATGAAGATGTTCCTGACCAGGCTCGGCTTCGGTTCCAAGATCGTCGTCACCGGCGATATCACCCAGGTCGATCTGCCCGGCGGGACCAGATCCGGCCTGCGCGTGGTCAGCGACATCCTCACCGGTGTCGAGGACATCCACTTCGCCCAGCTCACCTCGAGCGACGTGGTGCGGCACCGCCTGGTCGCCGACATCGTCGACGCCTACGAGCGTTACGAGGCCGACCGTCCGGCACTGGCCGCACCGCACTACCCGGGCAACCGGGCACAGCGGCGGGCCGCGGAGCGTTCGCGGCGCTGAGGGGAAGACGACGGCGGACGACGGAGCCGATCGGGTTCTGCTTCGGCGTCCGCCTCGCGGGCGTGTCCATGCGGGTCGACCTTGACGTGAGCACCTTTCCGGCTTTGGGTGTTCGAGGCTAGAGACCGCCCGGTCGGCCGAACCGTGACGTGCGAAATCTCTTCGGCATAAACCTGTTTCGGGCTGACAGCGGAACGTTCGACGAGTCTCGCGCGGCTGGTGCGTGTGGGTCGGATGATGCCGTCCGCTTCGGCGTCACTCGGGCGGCATCGCTTCGGCTCGGTGTGAACCTGTTCGGCATTGCCGGAGGTTACCGGCGGTGCGGTCCGGAACTGCTCAGCTCGTGCGCAGGTGCAGGCCCGGGTTCTGGGCCAGCACGTCGACGACGGATTGGGCGATCATGGCGACCTGCGGGACATAGGGCAGCACGCCGCCGGCCAGCGGGCCGAGTTGCTGGAAGGGTTGCGGGCCGATCTGTTCGAGGATGCGGCCCAGGGTGATCGGGGAGCCGGGCGGTGCGGGCGGCAGGACGCCGGGGCGGTCGGTGGGGAATTGTGAAGGGTCGGAATAGATTCCGCCGTCGCTGATGATGCCCATCGCGAGGGTTCCCGACAGCAGTGCGCCGCCGCTGTCGCCGGGCAGGGCCAGGGCGGTGTGCTTGAAGCGGATCGGCGGGCGTTGCGGGTCGGGCTGGTCGACGCCGGTGATCACGCCGCAGGTGAACCCGGTCGTGGCACCCGATTTGCATACGGGCGCACCGGCAACCGGGATGCCGACGCCGGTGATCCGGATATCGGGACCGCCGATCGGCCCGCGAACGAGGTTGTTCCGGAACGACTTTCGCGCCGCCGGGGCGATGCGCACGATCGAGTAGTCGCGGATGCCGTCCACCACCGACTTCTCGAACGAGCCGGTCGCCGGACCGGTCACGCGGTCTTTCTGCCACTGAAAGGTCTGCTGGTCCGGGGCGATGGCCTCGCCGTCGAGCACGGTTTCGTTGCAGTGACCCGCCGTGAGCGCGGCGGGCATGCCGTCGGTGTCGATCGCGTTGAACGCCCAGGAGCATTTGGCCGCCTGGCTGCTCGGCGGTGTGCGGCTCAGGTACACATCGCCTCCGGCGATCTGGTCGGCCGGGGTCGGAATGTTCTGCGGCGCCGAGATCTGCTTGTTGGGCCGACCACCTTGGGGCGCAGCGGAATTCGATGGGTTCGCGGGATCGTCGGTGAGCTGGAAACCCGCCTGCCGTGCCGCGGCCTGCGCCGCGGCGCCGACGGCCGCAACCATCGCCCGGCCCTGCTGATCGAGCCGGACTCCGCGCACCGACCCCGGCGACCGCAGCTGCTCGGTCGCGGCGAAGGCGGCCAGGTGCTGGGCCAGATCGGCACGCCGCTGATACTCCTGAACGGAAATCCCCAGATCCCGGCGAACCGCGGCGGCCAGCGAACCGGCGTCCGGGGCGGCGGGCGGCGCGGCTGTCGCCACCGGAGCGCACATCATGAGGGCGAAAACTGTCGTGACCGCGGCCTGGCTCACCGAACGTGTGGTCTTCACCGCCGCGAACTTAGCAGCCCTCGCGCGGTTCGGTGGCCCGCCGCGCCAGGTTCACAGGCAGGCACATCGGCCGACTGAGCAGCGGCGGCGCAGTGCGCGGCCGCCCGGCGGCGGTGGCCTAAGCTGAGCGGCGTGAGTATCGAGATCGCCAACGAATCGGGAATGGACGTTCCCGAGGAAGATCTGGTCAGCGTCGCGCGCTTCGCGATCGGCCGCATGGATGTGCATCCGGCGGCCGAGCTGTCGATGGTGCTGGTCGATCTCGACACCATGGCCGACCTGCACATGCGCTGGATGGACCTGCCGGGCCCGACCGACGTGATGTCCTTCCCGATGGACGAACTCGAACCCGGCGGCCGCCCGGACGGCGCCGAGCCGGGCCCGTCCATGCTCGGCGACATCGTGCTGTGCCCCGAATTCGCCGCGGCTCAGGCCGCCAAGGCCGGACATTCGCTGGACCACGAACTCGCGCTGCTGACCGTGCACGGCGTGCTGCACCTGCTCGGCTACGACCACGCCGAGCCCGAGGAGGAGAAGGAGATGTTCGGCCTGCAGAACACCCTGCTCGCCGAATGGTACGAGAGCCTGCGCGAGGCCCAGCGGCGCGCCGCCCTCGCCGAACGCGACCGCAAACTCCTCGGCAAAACCGGTTTCGGCGACGCGGGTGATCCGCTGGATCCGGCATGAGCGGTCAGGCCCGGAGGCGGCAGCGAAGCGTCACCACGCAGGGCCCCGCTCATGCCGCTGATCGGCACAGCATGAGCGGTCAGGCCCGGAGGCGGCAGCGAAGCGTCACCACGCAGGGCCCCGCTCGTGCCGCTAGGACAACAGCGTGAATGCACTGATCCTGCTGCCGCTGGCCATTGCGCTGGTTCCGGTGGGTGGAGTGTTCGCGGCGCTGGACGCGGCGCTGGCCACCGTGTCGCCCGCGCGGGTGGAGGATCTGGTTCGCGCGGATCGGGCCGGGGCGCGGCGGCTGGCGCGGATCATCACCGACCGTCCCCGCTATGTGAATCTGATGGTGCTGCTGCGGCTGGTCTGCGAGATCACCGCGACGGTCCTGCTGGCCGCGGCGCTGCTCAACGAGCTGGGCACCGGCTGGGCGCTGGTGGTGACCGCGGTGGTGATGGTCCTGGTCGACTATCTGGTGATCGGCGTCGGGCCGCGCACGCTCGGACGCCAGCACGCCTATTCGATAACGCTCGCCGCCACCCTGCCCCTACAGGCCATCGCGGTGCTGCTCGGCCCGCTGAGCCGCCTGCTCATCGCGGTCGGCAACGCGATCACCCCGGGCCGCGGATTTCGCAACGGCCCCTTCGCCTCCGAGGTGGAACTGCGCGAGGTCGTCGATATGGCGCAGCAGAGCGGCGTGGTGGATTCGGACGAGCGGCGGATGATCCAGTCGGTCTTCGAACTCGGCGACACCTCGGCGCGCGCGGTGATGGTGCCGCGCACCGAGATGGTGTGGATAGAGGCGGACAAAACCGCGGCGCAGGCGACCTCGCTGGCGGTCCGATCGGGACACTCGCGCATTCCGGTGGTCGGCGAGAACGTCGATGACATCCTCGGCGTCGTCTATCTGAAAGACCTTGTGCCGTACGGTGATCGCAGCCGCAAGGTGCAGGTTCGCGAGGTGATGCGCCCGGCGGTGTTCATACCCGATTCCAAACCGCTCGACGCGCTGCTGGACGAGATGCAGCGTCGCCGTAACCATATGGCGCTGCTGGTCGATGAATACGGTGGTATCGCGGGCCTGGTCACCATCGAGGACGTACTCGAGGAGATCGTCGGGGAGATCGCCGACGAGTACGACACCGACGAGATCGCGCCCGTCGAACAGCTCGGCAACGGCAAATTCCGTGTCTCGACACGGCTTTCGATCGAGGACCTCGGCGAGCTGTTCGGGATGAAGATCGATGAGGAGGACGTCGACACCGTCGGCGGTCTGCTCGCGCATGCGCTCGGGCGCGTGCCGCTGCCCGGGTCCAAGGGCGTCATCCACGGCCTGCAACTCCGGGGTGAGGGCGGCGCGGACGCTCGGGGGCGGATGCGGGTGCACACCGTGGTGGTGCGGCGGGCGCCGGAGAAGAAACAGGATCGCGAACCCGGACACGAGGATGGAGACAGCAATGACTGACACTGCGCCGCAGACCGGCGGTTTGGATGCCGAGGACGACAAGCTGCTGGTACTCGCGCGCGGCGCGATGGGACGCACCGGCGGCAGCAGCGGCGCGGCGGTCCGCGACACCGACGGCCGCACCTACGCCGCGGGCCCGGTGGAGTTGCGCGCGTTGACGCTCACCGCCCTGCAGGCCGCGGTTGCCGCGGCGATCTCCAGTGGCGCAGAGGGTTTCGAGGCCGCGGTGGTGATCGGGGCGTCGTTCCACGATGCCGGAATCGCGGCGGTGCGCGAACTGTCCTCCTCCGGGAAGATCATCTTCGCCGATCGCAACGGCGCGGTCTACGACACCGTCGGCGCCGAGGCATCGCAATGACCGATGCCGAATTCCGTTCCGGCTTCGTCTGTTTCGTGGGACGGCCGAATACCGGCAAGTCCACGCTCACCAATGCGATGGTGGGGCAGAAGATCGCGATCACCTCCTCGCGTCCGCAGACCACCAGGCACACCATCCGCGGCATCGTGCATCGCGAGCACGCGCAGCTGATCCTGGTCGACACCCCGGGCCTGCACCGGCCGCGCACGCTGCTCGGCCAGCGGCTCAACGACCTTGTGCGCGATACCTATTCCGAGGTCGACGTGATCGCGATCTGCATTCCGGCCGACGAGAAGATCGGTCCCGGCGATCGGTGGATCCTGACCCAGATCCGGCAGATGGCGCCGAAGACGACCGTGCTGGGCGTGGTCACCAAGATCGACAAGGTGGGCCGGGACCAGATCGCCCAGCAGTTGGTGGCGGTGTCCGAACTGCTCGGTCCCGAGGCCGACGTGGTGCCGGTGTCGGCGGTGAAGGGTGAGCAGGTCGAGGTTCTCGTCGACGTCGTCGCCTCGAAGATGCCCGAGGGCCCGGCGTTCTATCCGGACGGCGAGCTGACCGACGAGCCCGAGGAGACGCTCATGGCCGAGCTGATCCGTGAGGCCGCGCTCGAGGGCGTGCGCGACGAGCTCCCGCATTCGCTCGCGGTGGTGATCGAGGAGATACTGCCGCGTGAAGGCTATGAGGGCCAAGATGATTCGTCTCCGGAGCTGCTCGATGTGCACGCGCTGCTCTATGTCGAGCGCCCGAGTCAGAAGGCGATCGTCATCGGCAAGGGCGGCGCGCGCCTGAAGGAAGTCGGCACCAACGCCCGCAAACAGATCGAGCACATCCTCGGCACCCGCATCTATCTGCATCTGCACGTGAAGGTGGCCAAGGACTGGCAGCGTGACCCGAAACAGCTCGGCAAGCTCGGATTCTGAGTCCCGTTCGTAACCATCCTGGTCCCCGTAGCCACATTGTGATCTCCGGCGGACGGCATTTCCCCAGGATGGCGCAAATGTGTCGATGCGTGCGCTACCGGACGCACCTACGATCGGCGAGGTGAAGTGGATGTCCCGGGCGTTCGGCTCGAAAGAGCTGCCGCCCCAACTGCGTTCGGATATGGAATGGGAGGGGATCGTGGTATTCGGTCCTGTGGACGGATCGGTGGCACGGCGCAGTTATCGGACTCCGCTGCACTACGCCTCCTCGAGCTGGGAGAACATCGGGCAGGGGACCATCGCGATGAGCCGGCGGCGGTTCGTCGTGTGGGGTAATCGCGCGGCCCTGGTCGACGTTCCGCTCGGCCATCCGGCGGTATCGATGGAACTGCAAGGGCCCGAACGGATGTTGATCGAGGCGGACGACCGCGAGATCGATCGCACCCGACGCGGCTGGACCACCCTGCTGCTGCGCACGATTCACGCCCCGCGCATCGCCCAGGTCTACGGCGAGAGCGGGTATCGCCCCGCTTGAACCAGGCACACCGGTGCCACCGGGCCGATCGGGTGGGGCATGCCTGTGGGGAGAGGGCAACTCAGCGGTCTGCCGTTCACTGTCGTGTGCGAGGGACGCGACAAGGGTGAAGTGCGAAGCGCGGCTGGCGCAGGCGCGGCGGGATGTGCGTGGCCCGGCGTGCCCGTTCGCGCGGCGTGGGAGGATGGGACCGTGCAGTTGTATCGGGATCAGGCGATCGTGGTTCGCCAGCACAAGCTGGGTGAGGCCGATCGCATCGTCACGCTGCTCACGCGTCAGCACGGGCTGGTGCGAGCGGTGGCGAAGGGGGCTCGGCGCACCCGATCCAAATTCGGGGCGCGGCTCGAGCCGTTCGCCTACGTCGACGTGCAGCTGTATCCCGGGCGCAACCTCGACATCGTCACCCAGGTGCACACCGTGGAGGCGTTCGCCTCCGATATCGTCGCCGACTACGGCCGCTACACCGCCGCGTGCGCGGTCCTCGAAACGGCCGAGCGCCTGGCCGGTGAGGAGCGCGCACCCGCCCCGCGACTGCACACCCTGACCGCGGGCGCGTTGCGCGCGATCGCCGCCGCGCAGCGACCGCAGGAGTTGATCCTGGACGCATTCCTGTTGCGCGCCATGGGTTTCGCGGGCTGGGCACCCGCGCTGGACGAATGCGCCCGCTGCGCCACACCCGGTCCGCACCGCGCCTTCCACGTCGCCGCGGGCGGCGCGGTCTGCGTGCACTGCCGCCCGCCCGGTGCGGCGACGCCGTCGGTGGGCGTGCTGGAGTTGATGAGCGCGCTGTACCGCGGCGAGTGGTCCGGCATCGACGCGATCCCGGAGAACATCCGCCGCCAGTCCAGCGGCCTCACCGCCGCCCACCTGCAATGGCACCTCGAACGCCAGCTCCGCACTTTGCCGTTGATCGAACGCAGCCGCCCGCACGACACGACTGCGGAATCGGCCACCCGCGCGGGTTGATCCGGTTCCACGGATGCCGCCGCCCAGCCGCTCCGCTCAACGATCGATGTCCCCCATGGCACGAACCGACTACGGCAGCCGACGATCTACAACGCGATGGTCACGACCTTCACCGACGGATATCGGGCCGCGAATTTCCTATCCAATGTGGCTATTTCGGCTCCACTGGTCTGGGCGAACGCGGCCAGATAGTCGTCGGTCCACAGCTTGTGGCTGGTCTCGTCGCGCGCCGAGAGCGCCCGAAAGACCGCCCCGAGGTCGGCGGGTTCCTCGGCCCACAGCACGCGTTCGTCCGCGAGCAACTGGTCGATGATGCGCCACGCCGAACTGCGGGTCTGGACGTCATCACCCATGACCGCTGGATTGGAGAGCAGGCGCAGCAGTCCGGTCTGCGTAACCCGGCACATCAGCAGACTTCCGGACTCGCGCTCGAACCACTGGACCGCCGACTCGTTATGGACGTGTCCGCGCCACGTCGCGGCGAGCCACACGCCGACGTCGATCAGCGTCGTCACGCGTACTTCTCTGCATCTTCGTCGGCGAAGATCTCAGCGATGTCCTCGTTGGTGAGATCGACCTTCTCGCTGGAACGGTTGCTGCCGACCAGAGGAAATTTGACCCGCCCTTGCTTCTGTGCCGGCACCTGTGCACCGAGTTCATGCGCCAACGCTTTGGTGAACAGCTCTTTGAGGTTCATGTGACGTTCAGCGGCCGCGACTTTGGCAGCACGCATCAGCTCTTCGGGAACGTCAATTGTGGTGCGCATAAAAGCATATTAGCACCTCGGTCGGGGAGTCAGCGGCCCGCGAGGCCGGAGGTGGCGATGCCGCGGACGAAAGCCTTCTGCGCGAAGGCGTAGATGACGATCATGGGCAGCAGCATCAGGATCGAGGCGGCCATCAGGACCGGCCAGTGCGCGGTGTACTGGCCCTGCATCCAGACCAGGCCCAGGTTGAGGGTGGAGATGCTGGTGCGCTGGATCATCACCAGCGGCCACAGGAAGTCGTTCCAGACCGTCACCCAGGTCAGCACCGCGAGCACCATCACCGCGGGACGCGCGTGCGGCAGCAGGACCCGCCAGTAGGTCTGCCAGATCGAGCAGCCGTCCAGGATCGCGGCCTCCTCGAGTTCGGTGGGCAGGGTCAGGAAGAACTGCCGCATCAGGAACGTGCCGAACGCGCTGCCGAACAGTCCCGGCACGATCATCGCCCACGGCGTGTCCACCCAGCCGAACGTGCGCATGAGGATGAACTGCGGAATCACGGTGACGGTGAGCGGCACCATCAGCGTGGCCAGATAGGCGAGGAACAGCGTGTCACGACCCTTGAACGGCAGCCGCGCGAACGCGTATCCGGCCAGCGAGCAGAAGAACACCTGACCCGCGGTGACGCATCCGGCGTAGATCACGGTGTTCAGGAACATCCGTCCGAACGGCACGTACTCGAACACGGTGTGATAGTTGGACCACTGCGGATGCGGCGGAATCAGCGAATTGGTCAGCTGCCCTTGCTTTTTCAGCGATCCGGACAGCGCCCACAGAATCGGGAACAGCGCGCACCACGCCATCACCACGAGAACGACGTACGCCAGCAGCCCGCGCACGCTGCGCTGGGCGATGACGCGCTGGTAGCCGGGGGACACGGGCTTTGGTCCGGTCATCGCTCGTCCTTTCGTCCCATCCGCAGCTGCAGATAGGTCAGTACCAGCAGGATCGCGAACAGTACCCAGGCCAGGGCCGATGCGTAGCCGAGGTCGTCGAATTGGAAGGCGTTCTGGAACAACATGATTCCGAAGACGTAGGTGCCGGATTCGGGGCCGCCCCCACCGCCGGTCAGGACATAGGCCTGATCGAATGCCTGGAAGGAGTTGATGATCGAGATCACGAAGACGAATCCGATAGCCGGCCGGATCAGCGGGACGGTGATCGCGATGAACCGCCGGAATCCACCCGCGCCGTCGATGCGCGCGGCCTCGTGCAGATCCTCCGGCACCCCCTGCATCGCGGCGAGCAGTACCGCCGCGGCGAATGGGACGCTCTTCCATATGCTGACCACGCACAGCGAGGCCAGTGCCCAGTGCGGCTCGGTCAGCCAGGGGACCGCGCCGATGCCGAACCAGTGCAACACGTCGTTGAGTACGCCGGTATCGGGGTCGAACATGTAGTTCCACACCACCGCCATCGCGGCGACCGAGGACACCAGCGGCAGGAACATGATGCTGCGGAAGATACCGATTCCCCTGATCTTCGCATTCAGCGCCGCGGCCACCGCCAGGCTGATCACGATCGTCGGCACCACTGTGGCGATCGTGAAGATCACGGTATTGACCAATGCGATGTAGAACATCGGATCGCCGGTGAACAGCCGCCGGTAGTTCGACACGCCGACGAATCGCGGTGCGTGGAACAGATCCCACTGCTGGAAACTCAGATACAACGAGAAGAGCAGCGGGATCAGCATGAAGATCAGCACCGCGAGCAGATTCGGCACGATGAACCGGCGACCCGCCATGGCCTTCATGCGGATCAGGGCCGACTGCCTCCGCGGTGCCCGCGGCCTGTCCTGGACCGCCGTCATACCGCACCCCCGAGCAGATCGTTGATATGCCTGGTCACATCGCCTTTGAAGTAGGTGGCCGGAGCAGCGCCGCGCAGGACCCGGTCCGATGCGCGATGGAAGGCGTCATCCACCCGCGACCAATTCGGCGTCACCGGAATGGGATTCGAGTTGGACGGTCCTCCGGTCAGCACCTCGAGATTGCGAATCCCACTGTGCGCCTTGGCGAAATCCTCCGAATGCAGGGCCGACTTCAGTGCCGGAACGAACAGGCCGGACTTGGCCACCGCCTGTTGCCCCACCGGGCCGGTCGCGAATTTCACGAATTCCCAAGCCAATTCCTTGCGCGGGCTGGTCGCGGAGATACCCAGGCCCGTGGTGCCGATATCGGACTTCGCGCCGTGGCCGCGCGGTCCGACCGGCAGCACGGTGATGTCGAAATCCAGATCGGGCTCCGCGAGCATGGCGCTGTACTGCCAGTGGCCGGTCAACACCATCGCGGCTTTGCCCTGGGAGAACAGCTGGATGGACGGTAGTGCGTCGGCGTCGGTCGAACGCGGCGCGACATGATGACGTACCGCGAGATCGGCGTAGAACTGGAAGCCCTCGATGAACCGATCGCCGTCGATCGCGGTGTGTCGCGGATCGGTGGGCGGGACGAACCACTCACCGCCGTTGTTCATTCCGAAGATCGACGCCGAGTACCGCGGCACCGGCCATGCGTCGGCGAACCCCCACTGGGTGGTCCGGCCCGAGGAGTCGCGTTTGGTCAGCGCCTGGGCCGCGGTCAGGAATTCGTCGAAGGTCCAGGCGTCCTCCCAGCGGCCCGGTGGCGGCGGCACGCCTGCTTCCTCGAACAGTTTCTTGTTGTAGTACAGGAAGATTCCCGCCCACTGTTCGGGTAGCACGTATTGCCCGCCGCGATAGCGGAACAACTCGTAGACCGCTGGTTCGCCGTCCGCGCGCAGCTGGGCCGCGTAGGCCGGATCGGCATCCAGGTAGGTGTCGAGGTTCTCGAGGATGCCCAGTTCGACGAAGTGCGAATAGGATTCCCACTGCATCACCACATCCGGGCACTTGCCGCCGGCCGCGTAGGTGAGGATCTGTTGAGTCGGGTTGGGCCCCGACATCTGCACCTGGATCTCGATCTCCGGGTGCAACTTGGTGAATGCTTCGATGATCTGCATCCGCACCTTGGCCTCATCGGGTGCGGCCTGGAAGAAGAAGGTCAGCGCGTCGGAACTCGATCCGCAGCCCGCCAGACTCGGCGCGGCCAGAGCCGCGCCCGCCAGGGCGCCGTTGCGGAGCAGATCACGCCGGTTGAGCATCCTTGCCCTCCCGAATCAGACTGGGACGAACCGACGCTCACGGTAACCGATCTCGCGCGCCACACGGGTCGGATTCAAGGGATGACACCGAAACGCCGGACGCCGCGTCCGCGCGGCGGCGGTCGCGGCGTCCCCGGCGTACGGGGCTCAGCGGGCGGGTTGCAGGATTACCGGCAACTCCACGTGCCCGTTCGAGATGAAGCTGCCGAGCTTCGCCAATGTGCTTGGCTCCGTGGCGAATTGCATCTCCGGGAAACGGGTGAACAGGGCGGGCAGGGCGATCGCGGCCTCCATCCGGGCCAGCGGAGCGCCGATGCAGTGGTGCGCGCCGTGCCCGAAGGCCAGATGCTGATCCTTGGTGGTACGCAACGGATCGAACTCGTCGGCCGTGTCGCCGTGCACCTTCGGATCGCGGTTCGCCCCGGCGTACGAGGCGAGGATGGCCTCGCCCTTGGGAATCGAGACGCCGTCGATCTCGATGTCCTCCACCGCATAACGCAGCGGCAGATGCGCGACCGGGGACTCGTAACGCAGCATCTCCTCGATGACGTCGGCCCAGGAGATCCGCTCGGCCAGCACGTCCTCGCGCAGTTGCGGACGGGTCAGCAGCGTGTGGATCGACTGGTCGATCAGGTTCAGCGTGGTTTCGTGACCCGCGTTGACGACCAGCATCAGCGTGTCGACGAGTTCCTTGTCCGAGAGCCGGGACCCGTCCTCCTGCTGGGTACCGATCAGCACCGAGGTGATGTCGTCACCGGGCTCACGGTGCCGGTAGGCGACGAGTTCGCCGACGAGCCGGGACATTTCGATGTAGTTGGCCATCGACTCCTCGGGGGTGAGCGATCCGTCGAAGAATCCGTCGACACACTTGTGGATGTCGGCGTCCAGATGTTCCGGCACGCCCAGCAGCTGGCTGATGACCCGGATCGGGACCGGATAGGCGTATCCGGCCCGCAGGTCCACGGTCTCGCCGGGCGGGGTGGCGGCCAGGGTGTCCAGCAGGTCGCGGGTGATCTTCTCGATGCGCGGACGCATCGCCTGGGTGCGGCGATTGGTGAACGCGGGGGAGACCAGCGTGCGCAGCCGCCGGTGCTCGGGGCCGTACGCGGTGAACATGTTCTCCGCGATCACCCACGGCAGCAGCGGCCACGACTCGGTGATCTCGCCGTTGATGAACGCCGCCCAGTGCCGGCGGGGATCCTTCGACACCCGGGAATCGGCCAGCAGGGTGCGCAGCGCCCCGGCATCGGTCACCGACCAGGCCGGCACGCCGCCGGGCAGCTCGACCAGAGTCACCGGACCGCGGGCCCGAATCCGGGCGGATTCGCCTTGGATATCGACGCCGCTGGTGTCCAGGACGATCGGTTCGTGCACCATCAACGAGCTCCTTACATCACATTCAACGCGGGAGACTTCGGGAAGACGACCGGCAACGCTGCCATCGCCCGGTGGAAAGGTCCTGGCCGCCAGGATAATTCGTCCTTGTTCACGGCCAGGTGCAGTTCGGGAATCGCGTCCAACAGCTGATCGATGGCGTCCTGCACGACCAGGTAGGCCACCGAGCGGGCCGGGCAGGCGTGCGGTCCGGCGCTCCAGGCCAGATGCGATCGATTGCCGGTGCGGTCGCCGCCGGAGATGGCGGGATCGTTGTTACACCCGGCCAGACTGATCACCACCGGCTGATGCGCGGGCAGCCAGGTGTTGTCGATCAGAATCGGCTGACGCGGGTAGGTGATGGAGAAGTTCGCCATCGGCGGGTCGTTGAAGAGCACCTCGTCCAGCGCGTCGCGGGTGGTGGTGGCCCCGCCCAGGAAGCCGCCGCCGAACCGTTGGTCGGTGAGCATCAGCAGCAGGGTGTTGGTGATCAAATTCGTCTGCGGTTCGATGGCCGCGCCGTAGAAGCTGATCAGGTTGTAGAGCATCTCCTCGTCGTTCAGTTCGGCCGAGTGGTGGGCCATGCGGGAGGTGACGTCGTTGCCGGGTTCCGCGCGACGCAGCGCGATGAGTTCCATCATCGCCTCGGCCGTGTGCTGCATGCCCCACGCGGCG
Organism: Nocardia miyunensis NBRC 108239; assembly: GCF_001613065.1. Classification (GTDB taxonomy): domain Bacteria; phylum Actinomycetota; class Actinomycetes; order Mycobacteriales; family Mycobacteriaceae; genus Nocardia; species Nocardia miyunensis. Next base: position 46,119 of record NZ_BDBQ01000013.1, read on the forward strand.
TTCTCGGTGTCGAACAGCGCGGCCATCCCGGTGGCGATGCGCTGGCCGATGTCCGGCGAGCAGCCGACCATCTGGTTGAGCGCCTCGAACACCAGCGGGAACGCGTACTCGGCCTGCAGATCCGCCGAACCCCGCTCGCAGAAGGTGTTGATCAGCGGGATGGCGATCCGCTCGACCGTGGAATGCAGTGCGTGCAGGTCGATTCCGTCGATGGCGGCCACGTAGGCCCGGCGGTAGCGGGCGTGGATCGTGCCGGTGTTGCGCAGCGCGTTGGGGTACCACTGCATCATCGGGCGCACCGGGCAGTCCGGCGGCACGGTGTCCTGCCAGTTGCGCGGGTCGGCCGGGAAGTGCTCGGGATCGTTGAGGATCCGCACGGCCGTGCGGTATCCGAGGACGAGCGTCGCGGGGACGCCGGGGGACAGTTCGATCGGCACCATCGAACCGTATTCGCGCCGCATCCGCTGGTAGGTCGCGTGCGGGTCCGCCGCGAATTCCGGTGTGTCCAAAAGGATCCGGGCCTCGCCCAGGTCGATGGGCGATCCGTGCTGGACGGGGCAGATTCCGGGTGTGGTCGTGCCGGGCAGCGAGGGCGGGCTCAATGGGGAGACTCCATGGGTCGAACGACAATACGGTGCGGGTGGGCAACCACGTCGGAACCATCTACCTCGCAACCGTTGCAGGACAACGGGTTTCGATGTGATACCGGCCCGAGGGCCGGGCGGCCGACCGAAACCCGGGCAATCGCCCCAGATTAGCAGGACCGGTCGGAACTTTTCGCCGACTCGGGACGACTTCTCGGCGGTGTGACCGGCATCGGTCGCGTTTCGCCGGTCGCTGCCTACCGCGCCGCCGTGACCTGCGGGAAACGGGAGCCGGAACAGTCGGTGTCGCCGTTCACCGGACCGGTGGGCCGAATTCATCGGGGTGGCCGTCCGCGGGTAACCGCCAGTCCCTTTTCGCTTGCGACCATTTCGTCACCGGGAGCCACCCAGGGATCGGCGAGGACTGCTCGTCCACCGAATGTATGGGGGATCAGCCGATGAACCGAACATCCGGAACGACGCGCCGTACGGTACTCGGCGGCTTGATGGGCGCGGCGGGACTCGCCGGGATCGGCGCGAGGCCCGGCCGGGCGGCTCCCGTGCGGGCCGCACCGCACCGCGGCAGTCTCGACGACGTGCGGCACGTGGTGATCCTCATGCAGGAGAACCGCTCCTTCGACCATTACTTCGGCACCATGGCCGGGGTCCGGGGCTTCGGCGACCCCACCGCGCTGCGCTCGTCGGCCGGACGTGCCGCCGCGGGTGGGTCGGGTGCGCGATTCGCCGGTCGTGGCGTGGGCAGTGTGCTGCCGGGCCCGGCCCCGAGACATCCGGGCACGGTCCTGGCCCAGCCCGATACCGGCAGCGGTATCGGCTACCGGTTGCCGTTCCGGATCGATACCCACGTCGTGGACGGCCAGGACATGTCGGATCTGAAGCACGACTGGGCCTCGACCCATCGGGCCTGGGCGGGTGGCGCGTACGACGGGTGGGTCGCGGCCAAGTCGGCCATGACGATGGGCTACTTCACCGAGGCCGACATCCCGTTCCATCGGGCCCTGGCCAGGGCGTTCACACTGTGTGACCACTACTTCTGCTCGATCCAGGGCCCGACGACGCCGAACCGGCTCTATCACTGGACCGGGACCATCGACCCCGAGGGCCGCCGGGGCGGGCCCGCGACCGACAATCCGCCCGACTACCGGCCGGTCTTCGATTGGACGACCTATCCCGAACGTCTGGAGCAGGCGGGAGTGTCCTGGCAGGTCTACGCCGACGACGTCGCCGGGGACACCGATCAGATGTTCCTCGGCGATTTCGGTGACAATCCGCTGTGGCTGTTCCGGGCGTATCACGAGGCGCTCAACTCCGAGGATCCCGCGGTGCGGCGGCTGGCCGATCGCGCCAACGTCACCGGCAGTTGGCCGCTGGCCACCGACGAGAACGGCAGGAGCATCGATTACGTTCTGCGGCAATTCATTTCGGCCTGCCGGACGCATTCTCTGCCGCAGGTCTCCTGGATCGTCGCGCCGCAGGGATACAGCGAACATCCCGCGGCGCGGCCGGTGGACGGCGAAGCCTACGTCCAGCGGGTGCTGCAGGCGCTGTGGGCGGATCCGGAGCTGTGGCGCTCGACGGTGCTGCTGATCAATTTCGACGAGAACGACGGATTGTTCGATCATCTGGTCCCCCCGACCGCGCCGCCCGGCACGCCGGGGGAACAGTTGCCGCTCGCCCAGACCGGCGCCGGGGTCGCGGCCCGCGACGACGCTCGTGGTGCGCTGACGCCGATCGGGCTCGGGCCGAGGGTGCCGATGATCGTGGTCTCGCCGTGGAGCCGCGGGGGATGGGTCGATTCGCAGGTGTTCGATCACACCTCGGTGCTGCGGTTCCTCGAACAGTGGACCGGGGTGCGCGAGCCGAATATTTCGGCCTGGCGGCGGGCGGTCTGCGGAGATCTGCTCAGCTGCTTCGATTTCGAGAATCCGGATACCAGCATCCCGTCACTGCCGAATGCGAAAGCCCTGCGCGCACAGGCTGATCGGACCCAATCGAAATTGCCCACGCCCGCGCCACCAGTGAAACAGGCAGTGCCGCACCAGGATCCGGGACATGCGAAGGCGCGACCGCTGCCGTATCAGCCGATCGTGTGGGCCGAGGCGTCCGGGGCGAAGCTCACTCTGCATCTGGCCAATCAGGGGCGGGAGGCGATCGCGTTCCAGGTGTATGCCTTCGGGGCCGAAGGGGGTGCGCGGGTGAGTCAGATCGTCGTCGGTGCGGGTGGGGCGATGTCTCGGGAGATCGCCTGGTCCGGGAGCTACGACGTCGAGGTGTATGCGCCGAACGGGTTCCGGTTCTCGGCGGCGGGGGGACCGGAGGGGCTCGGGGTCGCGGTGTCGGCGGCGCTGAGCGGTACGGCCGCGACGCCGGTGCTGGTGGTGAGCGTCCGGAATGCGACGCCGACGCCGGTCACCTTCCTCGTCGGGGACGCCGACCGCGTCACCGTGTCGCCGGGCGAGGTGCGCGAACTTCCGGTCCCGGCCTCGGACGGCTGGTACGACCTGACCCTGACCGGGACCGGACCCGCCACCTGGTCCCGCCGATTCACCGGTCATCTGGAGAACGGGCGACCCAGCCGGACCTGGTGAGTCTCGGGAAATTCCCCCAGGCGTTCGGAACCACCGGGGCGCATCGGGCAGGATGGGGGCGTGATCGGTAATCGCACCCAGAACGCTGACGCGCCGCCCATTCGCACGATTCGCCCGCCGTCGCCGCATCCCTCGGGGGAGCGGCCGCCGCAGATCCCGGCCGAATTCGTGCCTCGCCACGTGGCGCTGGTGATGGACGGCAACGGACGCTGGGCGCAGGATCGCGGCCTGCCGCGCACCGCGGGCCACGAGCGCGGCGAGGCGGTGCTGATGGACACCGTCGAAGGATGTATCGAGATCGGCGTGAAATGGCTGTCGGCCTATGCCTTCTCGACCGAGAACTGGCGGCGCAGCCCCGAGGAGGTGCGCTTCCTGATGGGGTTCAACCGCGACGTGATCCGCCGCCGCCGCGACGAGATGCACGAGATGGGTGTGCGGGTGCGCTGGGCCGGGCGGCGACCGCGGTTGTGGCGCAGCGTGATCAAGGAGTTGGAGATTGCCGAGAAACTCACCGAGGACAACACGGTGATGACGCTGACCATGTGCGTCAACTACGGCGGTCGCGCCGAAATCGTCGATGCGGCAAGGGAAATCGCGCGTCGTGCGGCCGCGGGCGAACTGGATCCCGAACGGATCAGCGAGGCCAGTTTCGCCAAGTACCTGGACGAGCCCGATATGCCGGACGTGGATCTGTTCCTGCGGCCCTCGGGTGAGTTGCGCAGTTCGAACTTCCTGATCTGGCAATCGGCATACGCCGAATTCGTCTATCAGAACACGCTTTTCCCGGATTTCGATCGCCGCGATCTGTGGGCCGCCTGCCTGGATTACGCCAAGCGCGACCGCCGGTTCGGTGGCGTCAAATGAGCGAGGACATCACCACGGACCTCGAGGCGCGGGCCGGGGCCTGCCTGGCCCACTACGGCAGCATCGACGTGCGCGTCGAGGAGAAGGCCCTGGGTTTCGAATACGAGGGCGCGCTGTGCTCGCTGCGCGCGGTGAATCTGGCCCCCGGCCTGGACGTACTCACCCTCACCGCCGTGCTGGCCTGGGATCGTCCGCTCAAGGCCCAGCTGCACAAGCGCGTCGCAGACCGCAACAACGCCCTGCAGTTCGGTTCGCTGACGGTGATCGGCCACGAGAAGCTGGCCGATGTCATCCTGCGCTACACCTTCCCGGCCGCGGGTCTCGGCGACGAGGCCCTGGCGACGATGTTGCTGCTGGTCCTGTCCGGCGCGAGCCGAGCCCGGCAGGGGCTGGTTCCCTGACCGGTACGGGGATCAGCGTCCGGCCGCGGCGCAGTCGCAGCAGGTGCCGAAGACCTCCATGGTGTGGCTGATATCGGTGAAGCCGTGCTGCCGCGCGACGGTCTGTGCCCACGCCTCCACGGTCGGGCCCTCGACCTCCACGGTGCGCCCGCAGTGGCGGCACACCAGGTGATGGTGGTGTCCCTGGGAGCACTGCCGGTACACCGATTCGCCTGTGTCCGTGCGCAATACGTCGACCACGCCCGCGTCCGCCAGCGATTGCAGGGTGCGGTACACCGTGGTCAGGCCGATGCCCTCGCCACGGCGGCGCAACTCGTCGTGTAGGTCCTGGGCGGACCGGAACTCTTCGGTATCACCCAGCAGCGCCGCGATGGCGCTGCGCTGGCGGGTACTGCGAACTCCGACGATCTTGTCTGCCGTGCCCGTCTTGTCCGGCACTTGTCACCCTTCCTCGGCATGTGCGACCGCATCGACGACGATGCGGGCGAGATGGTCGTCCACCAGCTCGTAGATCACTTCGCGCCCGGTGCGCTCGCCGCGCACCACCCCCGCCGACTTGAGAATGCGAAGATGCTGGCTCACCAGCGGCTGCGTCACCCCCAGGGTATCGACCAGCTCGTGCACGCAGCGCGGCGACTCGCGCAGCTGCAGGACGATGGCGATCCGCACCGGCGCGGCCAGCGCGCGCAGCAGCTCACCCGCACTGTCCAGCACCGGCCGCGTGGGCACGGCGGGCGCGAGCGGCGCGCGATACGGAAACGGGTCGTGCGGGATCGGGGTGGGCGCTTCCGCGACGCGGCTGCGACGTGCGGGCACACCGCCTTCGCGCGCTGGGGCACCACTCTCGGACGTCATAGCATCCAACTCCTTATCGGAAACCGATGCCATTATTGATATGCACAGGTGCGCATGTCAACTCTCGACGGATGTGGCGGCCGGAGAAATGTGCGAAGCGACCACGTTCCCCGTCGGAAAGTGGTCGCTTCGCATGCGGGTCGCCGGGATTCAGATCCGCCCGGCCTGCTTCGCGTGCAGCCTGCCGGAGGCGTGCTCGTTCGCGATGTACTCGCAGGCGCGTGCGGTGAGCGCCATGATCGTCAGCGTCGGGCCGACCGCGCCGTTGGTCACGTAGGAGCTGGCGTCGGTGACGAACAGGTTCGGCACGTCCCAGGTCTGGTTGTAGGAGTTCAGCACCGACGTCGTGGGGTCCTCGCCCATTCGGGCGCCGCCGCACTCGTGAATCGCCGCGCCCATCGCCATGCTCTTCTTGAACGAGAGGATGAAGATGGCCCGGCGGATCGGGTCGGCGTCGGGCCAGACCTTCCTCGAGTCCAGGCCGAGCGCGGAGCCGGCGAAGTTGACCGTGTATCCGCTCGCCTCGGCCATCTCCCGAAGACCGCTCACCTGGGCACGCATCAGGGCGCGCTCGTTGTCGGTGATCCGCAGCCGGATCTGCGGGATCGGGATACCCCAGCGGTCTTTCCGGCGCGGGTGCACGCTGACCCGGTTGTCCCGGTACGGCAGCATCTCGCCGAAGCCCATCAGACCGACCGTGCCGGGGGCTCCCTCGGGAACCGGGATCCGCCCGACGGTGCCCTGCACGGCCCAGCCGTGCTTGAAGTCGGGGTTGGTTGGCCCGCCGACGTTGTCGAACTGCGGGATGTAGACGCCGCCGACCGGCGGGTAGTACGGGTCCGCGGGCGCCGGGTCGATGGTCTCGTAGCCGGGGTGCTTCGTGTCGCCGCCGAACAGCAGGCTCGGAGTCTGATCCATGAAGTACCGCCCGAGCAGCCCCGAGGAGTTGGCCAGCCCGTCGGGGTGATCGTCGGTGGCGGAATTAAGCAGCAGCCGAACCGATTCGATGGTCGAGGCGCACAGCACCACCGCGTCCGCGTGGACGCGGTGCTCCTGCTTGGTGAGCCGGTCGATGAAGACGACGCCGTCGGCCATGCCGGTGTTCCGGTCGACGGTGACCCGGCTGACCAGGGCGTTGGTGCGGGTGGTGAGACGGCCGGTCGCGCGCGCGGCGACGATGCCCAGCGGCACCCGGTGCGGATTCGGGGCGGCGTACCGCCAGGGGATGACGTGCCTGCTCTGCCAGCGTTCCTCGACGGTGGCCTTGAACTCCTTCTCCGTCTCGGTCAGCAGCGACGGGCCCCGATACCTGCCGTCGGGAAGGTTCGCGATGCCCTCCTCGGTTCCGTAGATGCCGTGGAACTCCTCCACCCGGTCGTAGTACGGGGCGAGGTCCGCGTAGGAGATCGGCCAATCGTCATCGGCGATGCCGAGGCTCTTGCCCTTGAACTCGTGGTCCGACGCGCGCAGCAGCACCCGGCCGTAGGAGTGCAGGCGACCGCCGAGTTGCTGGCCTCGGATCCACAGGAAACCGTCGCCCTTGGTGGAGTAGGGCTGGGCGAGGTCGTTGACGAGGAATTTGTTCTTCTGCTCCTGGAACATCGCCCGCCGCGCCTGGACATGCTGCCCCTTGAGACCGGCCCGGACCCTGCCGTTGAGGTCGATGCTCATCGCGGCCGGCGGTTTCGGCGGCGGGGGAACGAAGTCGGCCTCGGTGATGTCGCGCCCGGCTTCGATGAGAAGCACGTCCAGACCGCGCTCGGTGAGTTCTTTCACAGTGGTGCTGCCCGCCGCTCCGGATCCGACGACTAGGACGTCGTAGTGCTTGTCGTTGATACTCATCAGGTGATCTTTCTGATCGCAGAGTCGGAGGGGCTCTCCCGTCTCCGTTCGAGCAGCGGAAGAAGATGCTCCGATGGATCCGCAAAATATTCGGAATCCGAACGTTATTGTCGAATGAGGCCTCACGATATCAAATAATTCGACTAATTACCAAGGCAACTGGGCGAGATTATTTGAGATATGAATGATCGAGCTGTTGATCCCGCTTTGTTCAGCGGCTGATATCACTGGATCGGCCACTGATAGTTCGGTATCTGAACGATGTGGTGCCGTCAGGTGTCGGCAGCGATCCGCGAAAGGACCGAGGCGCCCCGGCGATGACCTGGCCTGCCGACGCCACCCGGTGCGGCCGGTGGATACTGCCTCGCCTCGGTCGAGGTTCGCCCGATACTCTGGGGCGAATCAGACCGATCACCAGTGCAGAGGGAGAGCTCCAGTCGTGGCACCCAAGTCGAAGGTCGACACCGTCGCCAATCTCGCCAAGCGTCGGGGCCTGGTCTACCCGAGCGGTGAGATCTACGGAGGTACCCGGTCGGCGTGGGACTACGGGCCGCTGGGCGTGGAGCTCAAGGAGAACATCAAGCGGCAGTGGTGGCGGGCCATGGTCACCGGCCGCGACGACGTGGTCGGCCTGGACTCCTCGATCATCCTGCCGCGTCAGGTGTGGGTCGCCTCGGGCCACGTCACCGTGTTCAACGATCCGCTGGTGGAATGCCTGAACTGCCACAAGCGGCACCGGCAGGACCACCTGCAGGAGGCGTACGCCGAGAAGCACAAGATCGACGACTCGGACAGCGTGTCCATGGAACTGATCTCGTGCCCGGACTGCGGCACCGTCGGCAAGTGGACCGAACCGCGCGACTTCAACATGATGCTCAAGACCTACCTCGGCCCGATCGAATCCGAGGAGGGCCTGCACTACCTGCGGCCCGAGACCGCGCAGGGCATCTTCGTCAACTACAAGAACATCGAGACCACCGCGCGCAAGAAGCCGCCGTTCGGCATCGCGCAGATCGGCAAGAGCTTCCGCAACGAGATCACCCCGGGCAACTTCATCTTCCGCACCCGCGAGTTCGAGCAGATGGAGATGGAATTCTTCGTCAAGCCGGGTGAAGACGAGCAGTGGCACCAGTACTGGATCGACACGCGCCTGGCCTGGTACACCGACCTGGGCATCGATCCGGAGAACCTGCGGCTGTTCGAGCACCCGAAGGAGAAGCTCTCGCACTACTCGACCCGCACGGTCGACATCGAGTACCGCTTCCACTTCCAGGGCAGCGAGTGGGGTGAACTCGAGGGACTGGCCAACCGCACCGACTTCGACCTGAAGACGCATTCGGAGCATTCGGGCGTGGATCTGAGCTTCTACGACCAGAATTCGGGCGAGCGCTACATCCCGTACGTGATCGAGCCCGCGGCCGGTCTGACCCGCTCGCTGATGGCCTTCCTCATCGACGCCTACACCGAGGACGAGGCGCCCAACGCCAAGGGCGTCATGGAGAAGCGCACCGTCCTGCGCCTGGACCGTCGCCTGGCCCCGGTGAAGGCCGCGGTACTTCCGCTCTCGCGCAATGCGGATCTGTCGCCGAAGGCGAAAGACCTTGCGGCGCAACTACGTAAGAACTGGAACATCGATTTCGACGATGCCGGGGCGATCGGCCGCCGCTACCGTCGCCAGGACGAGATCGGCACGCCGTTCTGCATCACCGTCGACTTCGACACGCTCGAGGATCAGGCGGTGACTGTGCGCGAGCGCGATTCGATGGCGCAGGAGCGCATCGCCCTGGATCAGGTCGAGGGTTATCTGGCTCAGCGTCTGCTCGGGGCCTGAGCGTTCGGCCGGGCCCGAATCCGCGGGAAATATCGGGCCGGTAGGTGCTGTTCGGTTACGTCGTAGACGTCGCAGACAGGAGATGCACCATGGCGCAGGTAGTCAGGTTCGACCGGTACGGGGATGTCGACGTACTGGACGTGGTCGAGGCGCCGGATCCGGTGGCGGGTCCGGGCCAGGTCGTCGTCCAGGTGGTCGCGGCGGGAATCAACCCCGGGGAGGGCAAGATTCGCAGCGGCCTGCTGCACGAGGTCTTTCCCGCGACGTTCCCCTCCGGGCAGGGTAGTGACCTGGCCGGCCGGGTGGTCGGGATCGGCGAGGGCGTGAGCGGGGTCGCCGTCGGTGACGAGGTTCTGGGCTTCACCAACGAGCGCGCGAGTCATGCGACGCATGTGGTGGTGCCGGTCGAACAGGTCGCGCCCAAACCCGCCGGCCTGTCCTGGGACGTGGCCGGATCGCTGTTCGTGGCCGGGACGACCGCCTTCGCGGCGGTGCGTTCGGTGCGCCCCGAGGCCGGTGACACGATCGTGGTGTCCGGTGCGGCCGGTGGTGTGGGTTCGCTTGTGGTGCAACTACTCCGGGCTCGGGACGTCACGGTGATCGGCATCGCCGGTACCGGGAATCACGAGTGGCTGCGGTCGCTGGGGGTGACTCCGGTGACCTACGGCGACGGTCTGGCCGATCGGATCCGGGCCACCGCGCCCGACGGCGTGGACGCGTTCATCGATCTCTACGGGCCGGACTATGTCGAGCTGGCGATCGAGCTGGGCGTGCAGCCGGACCGCATCGATACCATCGCCGATTTCGCCGCCGTGGCGAAGTACGGGGTCAAGGCCGAGGGCAACGGTGCGGCCGACACCATCGATGTGGTGTCCGAACTGGCCGATCAGGTCGTCGCGGGGAAGCTCGAGGTGCCGGTCGCGGCGGTCTATCCGCTCGCCGATGTGCGCGCAGCCTTCACCGAACTCGAGCACGGGCACACGCACGGGAAGATCGTCCTGCATCCCTGACCGGTGTTCGCGCACAGGTGATTCGGCTGCGCTGTAGTCCGATGATGTTGTGCTCGTAGGGATCTGTGCCGGATCGCTGCCGCGGCGCTGTGCGGATCGAACGTGGCGCTGAACATCGTCGTGGAGGTCGCGGGATATTCGGTCACCTGCTTGCGGGTGATCGGCGCCGTCCTCGCGTTGCCGCTGCCGATGGTGCCCGCGGCGCGGCGGTGGGGTGGCTCGGAGGTGGACCGGGCCATGACAGATGTCATGGGGGAGTCGTGACGGACGGCGGAGGTGTCACATCCCCGCGCGCCGCAGACTCGGATCATGACATCAGCACTCACCTCCGGGACGGCGCACCGGACCGCCGCACCGGCGATCGAGATTCGCGGTCTGCGCAAGACCTTTCGCACCTCCGCCGGGCCGGTCCGCGCGGTCGACGGGCTCGACCTGGTCGTCGCGCCGGGTGAGGTCGTCGCCCTCCTCGGGCCCAACGGCGCGGGCAAATCCACCACCATCGATATGCTCCTGGGCCTGCTGCGCCCCGACGAGGGCCGGATCGGCGTCTTCGGCGGCACGCCCGATCAGGCCATCGCGGCGGGCCGGATCTCCGCGGTTCTGCAGACCGGCGGGCTGCTGCCGGATCTGACCGTCGCGGACACCGTGCGGCTGGTCGCGAGCCTGCACAGCCATCCGCGTCCGGTCACCGAGGTGCTCGTGCGCGCGGGCATCGACGGTATCGCCGGGCGGATGGTGGGCAAATGCTCCGGCGGCCAGCAGCAGCGGCTGCGATTCGCGCTCGCGCTGCTGCCGGATCCGGATCTGCTCGTCCTCGACGAGCCGACCGCGGGCATGGATGTGGAGGGCCGGCGTCAGTTCTGGAACGCCATCCGCGCCGATGCCCGCGAGGGCCGCACGGTCGTATTCGCCACCCACTATCTCGACGAGGCCGACGCCTACGCGGACCGGATCGTGCTGGTGCGCAACGGAACCGTGGTGGCCGACGGCAGCGCGTCGGCGATCAAGAACCTCGCCGCCGGGCGCGTAGTATCCGCCGCCATGGTGTCGATGGCGCTCTACGGCGCCATGCTGTGCACCACCAGCGGCGGCGCGACGGTCGCCGTGGAGCGCGCGTCGGGCTGGAGCCGCCAGCTGCGGCTGACCCCGCTGCGGCCGATTCTCTACATCCTCACCAAGCTCATGCTCGCCATGCTGCTCGGATGCTGTTCCGTCACAGTGGTATTCATCGTCGGCGCGGTGCTCGGCGCGCATCTGACCGCGGTGGCGTGGGTGAGCTGCTTCCTCATCGTCTGGGCCGGATCGCTCATCTTCGCCGCCCTCGGACTGTTCCTGGGATATCTGCTGCCCGCGAGCAGCATCATGCAGATCCTCGGCCTGCTGCTGGCGATCCTGGGGTTCGCGGGCGGACTGTTCTTCCCGCTGCACGGCTGGCTCGGCGACCTCTCGCGAGCGTTCCCGACCAACGGCGTGGCCACCCTCGCCCGCATCCCGTTCGGCGGTTCGAGCGGGCTGGACATCGCCCTCGCGGTGCTGAACGTGGTGTTCTGGGCGGTGGCGTTCACCGTCGGCTCGACGATCCTGTTCCGCCGCGACACCGCCCGATGAGCATGCTCCGGCCGGTCCTCGCGGTCGCCCCCACCGAGGGATCGCCGATCGACTCGACGCCTGCCGAACGCGCTTGCGTGGAGTCCCGTATCCGGCGAACAGTTCCCGGTCCCGTTGCCGAGCGGTCCGGCCACCGCGCGCACGGCTGCGGCGGGAGTGGGTGCTGCCGATTTCCACCTCGACGAGAAACCATTGCGGTCGAGGGGATTCCGGCTCGCCTGGTCTGCTGTGTGGGCGACGAGCCCCGGCGCCGAGGCGGATCCGTCCGGCGGCTCGCGCGTGACGGTCGCTCGACCGCGGTTCGGTCGTTGCGCTGCATGGTGTGGTGCGGCCGGACACGGCGATTCGGAGTTCGAGGTGTTATCGCGCGCGTGGCGCCGGACCGTGGTCGTTCATGTACGAGCTGGTCCGGGGGTGCCTCGGCGGGGAGAGAGGCCCGGTGGCGCGGTGGATGGGTTAGCTTCGATGAATGATCGGATGCGTGGGGACCGGCGGGGGCTGCCGCCGGTGAGGTCCTGGTTCGCGGCGGCGGCGCGGCCGGTATCCGGCGTGCTGGATAGTTTCGCGCAGCTCGGCGCGTCCGACACGTCTCCGGTGCGCCGCGGTTGGTTCGGCGGGCTGATGGCCGCGGTATGGCTGTTCTGGCTGTTCGCGCCCATCGCCGAGCGCTGGAGCGAGGGCCAGCATGTGCGTGCGGTCGCCGCCGGGGTCTGCGTGGTGGTATTCGGTGTGTTGGTCGCGGTGTCGTTCATACTGTTCCCGCATCCGTCCTGGGACGGCGGGGCCCTGGAGCGTTCGTCGGATCGGCGGGCATGGCTGCTGCTGGGCGCGCTGGCGATGTTGAGCGCGGTGACGCTCGTGCTGCTGGGCGGGCCCGGCATCGCCACCCTGACGTACCTGGCCACCATGGCCGTATTCGTACTGCCCACAAGGGATTCCGCGCGCTTCGTCTTCTCCTTCGCGATCCTCATGATCGTCGTGCCCATGCTGGTGCCGCAGTGGCATCTCGGCGGCTTCCGGGTCTATCTCGCCGCGATCCCGGTCCTGATCTGGGGCGGGCGGGAGATCGGGCTGCGCAGGCAGCGCGGCATCGAACTGCGGCGGCGGCAGCGGGCCGAGCTGGCCATCGTCCAGGACCGCAACCGCGTCGCCCGCGACGTGCACGACATCCTCGGTCATTCGCTGACGGTGATCACGGTGAAAACCGAACTGGCGCTTCGCCTGATCGATCTCGATCCCGACCGTGCGAAGACAGAGATGGCCGATGTGGAACGGCTCGCGCGCGAGGCCCTGGCCGGTGTGCGCGATACGGTCGGCGGGTTGCGGGAGGTTTCGCTGGCCGGTGAGCTCGCCAACGTGCGAACCGCCTTGGGAGCGGCGGGAATCGAGGCGGAACTGCCCGAGGGCGACTTCAGCGACTACCGCCCGATCTTCGGCTGGGTGCTGCGCGAGGCGGTGACCAATGTCGTGCGGCACAGCGCCGCATCACGCTGCACGGTGCGGGTCGGCCCATCGCGCATCGAGGTGATCGACGACGGCACCGGATTGCGGCAGGATGCCGAATTCGGTTCGGGCCTGGCCGGATTGCGTGAACGGGTCCGCGCGGAGGGCGGCGCGCTCACGCTCGCCGCGGCCCTCGGCGGCGGCCTGCGGGTGACCGCGGACTTCCCGGAATGACCACCGCGCGAACGGGTTACGGTACATGCGACGGGGGATCGGAAGGAGGACTGCCGATGTGCGGCGAACGGAGGTGGCCGCGGTGATCCGTCTGCTGCTGGCCGACGATCAGGCCCTGGTGCGCGGTGCGCTGGCGGCACTGCTCGGGCTCGAATCCGATCTCGAGGTGGTCGCGGAGGTCGGCCGCGGTGACGAGGTCCTGGCCGCGGTCGAGCGCAGCTCACCCGACGTGGTGCTGCTGGACGTGGAAATGCCCGGGGCGGACGGGATTTCGGTGGCCGCGCAGCTGCACGCGAGCCATCCAGAGGTGCGAATCCTGATGGTCACCACGTTCGGGCGTCCGGGGTATCTGCGTCGCGCGATCGACGCGGGGGCGAGCGGATTCGTCGTGAAGGACACGCCCGCAAGGGAATTGGCGGATGCGGTGCGGCGGGTGCATCTCGGACTGCGAGTGGTCGACCCCGCCCTGGCCACCGAAACCCTCACCTCGGGCACCTCACCCCTGACCGCTCGCGAACGCGAGGTGCTGGCCGCCGCGGCCGACGGGTCCACCGCGGGTGCGATCGCCGCTCGCCTGCACCTGTCCGAGGGCACGGTCCGCAATCACCTGTCCGCGGCCATCGGCAAGACCCGCACCAGGACCCGGGCCGAGGCGATCCGGGCCGCCGAAAGCCTGGGCTGGCTGTAGGGCGCGCGGCCGGCGTGGGTTTCGTGACACGCGCTCGGGCGAGCCCGTCCCGCCCGCGAGCTGAGCGGGCGCGTTGTCGGTGCCCATGGTTACGATCGAATCGTGATTACGCTGGACGCATACACCGGTCATGTCTCGCCGGGATCGAACCCGCAGCAGCGGGCCGTGCCGGGTGCGCGCATCGTCAAGATGTCCGTCGGCAAGATGGACAACAACGCCTACCTGGTGCAGGACACGGCGACCGGGGCCAGTCTGCTGATCGACGCGGCGAACGAGCCCGAGCGCCTGCTGGAACTGATCGGCCAGGAGGTCGCCGGGCGGCTCGAGCTGATCATCACCACGCATCAGCATCCGGATCACTGGTGGGGGCTCGAGGAGGTGGTCGCCGGGACGTCCGCGCCGACCGCCGCACACGAACTCGACGCCGAACCGCTGCCGGTCACCCCGGACAGGTTGCTCGTCGAGGGCGATACCGTCCGGGTCGGCGAGCTCACCCTGGAAGCGATCCATCTGCGCGGGCACACACCGGGTTCGGTGGCGCTGGTCCTGACCGACGGCGCCGGGCAGGTCCACCTGTTCACGGGTGATTCGCTGTTCCCGGGCGGTGTGGGGCGCACCACGTCGCCGGAGGATTTCGATTCGCTCTACGGTGACGTCACCACCAAGCTGTTCGATCGTTTCCCGGACGAGACGATCGTCTACCCGGGCCACGGCGACGACACCACCCTCGGCACCGAGCGTCCGCATCTGGGCGAATGGCGTGAACGCGGCTGGTAGACCCGAGTGCGCCGCACGCCTTCGCGGCCGGGCGTGAGAATGGCCACGGCTCCGCAGTCCCGCAGCGCTCGTGCGGACGCCCTGCCCTGCGATGGTCGATTCGCGATTCGTGGATCGTCGCTCGCGTCGCAACCTCGGCGTGATCGAACCCTGGCACACTCGTGGAATGTCCTGGGCCCCGACTCGTCCCGCACCGTCGCCCGCCGTCTCCATGGCCGTTCGTCCGCGCCGCGGATCGGCCGGACGCTGGGTGCGGCGTGTGATCGCGGGCAGCGTACTGACCGCGTTGGTGCTGATCGGGGGGACGGCGTTCCGGGTGTGGCAGGTGGCCCGGATCGACGACTACTCGCACGCCGACGCGATCCTCGTACTCGGCGCGGCGCAGTACGACGGGACACCGTCCTCGGTGTTCCAAGCGCGGCTCGGCCAGGCATACCGGCTTTTCGGGAAAGGTATTGCGCCACTGGTGATCACGGTCGGCGGCAAGCGTCCGGGCGACGAATACACCGAGGCCGGGGCGGGCAAGATGTATCTGACCGAGCACGGCGTTCCGGCCGATCACGTGCTCGCGGTGGAGACCGGTTCGGACACTCTGGAGAGTATCGATGCGGTCGCCGGCGCCATGCGCGCGCGGGATCTGTCGTCGGTGGTGCTGGTCAGCGACCCGTGGCATTCGATGCGCACCCGGACCATGGCACGCGACGCGGGGCTGGAGGCGTGGACCGCGCCCACCCGCACCGGCCCGGCGGTGTACACCCGAGAATCGCAGTTCCACGGCATCGCCCGCGAGACCGTTGCCCTGCTCTGGTACAAGCTGACCCACTTCCCCGCAGACTTCAAATACACTGCGGAGCAGTGATTTCCGAGGAGATGTGATGACCGGCGGCCTCCCGGGCGGATCTGCCGAGCGCGGCGCCGCGCAGGCATACAGCGCCGACGATCATGAGCGCATGGTGATCGAGTCCGCCAAGAGCGCGGGACTGAGCTGGTCACCGGTCGCCGAGCGGCGCAGCGATTTCGCCCGCGACCGCGCACGGGTCCTGCACTCGGCCGCACTGCGGCGTCTTGCGGACAAGACACAGGTCATGGGTCCGCGCGACGGTGACACCCCCCGCACCCGGCTCACACATTCGCTGGAAGTCGCCCAGATCGGTCGCAGTATCGGCGAGGAACTCGGCTGCGATCCGGACGTGGTGGACCTCGCCGGGCTGGCGCACGATATCGGCCACCCGCCCTACGGCCACAACGGCGAGCTCGCCCTGGACGAATTCGCCTCGGCCTTCGGCGGTTTCGAGGGCAATGCGCAGAATCTGCGCATCCTGACCCGGCTCGAACCCAAGGTGTTCGGCCCGGACGGGGAGAGTTTCGGGCTCAACCTGACCCGCGCCGCGCTGGACGCGACGATCAAATACCCTTGGGGCAGAACGGATTCGGTCCGCAAGTTCGGCGCCTACGCCGCGGATACGGACCGCCTGAAATGGGTCCGGCTCGATGCGCCGCCGCGACGGCAGTGCCTGGAATCGCAGGTGATGGACTGGTCCGACGACGTCGCCTACTCGGTGCACGACGTCGAGGACGGGGTGATCGCGGGCCGCATCGATCTGCGCGCCCTGGCCGACCCGGCCGAGCAGCGCGCGCTGGCCGAACTCGGGCATGCCCAGCATCGTGATCTGTCCATCGATGATCTGGTCGCCGCCCTGCAACGTCTGTCCGAATTGCCGGTGATCGCCGAGGCCGCCGGATACGACGGCACCCTGCGCGCCTCGGTGGCATTGAAGCGGCTCACCAGCGATCTGGTCGGGCGCTTCGCCACCGCCGCCGTGGCGGCCACCCGGGACGCCTGGGGCGGCCGTCGTCTCTCGCGCTACGCCGCGGATCTGGAGGTGCCGCCCATCGTCGCCGCCGAGGTCGCCATGCTCAAAACGGTTGCACTGCGCTATGTGATGTCCGATCCGGAACACAACAAGCGTCAGGTCGCCCAACGTGAGCGCATCCATCTGGTCGCCGACTACCTGCTGACCGATGCCCCGCGCACCTTGGACCCGGTCCTGCTGCCCTGGTGGAACGAGGTCGACGACGACGCGTCGCGTACCCGCGTCATCGTCGATCAGATCGCCTCCTACACCGAGAGCCGACTCGAACGAGTCGCCGCCGCGATCGGATAGCGGGACATCCTCGAATTCGGTTGTCGAAACAGATCTAACGATATTTTGCCGACAACATGATGAGCGCCCCGGAAGCATCCGGGGCGCTCATCAGCTGATTATTCTCGATATCCGATCCGGGTGGCTCAGAAGAATCCCGGGCCGCCCATATCCGGGCCGCCGAATCCGCCGAATCCGCCGCCGAATCCCATACCGCCCATGTGATGGTGGCCGAATCCGTCCATGAGGGTGTCGGCGAGCAGTACGCCACCGACGCCGGCCGCACCGGCGACGAGGGCGGTCTTCCACCACGGCGTGCTGTACCAGCCAGGTGAGACGGCACGGCCGCCGACCATGCCGCCGCTGTAGTAGTACGGCGTCGCGGTGCCCTGCTGGTTCGAGGCGATGTACTCGTTACCGTCGATGACCACGCGGTTCTGTGGCGGAACGGCATCTACGACATAGGGTGCGGGCTGCGGCCTCATCGCTCGTGACCGCCGCGTCATCGAGGCGATCAGAAATCCGGCCCCCACAGCGAGAGCGAGCAGAATCAAAAGCCCCATCGTGAAACCTTTCTCCATGTTCAGGTCGATACGTGCAATATTGGCGACCGAATATGGGCGCAATGCATGACCTGCCTGTGAAAGAGCTGTACTTCTCGCCGCACTTCTCGAACACCGAGAGCTGGGTCACTCAGATAACTCACAGTTCGGCCCAATAGTCCACCAATCCGAGAAGCCGAAGCTGGATTTCGGCAGCACGGATCACGCAAAGTGATGATCCGCAATCCCGACAGAGAAGGTAAATAAAATGTTCCACGTCTGGCAGAACTTCAACGACTTCTTCCACCCCTTCGTCAACAACTTCCACCAGGGCTGGTTCGGGGGCTGGCGCCGCTGACCCACCCCGATGATGCCGACCGAGCCGGTCGTCAGGCGAGCAGCGCCCCCTCCCGAGCGCCGCACCCCGCCGACGACCGGCTCCGGTGTTTCCGTCGCGCACCGCTAGACTCGGAACCCGTGGCCGGTAGACTTCCTGATCGCGATATCGCGGCAATTCGTGAGCGAGTGCGGATCGAGGATGTCGTGGGGGAGTACGTCGCGCTGAAGCGGGCGGGGGCCGATTCGCTGAAGGGACTGTGCCCGTTCCACGACGAGAAGTCGCCGTCGTTCCACGTGCGGCCCAATCACGGTCTGTTCCACTGCTTCGGCTGTGGTGAGGGCGGCGATGTGTTCGCCTTCCTGCAGAAGATGGAGCACGTCGGATTCGTCGAGGCCGTCGAGCAGATGGCCGACCGGATCGGCTACAAGATCAACTACGAGGGCGGCGGGACCTCGGTGCAGCGCGATCGCGGCACCCGCTCGCGGCTGGTCGCGGCCAATGCCGCGGCGCACGAGTTCTACATCGCGCAGTTGCGTGAGCCCGAGGCCGAGACCGCACGCAAATACCTCACCGATCGGCAGTTCGACACCGCGGCCTGGCAGCAGTTCGGCTGCGGCTACGCCCCCGGCGGCTGGGATACCCTGACGAAACACCTGCTGCGCAAGGGTTTCAACGTCAAGGAGCTCGAGGCGGCGGGTCTGTCCAAGCCGGGGCGGCGCGGGCCGATCGATCGGTTCCACCGGCGGCTGCTGTGGCCGATCCGCAATCTCGGCGGGGAGGTCATCGGCTTCGGCGCGCGGCGGCTGTTCGATGACGACCAGATGACCGCCAAGTACATCAACACCTCGGAAACGTTGCTGTACAAGAAGTCTCAGGTGCTGTTCGGCCTCGACCACGCCAAGCGGGAGATCGCCAAGGGGCGTCAGGTGGTGGTCGTGGAGGGCTACACCGACGTGATGGCGATGCATATGGCCGGGGTGAAAACGGCTGTTGCGTCCTGCGGTACGGCCTTCGGCGGCGAACATCTGTCGTTGCTGCGCCGCCTGCTGATGGACGACACCTGGATGAGCGGTGAGTTCATCTACACCTTCGACGGTGACGAGGCCGGTCTGGCGGCCGCGCAGAAGGCGTTCGCGGGCGATCAGAAGATCGCCATGCAGACCTACATCGCCATCGCGCCCGACGGCCAGGATCCGTGCGAATTGCGCCAGCGCTCGGGCGATGCGGCGCTGAAGGATCTGGTCGCGCGCCGGATCCCGCTGTTCGAGTTCATCGTGAAGGGCTATCTCGCGCAATACGATCTGGACTCCGCGGAGGGACAGGTCGAGGCGCTGCGGCGCACGGTGCCCGTGGTCGCGCAGATCACCGACAACGCGTCTCGCAAGGCCTATGCCACCCGCCTGGCGGGCTGGATCGGCTGGGACGACATCCAGATGGTGGTGCGCCGGGTCGGCGACGAGGCACGGCGCAATCGCACGCAGGGCAACGGATCATCGCCCGGCGCGCGCCGGGCCGGCGGGGTGGCTCCGGCGGCGCAGCCCGCGGCCGAACGTTCCGCGGCTCCGCTGAATCCGAACGATCCAACGCTGCTGCCGCAACGTCAGGCACTGGCCGCCGCCCTGCAGTATCCGGCGCTGGCCGGCCCGGCGTTCGATGCGATCGAGCCGGAGGCGTTCACGCACCCCACCTACCTCGCCGTGCGGTCCGCGATCACCGAGGCCGGGGGGACCTCCGCCGGAATCGGCGGCGCCGAATGGGTCGCGCGGGTCGCCGATCACACCGACGACCTCACCCTGCGGGCGCTGGTCTCCGAACTGGCCGCGCTGCCGTTGCCGATCAAATCGATCGATGACGTCCAGCGCTTCATCACCGGCGTGCTCGCGCGCACCCAGGAGGCGTGGGTAGGGCGTCAGGTCGCGGAGCTGAAGTCGAAACTGCAGCGCATCTCCTCGACCGAGCAGCCCGAGGCGTACATGGCCCTGTTCGGCGATCTGGTCGCGCTCGAGCAGTACCGCAGGAGCCTGCAGGCTCAGGCGATGGGGAATTCGGGCGACTTCGCCGTCAACTGATCCTGCGGCACCCGGTCGGACAGGGCCCGCGCGCAGGGGAATTGGTTGCGGTTCGCGTGAGCCCTGGACAACTCGCCGATACGCGTTGCGCGGTGCCGGCGGACCGCCTCAGCCGCGCAGCTGGTCGTGCGGTACCAGGATCGTGGTGTGCTCGTCGATCGGTTCCATGGGCTCGAGCTTGGGCTGCGTGCTGAGCTTGTCGGACAGTTTCTGACGGCCGACCTGGACGAGCTTGCGGGTGACCGGGCTCTCGGTGATTGCGCGCGTGGTCTTGCTGATCTGCTCGTAGCGGACCCGTCCGGCCTTCGCGCCGAGTACGTACCCGGCCGCTATACCGATGATCAACCGCAACATGTGCTCGAGCTCCCTCCAATTGCCTGTCCCGCGCCGTACATCCTGCCCGACGTCCGGCTGCGCTGTCGATCCGGCACCGGGCCGGGGGTGTGCGTGCCGACCACACGATGCCACAGGGGTACGACAGGAATCGTGGCATCCCGCTGGCATCCGGATTTCGGCCGGTCGTCCGGTCCGCGTAACGCCCGCAGCCTCCGTGACGACGTTCCGTATGGCACATGGTCCTCGGGGAGACCGGTTCCTGCACTAGTCACTCCGGAATGGGATCGGGCATGGCATCTCGTGAATTCTGGGCGCGTAAACGTAGATTCGTTGTGCGCCACCGTATTACGGCAGCGGTCGCCGCGCCTGTGATTTTGGGCACCACCGTCGCCGTCGCGGTCGCGGTACTGCCGGACGCCGGTCCGCGCACGGCCGCGCCGCGGCTGCTCTCGTCGGTCACCGACTGCCACGACATGGTGACCATCTCGGTCGCCGGGCGCAACGACAGTCCGTCGGCGAGCACGACCAAACTGCTGGTCGGAGCGGATGGCAAGGAGTTGCCCGCCGCGCAGTCGGACGACTATCACAGCCAGTGGGTCGATCCGGTGGTCAACGCGCCGAACGGCAAGGTCGACAAGGGCTCGTACGCCGCGGTCTACATCTCCTACCCCGCGAACATGAACAGTTACGAGGACGCGGTGAACGCGGGCGTGGCGAATACCGAGAAGGTGATGGAGCAGATCAAACAGGCTTGTCCCGCAACCAAATTCGCGATTGTCGGCTACAGCGAGGGCGCGGACGTGGTGCGCCGGGTGGCCATGCAGGTCGGCCATCAGGAGCCCGCGAAGGACGGCACCTACGCCATCGTCGATCCGGCAAAGGTGACCGGTGTGGTCATTCTCGCCGATGCGGGTCGGTCCGCCGGTGACGGGCCGTTCCCGGGCGCGCAGAATCCCTACGGCAACCCCGACGGCTTCGATCAGAAGTATCAGAACGGCACCACGCCGATCTCCGGTCAGGGCGCGCTGCCGGACAACAGCGGCGATTTCGGTTCGCTCGGCGGCAAGGTCGCCTCGTTCTGCTCGGAGGGCGATCTGACCTGCGCGGCGCCGCAGAACATCTCGCTGCTGCAGTTGGCGGCCAACGTCGGGCGGCAGCTGAACGTGGACGCGTTGCAGGCCAACGGGCTCACCCCCGCGACCGGACAGGACGTCGCGACCGTGCTGGGGCGCATCGGCTACAACGCCTTCGAATACATCCGGTCCCAGCCGAATTGGATGGCCGGCAAGGAAACTCTGCTCCAGGTGCTGCTGAAGGTGTCCGCCCCGGAGTACAAGCCCGGACAGCAGCAGGCGGATCCCGCTCCGGCGCAGTCGATCTCGACCGATCAGCTGGCCCCGCTGGCCTATCTGCCGCAGAAGGTGTTCAACGAGGTGGTCGGCCTGATCGTTACCAACCAGAACACGATTCCCGTGATCCTGAGCGATCCGTACCAGCTCACCCTCGGCCCGAACGGCACCGGCCACCACTTCGACTACTGGCGGGATTCGAACACCGCCGACGGAAAGCCCCTGACCTCCGCCGAATACGCCGCCGCCTGGCTCACCCACCTGGCCCAGCAGGCCCAGGCCGGAGAACAGGTCGACACCACCGCCAAGCCCACCTCCACCGACGTCGCCGCCGCCTACAAGGCCGCCGCCGAAACCCAGGCCGCCGAATCCCAGGCCGCCGCGACGACCACGACGCCTCCCACCACAACCAGCCCCGCGACAACGACTACCGCGGTCACACCCGCCGCGACGACGACCTCGGCCACCCCCACGACAACAGCGACCCCGACAACCACAACGACTTCAACCCATCCCGTCCCGGCGACCACCACCCCGGCAATCACGGAGTCCAAGGCCCCCGAGCCCAAGCTCACCGAAGTCGCCCGCCCCACGCAAACCCCGGCGTCAACCACCCCATCACCAACCGAAACCCCCACCGCGACAACCACACCGAAGGAAACCCCGGCAACCGTCTCCGCAACCCGACCGAAGGAACCAGCAACAGCGAGCGCCCACTGATCGCAACGCGAGCCACGTCCGAAGGGGTCACGTGAATACAGACAGGTATCCGTCGCCGGTGCCAGAACTCGGTACGCTCATGGCATGACGATCCAGTCGGTGGATTCGCTGCCGCACGAGATGACCGAAGAGCAGTACAGAAGTCTGCCCGAGGCGGTCGCGCGCGGCATCGAGGTGGTCCACGGACATGTGATCGTCTGCGAATCCCCTTCACCCGAGCACAACCGAATCGCCCGCCGTATGGCGAACACCCTCGAATCCCTGCCCTCCACCGAGCCGTGCGTCAGGGTCGACACCGATATCGATGTGGTGTTGTGGCGGGTACCGAGGTTCACGTTCCGCCGACCCGATGTCGTCGTGTATCGCGGCTTGGACGAGCCCGGCGCGAAGCCGGAGGCGCACGATGCGCTCATCGTGGTCGAGGTCGCCTCGCCGTCGACCGCGGCCGAGGATCTGCTCGACAAGAAGGTGCAGTACGCCCGCGTGGGAATACCGCTGTACCTGGTGGTCGTACTCGATGTGAAATATCGGATCGCCGAGGTGCTGGAATTCCGGCTGGACGCTCATGCCCGTGAATATCGCCTACATCGAATGCATCGTGAGGGATCAGTGCAGCTGGAGCACGTGGTCATCGGCCAGATCCTGTTCGAGGAGCTCATTCGGTAATCGCCCGCAGGACGGGGGCGTGAAGGAACGCGCGGCGGAGGAAGGTGAGGTATGAGCAGCTTCAGCAAGTGGGACAGGGATGCGTACCGTAAGCGGGTCGGCGCGGACGAGGCCGCGCGCAGGCGCGGTGCGATCATGGCCGAGCAGTGGGGGTACCAGCTGGCCGAAGAGGCAAGCTCGAATTACTGGCCGACATCGGTGGACACCTGCTGAGGATGCCCGCGAATCCGGCCGCATAGCCGCCCGTTTCATACAGCTCGGTGGTTCTTCTACCGGCCTGGCGGGGCGGGAGGCCATGGGCGCGGGGAATCCGCAGGCGGCGGTCGGGGCTAAGCTCGGGGACTTGTGGCACTCGGAGCAACTCTGCATACGTTCGCGGTCCAGCTGGCAGATGTGGATCGGGGGATCTACGAGGACTTCGAGTTGCGGGTGGCGCGGCATCCGTCGGAGACGGCCGAATTCATGGTGACCCGGGTGCTGGCGTACTGCCTCGAGTACGAGGAGGGGATCTCGTTCAGTGACGGCGGGGTGTCGTCCACCGATGAACCCGCGGTGCTGGTGCGTGATCTCAGCGGGCGGATGACCGCCTGGATCGAGGTCGGCGCACCCGATGCCGATCGCCTGCATCGCGGCAGCAAATCGGCCGATCGGGTGGCGGTGTACACCCATCGCGATCCGGTGAAGGTGCTGGCGGCGTTGTCCGGCAAGCGAATTCACCGCGCGGCGGAGATTCCGGTATACGGCGTCGAGCGCGCGGTCGTGGATTCCGCGGTCGCCGCGCTCGACCGCCGCAATACCGTCGGGGTGTCGGTCACCGAACGGGTGCTCTACCTGGATCTCAACGGCGTCACGCTGAGCACGCCGATCGCCGAGCATCGGATCGAAGGGCCGGCCTGACCGGTCAGGAATCCTTCGGCGGCGGGAACCCGCCAGTGGCGACCGGCCCCCAGCGTTCGATGCGGATGCGGATGAGGGATTTGTTCTGCCGGGCCATGGCCTCGCGGTACTCGTCCCAGTCGGGATGTTCGCCGGAGATGCAGCGGAAATATTCGACCAGACCGTCCAGCGCGTCGGGCATGTCCAACACTTCGGCACGTCCGTCGACCTGGACGTACGCATCGTTCCACTCGTCGGACAGCACGCAGATCGACACCTGCGGATCCCGCCGCGCGTTGGCGGTCTTGGCCCGTCCCGGATAGGTCGACACCACGATCCGTCCCTCGGCATCGACGCCGCAGGTCACCGGCGACATCTGCGGACTCCCGTCGGTGCGGGAGGTGACCAGCACACCGCGGTGCCGCGGCCGCAGGAACTCCAGCAGCGCGGCCAACTCGACACGATCGGCAGTAGCGATACGGGGCATACGGTGATTCTCCTAGATGGTTCGAATCGGAACCTTCATCATGCCCCGCTACGCAACAGCGTTTCGTCCGGGCGGATCTTCCGGCCCTCGGCGAGCGCATGCCATGCTGGCACCGTGCGGTCGGAATCAGCGGAGATACTGGAGATCATCGACCACGTGCTGCGGATCATCCGGACCGTCCCGCAGGATCTGTTGTGGCAGAACAGATATGCGGACGAAGCCGAGCTCGCCGCCGAACTGAGCGAACTCGCCGCACGGATCCGCCGGGGTGACCCGAGCGCCCTGGCTGACCTGCGCTACCTGTTCCTGCCGACCGGCCCGCTGTGCGAGATCGCGGCGAGCAGCGGCTGGCTGGAGACGTACACAACCCTGGGCAACCGGTTCGACGAACTACACGGCCGACTGCGCTGGATCTGACCGCCTGGATGCGAACGCTTGCCCCGGCCGATCACGACGCACGCCGGTGGGAACCGAAAACCCTTCGGCTGCTGCTGTTCTCGATCCCTGCCCGCCTCGCACGCCATGCCCGGCGAACCCACCTGCGCCTGCCGGACCACCACCTCTGGACCGGCCTCGCGCTCACCGCGCCGACCCGTCTGCAACCGGGCTGACCAGCACATCACCCCTGTGAAAGATCGAGGCTAATTCCAAGCTGGGACTTACGGTTAACCTAGCTTTCGCCGGTTGGGTGATCATCGGAACATTCCCTACTTGGAAAGGTGTTTCCATGACACAAAACCGCGGTGTCCGCCTTGCGGCGCGAATCGCTGTCGCGGGTGCGCTGGTCGTTACCCCGATCGCGGCGTTGGCCGCTCCGGCGTTGGCCGCTCCGGCGTTGGCCGCTCCGGCTCAGCAGCAAGGCCCGCAGCCCGGTGGATGCCAGGGCGCTCCGAACTGCCAGCCCACTCAGCCGGGGCAAGGGCATCCCGGCCAGCCTGGCCAGGGGCATCCCGGTCAGCCCGGCGGGCCTGGCCAATCTCATCCCGGCCAGCCCGGTCAGGGTCAGCATGGTGACCCCGGCCATGGTAAGCCCGGTGGCCCCGGTCAGGGCCGTCCCGGCCAGCCCGGTCCCACCAACCCGCTGCTTCCTCCGGGTAGGTGATCCCGTAAGTGTGGTCCGCACGTAGATGACGACGCGACCGCACACGGGTGGACCGGTCTTCGGGGAGACCGGTCCTCAACATTTCTTCCGCGAATCTCTCTGCCATGCAGGGTAATTAATCTGCTGTGGACCCAGTCCCGCTCGGCTCCACATCGGCTGCTGCTGATGACCTGTCCCGGTCTCGACCGGCTCCTGGGGGAATCTCCGGCGCGCCCCGGAACCCCCTTCGGCGAACCCGGCAACCGCCAGCTGCCTCGCCAAACCCATCAGCGCATCCTCGAGACCTTCGCCCATGGGACTCCGAGAGTCGCTACCGAGCCGGACCGAGGTGACATATGAGGAGCTCATGCGGACGTGTACACGCGCAGAGGTGGTGGCCGATCACCTCTGGGTGGCACATCGTGACCCGGGTGACCGTGACCTTCGAGGGCGCGCACATCGTGTCACCCGACGCCGATGCTGTCCAACAGCGGCAGCGGTCCGGCGGAACCCAACGGCGCTCGGCGTGATCGACCCGGACAGCAGCGCACTTCCGTGTCATTTACGGGTGCAGAAAAGAAAAAACCAGGGTTCTGCCGTAGCATTGCCCTGGCTGTATTGCTCCCCCATCTGGACTCGAACCAGAAACCTGCCGATTAACAGTCGCTTTACCTAAAATACCCTGGTCACGTAACTTAGAGTACGTTACGCGATAACCTGTGCACTTGGAAATGCGCCTGGAAATTCGTCATATTTCCTGCTCGTTCCCGTCTCTTTCCCGCAACTAGCCGACTGTTTCCCGATGCCAAGGGATCATGGTGGATCTGACCGGTATTGGCAGTACCCGCTGGCCGAGTCTGTTCTGCAGCCGATCCTACTGCGCGTGCGTTCTATGCGATCGAGCAACGGCGGCGCTATCGGGATCATCGAAACCTGTGCCCTCTTACCGCGATTGGAAACTTCCCTGGTGTGCACTATCGACATCGAGTCGATCACGGGCGAGCTCGGCACCTACGAGGTCACCTGGTGGATCGACGAATACGTGAACAACCCGTTCGATGAATGCGACCACCTCACCTCTGTCGTGCTCGGTCCCCGTGATCGACGCTCCCTCACCTACAGCTACGGCCCGATGGCCGAGAGAGTTTCCCGGATCCTCGCGGCTGGAATCCATTCAGAGGCATCGGTAGTGCGGTGGCTCGCCCTGCGTGGATGCCGCGGCATACACACGCTGCACCACTCCGGCAACGATGGACGGATCGCCGTCGATCCACCGTTCAAACCTGACACCATCATGCACAATGGCGCGCTCCGCGGCGTCGCATTTATCGCCCCGGAATTCGTGTCCGAGGTAACGGATCCGGACCACGTCGTCCGTGACGACATCCAAGAACTATCGTACTGGGCCGAAGGTGATGCGTTCGGATACTCGGTCGCACGCCGTTCCGGCGAGATAGTAGGTTCCGGCAGCGGATATTTCGGTTGGCTTGATACCAAGGAATCGATTCTGTGTGACGTCATCCTCGATGACGTCCAGGGGTACGAGAGCCATCTCATTCGACAAGCGCAGCTGCTCGGTGCCGGTTTCATCGGCATCATCTGACCGATGGTCGAGTGACTCGTCTTATATCACCGATCACTGTCGCCGGATCTGTCACGTTCGTCCGGCCGGACAAAAGGGGCGGAGAATTGCCTGTTCTATCTCTACCGAAATCCATGGATGCTCATTGCGCGTATTCGGTAGCTCATGGCTGGATGGCCGTACCGGCTGTCGCGATCATCGATCGCGGACCGCTGGGGCCGATCGCCGCTTGCCAGGCGTGCGCGGAGTTTCATGAACGCGTGGTAAGCACCTCGTGAGCGTGCAGTCCGCGTCGTCTTCGCCCGTACTCTCGCCGGTCACCGCGGCTCTGCTCGACGGGCGGCCGGATTTGA
Organism: Nocardia miyunensis NBRC 108239; assembly: GCF_001613065.1. GTDB lineage: Bacteria > Actinomycetota > Actinomycetes > Mycobacteriales > Mycobacteriaceae > Nocardia > Nocardia miyunensis. Next base: position 73,410 of record NZ_BDBQ01000013.1, read on the forward strand.
TCCGGTTTCCGCGCGGACGGGAGACCATCATGACCGGCGGACGCATTGTCTGCGTCCACTGTGGTGGCGTCTCCACCGCTCGGCGACACGATCGCCCGTGGTGTCAGCAGTGTGGGTGCTATCTCACGCTCGATCCCGCAGTGGGCGAGTGGGTCAGCTTCGCCGAGAAGCTGTGGCGTGAGAACGAAGCGCGCAACGTCCAGTGGTTCGACCAGACCCGCACTAACCTCCGCCGCCAGCTCGACGACATCCGAAGCGTCGTTCCGGACGGATGGACCACGCACGTCAACGACCCTGGCCGTGGTCTTGCGTGCATCGATATCGCACCGCCCGCCGACCGGATCGACGTCTCCGCTCGCCTGTATCCGCCACACGACGGACAGCCCGGCGGCTGGTATGTGCGCATCAACAACCGGACCCGGCACGTGGATTTCCCGTTGTACATCGCTGGCGGCGCACACGCCGCCTTCTTCACCACCGCCGCCATCGCCACACACGGCGCCATCCAGACGGTTCGTGGCGAACTCCTTGCCTCCTACTGAGCAAGCCTCAAGGATCAGGGGTTTCCTCCAGCTCATAAGCCGTGCGGATCGAGCCGGTGAGGGAGCCGATCACCTCGGCCAGGGTGTACTCGGGCAACGCCCAGGCCAGCCGTTCCACTTGCTCGCCAGTGAATAGAAAGCCCGCCCAGTCGCTGAGCCGGTCGTGCAGTGTCCCCGCAACATCAAGTGCAGGTTCATCGTCGATCTTGGCGGAGGACCCCGCCGTCCCGGTGGCCCTGGCAGGAGCCGCCGTGCCCACCGATACGGGACATGTGTCGGCGCCGCGCCGACAGCCCCCGCGGTCGATCTGCCCGAACCGCCGACCTCGCACACGTCATATCCGGGGAGGCTCGGATGCGTTGTAAGACAACAAGATAGGAGAACACTCACTATGTTTTCGGACGACGAGGATGGTCGGCCGGTCCACGACGAGCAATATCGGGCGTTACGCAAACTCTATGCGCGGTTGCGTGCGCTCGGTTTCGCGGCCACGTTCGACCCCAACGAGCTCGAGCACTACTTCGAGCCGGTCATCGACATCACCGTCGCAGGCTATGCGTTGAGCATCGAGCAACACACCGGCGCGGATTTCGTTCACATCGAACGTCGCGTGCAGTCCACCGATCAGAGGTGGTCGTGCCTGGTCACGGTCGCCGAACGTCTCGACAACGACATGGTTCCCGCATTGCTGCTGGGTCTGCAGCACCCCTCGTTGGCCCACACACACGACGCCGATCCTCGCCGGTGAAAGCCCTCAACGTTATGACTCCATCACTCGTCCACGAAGATCCCGCGGGAAGCTATTGCGATCTGTGGGGCCGACCGACCCCGCCCGGCGACTGGGCTTATGACCTCGATGATTTCAATATTCATTACGGTCCAGGGTGGTGGCCGTTCTACACCCGCTACAAACCCTTCGCGAAGCCGGAGATCACCCGCCCCATCGGTGTTCGCCTCGCGCCGGACACCGAATACTACTCGTGGCGCAACGAATACGTGCTGCTGACACCCGATCTGCGTAACCCGGCCGTGGTTACCGGCCTGCTGCGGTTGTTCGTACGCCGCCAAGGAGGCGGGGCGATCTGCGTGGATACCCGGATCGCCGTCGACATGCGCGCCAAAGGCGTGCACATTCCCGCCGATTGTCCGCATGCGCTGCGTGATCAGGCGCAGACCAAGGGGGAGCGCGTCCTGCGGTTCCTGCTTCACCACCGTGCCCGAGGTCGTGCTGGAGACACCCGCCCGGTCACTGCCTACGACAAGTGGATTGCCGCCTCCGATGGTGCCACTGGACATTGACCGGCGGCTCCGTGAGTTGGTCCACGGCCGTCCCTGTGCGCTGGCGCGCTGCTGTGCGCGGCGCAGCGACGGTTCTGCAAGGTCTTTGCCGATGGCAGGGCAGGTCGTTGTGGTGGTCGGCCAGTGTTCGGGAGTCGTGGCACAGGGATACCGGTCATTCGAGTTGTGTTTCCGGGGGCTCGGGTGACCGGTGTTGTGTCGGGTCCCCGATGAGACCGATGAGCGTGTCCATGCCGCTCCCAGTTCCCGGCGCGAGTTGGCCTGGGGCAATCAGGTGGGGCAGTGAGGTGGTCATTTCCAGCACCCGCCGCATCAAGTCGGGCATGGTTTCGTCGATCTGGGCGTTCTGGACCTTCTCCTCGATCATCCCGTCGAGCAAGGTGCGCAGTGGCTGGGGATCGGTGTTCGGACTAGCCCACACCAGCGTGGCGCGGCAGGCGTCGTTCCACCGGGCCGAACTGACGGCGCTGTAGTCGATCGTCCATCGGGCCGCATCGGAGAGTTGATCGAACAGCAGGCGAGTCGACCGGCCGTTGCCCTCCGGAAACGGGTGTGCCGCATTGAGCGCGGCCAACCCGCCGGCTGCCGCATCGCAAAACCTTTCGCGGTTCAGGTCTGCCCATGGACGGCTCGCGACGGCCTCGACGGCCTGGCGGGCATAGGTATCCAGGTAGTGGCGCGGGCAGAAAGCCACATCTTGTTTGCCCATGTCGATGGTCCGGAACTGTCCGGCCCACTCGTAGATTCCGCGAAACAGATGGGCATGGAGGGCTTTCCATTGCCCGACGTCGCCCGTGTGCGGGATCGCTGCGGAGCCGAGCCGAATCTCCAGTGTGCGCTGCATGGTCTGCCGGTACTCGATGAGCCGCAGGACACGCTCGGTGGTGGCGCCGAGCAGGTTGCGCATCATCGGCTCACCATCGTCGCCCATGGTCATGTACGTCATCGCGTACGTGTCACGCTGCCAGGAATTACCGACCATCGTTTGTCCCTAGCGGTCTTTCATTCGACGCCGGTCTCCGTTTCCGGGGCCGGTGACGCAGATGGTGCAGTCGAGGTCGAGGGCGCGGCTACTGCCGGAGGAGCGTTCTGCTCGTGGTTCGCGGTCTGTGTGTACGCGCGTTTCTGAATGTCCACACCGGTTCGCATGAGCGCCTCCCACACCGACATGTCCTGCGGGGACCATGCCCGGCCGTTCTCGGCCGCCGCAGCAGCCATGCACCGCACGAACACCGCCGCTCCCAGGTCGAGCAGTACCGGCGGTAACCCCGCACGGGCGTGTGCTCGTCCCACTGCTGTGAATTCCGCCTCGAGCCGTCGAGTGTCGAGCGGGTCCGTGCTGGCGAGAGTGACCAGAATTCCGAGAAACTCCGCCGTCGACCGGATCCGCGCGGGAAGGTCGTACAGAAACGGGTGAGTTCCGGGAACGTCGGCGAATTGGGCGTAGATCGATTCGGCCACCGCTCGGCAGCGGCCGGTGCCCACGGACACGGCAGTGCGTCGCAGCAACGACACCTGGTGCCGCGTCAGAGCACCGAACGGCCGCTGTGCCTCGGAGTGTGATTCTCCCGCCGAGGTCACAGCGCACGCCGGCTTTGTGCTGCCGCACCGGTGCCGGTCCGGGCAACCGCTTCGAATGTGTGAGAAATTCGGGTTACAGCCATGGATTCATGAAAACCCGAAGCGCTATTATTGTCCATTAATTTGGACCACACCCTTTGTGGCCCCACTGCCAGTGGTGTTTCGCGGAAGAAATTCCCATCGTGTCACCACTATCAGTGGCCCCATCAACAGTGGCTGCCGAAATCATGGACATACCGACATTTATTGGCTGTGATTCTTGCAGGGCTGAATAAGCCACTGGAGAGAAACGGAGACACCCAATGAATTCGATGTCCAAAGTTGCGAGCGTGGTCGCGATTCCCCTGCTCGTGAGCGCTGTCGGCGCCGGGGCTGCAAGCGCGTCCCCAGCCATTCACGGACCCCAACCGGCGGTCGTCGCGGCCGCATCCGCTCCGATTCCACGCGCCCAGAACATCGCTGATCGGAACCCGGTGGACAACGGTGCCGCGATCGGGGCTGGTATCGGTGCGATCCTGGCGATTCCCGGATTCGTCGGTGGCCTCGCCAGCGGTGCCTCGACCGGCGCCGCCATCGGTGGCGCACTCGGTACTCTGCCGGTCGGCACGCTCACGGTGCCCGGCACGGTCATCGGCGGCATCATCGGCGCACCCATCGGTGGCGTTCTCGGCGCGGCCGCCCCGATCATCGGTGGCGCGCTGCTGGGAGCCGCCACCGGATATGTTGCGCCGCAAAGTATTCCGCAGGTACTTCCGTAACACGCACAACGCGCGGGCATGGTGTCACCCACCATGCCCCCGCAGAAGGTGATCGCGGTACATCTCCCGTGTAGCACCCACCCACTCGGCGCGAGGACTCACCCGGTCCTCGCGCCGAGTCGCGTTGATACCCAGCTCAGCCATCGCCGTCTGTCCGCATCGACATCGTTCGATGCAGCCTTCTCGCCGTGTCCGCCAGAGATCATCGATCATCGGCCCCGTGAGTCCCGCGCCCGCGGTACCTGGTGCGCCCTGTCGCCAGTGTTGTTGCAGCAGTGTGCGGATCCGGCGTTGATCAGCCCAGACTTGCGGATCGTCGGGGTCGAGCCCAGCATCGGTCAAGGCCTGCCGATCAATCCAGTTCTCCTCCATGCTCTGGTTGGACGGCGCAGAATCCGCAGCGGTCGCATGAGGCGGTCCCGTTGTCCGGAAGTCGTCCTCCTGCCGACGGCGGTGGTCGTGGCACGCAGTCGGGTTCCGCCGGGCCAGGGCCCGACGTTATGTCCAGGCGTGATCTGCCGTGCGCGCGGTATGTTCGCACCGCAGCGTCGGCGACCGATCGGTACAGAGCTCCGCAGCGACCAGAAACGTTCTCGATGCCGGTGCGATGCTGATATCCGGCCTCCGCCCCCCATCCCGGCTCACCGGCGCCAATGTCGCGATGCCAACTACATTGAGCGCCAACAATTCCAGCTGACACTGACACACCGACAAGCGGCTCATCACGCCGGCCACCATTCCCGGCACGGTCCGCGGTGTCGCTGCGCTGCCCATCGTTCCCGCCTGCTGTTCTCACGGATTCACCTGTTGCGCAGCGGGTTACGGTGTGTCTCTCGTAAAGGACGCTCAGGATCTAGGCCGATGCCACAACGGGCAGCTCGGCAACAAGCCGCACGCGATACACCACAGATCCGAGCGTGCAACAACACCGGGGTCACTTCACACCGCGGCTTGAGGTGGACTCCGGCGATCGCCAGGCCCGGTCGAGTCCGAACGCTCGACAACGATTCCGCGCCCGCGAGGCCAATTCACACCACCGGCAACGCCGCCGAGTGCGGCTGATCTACCAGGGCTGGGCGCCGGTCCCGCTACATGCCCGCACTGATCGAGGAGAGCAAGTAGATGACCAGCAACGAGGTGCCCGAGCCCGTCGTCGACCTTAGTGAGTCCGTCCAGGTGCCCACGCTCGAATGGCATGCTGAGACCGATCCGGCCGAACTCGGACGTTTGGAAGCGTTGCAATGGATTTCGGCCGAGTGGGGTGGGTTCTCTATGCATGTCGAACAGTCCGCGCTCGACGAAGACCGAGGCGAGATAACTCTGTTCATCTCCCATGATCATTACGACGACGCGGCGTGGCGCGACGCGGTGCCGTACGAGTCGGTGGAGACAGCGAAGGAGTCCGGGGTCGCTACGATCGTCGCTACGATCGAGGGTGAGCTCACTCGTGTAGCCGTCCGCGCGATCGACCCGTACGACAGCAACCGGTTCCGATGGACGATCGTGACGTGCCCGATCGATGTACTCGGCAACTACGACGCCGAAGCCACCGCCATCTACCCGCGACTGCCCGAATATCCCAACAGCTCAGACTCGGTCGGCTTCCGCGGCCCGGTGATCGTGGTCGATGGCTGCACCGGATTCGAGGCGGGATGCTCGACCTGGTCGCACTGCGACGACGACGAACTCGACCAGGCTCGCCACGAGCACTGGGACTGCGAACACGACCTGACCTCCGCCAACTACCCGAAAGACGATCACCGATGACCATGAGTTCAGCGCAACCCGTCGCTCGAAACTCGTGGCGGCACACGGTTGGCGGCACAATGGTACAGCCGGGCGGCGCGGATCCCCTTCCTGCGCCGTCCCGGCATCCGCTCCCGGGCCCATACCTGTCGGCCCACTGACCAACCGGCAGCGCCGTCGAGACGGGAGAAGCACGTTAGAACATGTCCGGGTCGGTGTCCCGGTCCAGGGGCACCTCATAGGTTTCGCTCATCGGTGCCGATCCCGGTACCTCATGTGAGGGCTCGGCGGGCCGAATGTTGGTCAATCCCAGCAATCGTCGCTGCGCGGGCGGCATGACACCGGTCTGCTGGACAGCCGGCACATCGGTGATTCCGACGATCCGATCGAACAACTCTTCCAGGGGTGCGGGGTTTATCTCCGGCCATCGTGCTCGTGTCGCATGGCAGGCTGCGTCCCACCGCTCGGCACCTTCCCGGTCGCTGACCTGGGAATAGTCGATCCTCCAGCGTGCGTGCTCGCTGAGCTGGTCCAGGAACACCCGCAGTGAGCGGCCGTTCCCTTCCCGGAACGGATGTGCCGCATTGAGTGCCGAGAACGACCAGGCGACGGCTTCGACGAACTCGTCCCGGCCCATCCGCCGCCACGGCATCCCAGCGGCGGTCGGGATGTTTTCGGACAGATAGGGTTCCAACTCGCCCGGTGCGGCGAATCCGGCGCCGTCCTTGGACATCCTGGTTGTCCGCAGTCGCCCCGCCCATTCGTAGATGTTGCCGAACTGGTGGGCGTGGATCGCCCGCCACTGGGCCAGATCTCCGGTCCGGGCGATAGGGGCGGCTCCGCTGCGGATTTCCTGAGTCCGCGCCATCACTTCGCGGAATTCGAGAACCCAGAGGTGATAGTCGTTGACCGCGCCGATCGTATTGCGCAACATCGGCCTGCCGTCGTCGCCGGTGGTCAGGTAGCTGTCCCACGCGGACGACTCCGGGGAGGTCATGCCTCGGCGGAACGATCTCCGCCGCGCGAATTCGCCACACGTTCGGCGGTGCGGCGACGATACTCCGTCTCGGAGATGTCGCCGCACGCGAGTGCGACAAGGTCCACTGCGTCCTGCCGTGTCGGCTCCGTACCGGCCAGGGCCGTATCGGCCAGAGTGGCGACCACCGACTGCCTGACCGTCGCATCCAGGCCAGTGAAGACCTCCGGCCAGGCGTTTTCGAATCGAGATTCCATGTACACCAAGGATACTGATGGTCTCCACGGAACTACTCGCGTGCAGCCTGTCGATCGGCGACCTACCATGGGCCCAACGCCGGGCAATCAGGAGCACGATGAACCTCGACGACATCCGCCAGGTCGAACAGTACGTCGCCATCGCAGAGGCCGCTCTGCGTGAACTGTCGTCCGCGCAGAGCATCACCGACGCCGAGACGATCGTGTCCAAGTCACGAGAAGACGCCCTCATCGAGCATTTGAAGACCGCGAAGGCCGGTCTGGACCGCGCTCGCGACATGCTCGACGCCGCCGACCGCGACGGCGATCCGGACATGATCAGCCTGGTCCGTGGACATCTCGACCGCAAAACCCTCGAGTACGACGAACTGTATGCGACCGTGCGCAGAGAACTCGTCGCGCTGACGAAAGCCCGGCTCGATGCTCACGTGGACGTCGCTCTCAGGCGGCAGGTTCTCGACGCTGCCTGCGACGCCGCCGCCGAGTCGGCATCCCAACTCTGACTGTCTGCCGCGCGCCGGCCAGCTTCATGCCGTCGATGTGCGGCGCGCGACGACGCTCCTGCTCCGACGTCAGTATCACCACGCTCGATCAAATCCATTACCACCCATGTGATTCCGCTGCCCTCGCGTCACCGAGTACACCATTGTTCCTGGCCTATCTGGATCCGTGTGGATCGATGATCGACAGTCACACCATCGTGGATTCATTTGTACTGCCGCCCCGCTCATAATCGAACGTTGCTCCGATCCAGTTGCGCCACGCATTGGTAGTGGGCACGGCATGGACGAACGGTTCGTGGCGTTCGCTCACCCCGCAGGAGATCTGCACGGGCGGAAGCTGTTGCAGGACATCATGAATCAACACGATGAGCGGTCGACTGGACCCGCAGGTGCCGCTGTAGTCGCGTTCTACAACCTCGGCACCCCGAGGCCGAACAACTGCTGATCTCCTGGCGGGATCTACTCCATCAGCCTGACGACGAACGTCCGGAAGGTGAACTCTTTCACCTCCGTTCGGCAGCTTGGCGTTGCCGCCGTCCTTGTCCACGTGCTGACCGACAGCGGCCTTGCGCCACTCTCATCCCTCCAGTCCAGCCCGCTTCTTCCGGGTCTTCACACGACCAGAATCGAGACGAGTACATGAGCGAGGACAGTATCAACATCAGCCCGCACCTCCCGCCGATCGCCCTCACCGATACCACCCCGCCGGCAGACAGTACCGCTTTCGAAATCTGGACCCCCGACTATGTCACCAAATTCGGCGTTGTCTACCAGACCGGCGATCTGTGGATCGCGTCGGCCAATATCGAGTTCCCGCAACCCTTCCGGGCCCGCGATGACGCCATCGCACTGCTGGTCTTGTTCCGGGGAAAGTTTCCGACGCCGCCGAACCCGGATGACGAACCCGCAGACCTCGACACCGCCGACAAGGGCTCCGTCGAGCTGCGATTTCCGTTGCGTCGAGTCCTCGACGTCGCCGAACACACCGCCGCTGCCACCGACCACCGGCCCCTGTATGACCAGCGCTCGGTCCGGCCCGCGTTGTGGTGGGTCAAGGACGACGGCACCTACCTGATGAGCAACGCCGCGCGCACGAGCGACGACGCCGTCCAGGTCGTGTACGTGGAAGGATGGGGGCCCGGCACCGATCCCGCGCGGATGCTGGGCGGTGACGATTTCGCCGAACTGTTCGATCTGCACGAGCCGATCGCCGGCAACACCGGCGACACGCTGCTCGATTTTCTTCGCAAAGCCGTCGACGACGGATATGTCCACGTGCTGCTCACCGTGACCGCCCGGCAGGTCGCTTTCGCCGTCACACAGCCATAGCTCCACGCCACGCGCTGCCGCTGCTCGTGACCGCGCAGCCGTGACCGTCTGGATGGTCCTGCCGATCCGGCTACCTGCAGCCGGGGCCTGTATCGGACGTCGGCTGAGTCGTCGCCATCGACCCCGCTGCCACCGACGGCCCGCATACCGCGCCAACCCATTCGCCCGACCAGGTCGACGCCTGCAACCGGAATCGGCTTCTTCGAGCCTCGCCCGATGCCCCGTGTCCGGCGAGCTCTCTTATTCGTCGACCGCACCTTTCATTGGAAGGACGTAACCAGATGAGCCACATCATGATTCGCCACAACCGTCAACTCGGCACGCTTGTCTATGGCACCTACCGCGGCATGTCAGGCGTCGGGAAGGCACTCACCGAGTGGCCCTGCAACTTCCGCGGGTCGGAGAACCTTCCCGAGGATGACGAGTGGGGTGACCCGTACTGGTATCTGCCGCACTCGCGGCGCCGCCGCGCCGACACCTACAAGATCGACACTGCGGTCGAGCGGCTTCGCGAACTCGGCCACGAGATCGATGTCGAGATCGACGACACCACGCCGGCGGTCGACTTCGCCGGATTCATGCAGGAAAAGTACGACCGGGCCGACGATCGAGCTGCCTATCAGCAGTACATGGCGCGGCGCGAGTTCTGGACTTCGGACAGCATCCGAGCGGCCAATCAGCGCACCTACGACATGCTCAACGGTCAGCCGATTCTCGTCGGCCACCATTCCGAGCACCGGCACCGGCGCTTGCTGGATCGGCTGTGGCAGCGTGAGGGCAAGGCGTGGGCGCTCTACGACAAGGCCAAACATCGCATCGACCGGGCGGCGGCGGCAGCGAATTTCCGTGCCTACAAGGAGAATCCGGGCACCACCCAGCGCCGCATCCTCGGCATCGAAACCGATCTCCGCCGTATCGGCAAGAAACTGGAAGAGCATGGTGACCGGTGGTCGGATCACTCTTTGGCGATCACGCGTGCCGAGATTGTGGAGAAGCTGGAGGAAATCGACTACTGGTGGCGGGTTCTCGACGAGGCGGGTGTGCACGTCTGGGGTCCGGACGATTTCGCGGTCGGCGACTTCGTTTCCTGGAGCCGTGATCGCTGGCACGAGGTTGCTCGCGTCAACCCGAAGTCGGTCAGTGTGGCTGGTCTGTACGACACCGTCGGCGGTCGAGTCCAAACCATGGCCGGGTTGACCCGTCGCAACGGCCGCCCGCAGCCGCTGCCGTATCACGAGGTGATCGGTCATCTCACCGCCGCGCAGGCCCGTGAGCAGTTCCCCGAATTGTTCGTGGCCCTCGATGCCGCGCCGGCCCGTCCGCGTCCGGGCAAGAAACGGGGCAGTGTCAAACTCAGCCATCATCGCGCCGCCGAAGGCGAGCGCTGGGAATGGCGGGTCGGCGATGTCGAGTACCACGCGTTCTGGCGTCATCCGCAGAACTGGTGGCGCGGCGAGAGCGAGCCGGTGACCGAACCGGGTTTCATCCGCGTCACGGCGTATCGAGCCGGGAAAACACCCACTTTCGTCTCCCGCGGCGAACCTGTCGAGGTCGAGGTCTCCGAGGTTGCGATCGAGGGTGACATCGCGTGGGTCGAGGAGGTCCACAACCAACTGCGCGACCACGTCCAAACCCACTACGCCAGCAGGGCCGCCGCCTGAGCAGCGCGACCGGGCGATCCACACGCATCGCCCGGCTCCACTCACCGATGCGGCCTCTCGTTCGCACGTTCCTCCGACATTCAGCTTCCGGATCAGCCGTCAGGAGTTCGCCGTGGCGCACATCGGGGCCGTAGTCATCCGGCATACATCCGTCGGCATCGACGTCCTGTGTCCCCTCGGACACCTCATCACCTCGTGGCACCGCAGACGGGGAGAGTGGGCCGGGAGTTGGATCGAAGCCAAGATCGGCAGCCATCAGGCCAACAACGACTGGATCGTCACCTGCCACGGAGCCGATCCCGGCCGAGCGTGATCACCCCATACTCGATCGCCGCTACCACGCCGGTCGGTGAAGTGCCCGGCGGCTGCGATTGGACGATCCCGGTCGTGATGCTCGACAGAGCGTCGGCGTGCTCTGGGAATACCGAATCAGAGATCCATCGACGATAACCGAAGCATCGTCCAGAAGATGAACCACTCTTCAGGCGCGCAGAGTTCGCCACCGCACGCAGCGACCTGCGGCCTTATTTCTCCGCCCCGGCCAACAGCTCCCGCTACGCCAGCGGGCGCACACCCGAAATCCGCGAGAACGGAAGCGACCCATGAAGACACGAATAACCGTGCCGGAAAGTCTCCGCGACGACATCGGCAACATCGTCGGTCTCGACGACGAAGGCTGTGTCATCCTCACCATCGGCAACTCCACCGCCGTGCTGACTCGCTGCTGCTATGCCACCGGCAAAGGCTCCGAATCGTTCACCGGCGTCGTGTGCCGCAACTGTTATGTCGATGTGCACCACAAGCACGGTCGGCCCCATACCTCCATCGCCGTTGCCCGCAAAGACCTCGACATCGTGATCGAAGGCTGACCGCGCGCCGAACCATCGATCCCGCACCCCGCCAGCCCACGTGAACCGACCAGCTCGCCCACGCGCGTTCCCGCCATTTTCGCGCCGCTCGACGTCCGGCCCCCTGGCCTACTGAGGCCACGAGGTGGGATGAACCCCGCCGGTCCATCGCGGCCCGCAACAAATTCCACCGCGACGCAGCGATCGGAACTACCCCCGGCAGGAAAACAACTTACAGGCCCGTCGATTACGAAACATCAGAGCCTGTCAGGTTCGCGGCGTCCGATCGATCGGTCACACACCGCAGCAGCAAACGAACGGGACTCGCCATGCTCATAACATCCAATCATCATGTGAGAGAGCTATGTTCGATCGACCAGGTTCCGATGAGAGTGGTATTCGATCGGTACGGCCACCTGTTGACCGATCCCGGCGACATCAACACCGCGGTGTCGTACGCGTCACGGTTCTTCGCGTATCGAAGCTATTGGTACGACATCGAGGATTTCAGTGTCATTGCTGTGAAGGGAAGAGACTGCCCTGGTGTGCATTTCACTGGGATCTGGGTAGCAGCTGGTGAGCCGCTTGCACATTGGCACGCCTACATGACCGACTCCGCGTTCTCCGCGGTGTTGATTCGATTCGCGGACTCCGACGACTATCCGGACCCGGCGCTCGAGGTGGGCTATGCGACGTGGTGAGCGCCCGGAGCGGCACATGATCTGTGAAGTCAAGGGGGAGACGGCGGGATGAGCATCACCTTCAACGCCACTGGCGTCACCGTGCGCGAATTGAGGATTATCGCCCGGAAGAACGGCATCAGGGGCTACTCAAAGCTCAATCGTGCTGCCCTCATTGCAGCCATCGTGCACCAACACAATCGCAAGGAGGAAACACGATGACACCCAGCATTCGGTGTTCGGCGGAAGCGAATTCGACCCCAGCAACGACGGATGGGGCGATGACCCCGCGTCCCCCGAACGGCGCCCCTGTGCACCCCGACCTCGACCACGCCGACATCCTCGCCGAGGACGCTGAGGGCGAGGGCTAGCAACGACCCGACGGAGACCGACTGAGCGCACCGCTGGGCCGTCCCGCCTCGTGCGGGGCGGCCCAGCGCGGACTACACCACCGCGACTACCTCGCTGCACCTGAATCCGGGCCGCAGCCGACGCAACGCAGAACCATGGGGGGCATCCGGATGACGTACGACAACATCGATCTCGAGGGCCGTCGGCCGTACGCGATTGCATTGCGCGACAAGACTATAGCTCGCCGAGGCGGCCGACGCGGCCGAGCGGGAGCTGGCCCAGTTGGCGCCGGGCCCTCGCTACGGTGGATCGAACGCCCACCGGGGCAGCAACAAGATCCATATCATGTTCGAGAGCTACACTCGCCGCTGGCTGAAAGCAGACGCGGCAGTCAGGTACTGGGAGTCGATCGTGGCCAGCTGCGATCGCCGGATCGCCGAACGCGCGACCTAATCGGACGCGAGCCTGTAGCGCGCATTGACACCCGGCGACGATCGAACTCTGGACAGCCGGAGGTGCGTGGCCTCGCGGCGAAGTGGCCCAAATCGTCGATTACACAGTCTATTTGGCGAACTGTTTGGAACGAAGCAGTTACATAGTTCGCCTGCCACCATAGAAGGCTTCTATGACAATCCCGGCGGCCGACCGGGTCCACAACCCACTGACATAGGGGCTATCAAGTCCAGGAAGCGCATCCGACGGCGTACCCGACTTCGAGAACTGACCTGACCAGCGGGCTGCGTAGATTTCCTGGCCCCATGCCGCAATCGCGCACAGGTAGGGCAGAAGCTGAGCAGTAGTTACGCCCGCACCCTCGTCGTCGAACGCTGTGGACCCCACAGTATAGCGACCAGAATTCGATCCAAAATGATCGGTCCTGACCTCCGAATCCTCAGTGGCCCTGGATATCTCGGCCGCCGACGCCTTCGCCCACCTCACCACGGCCCACCGACCTGCGGTGTCCTGACAGGCAGGCCGTCGTCTGCGTTCCCAAGGAAGGTTTCTTGATGCCCGAATCGACATCCGAACAACTGGTGCGTCTGGCCGAAGACCTCGGCCTCGACGGTATCGAGCTGTTCGACGTTGTTCATGACGCTGCCAGCAACACTGCGTCCCAGATCAACAACAACGGCCTGACCGCTCAGATCGAATATCTCAACGAGCAGTTCGGTGGCGCCGAAACCGAGCAGCTGATCCGCGAGGCCGCCCACACCGGCCAGTGACTCACCGACAGGTCCACGACCCTGCGCTGCCAGGACTCCAGCGAGTCGACACAGTGCAGCCGAATATCCAGATCGGCGACGGCCGTGCGGCGGTCTGCTCATCGGGGACCGTCACGGAAGCCACTGCCGGTTCGCCCACGGTGAATCCGTGGGCCCAGGTGGATTGGTCGGCACCGTTGTATCTGTCGCCGCCCTCGACCGCCCCGATTCGTGCCGCGATGCGGTGCGGAGAGATGGCCGCCATCGTGACCCCGGCCGCAGGCAACGCCGTGCCCCGCGATGCCTTGTGGGCCGCGGACAACTCCGCGTATTCCGGCGCCTACCCGGGAGACGCACGATATCTGGCCTGGCTCACCGGGCTGGCCGTCCACGCCGACCGATGTTTGTGGGCCGTCGCACCGGACGTCGTCGCTGATCATCTGGCAACCTGGGCGCGCTCGCGCGAAATCCTTCCCCGTATCCGGGACCTGTCCCTGCCCGCGGCCTATGTCGCCCAGGACGGGATGGAGTACGACCACAGCGCCGATCTCTGGGACGCCTTCGACGTCCTGTTCATCGGAGGCAGCACATCCTGGAAGCTCGGCACCGCCGCTGCCGAGCTGGCTCGCGTTGCCCTGGACCACGGCCACGCGGTCCACCTCGGGCGAGTCAATTCCCTGACCCGTCTGCGCTTCGCCGACCACATCGGTGCCTCCACCGCCGACGGCACCTACCTGACCTACGGCCCGGACAAACTACTGCCCACCGTCCGCAACTGGATGCACAACGTACGCGCCCAGCGCCCTTTGTTCTGACACCAGTCCCCACCCGCATCTACACCAACCGCCGGCACTCGCCGACCGATCCGGGCCGGCCGGCTGAACCACACCAACGGCATCTGGCTTCTCTTCAGCGCAACCGATCCACGGCTCCTGCCGATCGCCACGATTGTTCTGATACCGGCGTCGCATCACCTCGGCAACCAATAACAAACCTCGAATTTCCATTCATCACGACATTTCACGGTTATAGACAACGGTGATCACTGTGTTCGTGTAATCGACCGCTGCCACGGTGGTCGGCGTTTCAGCGCAACAGCGACAAGTGCATGGCTGCCGACCTTTCTTTCGGTCAGCCGAGTGGTATCGGTCTCCGTGCTCATGACATGAATGGAAACCAAGATACTGAGAGGCGAATGACGAATGAACCACATTCTGCCGATCGTTCTGCTGCTGGTTCCGGCCCTGCTGTGCCTGGCCGCAATCGCCAGGCTGACGGTCACCGTCCGCCGGGCCAAGCGTCTCCATGAACGCGGCAGTTCACATGATTCGACCGTGGTAACCGGCAAGTGTGAGTATTTCACATCCAAGTATGCCAAACAGTTCCGGCTTGTTCGGCGCTATGCCGTTGATAGAAAATGCGAATGCGTCGATCTAGGGGCGGGCTATTTTGCGTTTTGGGCACGCCTGCGCAATGGATATGAGATCGCGGCATCCAACAATGAAATGGATGGAGTGATGGGAGGCTCGGACAGGTTCACTGTGTGCGTGTACCGGGATGGAGGCTTCATCGTGAATATCGTCGAAGGCACCCTCGATGAACAGTTGAGACGCGCATCCGATGGCGTATTCGACCCCGAGGATTAACCTGATCGGCCGACGCGCCGTTCCCATTATTTCTCTACCACGGAAAGTCAGCGATGACGATCACCTACACTGCCACTCCGGGTTCTTCGGGAATTCCGGATATTCATCAGCTCGGACTGGCTCGCATTCAAGTCTTCGAGGCTCGCCCTGGGGACGGCGACCGGACCGACATGTACCTCTTCCAGTTCGCGGGTGTCTGTGTGCACATCCGCCAGCGCGGTGCAGGCTCCGGTAGCGCAGACGCCGATACCTTCGTCCATGTCGAGGACGACGATATCCCGGCCGACGCGCTGCCGCTGGTCGTGTCGGTCAACAACGGACCCGAGACCCCCTACGGCTAATCGGGTGCTCAACCCGCCATCCCCGCGACTCCCGCCTATCAGCTGCCGAGAGGCGTTGCCTCCCACTCACTTCTCCGAGGAGGTTTGGTGAACCACCCTCGTCTGAACGACCGCGAAATCACGACCATCCTGGCCGCATTGCGTCAATTCCAATGCACACCAATTCATTCCAGCGAGCACTTCGTGGACACCACACCACTGGCCTCCGAGGAGATCGATACTCTCTGCGAGCGGATCAACTCGATCGACCCGACGCATTGCCGAACCGACCCCGCCGACGCCGCGCGATCGTTGCGGCCGCAGTTCGCCACCGCTGGTGTCCAACTGGATCGAGTCACTGCCGCCATTTACGGCTGCACCGACTGTTCGTGTCTGTTCGTCCCCGAGACCGACGCCGACACCATCTATCCCGACCGGGCCGTCATCGTCGGCATGTCCGGCCATCCAGACACCGACCACGACTGCCGCTGTCACACCCTGCCGTATGAGTGGGTACCAGCGGACGGCAACTAGGTCCCGCCCCGGGGGCACCGCCGCCATCCACACTGCGTTCGACGACCACGAAGCCCATCCGTCCGTGCCGTCGGATCAGTCAGCGACATTCTCACCGCGCGTTGCTGACTCGCCGCGACACCTCGTGTCGTTCGCGCTTTCCTGCCTCAGCGCTGGGTTCCTCTGCGGCAATATCCGATCCCGACACTTGGATCTGAAATTGGTTGTGCTGCATAGGTTCGCAGCCCCTGATGAACCGGCAGGCCGCCCGGTTCACCCGCATTAGCTGCACATCGCTGAATTCATCACGCACCGGCTCGTCTTCCCCGCGATTACGCGCCGATGCTGCCTGCCCCGCCTTCGGTCGGGGCACCACTGACTCGCTCGTCGCGGGCCTGCGGCATGGGGGCGGACATCCGTAGTTGAACACCGCGGCCAGTCTCTTTGCCCGGCTTCGTTTCCCACCTCGCTGCTCGTCGCCTTCTGCCCGCTGCGTGTGGGTTGTTCGCGTTTCTCCCGGTTCTGCACGTCACAGCGCCCCACAACCGCAGGCGTCCGAATCGGCCCTCACTGCCTTCCGCCTCCTTGGCGAATCATGAACGGACACAATATTAATGCTCGAACTCACGGATTGGTTTTGCGGTGCCGGTGGCTCTTCGCAGGGCGCGCACGCGGTGCCGGGTGTCACCGTCACCCATGCGGCGAATCATTGGCAGCCATCGAGACCCACGCGAAAAATTTCCCGCACACTGATCACTATCTCGGCGACATCCGCGACGAGCCGGTGGAACGCTGGCCTGCCGCCGACTTGTTCTGGGCGTCTCCGGAATGCCCGCAATGGTCCTCCGCACGCGGTAAACGCCGCGACTACCACAACACGATGCAGGGTGACCTGCTCGAGCTCGAGCGTGACGAGGAAGCCGACCGCAGCCGGGCGCTGATGGAGGAAGTGCCCCGTTATTTGCGGGGTGTGATCGACCGAGGTCGCCGGGTCCGCGCCGGGGTCGTGGAAAACGTGATCGAAGTGCGGCAATGGGACCAGTGGGAGCGATGGATTGGTGAAATCCGGTCCCTGGGTTACAAGACCAAGCTCATCGCGATGAACTCCATGCACGCCCAGCCGGTCCGCACACCGCCCGCACCGCAGAGCCGCGACCGGTTGTATCTGGCGTACTGGGATGCCACGGTGGGCCGGGAACCGGACTGGGACAAGTGGTTACGGCCGCTGGCGTACTGCCAGAGCTGTGACGAGTGGGTGCACGCGCTGCAGGTGTTCAAACAGCCCCACGCGGATATGGGCCGGTACCGGCAGCAGTATCACTACCGGTGCCCGCACACCCGGTGCCGCAACGCGATCCTCGAACCACCCGCGCTCCCGGCCGCGGCCGCGATCGACTGGAGCCTGGAGGGAACCCGCATCGGCGATCGGGCGAAACCATTGGCGGACAAGACGATGCAACGGATCCAGGTCGGATTGCGCCGCTACACCACCCAGATGCCGATGATGGTTCCCGCGGGCGGGACCTGGCGCGATGACGCGATGCCGATCACCACGCCGATGAGTGCCCGCACGACCCGGGAAAACGACGGGCTCGCGGTGCCCGCCCCATTCCTGGCCTTGTTGCGGTCGGATCGCCCCCGCACTGTCGGCCTGCACGAGCCACTGGCCACTATCGTCGCCGACGGCTCCAACCACGGGCTGGTCGTGCCGCCGTTGATCGTGCCGGCCGAAGGCCGCGACGGCAAAGAGGCTGTGCCCGCGACGCTGCCGCTGCGCACACAGACCACCCGCGCGGAAACCGCAGTCGCATTCCTACCGTTCATCGCCGAGCTGCGCGGCGGCTCCTGCGACGCGCGGGCGGTCACCGACGCATTGGCCACGGTCACCGCCAGCGGCAATCATCACGGCCTGGTCACCCCCGATGCGAACACTGTTGGGGCACTGTGGGATTCGATGCTGCTGCCGTACTACGGCCACAGCACGCCCAGGCGAGTCGACGACCCGATGGGCGCGGTACCCACCCGCGACAGGTACGCGCTGGTCGAGAGCATCTCCGAACTCGATATCGCCGATGTCCGCTTCCGGATGCTCGAGCCCCACGAAATCAGCAGTGCCATGGCCTTCGAATCCGGATACGTCGTCCTGGGCAACAAACGTCAACGGGTGCGGCAGCTCGGCAACGCCGTCACCCCGCCCGTGGCCGAGATCCTCATCTCCGCGCTCGTCGAAGCAGTCACCGGCGAAGAACTCGACCGCTGGACCCTCACCCCAACCTCCCGCCAGCACCGTCCAGCGCACAACCATCCTCTTCCCCTGGCGGCATGAAATATTCGGGGAGAGCGCGTCCTACGTGGGATCCACACCAGCTGAGCAGCAACGCTCTTCGTTGTGAATGATCGCTCACCGGAACGGCGGCGTCCGGCGTGGTGACGCCGCCACCCCAATCTGGCTGTCCCGCAGTCACTTCCGCGTCGAACGACCCACTCTGGATCCTCAGCCGGTGTGCGAAACCCCTCCACGATCACGCTGCCCCTCACGCGTGTAATCCGGAAATCTCGCGTCGCTGGAGGCCCCGTGGCCCGACTCGCGGGCCGAGCCACTGCCGCCTTGCGCTCATCCATTCGCGACCGACTCGGCCTCAATCCTCGTGGAGGGCACTGTGAAACATTCTTTGCGACTGCGACTGCGTTATCGGACTGCACTGTATTGGCTGGGGCGCCTCGACCCACGGACCTGGCCGTCCAGTCTTCGAACCGCGCGGTGGCGTCGGCGCGTCGATACCGCGCATACCGCCGCGTTGCTGCATCCCTATCGCGGTGCGAACTCCGACTCCCTGCCCGCCATCGAGGTCGCGGGATCGTTGGTCTTCGTCTACCTCGATCGCGACCACAAGGCACTGCGCGTGTCGGTCGATCTCGACTCCGTCGCACCGTGGCTGCTCAACGATGCCGAACGGGTGCCGATGCTGATCACCGTCAACGGAGACGAAGTATTCTCGGCCGATTATCAAGAGCCCTATGCGATTTCGCGGCCGTAATCCGTCAGAGCCGCTGTCAGCGATACAGATCCGACACGTGATGCCCGTTCGCTCATCGAAGGAGTGCCCTCGCTGTGGGCCGTGACCTCTACACCAATGGCGAGATCGTCGTCGCCACTACCGCCGTCGAGGCGATACTCGCTGCTGTCGGCTGTCTCACCGACACCCAGGACCCGATCACCACGATCGAAGATCTTGCCGACCATCTGTACGAACTGGCCGCCGGATCGCCCTACGACGACGATCTGACACTGAACCACGATGGAGTGTCGGTGGATGCGGGTGACACCGACACCGTCATCGGCATCACGGTGAACAACGGTCGGATGCAGATCGATCAATGGCAGACGATCATGAGCGTGCTCGCCGAACACGGTGCGACCGGAAGCTTCTTCCACGAAGAGGAAGACGGCACCCACGGCGACCAGTACCGATCACGTCTGGACGACGGCAACGCCTATAGCGAACCCCGCCTGGACTACATCTTCAAAAACGACACCATCGCGTATCTCGGGCACATGCAGCGCGCCCCGGACAGAGCCTGGACTTCGTCACCGTCAAAGCCCACGAGCGCGATGTCATCACAGCTCTGCTGGACGAACTGCGCACCCGCGATGCCCCTGCCGAGCCCGCTGCCGGCGCAGGTGACCAGCAACAACTCGCTGACTGGGCCCGCCACGCGGGAATCGACTGGACGATCCATCCGGTCACCGCATCGTAATCCGCGATATCACGACCACCGGCCCCGGTAACTCAACCCGCGCGGATCCGCGACCGGTCGGGCAGGGTGCCCAGTTTCGCGAGCAGTGACGCCAGGAAATCCGCGCGGCGTAGTTCTGCGCGACGCTTCCACATCTGTGGCGAGGCGGAGCGCACCCGGTTTGTCCGGGGGAGGACATCCTCGCTCGGTATCGCCTCGTCCGATCGTGGGGCCGATGTCTGCCTCGTCCGCCCAGCGGTCTGCGGAACCGATCTGTTCGAGCCTCACGCCCTGAAGTCAGCCCGAATCTCCGTCCTCGAAGGAGTCTCCTCATGACCGGCCCAGCCATCGACGACGAGCAGTCTCCGGTTCATCGGCGAGCGTTGCAGCTGCGTCGCCATCTGGCCGATCTCGACACGGCCGCCCAGAATCTGGATTTGATTTGTCCGGACCGTGACTCTCTCACCGATTCATCACCTGACCTGCACGACCTGGTCGCTGTGGCCGATCGAACGTTCACCCGGTACCTGATCGTCCACCGAAATGTATTGGGCCGCATGCGATTCTGGGACGTGGATCATCAGCTCATCGACCGAGATCCCCGTGTGGTAGGGACAGTCACGTTCGACGCCGGCCCGACCCCCGTCGACGGTAGCGGCATGTCGACCCGCGAAAAGCCTGAATGCGAACCACAGGTGCACCCGGATGAACAGTCGCAGTGAACAACTCGACCCGATCCGCCACTCGCAATTCGCCCTCGAACACCGCCGCTGCGGGCACCTACAACCCGACACCGCTCACGCCCGACGGCAGCGCAACCGCAACCAAGCCGAACCGCAGAACCCATGATCATGCCCCACCGTGCGAAACCGCCTGCGAACCAATTGTGCTTCGACATACCAGAATTCGATCCGCGACCCTTGGTGGCCTCTGGACCCGACCTGGCCAGCTACCACATCATCATCGTGTCGAGTTCGGCAGGAAAAGACAGCCAAGGCGCGTTGGAGATCACCATGCGCGCCGCACGCGCCGCCGGAGTCGCCGATCGCGTCGTCTGCGTGCACGCAGACATGGGGATCATGGAATGGAGCGGAGTCAAAGAGTTGGCCGCCGAACACGCGGCGCACTACCGGGTTCCGTTCATCCTGGCCCGCCGAAACGGTCCCAACCTGCTCGAGCACATCGAGAGCCGAGGCCGGTTCCCGAGCAGCTCTGCTCGTTTCTGCACTGTTGACTGCACTATCTGACCATCCTCCATCATGGCGATTCCGTTGTGATGGGAGGAGAACTGGATTGGATATCCGTCAGCAGTTGATGCAGGGTCGGGCAGCGCTACCTCGGGCCGGATCGGTCGTCGCGGTCGACCGCGCGCACCCCCCGTTCGTGGTGCTGGACTCCGGCGGCGTTGAGATCACCGCGGTCACCGAGTATCTGGCCGAGCTGGCACTCGGTGATTCGAGCCCGCTGACCTGCCGAAGCTACGCCTACGACCTGCTGCGCTGGTTCCGCGTGCTCTGGGTACTGGAGATCGACTGGGACACAGCGACTCAGTCCGAGGTGGCCGTGATGGTCGGGTGGCTGCGCACCGCGCCGAACCCGCAGCGGCAGCGACGCAAGGCGACATCGCCCCGACCGGGAACGGTCAACCTCCGCACCCGCAAGCCCGCCCTGGCGGCCGGGTACGCGCGCACGACCATCAATCACGCATTATCCGCGGTTGGCGGGTTTTACGAGCACCACAGCTACTTCGGCTGCGGCCCGGTGATCAATCCGGTCCCGGTGTCGCCGCAGCGTCGAGCGGCGCTGGCTCACCGCAGCCCGCTGGAGCCGACACCGCCCACTCGGCGGGCCCGGATGCGGCAGCGGGTCCCAGACCGGTCGCCGCGCGCGATTCCAGATCGGTTGTGGGATGCGCTGTTCGAGGCGATGGGGTGCGAACGCGACCGCGCGCTGCTGGAGTTCTTCGTCTCCAGCGGTGCCCGCGCAGCCGAGCTGCTCGAGGTGACACCCGAGGATATCGACTGGGCTGGTAGGCGAATCTACGTGGTGTCCAAGGGAACCCGGAACCGGCAGCCGGTACCCGCGTCCCCGCAGGCTTTCGTCCGCCTGGCGCGTTACTTGACCGAGATCGGAACGCCACCGGCAGGCCAATCGATCTGGCGAGCCCGCCGCGGCCCGGACCGCCCGATGACCTACTGGACGCTGCGCCGAGTTCTTCAGCGCGCCAACGATATTCTCGGCACCAACTGGACTCTGCACGATATGCGGCACACCGCGGCCAGTCGCATGGCCAACAGTGGCCGTCTCCAGCTGCACGAGGTCCAGGAAATTTTGCGGCACGCGAACATCCAGACCACCAACCGCTACGTCACCGTGGGGATCGAGGAACTGTTCGACAAGCTCGCCGAACACTACAACCGGGAACGACCTCCCACCTCCTACGCCGCACGCTACAACCAGGTCGACATCGCGGCGGTGTTCGGTGCCTAGGTCCCAGGTCAGCCCTACCACCGGTGTCAGCCGCCGCCACGGACCTGTCGTGCCGGAACTCGGATTCCCCAGCCGCTTCGCGTGGGGATCGTCCATCGAGGCCGAACCCGGGACACCGACCGTCGTGCCACGGCCGTTCGGTGAGCTGGACAACGCCCCCGCCGACCATATCGCCGAGCATGCATACAGCTACGACGACGGATCGCTGCCCAAGCGCAAGTTCCGTCGCGACGGGGTCCGCGCCGTCCTGGACTACCTCGGCCAGTTCGGCGGCCACGGCTGGCAGCAGAAGTGGGACGCCAGCCCGCTCGGGGCCGGCACGGTCCGGGCCGCCGATATCGGTCCGGCGATCGGGGTCGGGATCCGAACCCTGTACTGCCTGCGTGCGGTCCGGCCCACCCTGTTGGCGTTCCGGGCCAACCCGCCGGTCTACTTCGGAACCGAATTTGTTCTCACGCAAGGCGATCCGTTGTTGGAGAAGTTCGTCCAGCAGGTGGCCGAGCAGGACTTCGTGCACGAGCACCGGCTCAGGGCGGTGTTCGATGTCACCACTCTGCTGACTGTGCAGGGCATCGGCCTGGCCGATCTCACCCCGGCGGCCATGCTGCACCACACGCACGAGACGCGGCGGGTGAACGCGATCCTGCAACCCGCGAGCAAGGTGACGAACCGGTTCATCGGCCAATCGGCGTGGACCGTACTGCACGCGATGGGGCACTTCCCGGCCGGTACCCCAGAGACGATGCGCGCCGCGCTGCACCGTGGCCAGCTCAGCGTCGAGGAACTGGTCGACCGCTACTCCATCGGCAACCAAGCCGTGCGCCAGCTGCTGATCGAGTACTTCCACCGCCGCGCGGCCGACACCGACTACTCGAGCCTGTCGAACCTGGTCCTCATGATCGCCTTCCACTTCTGGTCCCGGATCGAACAGATCAACCCGGGCCAGGCCGACCTGCGCATCAGCACCGACACCTACACCCGGTGGCGCGAAGCGATCAAAGTCCGCGACGACGGCAAACCACGGGCCGGTCAGGACGTCATCCTCATCGCCGTCCGCAGCTTCTACTACGACCTGCACACCTGGGCCGCCGACGAACCGGAGAAGTGGGCCGTCTGGGTCGCTCCCTGCCCGATCCCGCCGAGCGAGCTCCGCGGACTGGGCACCCGACGTCGGCGGATCAACGACCGCTCCGCCGACCGGACCCGGATCCGGCAGCCCCTGCTGCCGACCCTGGTCAAACACGTCGAGGATCGATACGACCGCGCCCGCGCGCTGTTCGAGCAGGCTCGCTCCGTCGCGGTCGGGGAGACCCTCGTCTACGACAGCACCACCTACCGGCGCATCGCACAGACCCACCATCCGCATCCGGACGATCCGGTTCGGGTCCGCGATGAGGCCACCGGCACGGTGCTGGCCGTCCAGGCCGATGAGGAGGCTGCGTTCTGGGACTGGGCATGCGTGGAAACCCTGCGGCACTCCGGCGCTCGGATCGAGGAGATGTGCGAACTCACCCATCTGTCGATCCGCCAATACCAGCGCCCGAACGGGGAGGTGATCGCCTTGCTGGTCATCGCGCCGTCCAAGACCGACCGCGAGCGCGTCATACCGATGAGTGCCGAGTTGTTCCACGTCATCGCCGCGATCGTGCGCCGCCACACCAGCGGCGGCCGGACTATCCCCCTGTTGAGCCGGTTCGACCCGCACGACAAGATCTGGAGCGCACCGATGCCGTTCTTGTTCCAGCGGCGCACCGGCCCGAAACGCAGTGTGATCGCCGGCGGCACCGTGCTGAACCAGCTCAAACGGCTCTGTACCGAACTCGCCGAACACCACCCGGCATTCCGGACCGTGAAGTTCACCCCACACGACTTCCGGAGAATCTTCGCCACCGAACTGGTCAACAGCGGCCTGCCGATCCACATCGGCTCAGCTCTGTTGGGCCACATGAATATTCAGACCACCCGCGGGTACGTCGCGGTATTCGACGAAGACGTCGTCCACCACTACGTCGCATTCCTCGCCGAACGCCGACAGCTGCGGCCCACCGACGAATACCGGCCACTCGCGGCCGGGGAATGGGACGAGTTCGACGAACACTTCGACAAACGCAAAGTCGAACTCGGCTCGTGCGGAAGACCTTACGGCACGGGCTGCGCCCATGAATTCGCCTGTGTCCGTTGCCCGATGCTGCATGTCGATCCCCGGATGATCACCCGACTCGACGAACTGGAGGACGACCTGCTGCAACGCCGCCAGCGCGCCGAAACCGAAGGGTGGGCCGGGGAAATCGAGGGCATCGACATGACCCTCACCTTCCTGCGCGCCAAACGAGACGACACCAAGCGACGGTCACAGCGGCCGACGGTCACCCTCGGCCTGCCAACAACACCCCGGAGACAGATCAGGGGCTGAAATCCACTCCGTGAGAGCCTCACTCACCTTGCGGATGAGAGCTCTTGCGGGGCCGGACTTTCCTCGACGATGGCAGCCAGCACGTCTCAGGACCGTACCCAACACTCGTCGCCCAGCGGCACACAAGATATTCATGCACAGTGCTCATACGGTAGTGAATCGCCAGGGTTTTTGTGTACGCCTGGTTATCTATCTCGAGCCGGTCGTTCGGAGCAGGTCGAATGGTCGTCGGCTTCGTACTCGACCGCTGGTCGGCGACCGAGCCGGTGCATCAGCCGGGAGTTGTGTGTGTTATCCCCTTGGGTTTTCGAGGAAGGTGCGGAGCTGGCGGGCTGGGAGCGGGTGGGAGAACAGCCAGCCCTGGTAGAGGTCGATTCCGAGTCGTTCGAGGGCCTGGAACTGGCCGGTGGTTTCCACGCCCTCGGCGACACAGCTGCGTCCCATTGTCTTGGAACACCATCACCCAGAACCGCGTTCCGTCGTCGGCCACCGACACCGCGCTGTGCACATCACAGGGCACCGGCTGGCCATCCGAGCGCAGCAGCGTCCGCTGGTGCACGCGGGATTGGTTCAACGTCGCCTCCGCCGCTGCCGCATCCGTGATGAGGCTCGGACCACGATCGTCGGGATGCAGCAGGCTTGCCGCGGGCATGGCGTCGAGTTCAGGCAGCCGGTAACCCAGCAGGCCACACAGCGCCTCGTTGGCGTCCAGCACTTGCCCGGCTTCGTCGAACAACGCAATACCGGCCGGGACGAGGTCGAACAGGTCGGTGAACCGCCGACTCGACCGCTGCTGCCGGATACCGGCTTCGGTCTCATCACGGGTGACCTGGATGAAACCCTGCACGCTGCCCTCCAGCGACTTCTGCGCAGTGATCACGACATGGGCCCAGAACCGGGTGCCGTCGCGACGCACGCACCAGCCCGCGTCCACATGCCTGCCGAACTCGGCGGCCTGAGCCAGGTCCCAGTCCGCGTGGTCGGCAGTGCCGGGTTCCGCCGGGGCAAACACCGAGAAATGTCTCCCGATGATGTCCCCGCCGCGATAGCCCGTGATGAGTTCTGCCCCGTTATCCCAGCTCTGCACACGGCCGGCCGTATCGAGCACGAAGATCCCGTACTCACGCATTCCCGCAGCCAGCAGACCAAGTCGCGCGTCAGCCTTCGACTGCAGCCGCGCAATGCCGCCGTGCCCTCCTCTGGGCACGAATCCGGTATCACGGTCCTTATCCATGTGACCCCAACATGTTCGATCTCGAACCTCATTTTCGCAGTTTCGATCGGGGCCCATAGAGACCAGAGACCCTATATTGGCTGGGCAACGGGGCTTGACGATGCCTGCCAGCCGTAATCGGCAAGGTTTCCGGCCCGGTTGTAGTTGCTGCCGAGCGCCAGTGGCGCGAAGGTCTGCCCGAAGAGTCGGCGATCTATGTGGCGCCCTACCAGGCCGTCTCTGCGCCGATACGTTACGACCACATCCTTGATCAAGCACCGTCCAGGTGTGACCATGCTGCAGTTGGCTTCGATCTCCACGAGCTGGCCCGGCCGCAGTTCGCTGATGCCGATCAGGCGGTCGCAAACCCGCTTCTGGGGCTCGATGAGTGCGAAGTTCTCCTGGTCCAACTCGCGAGGACGATGGTCGCATCGAGATCAATGATCAGCGGGTTCGCCGCGATGATCGCACGGTCCGGCGCATGGCCACCGGCGGCGCGCCAAGCTTTCGCGCGGGCTTCGTGGCGGGCGGATCGTAACGCGGACAATACTTTCGGTGCGTGGGCGGCGAGCGTGGTGATGCCGAACACGCGGGGTTTCGGCGCGCAGGACCGGGATATCGGGGGCCGAGGATCGGGGCGCGGAGATCCTGGGATCGGATGCGCCGCTGCGGGAGCGGGTGTTGTGACACATGCTGTACGAGTCCTCGGCGCGCGCCGAGGAGATGCTGATGTTGGACGTGGCGGATCTCGATCCGGCGAATCGGTGTGCGGTGGTGACCCGCAAGGGCGGGGCGCGTCATTGCGTGGCAGACCGGCACCGCCCGGTTGTTGCCGCGGATGCTGGCCGGCCGCAAATCCGGTCCGCTGTTCCTCACCGACCGCAAGGCCCGTGCTTCGGTGGTCCGCAACGACGTCGACCGGGCGACGGGGCGGGCACGGTTGCCCTACCGCCGCGCGGCCGAGCTGTTCGAGGCCTACACCGAGTGTTTCGACGACGGCCCGTACACGCTGCACCAATTGCGGCATTCCCGGTTAACGCACGCCAGGCAGGAAGGGCGCGTCGACGCCGGTGTTGATGAAGCTGTCGGGGCACGCGTCGGTGCGTAGTCTCGGCAAGTGCGCGAGGGTGTCCGACGAGGGGCTACGGCGTTATCGCGCCGACAGCGACCTGGCTGCGCGTCGGCGGTGTGGTCACTGATCGGCGCAGGTGCCCATCGCGGCGTGGTTGGTGATGGTGCGGGGTTCGTGATTTCCGCACATCGTGTTTGGTGATGTAGATCGGGAGGGTTCGCCGGTTGCTCGGGGCGCGGGGTCGGTGCTCGGGTGGACGACCTGCAGCACGATCACGGTGCCGTTGGTTCCGTACACGTAAATGGTGTTGAACAGCTCGAACGGGTACGGATCGAGTGGGATGGCGCGGTCGTCCATGAGTAGATGCGAACCGACGGGTGACCAGACGGTCGGGTCATACACCACGCGCGATATCGGCCCGGTCCGTAACTCGAACGCGGTGAGCAGATCGGGGAGCTCGGCGACGAGGTCGCTCGATCGTGGCCACCAGGTAGCGTCGATGTAGTCCTTCGGATCCGGATGAAGATGAAGTCGCGAGGTCGAGTCGAGAACTCGCGGCGGCGGGGGTAGCGGTGATGGCGTCATCGGACGCTCCTGTCGCGGCCTTGCCGAAAGGCCGGATCGTCGAATCCGGTGACGACGCAACCTCTGCTGGTCAGCGCGCGTGTTGCCGCCGGATACTGTCGAGCTTACGCCCTGGAGGTGGCCATCAGTGGTGCGGATTACTGCGTGCCTGCTCACGGATGAGCTGGTCGGCGGTCCACAGCGGTTGCAGCATGTGCCAGTCGGCGGGGTGCGCGGCGATTCCGGCGGCGAACCGGTCGGCCAGTGCCTGAGTCGTGGGCTGCACGCCGCCGGTGGTGTCGATCGGCGCGTCGACGTGGAATCCCCAGCCGCCGGGGGTGAACCAGCAATGCACCGGTAGCAATGGTGCACCGGTGTCGATCGCCAGCCGGGCCGGACCGGTCGGCATGCGCGCCGGTTCGCCGAAAAAATGGTCGGCATACCCGCACCGGTCACATCGCGCTCACCGAGCAGCCCCACGATCCGTCCCTGCCGCAGCCGTGCGCTCAGCTGCTCGAACGGTGGTACCTCGCCACCGGTGAGCGGGACGATCTCGAATCCCAGACGTTCACGGAACCGGACGAAGCGCTGAAACAATGATTCCGGTTGCAGCCGCTCGGCGACGACGGTCGGCGTGCCGACCCGCTGTACCAGCCACACTCCCGCCAGGTCCCAGTTGCCGCTGTGCGGAAGCGCCAGCACCGCGCCGCGCCCGCCCTGGACTGCCTCGTGGATGTGTTCGAACCCGGTGGCCGCGGAGTCGATGGTCTCCGCGAGCCGCACCGGATCCATCGACGGCAGCCGGAACGCCTCACACCAGTAGCGGGCGTAGGAGCGCAGGCTCGCGCGCACCAGTTCGTCGGGAACCCGCTCCGGGGTGGTGGACAGCACCCGGGCCAGATTTCGGCGTAGCTGAACCGGTCCGCCTCCCCGGGCCGCGCGATCGGCCGCGACCTCGAACGATCGCATCGCCCAGCGCTGCGGCACGGCCCGCACCAGCCGCCAGCCGGCCGCGTACCCGAGATCCCACGCGCGGGCGATCAGGGTCACTGACCAGTACCGGGCCCCTCCTGAACACCGGCAGATCGTGGCGGTATCCGGCTGTGCACAGGTGTCGGCGGGTTCGGCGAGGTGACCGGACGGGCACGGGCGCCGACGATTGTCGCCTTCCATCTCTCGAGTGTCCTCCCCATCTACCGTGAACGGCAGCAACCTCCGACCACAACACCGCCGACACCGACAATGACGACTCGGGAAAGAGCGCAGGTCACTGTGCATGCGTGCACGTCGGGCCGGTGTGTACCCGGTGGGTAGGATGAAGGTGTCGGGGGCTTTTCGTACGAGACCACCCGTGGTCTGGTCGTCGCCCGGCGAATGTACAGGGGCTGCCACGCGGCCCCGGTCAGGAGCGTCGTGATGACGCGACAACACGAGCCGATCCTGCTGGATCGCTCTTCACGCTTTACCCTCCGCAGCGGCCCGCCGCCGGCGTCACGGCGGTTACCGACACCGCGAGCACCGCGCCCGGGGGCGGTGGATGGGGCTTGGTGGCCCCGCACGAGCGACTTGGTCGCCGAATTGTCCGATCTGGAGGCGCTGCTGGCCGGGCGGGCAGGCAATCTCGACCGAATCATGTACAACATGGACGCCTGGCAGCTGGCCCCGAGGCGCACGATGATCGGCGGGCGTTCGGTTCGCCTGGACGGATACCGGCACCTGTCCGCCCACACTCTCTGTGTCCTGGGCCTGGACCGCACCCGCCTGGTCCTGTTGGTGATCCCCGCCCACACCCAGAACGCCCCCGCCCAGACGTTGCTGTGGGCCGCGTCCCGACCGGGCAATGAACTCACCGCCGACGAACTCCTGGCCGCCGACACTCGGCGCAGCCTCGACCACACCCAGAACGAGGCCGCGTTGCGCCGCTGGGACGACGAAGGCGGCCACCCCGCGCCGATGCACCCGGCAAACCGACGCGCATCGGCCGCCCGATCCCCATCCCGTGCGGGAGGCCTGATATGACACAGAACCCGCCGCAGAGCGGCGGCGCCGCCGACCGCGGCCTGGGCCGATTCCAGGCCAGCGCCGAGGGTGGGCAACCATTCGACACACCGACCCGCACACCGCGGCTGCTGCTGCGCGAGCGTGACGAGGAATCCGGTGGCGTCGACGGCGTCTGGTGGCCCAGAACCGACAACCTCACCAGCGAACTGCACGACCTGGTCACCGCCCTCACCCCGCGACTGGGCCCGACTGCCCGGATCAGCTTCGACTGGAATGCGCTGAGCCTTTCTCAACGCCGCATCGACGCTCCCGACGGGATCGAGGTCACCGGACCGCTTCCGGACCAGCCACCCCAGGTGATGGATGTCTTCGGCCCGCA
Organism: Nocardia miyunensis NBRC 108239; assembly: GCF_001613065.1. Lineage (GTDB taxonomy): Bacteria > Actinomycetota > Actinomycetes > Mycobacteriales > Mycobacteriaceae > Nocardia > Nocardia miyunensis. The sequence goes on from NZ_BDBQ01000013.1 coordinate 103,492, forward strand.
CGATCGGCGCCTTCGATTGCTGGTGGTCAACCCCGCCACTACCGCAGACCTCGCCCACGCGCAGATGCACAAAGCCGTAAGTGCCAGCGCCGACCAGCCGCCATCGTGAACCAGGCATGTTCGAGCCTGGTCTTCTCCCGATCCACATAGCCCTTCACACACGCCGGATCGGCGATGTCGAGCTGTTCAGCGACGTAGGCGACCACCTCCGTAGGCACAGCCAACGGATCGGCCAGGAACATCCCCAAGTGACGGACCGTCACCAACTGAAGCGCGAACTTTGCCAGAGCCCATCCTGTCTGCATCCGTGAACATCTCCGAAGAGGCGCGGCGGCGGCACGCCAATAGGGCTCTGAACAACTCAAATCACGACTTCGCGGGCTGAGCCACTCGTCCGCCACGGTGATGCACATCTGGTGCAGAGAAGTACCAGTGACCACAAGCGTGGGCCGATCCGGGTCGTCCTGACCGCCCTCGTCGAGCAGGCACGCAAACGATTCGGGCTGAACCAGGTACGGGTCCTGTCGGTGATGGGCATGAGAGCCCAGGAATCCCCGGCCCGCGGCCGCCTCGTGCCGTATTCCCACGACAGCAGCCAGACCTGTCCGTGTCTGCCGTGCCACCACAAACGCGCCGCCGCCGCCGAATACACCGCCCGGAAAGAGAAAGTGCCCGATCACCTCAAGGTCGGCCACGGCGCATCCAACACCCGCCGACACGTCGACACCTGGCTGCCGGTCCACGATCTCACGACCGAACAAATCTGGGAACTCGTGGCAGAAGCCGGAACTCGCCCACACCCCGCCTACGGCTGGGGAATGCCGCGCCTGAGCTGCTCGGCGTGCGTGCTCTCGTCGAAATCCGCGCTCATCCTCGCCGCCCAGCTACGCCCCGACCATGTCGCCGAGATCGCGCGACTCGAGGCCCGAATCGGGCATCGCTTCCAACACAAACTGTCGATGGCCGAGGTGATCGACCTCGCGGCCAGACAACCCCGCATCGACGTCGTCGAGAACTGGGCCGCATGAAAGCCACTCGTCGAAGGATTTCCAGAACATGAGCAACAACCTCGGCCCGGCACTCACCTCGACCTATCACCTGGTCACTGACCCGTTCCCGGTGTACACCTCGATCGGCACCGCCGAGTCCACGACCTATATCGGCCGCTTCATGGCGCTCGGCACCGTCTACCGAGAACTCACCGCAGCGTCCAGGGACCAGATCCACAACCTCCCGGGAGGTGTCTTCCTGGTCACCGGCCAGGCGCGCGTCGGCATCCCGATTCGGATCGCCCTGCCCGAGGGGCACATCTTCGAACACGGCAACGCCCACCCCGAGCGCTGGCCGCTGCCGAAGCTCTCACCGTTACACGAACCACGCTCTGTCACCCACGCATCCCCAGCCCGAACCTCGCTCCTCTCGTATCGACAGCTTCAGCACATGAACGCCGTCAGGATCGGTCGCACCATCGATTGGCTGGCACCGTAGACGACGACGCAACACGCGATCGGCACTATCCGGCATCCTGCGGACGTACGGCTATCGCGATGGCAGTCAAGCCCATTCGCCTCGCCGCCGGCCTGAATTCCGCGCGGCTGATTCCCCACGTTCGTCGACTCACTCCCCCCAGCGGCGCTGAAGCCGGGGTCTGCACTGCCCCCACCTGGCGTCGGTGTGCGCTCGGTGGAAAGTCCCGGGGCAACCGAATTGCGTGCAGACCATTCCGTCACTCTTCATAGTTGGAAAGGCGGTCGTCAATGGCCGTAAGAACATCAGTGCCCGTGCCCGAGTTCGTGCGGGAAATTCTTGCTGAATCGCGTACCGAGGGAAACAAATTGTTTCTCCAGACGCAGCTCACGCAGTCCGAGTACAAGAAAGTCGACCGGGTCCTCCATACCATGGGCGGCAAGTGGAACCGCCGAGAACGGGCCCACATTTTCTCCAGTGATCCCGCCGAAGTCATCGCGGCAGCCGTGGCCAGCGGTACAACCCCCAACACCGTGGGCAAGATCCTGGAGGCGTACTACGCCACACCCGAGCCGTTGGCCACACATATGGTCGCGGGCGAACACTCCGGCATCGCCGATCTCGAAGCCGGGGCCCGCGTCCTCGAGCCCTCCGCCGGCGAGGGGGCGTTGGTGCGAGCGATCTTGCACGCCAATCCGGACGTGCACGTCACAGCCGTGGAGCCCAATCCCGAACGCGCCGCCAAGATCGCTTCCGACCCGCGGGTGAGCGTGGTGGTGTCCAGCTTCGAGTCGTTCGCCGCGACCGCACCCGGGCCGTTCGCCGCGGTGGTGATGAATCCGCCTTTCGCGCTGCCGAATCGGCCGACGGTGTGGATGGAACACCTCTACACCGCCTGGGACCTGCTGGTCCCCGGTGGCCAGCTCCTGGCGATCGCACACGGCAGCTACACCTGGCGACCCGAGCGCAAATACCAGGCGATGCGCGAATTCATCACCGCGCACGGCGGCTGTGAGGAACTGCCCGCCCGGACATTCGCCACATCCGGCACCGAAGCCAACAGCGTATTCCTCCACGCCCGGCGCCCCGCCCACCTCTAGCCCCCTATTTCCGGCGCACACCCCACATGCGGGTGTGCGCCATGCCGGATGTCGAGCCAACTGGAAAGGGACCCGGGGTGGATAAGAAATCATCGGCCGTCGAATTGATGGATTCCGACCACGCATGGGCCGCGGCCCTGGAGTCGGTTCTCCCGGCCCACCATGCGATTGTTCTCCAGGAAATCGCGGCGGCGATCACGCACTACCCGCAGGACGCCGATATTCTGATCGCCGGCATCGACCTGTTGGGCCCTACGCATCCGTTGATGCGCAACACCGATCTCTACCGGTCCCACTGCCGTGAGATCCTCACCCGTGTCGCGGCCGGAACCGACACCCGTCCCGGAACCGCGGCGGAGGTCTGTGCAGTGTGCTCGGTGACGAGCCTGGCAGCGCCCTTCCGTGCCGCCGCGGTCGGGCTCTACCTGCGGATGTGGCGTATGGCGGGACTCCCGCAAATCGACGGCGTCACCGACGATCTCGATTATTACGAGCACAGCGTCGGCTCCCGGATCGATGAACTCGAGACGATGACGCGCCGACGGCTGGCGGTCGCGACCCGGCGACTCCCGTCTCCGGATCGCCCGGGGAGATCCGGATGACATACGACAACATCCATCTCGAGGGCCGCCGCACATATGCGATTGCGTTGGGCGACAAGGCTATAGCTCGGCGGGATACCGCCGCGACCGCGGAGCGGGCGCTGGCCGACATCGCGCCGGGCCCGCGTTACGGAGCCGTTGTATTCCCCTGATGTCCGCATGGCACCGCCGCACTCGACGAACCTCGAGACCAGAACGGATGTAACAGTGAACATCGTCCAGATCAATGGGCGCGATCGGCTCGTCGACGACGACGGGTTCTATCTCGAGCTGAGCGATGTCGATGATGGCCTGCTCCTGCTGCTGGTGGGAAATCCCGAGGATCCCACGGCCGGAATCGACCTGACCCCGAGCGCAGCATGCGGCCTTGCTGCCGCGCTGCACACCTGGGGCATCAACCACTCAACCCCTACGGGAGCGATTCACCTGCTGATTCACTCACTTGCTCGAACACTGATCCGTGTCTCGACGTCCATCGTGCGGGGTCACCGATTCTGTCGCCGCCTCGCCCGCATTCTCTGAAAAGGATTGTAGTTCGGTGATTTATCCCGACTTGCTCGATGAGCGGATACCGAGAATTCTCATGGCCCTGTCCACCTATGGTGGTGTCGATATGACCGTTGAAGACCAGTATCGCATCGATGACGAATTCGACATGGACGTCGTTCTGCATACCCTTCATGATGCCGGGCTGGTGTCGACCGATATCAACTTTCACGATGCCAGTGACGAGGATGGCATTTGCGGCTATTTCACCAAAGATATCCCCACCCCTCGGGGCACCGTGACTGTCGCCTTCGACGGTGTGGATTACGATCGGAATTTCAACGGTCCCCGCGACGATCGGGGCTACACCACCAGCGAACCCATCCGCACCGTGCTCGACTCGATTCTGGGTTGGCTCCACGACCAGGATCAGCGCGCCGACGCGCGGATCACCGCCCTGTGCGATGCACCGCGGACGCGGCCGGAATCCGCATCGACGACGGAGCCCGTCGACCGCGTATCGGTGGTGTCGCTGGGAGAACTCGTTTTCGCAGCCCGCGCTGGTATCGAACTTTTCGGCACCACTGGCGACCAGTTCGACGTCTTGAGTAGTAGCCAGATCGATGCCCTACAGCGAGTTGCCGAGGCGTACGGCACCGAGGACGATCACAGTCCACTGGTTGCGATACCCCTCTAACGGAATCCCGAACGTCATTCCGACCTACCCCTTGCCAACGTTATCGGCTCGCTGTCGACATGCGCGGCCTGCGAATACGCAGTGTACGGCCGGATGGAATCTGGAGATGAAGGGAGGCCGTCTTCTGTCTGTCGACGATTCGATGCTCGTTCACGCCCTGGGCTACGCTTCAGCCGGGCTGGCTGTGCTGCCGCTGGCTCGGCGCGGCAAGGTGCCGGTCACCGCCCACGGCAAAAATGATGCCACCACCGACCTCGACGCCATCCGGGCGTGGTGGGATGCTTATCCGTTGCGCAATATCGGCATCCGGCCACCCGAGGGCGTGCTGGTCCTGGATGTGGACCCTCGTGCCGGTGGCAACCTCGACACTCTCGGGCTGCTTCCGGAAACATGGACCGCGGTGACCGGCGGGGGAGGCTGGCACCTCTGGTTCCGTTGCCCGGGGCGGATTCGAGGGCGCTTGGGCAACGCGTCCGGGGTCGACATCAAGTCTCACACCGGCTACGTCGTCGTTCCGCCGAGCATCCACCCCTCCGGCGCCGTGTACACATGGCTCAACGACACCCGAATCCAGGCGCTGCCTGAACACCTGAGATCCAGAGCGCAGATTCGGTTCCCGGACACCACCCACCTGTACCGTCACGACCGCGACGGCGAGGGCCTGGTCCGGTACGTGCGGCGCGCCCAGCCCGGCCATCGCAACCAGGCTCTGTTCTGGGCGGCCTCCCGCGCCTATCGCGAGGCCGCGAACCAGAAACTCCTCGATGACCTCGTCGCCGCAGCATCGGACATCGGACTGCCACACAACGAGATTCACCGCACGATGCGCTCAGCGCAGCAACGATCCCACTGAACCCGACCCTCCGTCTCGGCACCACCGAGCATCTCGACCGGGGAGTCCCGGCGCGTCTGGAGAGACCATATCGCACATCACCACCGATCACGACCCGCACGGCCGACTGGTCGTCCGGGGCCGATCGCCACACGCAGACGGCCACGTCGTCGTGCTCGAGGACGGCCAGATCGTCCTGGCCGGCGACTTCCGCGAACCCACGATCCCTCCGGCGTTGCTGGATCTGCTCATCGAGACCCTGCACGAAACCAGGCGCTACGTCACCACGCCGCAGATCCCCGACAACGCGATACTCCTGGCACGGTGTGTCACCGACGAGAGTGTCTGGGCCACAAGCGAAGAACTCGCCGATCCGGAGCTCGTCGAGGAACTCGCCGGGGTGCCCTCGCGCCATAGCGCCGACATCGCAATCACCGTCCAAGGCGGCGACGGCACACTCGTCGCCGCCTACACCGTGCACACCAATCCGCTCTCTCCGATCGGAGAGGATCCCGTCGATGTACTCGAACGCCACGGATGGCGCGTCGTGGCCGATCGCGGCCTGGACGAATGGCACTACCGGCACCTGGTGATCGAACGGGCCGTGCCCCCCACCGACAACTGATGCCGCCCACGAGGATCGCATCCGGCTTGCAGTCAGGCCAACAACCGCCACCGTGAATTTCCGTGCACACCAACGGAATCAGCGAACCTCGGCGAGTCGACGAGGCGGCGGCGCCCACCAGCGCGCTCACACGATGCGATTCATTCGTACGCGCGAGGGATCACCGCGATGCCGATCCCTGATGGCAACGGCTATCGCGCCTACCACGTCGACCGGATCGCATCAGCGCGTGCTGCGGCCGCGCAACGTCGATACCCGTAATCACGCTGTGCGACAAGCCATTTACTCCACGGAACTTCGAGGACAGGACATCGAGCATGACCATCGAGTTCATCCCGGTACCACCGGATCTGTACCGCGCGGCCGAACCCGAGGCGGGCACCGTGTTGCCGCCGGCGACCGGCCGGTACAAACGGCAACGCCCGACCGAGCAGTTCGACCCGAACTGGGAATTTTTGTTGACCGGCCACGCGTCCACGACGGCGGTCGTGGCGTGTGTGACCAACAGTTGGGTCGATGTCCCCGAGCGGGTATGGCCCGAAATCCTGCGGCTGTATTGCCCGAAAGCATGGGCGATGCTGGCCGGTGCCGGCGTCTCGTTCGAATCCTGGCAAGTAGGTCATTGCCCCGCTCCGCTGCGCGGCCAGGTCTCCGCAACCGCCAATATGGAATTGGGCGGCTACGCGGTCTTTGTCGTGATGGATCTGCCCGATCTGGAGGGATACCTCGTCAAGGCATTCGGTCAGCTCCCTCACTTCGGCTTCTAACCACTGACCGAAGCAACTTGTCCCCTCTCACACCACCAGTTCCGACACTCGCGACGGATTCGTCGCATGCACGAAGGCGGTGCCCCGATGGCAGAGATACCGATTGTCGGTGACCGGGTCCGGATCACCGGCCCGATGGACGACCCCGCGCCCTTGGATATCGGTGAGGAGGGCACCGTCACCGCTGTTCTCCCTCATTCCTGGGGAACCCAGATCTTCGTGTCCTGGGACAGCGGCCGTCACCTCATTCTGGTCGACACCGATCCATTCGAAGTGCTGTGATCTGCGTATTTCCAGCCGCACGCACGGTGCTACCGCTATCCCTCGAGTGACCGATCCGCTGCAAGATCCGATACGCCGCAAGAAAGGACCTTGTGCGATGGCCGGGGCCAGAACACGCCGTGCACGTCGGGTGGCCGAGGCGATACCGCTGGCTGCCACGCTGCGTGCGCACGGCGCCGAGTGCGACAGCAGTCCGATGACCCGCCGCGCCAGCTGCCAGCGGTGGTTCGAGCTCACCACACCGCTGACCGTCGACGATCGGGGCGATACCCCCGCCGTGGAATCGAACTTCGACGTCGCCGAGTCCCGCATCAACGCCGCCTCCGCGTTCGGGGTCGGGTACCGGTACGACCTGTGGCCCGGCGGAACCCTCCGCACCCTGGTGGTCCGCGCCGATGATGCCGGCGCGCTGGATGCACTCGATGCCGTGATCACGGCCCTGGAAAACTATCCCGTCCTCGATGACGAGGACCTCTGGCAGCGCGAGTGGGACCAGAACCACCCAGACGGCGGCACCCGCGAATGCCACGCCGACCACGATTGCGGCTGCCACTACCGGACCCACCAGCACACCGTGGACGTCCGGGAGAAAGGTCGCGCCTATCCCTGGTGCAGCACCTGCTACCAGGACGTCCAGGACTGGAACCACGACCGCTTCGACCCTCACGACCCACGACCGGAACCACTGCACCGGCTCTGCCACGAGGCGACACTGTTGCTGCCCTCTACGTAACCCATTGCGCTACAACCCAATAAGGAGAGTGTCAGGTGACTGCCGTCCCGCCTGCCACCGCGTTCGATCAGTGGCTGGATACCCTCGGCACCGCTGCCGATGCCACGACCGGCCACGACGTTCAGCAGGCCCTTGCTCACGCCCATCGCATCGCCGAGGTCCACGCCGCGCGCGCGTCCGGGCAGTGGACACAACTGTGCCGCGCCCTTCTCCAACGATCCGGGTCCCACCCCGGCGATGGGCTCGCTCCCGGCACCACAGGGCCACACACTCCTGAGCACGGGTCGTGAGCCGCAACGGTTCTCGCTGCGCAGCTGAACCCGATTACCTACTGGCTGCCTCGGCGACTGGTGCGGTGTTCGGCTGCCGGATGGTCCTGGGGTGGCTTCCACCGCAACCCTGGCATGCTCATCACGGGCCGCGTGCGTTGAGTGTGCTGAGCAATCGAGGCCGCGGCTACCGCAGCGCCCATCGCCGCGCGGCGGCAACATGGTTTGGGGTCCGACATCCCGGGGAGGTCCGCAAATACGTGACCGAATCCACCTGCTCGCTCGACGGCGTCATGCAAGTGCGCACCTTCTGGCGACCGACCGTGCCTGTCGACCGTGACTGGTGGCCCGAATCCTGACCCGAGTCACATTCCGGCCACTCCAGCAACCGTCGCTTCACTCTCACCGTGTCATCACCGGACTGCCCCCACCTAGTGCCAGAGGTGTTCGATTGCGCGCCAGGGTGTACGGCGACGGGCAACGCGGGCGGCGGCTTATCGACAACGCGCACCGCGCCGCCGCCGGCTCTCTCGGGGTGCGCGCCAGGCTGATCGACCGCGACGTACCACTGCACCGACCCCGCAGGAATCTCACCTGTCTATCAGATCGGACCCGAAAGGTTCACTCCGTGAACATAATTCAGCACATTTCCTGGTGGGCGCGACTGCTGACCGGGATCGTCCTGGTCCTCGCTGCCCTCATCGCCGAACTCGCCAACGATATGCGCGACAACGACTCGACGCCCCTGACCGTCTCCAGCGTCGTATGTGGAATCGCGGGAGTCGCGGTGCTGTTACCCCTGCTCGTATAGCTGTTGATCGGCATCAAATACGATGTGCCGCAGTAAATTTGTTCGATGGCTCCGCGTGAGAGTGCCCGGCGACCTGCCGCGGCTTCGAAAGTGCCTGGGGCCGTTGCTGCCCGCCGGGGGAGTTTCGGCGCCACCGAGGGCTGTCCTTGTCCTCGAGGTCGCTGCTGGGGGAGGCGATCTCACCGCCACTGGTTGTGGGGCCACCTGCCGTGGCGGTCGAATCCCTGGACATGCCAACACTTTCGGGATGTTATGGAAGCTGTGCCGCCACGGCCGGTGGGGCGGGCGGCAGCCACCAATCCTCATCTCGTTAGGAGAGACGGCCATGCCCAAACATGCCGAAGGCGAGTCCACTGTGTCGGCCCCGTCGCAGATTCCGTTCCGGTCGGCGCGCTACGCCGTGGTGACGAACCTCTACCACAACACGTCGCCCTCGGCAGTGACCGTCGGCTATTCCGCCGAGACGGACGAGGTCGCCGAGGTCTACGCCTACTACCAGCATGATGTCCCCAATAGTGTGTCCGACCTGGATCTCGCCGGGCAGATCATCGAGTCGTTCGGTGTCGTGCCCGATCCCGCCGACCGGGCAGCGGATCATCGCGTCGCCAACTACGTCGATCGTGGCAACCGCCCGTTGGCGCGCGGTGACGTGATCGCGATCGATCACCGCTACTATGCCCTGACCGAGACCGGTTTCACTCCGATCGCCCGCCCCCGCACCGCGACGTCCGGGCAACCGCTGCCCGCGGGAACCACACGACTGTGAGACCGGATCCGCTCGGCGACTCCAATCCTTCGCCGGCCTTCCACCCGGCTCACTCTGGCCTCCCGCTCTGCGCTCGACGGCCCTCCTCCACAGGAGCGCCTGCCGGAGGACTCCGGCGCATCCGGGAAACTTGCAGGCACGCAGACACCGTCGTGATGCGGAGCGCCACGTCCACCGGCCGCGCGGCATAACATCCGACTGTCGCTGACCATCTTGCTCTTCCCTTCATCCTGCGAATTGCGACTTCGCCGAGCAACGTTGTCATCAGCGCACGCAGGGAGGGATGATTCCAGGTCCACCGGGTTGAGCGCCGAAATACCGAACGTGGCCGGTCTTCGTCTCGTGCCTATCTCCCGTGCGGCGCGCGCGGCCGTTCCGGCGCGCTTCGCCGCACCAGCCCGGACATCATCGGCACTCACGGTGCCGATGATGTTGTTCCCGGGCGGATCGCTTTCAACATGCACCATCGGCCAGCGTGGTGCTGGCCGTCCATGGCCGATCGACAGTTCGCATGGGCCTTGCTGCGTGAGAACGATATGGCCGCACAGGCTTTCGGCTGTCGCCACAACCCCGAGAACGGAGAAAGTATTTTCATGGGTGTTCGCATCGCTCCTGCCACATCTGGGGAAGTCGACATCTTCTACCGACCCGACACCGGTGATCTGGAGTTCTGGCAGCACGACCGGGTTCGAGTCGTGCTGGCTGCCGTCGCACCCGTCGACGACTTGGCCGGGGCCGTGGATCTGATCGCGGATCTGGGGTGGCGTCAGACCACCGAGTTCGTGTGGAGCGACCAGGAACGCGACTACGTCGCATCGGTCATTCGTCACTCTGGCGCCGATCCCGACATACCACGGCTTCTGCACGGAGCCACGGATGTGGAAATCAACGCCTACCGCGACTTCTACACCGAGTAACCGAGGGCCCTGCCCACCAACGGATTCCGCCGATCACTCCATTCCCGGCCCGGTGCTGTCCTGTTCCATCGATCAGAACAGCACCGGGCCGGCCTGCACTCCACGCGGCACGCTCGTACCTGGTGGTCCGGCGGTCCACATAGCCAGCGCGCTCACCGGCATCACACGGATCTTCCGATTCGCCGAATTGTATGTCCGCCAGCATGGTTCATGCCGGGAGGTGCCCACACCCTGCCGAGCGATTCTGCCGCGCCGACCCTCGAGCGTGGTCGATTCGCAGAGAACCAGCGCGATTCACGCATCGCGAACCCACCGCCACACCGGCCTGCTGCGAGCAGCGGGGAATTCGAGGACGACCTCCCTGGATTCGATGACCGGTGAGCAGATCATTCCATCGACCACGCCGCCCGACGGCACGAAGCGCACACGCGCGCGCCGCCGGACTTCCGGCACGACGCGTTGATTTACCGGGACGCCGGAGGGGGCAGCCCGCGCGGAGGCACCCAGCCCGGCCCCGCCACCGCCTTGAGGCAACCGCGAATCCCCGCCCGGTCTCCGGGAGATCTGGCGCCACCGGCTCGGGGTGTCGCTGTATCGGGCTTCTCGTTCGTAGTCGCGGATCGGCGAAATCTCCACGGACAAGCCAGATTTCCGACCGCCGATGCCGCGTCGACCGCGTAAAGCAGCCGGTCCGGCCCGGAGGTGGCCGTCGGCGTAGATCGCTGCCGCGCTGCGGTCCGTGAATCAGGGGCGTGGCCTCAATTCCGAAGCACATGTCGTTGGCGAAGGAGGCATCCAATGGGTCGCCGCCCGAAAATCGATGTCGATGAGGTCTACACCACTGTGATGGGTGTGGTGGCGCGCGATCAGGACCGCCGCGATACCTACCTGGCGGAGGGGCACTCACCCCGATACCAGGTGCGCGGCGCACCGAGCTGCTTGGTGGCCGCGGTTCTCGCCGAATTGGGTTGTTCGGCAGGGGTTCTGCGCGATCTGGATCGCGAAGCGGGCCACGGAAAGCACCGTGGCCCTGTCGAGTTCGGGTCGTCGCGGCACCGATATCTGCAACGATTCACTTCGCCCGCGCAGGCCCTGCTGGATTCGTTGCAACGCCACCAGGACACCGGAGTGACCTGGAAGACCGCCGCCGACCGTGCATGCGGGCCAACCCCGCACTGGCTCGACGCTCGCCACCACCGCCAAGGCCGTCCGTGGGCACCGCCGGACTCAGGCCAGGTATTCGACCAGCGGCCACTGCCCGCCCAGAACCCTACGCCGTCCGCGCCGGAGCGAACCGAATAGCCGACGACCCCCTGCGGCCAGGTCGGCGCCACCGCTGCCGAACCGGGATCCCTGCCGTCGCCTGCGGCTGCCAGGGGCGATCCAGTGGTTCCCCTCTGCATCCCCGTCTGTTGTTGTTTCCGTTCTCATTACTCGGGAGTTGTTGTGACCGTTGCTGTTTCACCTGTTGCCGTTGGCTCTGCGGTACCCGCGTCTACCGACGCGACCATGCGTGCGATCGTGTCCGAGCTGTCGGACCGGTTCTACGAGCGCGGGGAGGTCGTTCATGCCGTCGTCGTGGCCGTGCTGGCGCGGCAGCACTCGTTTCTGCTCGGCCCGCCCGGCACCGGAAAATCCGAGTTGTGCCGTGCGCTGACCGAACGGATCATCGGTGCGCGCCGGTGGGAGATGCTGCTGTCGAAATTCACCTCTCCCAGCAAGATGTTCGGGCCCATCGACGTCGGCGCGCTGGCCCAGGGCCAGTACCGGCAGATCCTGGACGACCACGCCGCCACCGCTCACATCGCCTTCGTCGATGAAATTTTCAAATGTGGTGTCGGCGCATTGAACGAGACTTTGTCGTGGCTCAATGAACGCCGCTACTCTCCCGAAGCCGGTGGGGCTCCGATCGAGTGCCCGCTGATTTCCGCGGTGACCGCGTCCAACGAGCTGCCCGACGGCGAGGAGACCGCCGCGATCTGGGACCGGCTCAGCGTCCGCATCCACGTCGACTACCTGCGCACCGAATCCACGTTCATCGACCTGCTCAAGTCCGACCCGACCGGATCCGGACCCGTCACCACGGTCGATCTGGACGCGCTGTTGCACGCGGTGCACATCGAGGTGCCCGCGGTGACCGTGCCCGACGCGGTTTTCGACACCATCGCCGCGTTGCGGACCACGCTGCGGGCCGATGGGATTGTCGTGTCGGATCGGCGCTGGAAACAGAGCGTCGGGTTGTTGCGGGCCTCGGCATGGCTGGCCGGCCGCGACCGCGTCCAGGACACCGATCTGACGATCCTGACCCATGTGCTGTGGTCGGCCCTCACCGAACGGCAGACAGTGGCCGAGCGGGTCCTGGAAGCGGTCAATCCCGACGAGCGTGAGGCGTTGACCGTCGAGGAGTCGATCACCGACCTCGGCCGCGAGTTCGACCGCAAACACGCCGACCTGTCCCCGGACGACCTGTGCGTATGGGTCATCAAGGAGGCCAACAACAAACTGAACTCGCTGAAAACGACGCTGTCGGAACTGCATTCGCGGGCAAGCGCCGCGGCACGGTCCACCAGCACCATCGACCGGGTCGAGTCCATTCGCGCGGACCTGCACGCGCGAATGATGTCCCAGCTGCTCAACGCCCCCACCACTACGGACGGGACCCAGCCGTGAGCACGCCGCAGCCGCAGCCGCAGCCGCACTCCACGGTCGGCCAGCTCGCGGGGCGGGCGGCGCGCTGGCTCGGGCTGGGCCACCCCGCCCCGCAGCATCGCCACGCCGTGGCCGGGGACCGGCTCGACGAGCAGGTCTGGACCCAGACCTTCGACGAAGCCCCCGCTCTGCCGGTGCTGGAGAACCAGATCAGCGACGGTCACACCCACCCCGGCGATTTGCTGCACGACCTGTTCCTGGCCGCCTACAAGGCCCAGCCTCGTATTCGTGACGCCGAGGACATGCTGGTGTCCCGGCTGCCCAATCACGCGGTCGTGTCCTCGATCGCCCGGACCCCGGAATTCCAAGCCCTGCACCGGCACACCGTCGGCGACCGGTACGCCGCGGCGATGGCTGTGCTGGCCCACGCCGACGCCCTGAAATCCTGGTCGGACGACAGCGACCAGGCGCAATCCGCCGCCGACGACGCGGACCAGCACGCCCGCCGCGCCCAGGACGCCACCGATGCGGTGACCGCCGCATTCGACGACGCGACCGCGGGACGGGACCTGTCCGACCCGGTCCCGGACCAGCAGGCCGACACGGTCGATCGGGCTATCGCCGACGCGAGCGCCGCCGCCCAGGACGCCGCCGATGCCGCCGCGGACGCTCAGCATGCCGCGGCCGAGGTCGGGGCCGCACTCCGGGCGAACCTGCGGGCCGCCGCCGACAAGGCTGTCCAGGACGCCGCCGCCGAGCAAGCCCTCATGACGGCGTGGGGTATCCCCGACGAGCAGTTGGAACGGATGTCGTTTCGGGAGCGCACCGCACTGGCGCAGCGGCTGCGGTCCGGGCGTTTGGGCGAGTTCGCCGATCTGATCGGCCGGTTCCGAGTGATGGCCGCGGGCATCTCCGCGCGCCGCAGCAGCCACGGCCGCGACGAGGTCATCGGTGTCACCCTCGGCGCCGATCTGTCGCGGCTGATCCCCTCCGAGCTAGCCGCCATCGGGGTCCCCGCACTGCGGGCGGTGTTCGCCGCCAAATACGCCGAGCAGCAACTGGCGATGTATCAGACCGTCGGACCGAAGCCTGAAAACCGGGGAGCGATCATCGCGTGCATCGACTGTTCCCCCTCGATGCGCCAGCGCCATCCCGGCCCCGGCGGTCGAGAGGTGACCCGCGAAGCGTGGGCCAAGGCCTGCGGGCTGGCGCTGTTGGACCAGGCCCGCCGCCAGCACCGCGATTTCGTCGCAATCATGTTCGCCGCCACCGACGACGTCTCGGTCTACCGATTTCCCGCCACCGACGAACCGCTCCTGGACCAGGTACTGGCATTTGCCGACCATCCCACCGGCCACGGCACCGACTTCCGAGCCCCCTTGGAACAGGCCGCGGACATTCTCGCCGGCCAATACAACCACGACGGCGCGGCCAAGGGCGACATCGTGCTGATCACCGACGGCGAAGACCACCTCGCCGACGCCTGGCTCTCGCGGTGGCGGGATCGCAAGGCCCGCTTGGGATTCCGCACCTTCGCCATCGCCATCGACACCACCCCGACCGACACCCTGACCACCCTGGCCGACCATCTCACCCTCGTCGACGAACTCGTCCCCGCCGCCGCCGACGACCTGTTCACCGCCCTGTAACCCCCGCAGAGCTCTGACCAGCAGAACCTCGAGAGGACATCACGATGACCGCCCTTGCATCCTTTTACGTCGCACCCGCCGCCAATCACAACCGGCTGGCCGCCTACACCGACCAGACCAGCCGCAATCCGCTCTTGGGTTACATCGTGGTCTACAGCGTGTTCCGCGGCCAGATCACGCTGGCCGACGCGACCGCGCAGTTCCGGGATCTGCGCTTGAACACCGACCTGTTGCCCGGACCGCTGCGCGCGGACGACGCGTTCCTGCGCGTCACCGGCGCCGACGGCATCCGCGACACCTACCGTCTGGACACGCTGCGCGACGACGGCACCGACGCCCCGGTACCCGGTGCGCCGAGCCCGGCCGGTCCCGTGCGGTCGGCCAGCCTGATGATCCGTCCCGTGCGCCGCGACAGCCAGCGCATCGTGCGCCACATCGTGCGTGAACTGCGTGATGAATCCGCCTCTACCCTCGCCTACGACACTCACCTGGGCGAAGTCGTCTTCGAACGCGACAGCGCGTCGAGCAGGTCCGGCCGGATGGTGATCCGGCTGGACCACGATGCGATCGCCGCGGAGCTCTCGCCCGCCGAGCAGCAGCGTGTGCACGCCCTCGTGCGCGCGGTCCAGGAGCAACATCGGTGGCAGTGCGAGTATCTGGGGGCCGACCGGATCCGCACCCTGCTGCGGGAGTACATGCACCGCCTCGACGCGGTTCCGGTGCGCCCCACCGGCGGGGTGTATTTCATCACCGCCGACCATGAGGCCACCCTCGAGGGTCTGCACCAGTTCATCGAGGGCCTCGGGCACCACAGCATGTTCGCCCGCATCCCGCTGCCGGATGAGACCGAGATGCGTCAGCTGATCATCACCTCGTTCATCGCCTCCGCCAAGGACGCGCTCCAGAAGCTGTCCACCGACATCGCCACCGCACAGCGAACCGGCGTCACCGACAACAAGCGCAAGGCCCTGTTCGACCGGTTCCGCACCCTCAAACACCAAGCCGCCGACTACTCCCAGCGGCTCGAGACCGGCCTGGGCGACACCACCTCATCGCTCGATCTGGTCGAAACCCAGCTCACCGCCCTGTTGCAGTCGCAGTAACGCCACGCTCCCGCGCCGCGCCGCCGTTCCTGGGCCCGCCACCAGGCGGGCCCACCGGCACCACCGTCCCCTCCGCCCGCGGCGCGTGAGTTGCTCACGGACAACCCGGCCGGCCGCCCGCCACACAAATCCACGCCGACGGCGGAGACGGTAACGGTAACGGTGCTGACGATGCGAATCACAGCGCCTCGGTCCATGTAATCCCTAGTTACACAAAGGATGTAATGACCATCCAGACCAGCATTCGACATCACCGCGCGACCCGGCCGCACGATCGCACCGCGAGCCACCGCGGCGCCGCCGACTCGCGCCGTGCGGTGACCGAGGTGCTGCGGGGCCATGTCGATGAGGACTCGGCGGTCATCGATCGTGACCACCCGTACGGGTTCACCCGCACCACGATGCTGTCGTGGGTCGACAAGGGCCGCAACGGTTCCGATCGCTACTTCACCCGCAGCCTCAACCCGTACACTCAGCGGTGGAATACTGCGCGCCGCAACTTCACCGCGCCGCGCATCTTTCTGGTCCGCCGCCAGACCCGGCAGGTGGTCCCGCAGATCTTCTCGATGCACCGGTGGACAGCGTGGCCGGCGTTCTACACCTCGGGGATCTGGCCTGTGCTGAGCACTGCCGAGCGCAAAGACATCGCGCAGATCCTCCACACGTCCACGATCTGGAATCCGATGTGCGAGGCGGACTGGGACCCGATCGTGGCCGCGATCCGCTACGGGCACCTGGCCACAGCGCCGGAATGGAACCGCAGTCTGCCTCAATGGAGTGTGACTCCCCTCGAATTCGGCAGCCTGCGCGCCTACATCGGCATGAACGGCCCCGACCTACGCCTGCGTGGCTGGTGGACCCTGCGCCCACCGCGCGCACGATCGGCCTCCCGCGTGTCCTCGCCGCCCCGGTGACTATGCCGCACGCCGCCCCCAGTGCCTCCGCCGCCGACACTGGCTGACACCGTCCAGGCGCGACAGCGACTCCCTTCTCCTCGGCACGCGAGATCCGTCTTTGCCGAGGTTCGGATCACTGGGGGCGCAATGTAACTCACTTCTTCGCAGTGGCGAAAGCCGGTCTGGCTCGTGTCACCACCGATTCGTAGGGGAAGCCCCGATGGAGTCGATCGATCTCTTTTTCCGTTTGCCGGAGGTGGTGAAGATCGCCGAGCATGCGGTCGCAGCCCGACAGCATGTCCAGTCGGTCACTCAGTACTACAACGACGAGCCCGCCGAGGCGTCGCTGATGTGGGTCAAGGACGACGGCACCTACCTGATGAGCAATGGGAGTCCACGCCAGCTCGCCGATCCAGATGAACCCGAAGGCGCATCACTGGTCGCTTACGCGATCGGCTGGGGCCCACGGACCGGGCCCGACATCGGACGAACTCCGGTCGGCGGCGACGATTTCGCTGAGCATATCGAGCTGGCCAAGCCGGTATCCGGCAGCCACACCCTGCTCGATCTGATCCGCCACCACGCCGCGCAGGGAGGCTGGCTGATCATCACCGCCAACCCACGAACGTATGGAATTCGCTTCGCGCCTGCTGGATCCCTGTGAGACCCCGGCCGTCGTTCGACCGAATGGACCTGCATCGGCACGAACGGCCCCGACCTACGCCTGCGTGGCTGGTGGACCCTGCGCCCAACCGCACACACGATCAGCCTCCCGCGAGCCCTCGCCGCACCGGTGACACTGCTCTCCGGCAGACCCGCGTCCGCATATGCCCCTTCGTCCGGGTGAGTAATTGTCATCCGTGCGTTCGGTCGCTGTGCGCGACATTGTTTCCGCCCCAGAGGTTCTCGAACCGCCCGGCACAGCGCAGGCGGCGCCGCTTGTCGTTCCTGGACACCGTCGATGTCGACGGCACCCACGAATTTCTCGATTTCGTATTGGATCTGGTCTGACCACCACGAGCGCGGCCAGCACTCGGCACCGGATCACCAGGTGCGCCTCGAGCGGATCGTACCGGCACGCCATCGCAGCCGTCCACCAGCGGCAGCGGCGCCGATCACGGTGTGCCTCACGCATCCTGCCCGCTGGGTTCCCGCACCCCGCGTTCGAGCATTCAGCCGATCTGTTCCCGTTCGTCCCGTCAGGAGCAACGTCATGAGCACTAAAGACGATGCATCGCAATCGATCCCGTCCACGGCCGGTGCGGATGACCGGACCTCGCTCGCGCCCCTGACCACCGACGAGAAAACCGAGCTGATGATGCTGGTGAAGACACCCGATCTCCCTTGCGCCCAGATCGCTCGCATGATCGAGCTGTCCCAGCGTCACGCCGCGTCGCGACCGCGATGACCGCGATCCGGAGCCGCTGACGCTCCTTGCTGTACCGCTTGTTCACACCGACCTGGAGTAACTCTCATGCCTCACTTGTTCACTGCTTCCTGGATCGATGACTCCGAGGATGTCTGCGCGTTGGCGGACGAGGTCTTCGACGCGTGGGTCGAGATGAAGTCCGACGCGGCGTACGGGTTTCTCCAGTCCTCCCGGCACACCTCCGAATCGCCTGGCCGGCTGTCGTTCCGGGCATGCCTGACCGAGACCCTGCGGGACGGTACCCGGGAGACGAGCGAGGTCGCCGCGATGCGCAGCCGCGATCGGTTCGACGACTCGCCGTCGGGGTGGCTGACGGTGGATGTGCACCGCAGTGGGGAGGATCTGCACGAGTACCTTCCTTCGCCGTGGCTGGTGCAGCAGTTGATCGCGCGCGGTGTGCGGCCACGGTTCGCTGGTGATCCGCTCTCGGTGTCGCCCACCATGGTACGTGGCCGGGACGGGGGAGAAGCTCTGGCGGCGCGGGTGACCGAGTTCGAGCGCCGGATCCCGCTGGTCGTGCTCAGCAGCGAGCCCGACCTGTTCGCCCGGTTGCGACGCGAACGCAGCAATCTGGCCGACATCGCGGCCGAGACGGCGCGGTCGTGCGCGGGACTGGCGAGCGTGGTCCTGGTCGACGAGGCCGCACGGACCCAGTTCAACGATGCGGTCGGGCCCGAGCTCGCCCTGGACGCGGGGGGATTGCGGGTGTTCCGGCCCGAGGCGGACCCTGCGGTGGACGCCGAGGCGCGCCGCCACCCGCACCGCCGGGCCGAGACATGGTATTCCCACCCGGCTACGGCTCCCGCGTTCGTCGGGCGGCTTCTGGCGTCCGACGCTCTGATCGCCGCACGCGGCGCGGTGACGGTCTGAACTGCCGGATCACTCGCCCGCCCCATCGCCGCAGCGGGCACGTTGATGGATGTGAGGATCCGACCGAATCACCATGATCCCCGCCGAGATTCCGCTCACAGCCCTTGCGGTCGGTCGGCGCGCTCGTCGTCGCCGCGATTCTCGCCAGATTGCTGCGTGATACCACGCGATGCGAAGGCGACCTCGATCCCGGCAGCCGACGCAGCGACACCTCGGCCGACCTGCACGCCGTGGTCATCGTGATCAGGCCGTCACCGGAGGCGTCCGTGGACGTCGTCATCACGGTTGCGCGACCAGCGAGCTACACGTGAGAACACGAGTGTGCCGATCGCGCGGGCTGCGTCGTGTCACCCGCTCTGGCAGTGGGGCCACTGACCGTGGCGGCGAAAACCCTGGACACACAAGCGGTTTCAGCGATGTCATGGAAGCCTGGTTGTCGCCGTCGCGGTGTGCAGCTGGCATCATCCCTCTTTCCCGACAGGAGCCCTGCGCCGTGTCCGAACACCTCGACTTCGACTATCCCTTGACTCCGATCCTCGCTGGCGGTGTGCGTGCCGAGGCGGCCGCGCACCGCGCCGCGGCGTTGCGTCAGCTGCGTCTGGCCGGCACCGGCGATAATCCGCAGTCCCGGCTGGCCGCTGCCACGGTCCATGTCGTGGCCGCGCTGACGCTGTTGATCTCCGAGGACGTCGACACGATCGACACGGCCGCCGAGGTGCCTGCGCTGCCCCTGCCACGCAACTTGCGGTACTCGGTCGCCGTGGAGGTGTTGCACAACACCAACCCCGACGCCGCGACCACCGGTTACACGGACCAGGCCGACGAGCTCATCCGGGTCTATACGTACAGCGATCGCGACGTCGCGGACACCGTCTCCGACCACGAGATCGCCGCGCGGGTGATCGGGTTGTTCGGTGCCGAGCCGGATTCGGCCGCGCAGCAGGTCGATCACCGTGCCGCGAACTACTTCGGCCGCGGCAACCGTCCGCTGACGCGTGGAGACGTGGTCGCGATCGATTACCGCTACTACGCCTTCGCCGATATCCGGACCGGTCTGCTCGCGCCGATCACTCAACCCCGCCTCGCTGTCCTGGGACGGCCGCTGCCCACCGGCACCACCCAACTGTGAACTCCGCAGCGCCCATTGTCGGCCGTGCGCTGCGGCCCTGAACCGGAAAGCATCCCCATGTGCTGGCTGTGCGAGCATCACGACCGCACCTTCACCGACTATCTGACCGAGGTCGAGACCATCCTGGCCGACCACGGCTGGCTCATCCAGGGCATCGACGCCGGACCCGAATCACCGGCCTGGGCGTACACGGTCGGACTCACCCGCCGCCACCGGCCCGAACTCGTCATCACCGGTTTGCCGTATCCCCGGGCCGCGGACATCCTCACCGAGGCTGTGGGACTGCCCGCCACGGCGACCGACCCCGGGACACGGATCACCATCGCGGGCCAGCTGGTCGAATCGGTCGCGGTCGCCGCACCGGTACCCCGATTGGTCGTGGCTGAAGCGCTGTTCGGCCACGCCGTCGACGCGGTACAGCTGGTCTACCCCGATCGCAGCGGATCCTGGCCATGGAACAGCGGATACTCCGGCGACCAACCCCTGCTCGGCCTGCCGATGCACTGACCGCTCCCACCGCACGTCACATCGCTCGCCGGATCTTTCTCGGTGACCTCCCCGACCGGGGCGAAAGATCCAGTATCACACCATATCCGAGCCTGGATACTGTTCCCCGTCGTTGCTCGGCGCGCGGTGCGCCGACCGAATTCCGTTCTCTCCCTGAGAATTTATTCGCCCCCCACGGCGCATCGCGCTCGCCGTATCAGCCCCATGATCTGTGAAAGGAGATTTTGTGATGGAGTCGATCGCTCTGTGGTTCCGGCTGTCCGAGGTCGGTGTGATCGCCGAGCACGCGGCCGCTGCCACCCAGCATTCACCCTCGATCACCCAGTATTACAACGAGGAGCCGGGGGTGGCGTCGCTGGTGTGGGTCAAGGACGACGGAACCTACCTGATGAGTAACGGGATCCCGCGTCAGCTCGCCGATCCCGATCAGCCCGAGAGCCGTTCTCTGGTCGCGTATGCGCAAGGCTGGGGTCCCGGTACCGGACCCGCGATCGGGGACACTCCGGTCGGCGGGGACGATTTCGCCGAGCACGTGGAGCTGGCCGAGCCGGTATCCGGCGGCGGCACACTGCTCGACCTGATTCGCCATCACGGCCGGGCCGGTGGATGGATGATCATCACCGCCAACCCGCAGAAGTATGAAATCTCCTTCGCCCCAGCCGGATCCCTCTAACACCCGGCCATCGTTCGACCGGATGCCGCCTCGACACCGCTGTTGCTCCCGGCCTCACGTCCCGACCCGGCACCGACTCATGAACTGGACAACCCCGGCACAGTGATCCCAGGTGATATCGGGGAATTTTCCAGGCTCAGGTCGTTCGTGAAGGAATTGGCGATAACGCATCGTCGGAAATTCAACACCGCGAATGACTACTGCGCATTGAACCGCGTGGTGGACGGCGATACCGCCGGGAGTACCTGATCAGGCACTGCGCCACAGCTACTCGATCACCTCGATCATGGCGCGGCGTCTGTGCAGCCGAAACCCCGCAGGGTGTTGTCTATTTCAAGGGAGTTCGGGATGAAGGTGATCGACTGCTTTCGCGACGAGTTCGATTTCTTGTCGAATTTTTCTCAGTACCCGGCCGCCTATGACGGCGTGGAATACCGGTCGGGTGAGCATGCGTTCGCCGCGGCGAAAACCCTGGACCGCGACCAGCGTGCCGCTATCGCTCTGGCGCACACTGCCGGTGCAGCGAAGGCCGCCGGTCGCCGGGTGCAGTTGCGGCCGGACTGGGACCGCAGGGTGCGGTTCGAAGCGATGCGCGAGATCCTCGCCTCGAAGTTCACCGCCCCGGCATTGGCTACCCGATTGACCGCCACCGGTGACCTGCTACTGATCGAGGGCAATACCTGGCGGGATGGCACGTGGGGGCGCTGGCAGCGGCCCGGGTTTCTCACCGCCACCGGCGGCAACGAGCTGGGCTGGCTGCTGATGCGCACCCGCACCCGTCTACGGGGCCTGGACCCGGCCGTGCACTGGCCCCGCGCCGCCCTGACCGGCCATCGCGAACACCTCCTCGCCCCGGACACGCATGCCTGGGTGCGAGACGAACTCGCCCGTATCGCACGGAAGTTGTGTGCCGAGCACGCCACGACGGTCGGGTGCAGCGGGATGGCGACCGGCGCGGACACCTGGTGGGCCGAGGCGGTCGAACAGGCCGACGGGATGAGCCTGTGGGCGTATCGGCCGTTTTCCGGCCAGTCCGATCGGTGGAGCGCCAGCCAGCAGGACGATCACCGCCGGTTGCTCGACGCGGCCGCGCGAGTGGTCACGGTCGGGACAACCGCGGAGAAGCGATTCTTGTTCGCGCGCAACGAGATCCTGATCGGCGACGCCGACGTGGTCATCGCGGTGCGCGATCGGCGCATCACCAGCGGCGGCACGGTCGCGGCGCTGGCCTACAACGCGCGCCGTCGACCGGTCATCACCCTGGACGTCATCACCCGCCGCACGAGCATCGACATGGGAATCGGCTCCGATCTTCCCGCGTCCTGATCCAGGACACGTCGGGGCGGACCGCACCCGGTCCGCCTCCTGGCATCAGGTTTCACCCCGACGAACCTGCACGCACTGTGCGGCCGTGGGGCTACCAACACGCCGTAGTCACCCACCTGCCGCGTCCGCACACCATCCGGCTATCCACACGCCACCGTCGAAATGAGAAGCCTGTGAGTTCTCCGCATCCTGACCACCACGTCATCATCGATCTCAGCCCTGCACCGCACACACTCGAGGTGAGGCTTTCCGGGGCTGGCCTTTTCAGCGTCGACATGCCCACCAGCGACGAACCCATCACCGACCAGCAGCTCCGCACCTGGCTGACCGACGTTCTCTCCGAGCATCTCGACTACGTCGTCGGCCATCTCGCCACGGCCTATCGCGACGCTGTGGACACTCCCTTCGACGAGCCTCCCTTCTGAAGCCTGCCCCGATCCAGGTTCGGCGCAGACGTTGACCGCCATCAGCGCCTACGACATCAGGGCCTGTCACCGGAATTCGTTGTGCCCGAAGCGCTGTGGCGTGATCACTACGACAACGGGCTGTCGCCGCTCGACGCTGTACCGCAACCGCAATGTACCGGTGTGAAACTCTGCGGTGAGCAAGATCTGCGGCCACTTGCCGGTAGATACCGGGCAAACCCCGCGGAGCCGCTCGGTCTCCGTCGACAGCGCGAGAGTGATCCACGGCGAGGGTGCGGTGCCTGTATTCGCGCCCTCGGCACTCTGATTTCCCCTTGTTCCTCTCCTCGCGTCGCGTCCTGGGACCGGTCGCGGCGAGTTCGTCGCGCCGTTCAGGCGTGAATCCCCCTGTGTTGAAACACTATTGAAGGAGCCGTCATGGCCGAAGACACCTATATCACGATCATCGGGAACCTGACCGCCGATCCCGAATTGCGGTTCACCCCCGCTGGTCAGGGCGTCGCGAATTTCACTGTCGCGCAGACCCCGCGCATCTTCGACCGTAACACCAACGAGTGGCGCGACGGCGAAGCGCTGTTCATGCGGTGCAACATCTGGCGCGAGGCCGCGGAGAACGTCGCAGAAACGCTCATCCGCGGGAGCCGGGTCATCGTCACCGGCAAACTGGTCTCCCGCACCTGGCAGACCCGCGAGGGCGAGAAGCGCACCACCGTCGAGCTCCAGGTCAGCGACATCGGCCCGTCGTTGCGGTTCGCGACCGCGAAGGTCACCAAGACCACCCGCACCGGCACGGCAGCTCAGTCGGCTCCGGTCGCGAGCGATGATCCGTGGCAGAACAGGCCTGCGGCGCAGAGCCCCGCGCTCGCCGGTGTCGGAGCCCGAGCCCAGGACGACGAGCCCCCGTTCTGAGCGTTCCACTGCTGGCTGCTGGGCCCGTTCCACGGGAGCGGGCCCAGCCCGGTGTCCACGGCCCATTCCAGCGGTCTCGTTGTGTCCCTGCGCCGTTCGGCTCTGTATGTGACGAATAGGGGAGTGGGTTGTGGGGGCCGGGCTGCTCTGGCCGGCCGCTCGACCAGCCAGCCCGAGGGCTACCGGATCCCGGTGCCACGCCCGAGGGCCCGCGCCCGGCGCAACCGCATTTCCCGGCGCGACGCCCCAGCCTCTCGCCCACTTCGGGTGGTATGCGCGGAAATCCGGCCGCGCACGCCCCGGCGCGTTCCCTCCGGCGCGGCACCGTGACCCGGTCCGACGCCCCCTGGCTGGTCGAACGACCAGCCAGCCCATCCCTCCGGTATGCGCTTGTGCCGCAGGGGAGTTCGCTTGTCCAAGAAGGGACCTTCCGATGTCGCAGTCCATGACACTGACCGAAGCCATCACCGCCGCGGGCGGCCTGTTCGACGCCGGTGATCCGGCCGCCGCGCGCCGCCAGTTCGCCCGCGCCATCGCCGATATCGCCGCACCCGAGGAGATCGCCCTGATGATGCAGATGGTCCGGATCTTCGAAGGCGATTTCTACACCGTGGCGCTGGCCGACCTGCGCGCGATGTGGAGTACGCGTCCGCAGGATCGGCACCTGCTCGAGCTGTGCGTGCCGCACAGCGACCCGCAGCTGTACTGCCCGATCGCCTACGAGGCGCGCACGATCCCGACCGAGGAATCCACCGAGCCGGTGACCACCGCACGAGGGTCCGACTGGTTCGACGACACCGATCAGGCCGCGGGCCCGCGGCGTGTCCGGCTCCAGCATCGCGACGAGTTCTATCGTCGGCCCAGCAAGGCCACCAAGGCTGCCGCGTCGAGGAACCCGCCGCGCGACGAGGCCCGCCGTGCTGTCCGGCGGCCGTGGGTCGAGGAGCAGCGGGAGGTCATCGAGTACTTCGCCACCCGCTACATGAAGGATGACGACCCCGATCACCTGCCGGTGCGTGACGACACCGACACACCGGCGACCAGGCCCGCCTACCAGGTACAGACTGAGGTGCCCGTCGGCTACGGCATCGACTTCGACAAGGCCAGCCTCTACCCGGTCGTCGGCTGGCGGTGCGTGTCGTGCTTCATCGAACGCGCCGTCGCCGACGCGCGCCCGCACGATCCCCGCACCGGTGAGCGTCGCAGCGACGACGGCCTGTGCGACAGCTGCCGCGACGCCGCCATGCCCGGCATCCCGGCACTGGATCCCGGGTACGGCTGGGACGACGAGGTGCTGGCCTTCTGCGGCTACCTCGCCACCACCTACCCGCGCGCGGCGAAGGGACTGCTGCACGAGCAGTACCGGCGCTCACCCGACCATGTGCGGGACGTCATCGCAGCCTGGGTGCATGCCCACCCGGTCCCGATGAACGACTGGACCCCGGCCGATCCGACCGAGACCGACGCCGACCATCCGATTGTGGACGAGTCGTTGCTGACCTCCGCAGCCTGACCCGCTCACACCGACCGGCTGCCCCCATCCGCGGGGCGGCCGGTCGGCCTGCGTGGCCACGACCGCCGCCACAGCCGACCCGCACCAGACAGGACCAGCTTCATGGACCTCACCGACAGCGCCCCCGTCCCGCCCGAATCCGTGCCCGCGGCAGGAGGTCTCCTCTGGTACGACTCCCGAACCCGCACCCTCACACTCTGGCTGGACCCGGTACGCACCGACACCGTCGTCGCATCCCAGGACACCCCGGAGGCGGTCGATGCTGCCCTCGCCCGCCGCGGCTGGCCCCGAGAGAGCGGCTTCGCTTTCGCTGCCGACTCCGACACCGTCCGATACGCCGCCATCGGCCCGATCACCGACCCGGATTCCACTGGCCCCGCCTGCCCGACCTCGGCGACATCACTCCCGACGGCTTCCCGGTGAGCGCGGCACCCGTGGCTGCCGAGCCCCACGCGACCGAACTCGCCGTCGATGCTGCCCTGCGTCGCGCCCACCAGGCGCTCGGTGACGCGGCCTACCTGATCACCACCGCCAACGGGGAAGCTGTGGCCCGCGTGTACGGGTGGCTGTTCGACAACGCGTTCCAGGCCGTGGAAACCCTGCTGGTCGTGCGGGCAGGCGATAACGCGCGCACCGCCGCCCGATTCGGCGGCGCGACCCGATAACCCCTCATGCGGGTAGATGTATCAGCCATGCAGGTAGATGTGTCGGCGCGGCAAGCACGAAGGCTTGCCACTCGTAGCCCGCAGGTTCGAGTGGCCGGTCAAGACCGCGCCGACACCGCGCCCGACCGGCACAGGGACAGTAACGACCCACGACCGGACGCTCACCCATCACTGTAGACGCCGGACTCCGGCACGTCCGGGACCCAGCCGCGAATACCAGCGCGCTGCGTCCTTCGCGGACGCGCGTACTCCCGCAGACTCATCCGCTGGCCGCGTCGCCGGACGCGCGTCCGCCGCTGTCGAACGATCGTGGCGGATGGACCCGGCGTCGTCATCCGACGCGCACGCCTGGCCGCACACCGGCCGCCACCGATCCGAGCGGCGCGGCCGGTACGTGTCCGCGCTATCGGCTGTCTTGATCGAATCAGAATTCGCAATGAGGAGTTTATTATGGTGGCGTATCGAGGGAAAACCGATTGCGCATCGAGCCATTGCACACGAATCCGGTACACCGCCGAGGACGGCTCAATTGTTTCCCAGTGTTTCGACTGGCACTGCTGCTATTGTCACGGTCCAGCCGATTCGATGGGGGTATGTTTCGACCGCCGTTCCCGCTACCGCGCGGCCGAACAGCGATTCGTGTCGATGATCGAGCGAACCCACGCTGGCGCTGCCCCGACCCTGCCGTCCGGCCCCCGCAGGATCCGCATTCTGCTGAATCGCCGCCTGGCCCTCGTCGACGGATACCGGCCGACCGACGTACTACGCGAAGTGTATGCCTACGACGAGAATCCGTACCTTGCCACTGTCGATGATCTGTCGCTTCTCCGGCAGGTTTTCGAACGGTTCAATATCGGCACGAATCGGCATGCGACCCAGTATTTCCAGGCACGCAACCGATCCCTGTCCATCGGCGACGTCGTCGCGATCGGCGACCGCTACTATGCCTGCGCGAAACCGAATGGGTCCCGATCGGCACACCCGCGAATATCGTCACACCCGAGCCGTGCCTATAGGCTCCGAGGATTCGCTCGGCGGTGCCAGGGCGGCGTAGCTCACCCCGCTACCTGTGCTCAGAGGCACGTCACAGCATGGCTGCTGCGCGCGGGCGTGGCCGCCCGCGTCCGACGCCTGCGGCGTCGTGCCCGTTCGGGGCGCGCCTGCATTGTGTCGATGCCGCCCCTCCAGCCTCAAGTTTTCGTAGCGGCCCGCGCCCGGCGCACACGAATTTCCCGGCGCGGCGTTCTGCCGCCGGCGCACGTCGAGCGCTGATCGCGGGGAAATTCGCCTGCGCACGCCCCGGCGCGTTCCGCCACGAAAACTTGACCCCGGAGCCTCTGCGGCACCGCGCGCAGGCGCTTACCGGGCAGGCCAGGGGGCCTGCCCGTAGGGGCGCAGCCGCGCCCCGAACGGGCAAAACAACGCCGCTCACCCCAGGTTCTCAATATCCGGAAAAGCCGGAATTCACCCCCTCTCCTATTGTGAAATTCACACTGAATTAATTTATCCCGGACGTCGAATATCAATTATTCTCGCCCGTGATGAACTAGAATCGAGGGTGAACAAAGCAATTCGGGAAGGTCAAGCCCGGAATGCGAGCCGAAACAGTAACCGGAGGGTGTGAAACTATGTCCGTCGCAGTATCCGCGCCAGCGGAACAGACACCGACCGTCGTAGAGATAACGCATATCGCCGATCTCGTCGGAGCGGGCCAGATGGCGCGCGCACGAGAGATCGCAGGCGAAGCCCTGGGCCGCGTGAGCCACGAGCAACGATGGGTAATAACCCACTGTGTACGCATTCTCGAGCTCTACCCGTACGACATTGCCCGCCGCAAACTCGGCAATCTCGCGCGGATGAACCCCGCCGACGCGGCACTGATCGCACAGTGCACACCCACGCAGGACCCGCGCACCTACCGCCCGGATACAGTCACGACCGAAGACGCACGTCCGGACGCACCAGTCCGGACGCGCTACACGACGCCCCGACGATCCGCCGACGACGACGCGCGTCGTATCCGAGGAGATGCGCAGGCCGGAGCGTACTTTGCCGAACGCGGCCCCGAGCCCGCCGAGAACCGGATCCCCGACGAACCGCCCGCCGGTTACCAACACGATTTCGATTATCTCGCCGCACACGAAATACGCGGGTTGCCGTGCGTGTGTTGCTTCTGCGAACGCTCGCAACGCGACAAGCAGAAGAAAGACGGACTGTGCGGGGAATGCCGATCCCGCCGCCGTCCCGGATTCCTGACCATGGCACACGGCCGACCTGTCCCGGTAACCACGCTCGAGGAGTACATAGCCGCGTGGTGCATCACCGTCGCGATACGCCACCCCAAGCCCGCGCGCGCTATCTTGCGCCGCCGTTGGCGTCTGGGCAGCCCCAGCGCCCGCGCCGTCATCGAACACGTAGCCGAGGACTACCTACCGCCCCAGGAGACCGCCGCGCCCGAACCCGCACCAACCGCCATGCTCGACACCCAGACCCCAGGGGACCAGGAGAACCCGCGAGGACCAGGCGGAATGTCCTCCGACGCCGATATCCTCGCCCGCAATGACGGATTCATCGATGAAATCCGAGACGGCACGCTCACCGTCGAAGTTCCCGCCAACGAGCCCCAGCCCCAGCCCGCAGCCGCGTAGGCCGACCGGTCCGGCGGACCCGCGCGCGTCGGCCCCGCCGGACCGACATCCGACACCCGCTCACACCCCCAACCCACACACCCACCCGTCACCAGCCCACACCACACCGACCACCCACGCGCACCCGCACACCACATCTCCCACCCAACACCCGCACCAATTTTTCTCACCACATACCTCTTGCATCCAGGTCACGAAACCGTAACGTCCTCACTGTGTTTCGTTCGGTCATTGCTATCTCCGCAGGTCCGAAGGGGGAGAAACTCCGGGTGATCGCCACTCGGAGTGGGGCCACTGACAGTGGCGGCGAAATGCCTGGACGCACAACATATTTCGCGCCTGTCATGGACCTGTAGACGCCAGAATTCTCTCCCCGGATCGATCGGCTCAACCGGCCATGAGGTCGGTGTCGATCCGTGCGACGCAGCAGCAGAACCAGATCGACCGGTCGTCGTTCGAATGCTGTTGCAGCCCTGGTGACTACAGCCTGTGCACCCTGATGCCGGCACCGGCGTATGAGCGTGTCGGGCGCGATCCCGCGAGGAGTGCTCCCTCGAGGGCCAGGGGTGTGTGGTCATGACGGCGACGATTCACAAGCTGGCAGCCGGATCCGGCTACACGTATCTGACCAAGCAGGTGGCCCGCAACGACGTCACCACCTCGGGGAAAACCTCGCTGGACGACTACTACTCCTCACGCGGGGAGTCGCCTGGGCGGTGGATGGGTTCCGGGCTGGCCGCGCTGGGCATCTCACCGGGCACAGCGGTGACCGAGGCTCAGATGAGGGCGTTATTCGGCGAGGGGCGCCACCCCAACGCCGACGCGATCCAGAAAGCCGTCCTGGCCGAGCACATGGCGCAGGGAGGGAGCCGGGATGTGGCGGCCCGGATCGCTTTGAAGGCCACCGAACTCGGCTTGCCGTACCGGATTCCGAAGCCCAACAGCGAATTCCGCCAGAGGTGTGCGGTCGCGTACGGCGAATACAACCAGGCACGCGGCCTGCCGTGGGAGGCGGCGATCGCCGACGAGGAGCGCGCGCGGATCCGCACCGCCATCGCGATCGAGATGTTCACCGCGGAATACGACCGCTCGCCCTCGACCGACCGTGAACTGTCGGGGTGGGTCGCGCGCAACTCGCGCAACGTTCCCACCTCGGTAGCTGGGTTCGACGTCACGTTCTCGCCGGTCAAGAGCGTGTCGACGCTGTGGGCGGTCGCGCCGCGCACGATCGCCCGCAAGATCGAGGACGCGCATCACGCCGCCATCCGCGACGCCCTCGCTCACCTCGAGAAACATGTCGCCCGAACTCGACTCGGCGCCAACGGCGTGGCCCAGGTCGACGTGGAAGGGCTCGTGGTCGCCGCCTTCGATCACCGGGACAGCCGCGCTGGAGACCCCGACCTGCACACACACGTCGTTATCGCCAACAGGGTCATGACCGCCGATGGTTTGTGGCGCACCCTGGACGGCCGAATGCTGTACCGGGCGCTGGTCGCGGTGAGCGAGATCTACAACACCCGGCTGGAAATGCACCTGCAGGCAACGCTCGGCGTGGAATTCGCCGAACGCCCCGACTGCGATCCCCGCAAACGGCCGGTCCGCGAAATCATCGGTGTCGCACCACAACTGAACCGCCGCTGGTCACGCCGCGATGAGGCGATCGTAGCCCGACTGGGTGCGTTGTCCACCCTGTTCCAGCTCGAATACGGCCGCGAACCCACCGCCGAAGAAAGCTACCGGCTGTCCCAGCGCGCGATCCTGGAAACCCGCGACCCCAAACACGAACCCCGCAGCCTGGCCGAGCAGCGCGCCGCGTGGCGCGCCGAAGCCCGCGAACTCCTCGGCGGCGACGAAGGGATCGCCGCCATGGTCGCCGCGGCTTTGCATCCCGTCCGGACACCGCGACCAGTGATCACACCGCAATGGATCGCCACGCTCGCCGACGAGGTGATCGACACGGTATCGATGTCACGAGCGACATGGCAGGCCACCCACGTGCGCTCCGAAACCGAGCGACGCGTCCGCGGCCAAGTCGCCCCGGACGAGTGGGACGCGGTGACCACAAAGGTTGTGGCAGCCGCGTTGGGGCCGGATCGGTCGATACCCCGGCGCGAGCCCGACCTGTTCGACGACCCCGAACTCCTGCGGCGGCGCTCGGGCGCGTCGGTGTTCACGGTCGAAGGCGCCACCCAGCACACCTCCGCCGCGGTACTGGCCGCCGAATACCGCCTCGTCGCCGCCGCGAAACTGACCGGCGGGCGCACCCTGTCACCGACCACGGTCGACATCGCGCTGCTCGAGTTCGACATCAACAACAACCCCGCCAACACCGACGACCGCAAACTCACCGCCGGGCAGATCGACCTGGTACGAGAGTTCGCCCTGTCGGGCAACAGATTCCAGCTGGCCATCGCCCCGGCCGGCACCGGGAAAACCACCGCGATGCAAGTGTTGGCAAACGCCTGGCGGTCCGAGGGCGGCCACGTGCTGGGCCTGGCGCCCACCGCCAGCGCCGCCGCGGTACTCGGCGATGACATCCACGCTCCGGTCAACACCATCGACAAACTCACCCACACCCTGAATGCCGTGCTCGCCGACGGGGGATCGAAAACTGTGGTGCCGCAATGGATGCACGACATCGGCCCCGGCACCCTGGTCGTCATCGACGAGATCGGCAAAGCCGGCACCCGGCACCTCGACCACGCCGTCGCCTGGCTGCTCGCACGCGGCGCGACGGTCCGCGGGATCGGGGACGACCAACAGCTGACCTCCGTCGCGGCCGGAGGTGTCGTACGCGATATCGCCGAAACCGTCGGCGCGCTGTCCCTGTCGCACGTGATCCGGTTTCCCGACCGCACCGAAGGCGCCGCGTCGCTGGCGCTACGTGACGGCGACCCCGCCGCGATCGCGTACTACCTGGACAAACACCGGGTCCACAGCGGCGACACCGCCACCGTCGCCGACCTGGCCTACACCGCCTGGAACCGCGACCGCGCCGCAGACAAGGACACCGTGATGCTCGCGCCCACCCACGACCTGGTGCAACAGCTCAACCAGCGCGCCCGTGCCGACCGGCTCGCGGCCGACGGCGCCCCGGACCCCGATCACGAAGTAGAACTCGCCGACGGATTGCACGCGTCGGCCGGGGACATCATCTGCACACGACGCAACGATTCGCGCCTGACGCTGGCTGGCAACGACTACGTCCGCAACGGCTACCGGTGGCAGATAGCCGAAATCCACACCGACGGCAGTCTCACCGCCTCCCACCTCGCCTCGCACCGCCGCGTCCGACTCCCGGCCGACTACCTCGCCGCCGACACGACCTTGGGCTACGCATCGACCATCGACACCGCCCAAGGCATCACCGCGGACACCTGCCACGCCGTGTTCACCCCATCGGTCACCCGCAACCAGCTCTACGTCGCCGCCACCCGGGGAAAACACGCCAACACCTGGTACGTGACGTCCACCCTCGACGGCACCGGACTGTCGCTGCTCACCGACACCGCCGCCGCCCCACCCACCGCCGTCGACCTCCTCACCGACATCCTGGCCCACGACGGAGCACAGAAGTCCGCCACCACACGACAACGCGACGCATACAACCCCCACACCCGACTCGGTCCACTCGCCGACGCCTACAGCTACGCCCTCGGCACGGCCGCGGAGCACAAAGCCGGGCCGGACACCATGGCCGCCATCGACACCGCCGCGCAGAACCTGTATCCCGGACTCTCCAACGCACCGGCCTGGCCAACACTGCGCAAGCATCTGGCGCTCCTCGCCGTCGAGGGCCGCGACCCCGTCGCCGACCTCGCCGCCGCGATCGCGCGCCGCCCGCTTGAGGACGACCCCGCCAACCCCGCCAGGGATCCCGCCGCCGTGCTGGACTGGCGCCTCGACGAAACCGGCGGTCACAGCACCCGGCCCGGACCACTCCCGTGGCTGCCCGACATCCCCGACGCACTGCGCGACGATCCCGAATTCGGCCCGGGGCTCACCGGCCGCGCGTCCCGCATCCGCGAACTCGCCGACCGCATCGGCCGCGACTGCTCGAGCTGCACCACCGCCACCGCTCCACTGTGGGCCAGACCTATCGCGGGCCGGCATCAGCCGCTGCTGGGCGAGCTCGCCGTGTGGCGGGCCGCCCAGCGTGTGCCGGGTAACGACCGTCGCCCGACCGGACCGCAGCGTTACCGCATCGTCGAGCGCCGCTATCAACGTCGCCTCGACGAACGCCTTATTCGCATACTGGGCGATCTCAACCACGGCACGATCCGATGGACCCCCACCGCGAAAGAGATCGACCCCCGCATCGTGTCCGACTCGTTCTGGCCGGTACTCGCCGAACGCCTCGACCTCGCCGACCGCGCCGGTATCAACGTCACCACACTGCTCCGCCACGCCGCCGCACAAGCCCCGCTCCCGGATGAACTGCCCGCCGCCGCACTATGGTGGCGCCTGCACGACCGAATCGGAACCGCCAGCCTCGACACCGGCCAACCAGCAGGACGACGCTTGAATCCGGAATGGATCACATCCCTGCAGAATCTACTCGGCCCCGAAACTACCGAGCACGTCACGACGTCACCATCCTGGCCGCACCTGGTCGCGGCCATCGAGGAAGCCGACCCCGACACCTGGGTACCCGAGACGCTCCTGGCTTCCGCGCTCGACCTGCTGACCAGCAACCAACCCGGCGATCTGAGTCACCTACGCCCCGACGAAATCGCGACAGCACTGGCCTGGCGCGTCGAAGCGATCCACCGCCACACCGACCTCGACCCCACAACAGTGCCACCCGAACCCCTCGATCCCGACCTCGACGACATGCTCGCCGAACCCGAAGCAGACCGCCAACACCACGCAACACCCGACAACACCGACGCCACCCCAACAGCGACCCGGCCACTACCGCCGGACCTGGCGCCGGAATCCGAACAGGCACCTGTCAACCCGTTCCGGTGGATCCCCGCCGCCGAGCTGGACGAACACATTCGACTACTTCCGTCGCGGATCGCGGCCGCCCGCAGCGCCGCTGACACCACCACATTTCCGAAAGCACCCACCGCGACCGAACAGTTCGATACCCGCCGCACCAACCTCGCGCGAGCCCACCAAGCCATCCTCGACGCCCGCGCCGCTGCCCCCGCCCGGCGCGCCGCCGAGAACGCCCTCGCCACAGCGCGTGACCACACCGAACACCTACGAGCCGAGACCACCACAGGCCGCCGCAGCGCCCGACACGCAGCCGCTGCCGCACTCGCCCAGGCCCTCGAGGCACAGCGCACCCTGGAAACGGCCGCAGCAACCGCTCGAACCACCCACACCGAAGCGCAACGCCGAGCAACCCTGGCAGCCGGCCCCACGGAGCGTTGGGACAGCGTTATTCACGAGGCAACCGACCCCGACCAGCGCACCACGGACCTCGCCGCCGCACACCTGGCCGCCACGGAAAAACGAGAACGTCAACGCCGCGAAACCAGGCGCGCCGCAGACGAACTCGCCCGCCTCGAACGCGAACTCACCGACGCCCAAGCCGAGCAAGCCCGACGCGACGGCCTGTCCGCCGAACAGTTGGCCGCCGAAGACCAGCACCGCACCCCATCACCCCGCCAAGAATCGCCGCCGCCCGCCCCGCCGGATGCAGTTCCCTCCACACCCGAGCGTGCCGACGACCTCGGCCTCTGACCTGGCATACGCTCGGCATCACGTGGGGTGACAATCCTCGACACCGCTCAGATTTCGGCTTGGACACTCTGCGACTGCAGCACCGCGGCCAGCTCCCGCGCCTCGTGCGGGCTCAGGTCGAAACCGTCCTTGCCGCTGATCGACACATCGAGATGGGTCCGTCCGGGGCAATCTGACGCCGTCTCCGACCACGCCGCCAGACGCACCGTCAACA
Organism: Nocardia miyunensis NBRC 108239; assembly: GCF_001613065.1. GTDB lineage: Bacteria > Actinomycetota > Actinomycetes > Mycobacteriales > Mycobacteriaceae > Nocardia > Nocardia miyunensis. The sequence goes on from NZ_BDBQ01000013.1 coordinate 138,145, forward strand.
CATCAGGAACATCAGGGCGCGCACTACGACTCAATTCCAGAACCGCCGGCGGACCGTAATGCATCACCCCATCCAGAGGATCCTCCGGCAATGCGGTGTGCCCAACACACCAACTCGGGCAGCAAAGAATCGTCACCTGACCACGCCCTCCAAAACCCCGTGCAAATCCGGCGTCGGCGCACGTCAACGTTACAACTTCGAAGGCAGGGTAGCACCATCGAGCGCCCGTCCTACATCCCTCAGTATTCGGGGCGGCTCGACTGCGGGGACCACTTCAGGTACTTACCGCGACGTCGGGCTGTTGTCTTTCGACCAGACCGGGTTTGAGCCAGTGGCGAGGATGAAGATGAGCACCGGGTTCTAGTTCCATAGGAAGTCGCAGGTGGGGAGGTCTTAGCTCATCTTGACAACGTGTACGACGGCGAGGGGGCATGGTATGTGGCCGAGGTGCACGGTGTCACGTATCGGCGATGCCACCGGACGCTACCCCCCGCCGGTCGCAGTCAAGCCAGCTGGATGCGTCTCCGCCCCCGCAGCAGACCCAAGCGTCTGATCATCGCGATCGCGCGGAAGAAGGTGTGGATCCTTGTCCGAAGACCTCATAGGTGTTGCTCAAGCGAGCGGTCGCCACCCCGCCCACGGGCGTGCACCATGCTCCCCTTGGAGGCATGACAACCTGTGAAGTGCTTGATCTCGATCGGCTGGGTTGGTTTGCGAGCTCTGTACTGCCATACAGGTCATGCGGAACTCGCGGATGTCGCGTAGGAGTTCGAATCCTGACCATGCTGTGACGTCATGGCCGTAGGTTTCGCAGAAGTCTTGGTATTCGCTGTGGTCGCCCCATCCGAACGAATGATGTTTGAGCGCGGCGTGCACGAGGTCCCATTCGGGTGGGCCGATGGAAGTGCGTTCGAGGTCGAGCAGAAACGTGCGGCCGTCGTCGGTGGAGACCACGTTGCCCACCCATGCGTCGCCGTGGATCACACACCACGGCAACCCTTCGGTCCGTGTTTCCCATCGCTCGCGGAGCCGCGTCAGATGATTCCGCATCCAGGCTCGGTCGATATCGTCGAACGATGCGGCACTCTCGATTCGCTGGTCGAGTCGGACGAACGGCTCAATGTGTCCGAGAGGAAACGATGTCGGCGGCGATAGGTGATGAAGTTCGCGGATCATGATTGCGACCTGCCGTATCGTGCCGTGCCGATGATCAGGCAGCTCCTGCCAGAATGTCACCGGTCGATCCGCCACGATGACGGGTTGCTCAATCCCCGCGATGGTTTGCACAGCAGACAGGCCGGAGCTCTCGAGCCACTGCGCTGTTTGGACTTCGCGAACTGCGGCCGCGTGCTGGCCGGGGCGTCCGACCCGGGCGATGATCGGGCCGGACAGTTTGTAGATGGCGTTCTCACTGAACCGTAATGGTGTGGCATTGGCGGCGTCGATACCTGCCAGCGTGCATGCCTGTTCCAGGATCGGCCGGTATTGGAGATCAGGGTCGATAGCTGTCATGCGATGGTCAGGAGTGTGTCGATGCGCTGGGTCAGGTCGGTGACTTCTGGTTGTGTTGGGTGTGTTGCTGCTAGTCGGCGCAGGTCGCGGAGGTCATCGACCGCGCGGCTCGAGCGTAGGTGACCGGCGTCGGCCAAGGCGTTGTTGCCGATGGTGGCCGCTTCGACGGGGTCCGCGGTGGCCATGACGAGGGTTGCGAGTTTGGTGGCTGAGATGGCGCGGGATCGGACGAATGCATCCCTGTGGCCGTCCACTGCGGCGGCTAGGCGCTCGGTGGCGTCGGTGACGAATTTTGCTTGACCGACGGCGATGTCGAACAGGGCGTGTCCGGTGTCGCCAGAGTGCTGGGCGTGGTCGTAATATCTCATCCAGACTGGATCCGCCGCAGGGTCGGAGTGAGCGAATTCATCATCTGCACGGCCTACTGCGGTCACGGTCTCCTGCACCCGCCCCATCTTGGCGAGTGCTCTGGCCTGTGTGGTGTAGAGCATGGCGCGTTCGGTCGGAGTGAGCCGATCGGCGCGGATGAATGCCTGCTCGGTGGCGGCAAGCCCGTCGGAGGGGCGTCCACACCAGATCGCTTGGCGGGCGGTCGATGACAGAACCTTGGCTCGCAGATGCCAGTCATCGCCGGCTTCGGCGCAGATCCTGGCCAGTGCGAACATGCGCTGTGCATCGTTGTGTGCGTATGCGTCGAAGGCCATGAACCCCGCGGTGTGGCCGAGAAATCCCACGGCGGACAGTAGATCTGGACGTTTGCTCGGTGCGATCGTCGAATCGAGCAGCGTGACCGCATACCGCAGTTGGGCGGCCACGGTCTCCCGGACCAGCCCGCCACCGTAGCGGTTGTCCCACGACAGGAATGTTCGTGCGGCGGAACGGACTTGCTCGATCTCGGTGTCTCCGATCCGGGCCGGGATCAAGATTGGATCGAGGTGGGACAGCAACGCCATCAACGAGTCTGAGGTCGCGGTGGCGGCGGTAATCGCGGCGGCGCGGAGAAAACCGTGGCGATTCACGTCTTCGACGGTACCGGACGACCCCGGCGGCAGCTTGAACCACAGGACCTCTTCCGGTATCCGGAGGATTTGAGCCCATCGAATCAGTTTCCCGAATCGATCAGGTGCCGGTCCGTTTTCGATTCGGCTCAGCTGTGCTTGAGTGAGTCCCAGCCAGATGGCCACTCGCTCCTGGGCGAGCGGCTGGGCGTGGGAGGGGTGCGTGCGATAGGCATAGATGACCTGCCCCATATGCCAAGTGGCCAGAGCGTCCCGCATCGAATCGGTCCGCCAGAACGACAGAGGTAGGACGGGCGGGCCGGGTTCGGTGAACCCATCGTTAGCAGCGCACGTGCTACAGACGGGATGCAGATTGTAGCGGCTTAGTCTGCTGCTGCACTGTTCGCAGTATCGGTCCTCGGATATGCGATTCTCGGACGCTCCCATGTCGGTTTCCCTTAGCGGTTCACATGATCAGGTTAATCGGCCGCATCAATGGCCTTCTTCCGTGCCTATATTCGAATTCCGCGGGGCGTTATCTGCGAATTCTGAGAATTCGCCCCTCTCTACACCGGACTCAAATGCGGTCCATTCCCCGGGAGTGAAGGTCAGTCTCGTTCCGTCATTCGACCTGAGCGTTATCTGGCCGCCCTCCTTCTCGACGATCGGCAGGTGGTGATCATCGCGAAGGCCATTGGGGACCATGGACAGGAACGCAGGCCATCGATGGCGGGAAACCTCGATGATAGGTTGAGACTCAGGGTCGTTCGCGGGGTCGCGGAGGTATTTGCTGTCACGCAGATATACGGTGTCATCGCCGAGGAAGACCTCAACACACTGGGTGCTGCTGGTCGAGTCTGACGATTTAAACCAGCCACGTGGGTCGGGCATACGCGAATTGATCACCGAGTCAGGATAGGTCATCGGCGAACTTTTCCATCAGGGCCAGTGAGTCCGCGGTGTTCAATGCCTTTTCATACCCTTGTCCGAACGCGATGCTCATGTCCTGCACCGCCTGGTCGTCCTCGATCAGTGACCCGAAGTTGATCGATTCATGCCATCCGATCGTTGGAATGCGTGCACCCGGAAAGTCCAGGAGATGGAAGGCGGCGGCGGCCCCGACGATCGCGCCGACAGTCACCGAGAACGGCAGCACCCGGATCTGAACCGCTCCCTCGCTACGGGCGCAGAGATCGATGACGTGCTGCAACTGCCGTTTGAGGACTTGTGGTCCGCCGACCTCCTGCCGCAACGCAGCTTCGCTGACGATTGCAGTCACCTCGAGTGGTTTTTCGGCGGCGGACAGGCGCTCTTGTCGGCGCATCCGTGCAGCCACATATCGTTCGGCATCGACGCGCCGGATATGGGCCGAGTCCGAGAGGACCAGGGCACGGGCGTACTCCTCGCTTTGGAGTAATCCGGGAATCAGCGCCGCACTGTAGGTGCGGATACTCTGAGCGCCACTCTCGAGCCCAAACAGCCTGCGAGTCTCCTCACCGAACAGTCCTGAGAAGTCGGCCCATGGATCTCGTTTACTCGCCGACGAGCGTAGAGACAGAAGGTCCTCGCGCTCTTCGGGGGCCTCGATCTCGAGTAGGTCCATCAACGCTTCCATGTTCGTCTCGGTCAAGACATTGCGGTACTTCTCCACGTGAGTCCAGTAGGTGTTGGAGAACCCGAGAGCGTTAGCGATCTGAACCCCGGTCATGTCCATGTGCTCACGACGCTGCTTGATCCGCAACACCAGCTCCAGCCGCGCCACCGTGGGGGATGTCGAGCTCATCAGACCACCTCTCCGGTCAGGTTACTCACCCCAAGACTCTAGCTGCCGGGGTACAAGGCAGCTATATACGTTGAGCGTATAGCGCACTAAATTTAAGTGATCTAGCCTCCGGTTACCACGTCAACCCAGGACCAGAGGCTGGTGCGATGGAACACAGGAACACACCAACGACAACCGTTGAGGACCAGGTCGGGCTGGTTGCTGTGGACATGGCGCTGCCTACACGTTCAGAACTGGCAAAGGCAGTCTGGGGCCAGTCGTTGGAAGCTGCCGGAAGGCTCGTTTCCCGCGCGATTGCGCATCTGCCGAATGCGCTGGCTGAGTTACATGCGGAAGACCCCGGTCGACGCGAACTTCCAGACTTCGAAGGGCCGCGAACAGCATTGCTGGACCAACTAGTCGACATGCTGGCGCCGAGTCTGCCCTGGTTGCCCGAGCGTGATCTGCGGGCGCTGGCAGATTGGCTCTCCCAACTCACTTGCCTATCGGTGCAGGGCAACGAACACCTAACCCGAGTTGTGCAGCAGCATAACGGCGGACGTCTTCCCGTCGCTCAAGCTTGTGTTCTCAGGTCGCTGAACTGCGGTGGAATGCTCACAGTGCATCCGATCCGCGCCGCAACATGCCTGTCGACGGGGAAGATTCGCCGGTCAATAGCTCCCCTAGCCGTCAGGGATCTGATCTTCACTGGTCCTCGCGACGGACGATGGGAGATCACTCCACAGGGGGCGGCCATCGTGGCCGAGTGGCGCACAGCCTTGAGACCCGGTGCACGTGGGCACATCACGAGTTCTATCGATCGACGCTTCGGTGACACCTCCGGCAACCTGCTCCCCCTCGGGCGGCGGTGATGAGAGATATCGGCGGTGGCGCGACGGAATCGGAGTCGGTGCCCTCGGAGACGGCGGTCTTCGGTTATCTGCGGTATCCGCTACTCGGGCAGCGGCGGACCGAGATAGTCGGGGCGCTCAAGGCGCGGGCGGAGTCCTTCGGCGGTGGACCGCTGCGGGATGTGTACTTCGAGACGGCCTCACCGGTCGGGACGCTGTGGGCCCTGCTCGAGGGCCTGGATTGCCACACGGGTGGGCATCTGGTGTCCGCAGTGACGGAGTACGCCCAGGCCGAGGGCATCGACGTGCGGGGAGTGGTCCACGCCGGGCGAGTGCCGCCGGTGCGGTGGCGTGATCTGCTTGCCGAGCTTGATCAGCTTCACGGTGGCTGGATTATTGTGCCGTCTCCTCATGACCTGGATGGGCTTGGTGAGCCCAGACATGTTGTGCTGCAGCGGCTTGCGTCGATGGACGTGCATGTGGTGTTTCTGCGCGGCGGCGCCAGCGCTCCGGAACTGGGGAAGCGTCGTGCGTCGCCGGTGTGGGAGGGGGCCGAGATCGGCCAATTCCGGATAAGCGCTTTCGGGCTCGCGATCGAGGTCGCGAAGCTGAGCTCGCAGATGTACCTCAACCGGGCTGGTCTGGCGTATCTGGTTGACGCCGTCACCGATCTGCTGGGTGATCTGATCGGCCGACGGGTGGAGGACACCCTCGTGCCTGGCCGGACGAATGAGCTGACGGTGCAACTGATCCGGCGACCGGAGTCGTTGGTTGTTCTGGTCAGCGAAACCCATGACCATGTCGGCGAGCCGATCAGCGCGACGGCTCATGCGATCTGCGGGCCGGAGGGCGTGCGCCAGACGCGTGCCGCCGACGGCGGCACGGTCACCAGGCTCGAGATCACCCTGGCTGAGGCCGTGGATATGCGGTCGGCCTCGCTCGTCGGGAGGCCAGCATGACGCCGATCGTGCGGGCGTACGGGATCGTGCGCAGTGACTTGTCCAGGGACGCTACCGATTTGGACGTCCAACGAGTTCGCGGACTGTCCAGGCAGTGTGGGTTCGACCTGCGCGGGCTGCGAATCGAACACGGTGATGCGGACTTCGGGCTGCTGCTGGCGACGCTGGAGCCCTCGCGCATTACCGCGCTGATCGTGCCGACGGTCGCGCATTTGGCCGGCTGGCTGGATGCGGTCCGGCAGGACGTGAGCGTGTGGACGCTCAGGCCCGCGGGCTGTTGGCCTCGGCTGAATGTGCCGGGTAAGGTCGCGGATTTCGTGCCGGTGGGGCTGCCATGACCGCAGCATCGTGGCCGCGATGGCTGATCATCGGGTTGTCGGACGGGTGTGAGCGTCGGCGGCTATCGAGTCTGTCCGCTCGATTCTGTTGTGACGCAGCGGAATCCGGTGTCGTCGTCGCTCATCAGGTGGTCGGCGTCGTTGATGGCTGCCGGGGCGGCTGCCTCGAGCAGGCTGTTGAAGCTGGATCCCTTGAGTTCGTACCGGCCGGGCGCCGAGGAAGTGGAGAGCCATTCCCAGACGTTTCCGGCGAGGTCGAACACGCCGAAGGGGCTGGCTCCGGACTTGTATCGGTCAACCGGTGTGGTGGCACCGACGCGATCGCGCACCTTGCAGTTACATTTGGCCGCAGTGGCTCGGTCGCCCCACGGCCACTTCGCGCCGGCTGTGCCGCGTGCGGCTTTCTCCCACTGTTGCGCGCTGGGCAGGAGTTTGTTGGCCCAGCGCGCGTAGGCGGTGGCGTCGTCGTGGGTCACCCACACGACGGGGTGATCGGCGATGTCGGCGGGCGGCTGGTCGTCGTTCCAGTGGTGGGGCGGTGGATATCCGACCGCGGTCACGAACATCTTGAAGTCGCTGTTGGTCACCGGATAGGTGTCGATATGAAACGGTGGCAGCCAAACCTGCTGGTCCAGCGGTCCGGACAGGAAGACACCGCCGGGGATCCAGGTCATCGATCGCCCGTCGACGGGGTGGCGGATGCGGTCGGGCTGCACCAGCTGCTCGCTGTCGGATGCCTCGCCGATGGCATCCGACGGCACGGATTGGATGAATCGTGTCTGTTCGGCGGGGGTGAGCCGCGACAGCGAGGTGTCGAGGGCTTCTTGGTTGGCCGGGCGGGGTGTGATGGCCGCGCCGTCGGCTTCCCACGTCGATACGATGCGCACGCTCACGCCCAGATGCCCGGCGAAGTCGATCAGACTCATGCGCCGGGCCTCACGCAGCGCCTTGACTTCGGCTCCGGTCCACAGCCGAACGAGGCTGATGGTCATTTCCCCTGGTGCCCTTTCCCCGAGTGGTGGCGTATCAGCCTAGTAGTACCAGGCGGGGCGTGCGGGTTAGATCCGTTGCGCCTGAATGGATTCGTACTGTCCGCGCAGAGTGGCGACCATCTCGTGTTCGGGCCAGTGAACATCGTCGACGGACGCTATCGCGCGCACGCCTGTTGCCGCGTTGGTCGCGACAGCGCCGACATAGTCCGTGAGTCCGGCCATGGTGATGTGCCGGGTCAGCACGTCTTCGTCGCGGACCTGGTTGAGCAGGCGCATGGTGGTGCCGGCCAATACTTCTGCGCGGGGCCAGACCAGCTGGCCGTCCTCGGTGATCAAAGCGATATTGCTGGTGGCGATTTCGCTGATCGAACCATCGCTGTCGGTGAACAGCACATCGTCGTATCCGGCGCGCTGGGCCAGGGCACGCTGGTGTTCCGCGCCGAACAGGCCGATGTGCTTGACCTTGGGAACATCACGCGAATAGACGACCGATTGCAGGCGCAGCGGCGGCTGTGGCCCGGCCGGTGCTGCCCGCATACTGATGAGCACCTGCGGGTTGGCGGGATCTCCCGGCCGCGCCAGCGTCAGCTTCGGGTCGTAGATGGTTACTCGCACGACGACCGCGTCGGTGACATCGCGAATCGCGTGCCGCACGGCATCACGGACCCGGTAGGGATCCAATTCGGCATCGAACACAGTACGGCAGTCTCGGGCCAATCGATCGAGATGCATTTCCAAGCCGCGGACCGATGCGTTCTCTACCAGCATCGAGGTGAAGTGCCCGAAGCCGACCAGGCCCAAGGGCGCGAAGTCGTCCACCGTGACCGGTGCGGCGTTGAGTTCCATCATGCGGCCAGTTTGTCATCACGGGGGTCCACGACAGAAGTGGGCCGCTGCCGAATTGCAGTGGAATTGCAGTGCATTGCAGCGTTATTGCAGTTCCGCATTTCTTCTCCCGGACCAATGCTGAGCTGCATGGAAAACGCGGCCTGGGGGGCGGCATGACTACCTCGGCCCTGGCCCGGGGCGGTGACGACTTGCCGGATTGGCACGAGCTCACCGCGGCGTTCCGTGCGGCGTTCGGCAGCGGCGGGGCGGCCACAGAGCATCCGGTCACGGCGTGTGCGTGCCAGTTGGCTCGTGTGCACCGGCAGCCGTGCCCACGGCGTCGGACTGTGGTCGCTCGCCGTCGGGCGAGGCTGATCGCTGCGATCGATGCGTGGGCGGCGGAGCATGTGCGCGGTCCGGCGCGGGTGGGGTCGATCGGTGCCTATGTCGATCGGATGGCCGCGGCCGCTGCCGCGGCTCATCAGGCGTTGCACAGTGGTGAGCCGGTGAGCGGCATGGTGCACATGGCGTTCACCGATGCGGCGGCGCTGGCAGCTGGCTGGACCGAGATCGCGCTCGAGGTTGCGCCCCGCGCCTACGGGATCGGTGTGGACCAATGAAGCCCGGGGCAGCGGTCTCGGACCACGGAAGTTGGCGAAGACCTTCGGTTACCCGAACCATGGCATGGGCTTCCGTTACCTTGCTCGGATCTGTACCGAAGTTCTTGTTAGACAACACTTTTCGACCTTTGACCATATAGCAAAGTTTGCCGCTGCCGTGCCCGTGACCGGACCGTCAGCGAGACGACCACCGAGGATTGCCGATGACCGCCGTGTTCCTATCCGACGACACCGCGAGGGGCGGAGATTCGATCAGTGCTGCCCGCTCGAACTACCGCCGACAATTCGGCACCAGCGTTGACGAACCGGTCACCGCACACGGCGCTCTGTCGGTACGCGCTGGACGAGTCTGCGCGGTGGTGACCAGCCCGAGCATCGGCGCCGACATCTCCGAGACGTGGGATCCACCGATCCCAGTGTTCACCGTGGCCGTTCGCGATGCCATCCGGTCATACGTATTCGTCGTGACGCCCCCCTCCGACGACGAGTATCGCGCCTGGCGCGGCAGGTCAGACAAATACAAATACTTGGCCGTGCCCGTGTGGCGGGGTGGAGAGATCCAGTTGCCGACTCCAGGGCACCCGTCGCGGATTTGGGTGTCCGACCCCGGCGGTGCGCCTCCCAGATTCACCGATGTCGTGGACGCGGTGATCGCCACGGCCACGGCTCAAGCCGAAGCTGCTGCGAAGGCGGCCGTAGTTGCTGCGATGGCGAAAAAGTCGGGGGCACAGGGTGGTTGACGGTCCTGGGCACGCCACTGCCGCACGTGAGCAGGTGTCGGCTGCGAAGAGCTGCGGCACGGAGTCCGCGACGATGGACTTCGATCCGGGCCGGGCAACCAGCGCCCGGATTCACGACTTTCTGCTTGAGCACGGCAAAGACACCTACCCCCCGGACCGTCGTGCTGGGGAGATGCTTTTGTCCGATGCCCCGGACTTCCGCACAGCGGTCCGGGAGGCTCGGCGGTTCGCGCTGCGTGCGATCGAAAATCTCGTGGCGGGTCACGGAGTGCGCCAGATCGTGGAGTTGGGTAGTGGTCTGCCCTACCGGCCGAATATGCACGAGGTCGCGCTGCGTGCGGATCCGGGTGTGCGGACCCTGTACATCGACGCTGACCCGCACGTAGCGGTCCACGGCCGCGTGTTCCTCGACGGTGACCGGTCGCACATGGTGTGCGCGGATCTGGGCGACACCGGCACGGTTGTTCGGCGGATCAGGGAGACGATGAACCTCCACGAGCCTGTCGCGCTGATTCTGTCCTCGGTGCTGGAGTTCATCGCGGACCCCAGGGCGATCATTGATCCGCTGATGGCGGAGCTGCCAGGGCGAACGCTGCTGGTGCTAAGTCATGTCGCCGCCGATGTCGGCAACGCGGAGGCCGTCGTCCGCGCGGTGGAGATCTACCAGGAAGCAGGAATCACGTTGTGGCCGCGCTCATCTGAGGAGATCGCCGCACTGTTGACCGGTTGTGATCTCCTCGAGCCGGGACTGGTCCCCGCGAATCGATGGCGGCCCGGACAGACGGCGCCACCGCACGATGTGTGTTGCCTCGCGGCAGTCGGGCGGTCCCGATGAGCAACCGCGACAACACATTCGGCGATCTGATGCGTACCCTGCGAAAAAAGCGTGGCCTCTCAATCAGAGCCCTGGGCGCGTTGACGGTGTATGGGAAGACGAGCCTGCATTACGTCGAGACGGGTGATCGGGAGCCGACCACGGATATGGCCACTCGACTCGATGATGCTCTGCAAGCGGATGGGGCTCTGCTGGCCGCGGCGACCGCTGCGGCATTGCAGCGGCTGCTGACCACCGCGGCGCAGGAGTCGTCCGATCTGGTGCGGTGGACGATTGAGGAACCGCTGGCCGGGATCGGCCAGGACGCGCTGGCCCGCGATCTGAGCCGGATCGCCCGGGATTACGTGCATCGTCCTCCGTTGCCACTGCTGACCGATCTGCTGCGAGTGCGCACGCAGATCGCCCAGCAATTGGAGCAGGCGCGGCGACTGCAGCGCCGACGTGAACTGGCACTGCTGGGCGCGGTCACAGTCCAGCTACTCGGAGAACTCACCGACGACGTGGCCGGTGATTCCGAGGCGGCGATGCGGCATGTTCTGGCTGCCGAGCAGCTGGCCAAGGAAGCTGGGCACACCGGGGCGGCTGCGTGGGTGGCCGGCACGAAAGCGCTGATCGCGGAGTGGTCTCCCAAGCCCTACACCGCGCTGGGCATCATCGAGGACGCAGCGGGGTGGGCGCCGGTGGGTGACTACCGAGTCAGGCTGTTCGCGTTGCAGGCGCGCTGCGCCGGCCGTCTCGGTGATGCGCGCCTTGCCCGTTCGGCTGCGGCTCGCACGGTGGCCGCGGCCGAGCAAGCGCGGGATGTACGCGACGAAGTGACCGTGTTCGGCGGTGCCTGTACGTTCCCGCGCCCGAAGATGGCCTACTACCTGGGCTGTGCGTACCAGGCGATCGGTGATCATCAGGACGCCGAGCGATGGTCCCTGGACGCTATCGACGAATACACCACTGGCCCACCTGAACAGCGTTCGTATGGGGACGAGGCACTGGCCCGGGTGCAGGTGAGCCTGTCGCGGATCGCCCGCAGCGAATTCGAGGGCGCGCAGGAGATACTGGCCCCGGTCCTGGAACTTCCCACCGAGCAGCGGATCACGTGCATCATGGAGGGGATGACTACCGTTGTTGGTGCGCTGCGCGAGCACCGCCATGCCCAGGCACCCATCGCTCACGACCTTCGCGAGACCATCCGCGGATACACTGCGCACTCGAGCGTGGCGCTGCGATGACCGATGTGGCCGCACACGACATCCTCACTGCCGCATGCGAACAGGTCGGCCTCGACGCGGGGGATGCGCAGTTGTTGCGGGCCCACAGCAACGCGGTGTGGCTGCTGCCGCGCAGCAGTGCTGTGGTCCGGATCGGCCGCAACCAGCACGAGGGCCTGCGCTTCGCGGCGGGTGTGACCCTGACGCGATGGCTGGCCGAGCACGACATCCCGGTAACCGAACCGCTGACGGACCGAGTCGTCGATATCGACGACGCCACGGTCACGCTGTGGCGCTACTACCCGCAACACGACCGCGGCGAACCACCCATGCGGGACCTCGGCACCATCCTGCGCCGGCTACACACCCTGACGGATCCCGTGCCGGTGGAACTGCACGCCTACCCGCCGTTGGAGGGGCTGACGACCATTCTCGCGTCGCAGACCGCGCGCCAGGTTCTCGATCCCGATGATCTGACCTGGCTGTCCGACCGTGCCACCGAACTGCTCCACCGGTACGAAGGGCTCGAGTTCGCGCTGGGAGTGGGGTTCATTCACGGCGACTTCTATGCGGGCAACTGCTTGTGGGACGGTGATCGGGTTGTGCTAGGCGATTGGGACGAGGCCAGTATCGGCCCGCGCGAGCTGGATTTGATCCCGAGCTGCCACGACCACTTTCGATTCGGCGCCCCCGCAGAGGATTTGGCGCAGTTCTTCCGCGAGTACGGTCTCGACCTCGAGGAGTTCCGCAGCAGGCCCGTGTTCAGCGTGCTGATCGCGATGCGTGATCTGCACACTCTGACCGGCTACATCCGCCGCGCCGCCGGTGATGATCGTGCCGCCGCCCGCGAACTCCACCGTCGCCTGGGTATGCTCCGCAACCCGGCCATGGCCAACGAACCCTGGCACGGCATGTAAACACCCTGGCGTGACACCCGCCAGTCGGATCCACTCGGTCGCTGCCGTGTTGCCTGGTGTGTTCCCGTGGACCACAGCCGCACAGTAAGCTCCGGTGAAACGCCGAGTTCTTGCGGTGAAATAGCCGCTGCGGCAACCCACCCTTCGCCCCACGGCGCGCACTCACCCGTCCCGATCTTCTCGTTGTGCCATGTGTGGTGCCGCTGCGCCAGGCCCCCGACCGGTCGGAGACGGTCGCGCTGAACGGGATTGTTTTTTCGCGCTGACCTGTGTTCCAGTGAACTGGACAAGTGATACGGGACACGCAACCTCTTGCGTGGTGTTGCGTGGTCTGCCGAAAATGGTTCCGGCACTGGTTATTTCGCCGCATCGCGAACGCTATTCACCTCAGCGCACCGAGCTGTGCGGGGCGGCACCGTACCCCTTGCGGGGCCGCTCTGTATAGCGCGGCGATAGCTGGTGCCCGAGACATGGGAGGTTTCGAATGTGCATGACGAAGTCGCTGTCGTATATGCCCGCCAGCGAACGCGATCGGATGGCGTTGGGCGACTGCGCAACACCGCCGGATTCGGAGATCACCACCGCGCAAGCGCATCTGCTGCGGTCACTGCACGCAGGTCATCCCTTCACCTGTGTGCGCCGACTGGTCCGGTCCCGGGAGGAGAACGGTAGCCGCCACGAAATCCCGTACGCGCCTTTGTCTTCCGCGAGCGGGGTTGTGGCAGGGATCGAGTCGGTGCCCGTGTCGACGCGGGTGGGGACGATATGACCGGCATCCGCACTGGGCGGGCCTGGCCGGACTCGCTGGCGGTGATCGGCGCGGTGTCGGATGCGTTGCGCGGCAAGCTCGTGACTGTGGGCGATCATCCGGCTCTGGTCATAGTGTGCGGGATGGCGTTGCTGTATCGGGAGCGCCGCGAGGACAACCAGCGGCTCGGTGCTCCGCCGGCCGCGGTCAACTGGGACCAGGCCGAGGGGCCTGTGGATACCAACCCGACCGAGTTGCGTCTGTGCGCTGATTTCGACCGGATCGCTGGGGCGGCTTTCGATCTGGGCTCGGCGCGGCCGGGTGTGCTGGCCGCGCGAGTCGCGTACTGGACCATCTGCGCGAACATCCCGCAGATCGTGAGCGCGACCCGCGCCTACGACGACTGCATTACCCGCCTGAAGGCGGCACCGACCCGCGGCGAGCACGCCTACCTCTAAGCCGTCCTTCCCCGGGGCCTGCGCTAACCACGCGCGTGGACGTCCGGCACCTTCCCTCAGAGCCGACTGTTCCGGCAGACCGGCTTGATTCGTCGTGCCCCGAGCACGTCACTTTCCCTGCCCGGAGGCACCTTTGACAACCCCGCTATCAGGGTCCGGCACATGCCCGATCGCTCACCAGCCCGCCGAGGACGATTCGGTGGTGCGGCTCTATGGACCCGAGTTTTTCGCTGATCCGCACCGCACCTACCGTCAAGCGCACCACGACGAGAGGCTGGTCGTTCCGGTCGAGATGCGGCCGGGAGTGCAAGCGACCGCGGTGATCGGGTTCGAGCACGCCCGCGAGATCCTCGACGATCCCGTGCACTATCCGACCGACCTGAGCGCGGGGCAGGCCCACCCGCGGGTCGAGTTCCAGGATCGGCCGGATCTGTCGCAGGCCACCGGCGCGGACCACACGCGCTTGCGCCGCGCGGTGCGCGAGTGCCTCGAAAAGATCGACCAGCACGCAATACGCACCACTACCCGTCGAGTCACCGCCGAGTTGATCGCGGCATTCTGCCGGGAAGGGTCTGCGGATCTCGTCGGAGACTTCGCGATTCCGCTTGTGGTGCACATATTTTCGCGGATGCTGGGCCTGGCGCCGGAGGCGTGGGCCGAGGCAGATTCCGCAGTCCGGACGCTGCGCGCCACCGCAGACGCACGCGCGCTGCACGAGGTTGCCTGGGCGGCTGTGGAAGCGGCCCGGACGACCCCGGGCCCGGATGTGACCTCCTGGCTGTGCGGGCATCCGGAGGGGTTGGACGATCACGAGGTGGTGCAGCAGCTGATGCTGCTGCACACCACGGGATGCCTGCCGACCGTGGACCTGATCGCCAACACCCTGCTGCGGGTGATGACCGATAAACAGTTCCGCGAGGCCGTGATGTTCGCGGCGCTGACGTATCGGGACGCGCTCGAGCACGTGCTCGCGCTCGACCCGCCGCGGCCGGTTCTTCGCCCACGGTGGCCTCCGAGTCTGCAGATCCGCGACGGCGTCCACATGCATCCTCACCAACCTGTGCTGATCAGCCTGGCCGGCTGCGCCGCCGATCCGATCATGGGCGCCGACCGCACCGAAAACTACGGCAGCCGCTCCCATTTGGCCTGGGGCGGAGGCCCGCACAAGTGCCCGGCCACAGCGGCCGCCACGGCGATGCTCCTCGGCGAGGAAGCCCTCGGGTTGCTGTTCGAATCGCTCCCGGACATGAACCTCGCCCCCGGCGAACGAATCGAGTTTCTGCCGAGTCTGTATCACCGTGCGCTGGTTGCCCTTCCGGTCGTCTTCGACCCGTCATCACCGCTCCCGCTCTCGTAAGCAATTAGGAGACCTCTGTGCCGACGAACTCCCCGCCTGCCGTGCCGGATGCGGACTCGATCCCGATCGAGAACGTGTGCGAACGAACCCTGCTGCACACCCAGCGATTCGCGGATGATCCGCACCGCATCTACCGATGGATGCGCAAACAAGGTTCGATGGTGCCGGTCGAACTCGCGCCGGGCGTGCCCGCGACGCTGGTGGTCGGCTACAACACCGCGCTGCGCATCCTGCGCGATCCCGAACGCTTCCCCGCCGATCCGCGCCGATGGCAGGACGCCATGCCCCCAGGGTGCCCGATCCGGTCGATGGTCGAATGGCGAGCAAACGCACTGCGCAGCGCCGGCACCGAGCACGAGCGCTTTCGACGCGCCAACATCGACAGCCTCGACCACATCGATCTGCACCTCCTGCGCAGGCAGGTGATCGACGAAGCCGAAACACGCCTGGAATCCCTGCTCGGCCGACGAGACATCCAGGACGCCAACCAGATAGACGTGATCGCCGACTACGCGCGCCCTCTGACATTCACGGTGCTCAACCGGCTGCTGGGCTGCACCGAGGAAGTCGGCAACGACGTCGCCTGGGCGATGGCGCGGATGTTCGAGTCGACCGAACACACCGAGCAGGTCAACACCGTGCTGAGCCGATCATTGGGCGGGCACATCGCCGCCAAGCAATCCACACCAGGCAAAGACGTCACCTCACGCCTCATCGCGCACCCCACCGGCCTGGACCCGGTAGAGCTGATCCAGCAGCTGGTGACCCTGTACGGGGCGGGCATCGAGCCGACCGTGAACCTGATGGCCAACACCCTGCGGCTCATCTACACCGACCCCCGATTCCTTGCACGGCACGACGGTTTCCTACCAATCGGTGAAGCGGTCACCGAGAACGAGATCGCCGATCCGCCGATGGCCAACTACTGCCTGTCCTACCCACCCGCCGGGGTGACGGTCGACCGGATCTGGCTGCCGGCTCACCAACCCGTGGTGATCAGCATGGCCTCCTGCAACAACGACCCCGCGGTCAACAAGGGCGGCGGCGACTACCTGCACGCCGGGTGGGGACTGGCTTACTCCGCCGGACCACACAAGTGCCCCACGACCGCGCAGGCCGTGGCGCGTCTGATCGCGACAGAAGGCACCGCGCGATTCGTCGACATGCTGCCCGATGCCCGGCCACAAGGGCGACTGACCTGGCGGCCGGGACCGTTCCACCGCGCCCTGTCCGCCTTCCCGGTCAGCCTGCGATGACCCCGTACCCGCCCCCACGAGGACACCACCGATGACCGCCTCAAGGGGATCGAATTACCTGACAAGCGACCTGGTCAGCGGGGGTAGTCGATACGGACTCGCCAATATCGCCGTTACTGGAAAACAGTGCGACCCAATCTGGGTAGCGGGAACTGCTGGTCGAAGCGAGGCTGCTGCACTGGTGGCACGAATTTGCGCGCACCATGAAGTTCCCTGGGTTGGGAAGGCAATATCCGCTCAACCTCGTCGACGGTCATCCAGGTGCCTGGCCAGCACTGATCGCGTTCTAACTCAGCTGCTCATAGACCGGCGCGCACAACGACTGCGGGCGGTGTTCGACCAGCGAGTGTGACACACGGGTGCTGTCGGATGTGCATCCGTCGCGTATTTCATTCCGAAAGAGCCTGAATTTGTTTCTGCGCTTTCGGTAATTTTCGTCCAATTCGCACATGCGGCATTTTTTCGAGGCGGTTTCTCGCGGTGTGAAATGTCTTTCTGAAAGGGATTGTCGATATGGGTATCTTCTCGGGGCGGCGTTCACAAGGGGCGCTGCACTATTCGACTCCATCGCCGGGGATGCGACAAGCACTGGCCGAGGAGATGGCGAAGGATAGGGAGTCGGCCAGTTTCCTCACCGCCGAGGCGAACGGTTACATCTATGCGTGCTGCCTGCGTGTGGTGGCGCAGCTCGGGGTGGCGGATTTGCTGGCGGACGGGCCCGTGCACGTCCGGCATCTGGCCGAGCGTGTCAGCGCCGACGAGCTCGCGCTGTACCGAGTGCTGCGCCTGCTGGCCACCCGAGGCATTGTCCGGGAAACAGACTCCGGGGTTTTCGTATTGATGGAACGGGGGGCGTCGCTCCGTTCGGATTCGAAGTTCTCGGTCCGTGAGGGAATTCTGGCGGCCACGACCCCGGCCATTTACCGCGCGGGTGGTGAACTGCTGCACGCGCTGACGACCGGTGAGCCCGCGGTGAATCACGTGTTCGGTGAGCCATTGTTCGATTACTTCGCCTCACACCCCACCGAGGGCGCCGAGTTCCACACCGGCATGGGCCAGTACTCGGTGATCGAGAGCGCGAACTTCGTCCGGGAATGCCGGCTACCCGAGACCGGCACCGTGGTGGACGTGGGCGGAGGGCAGGGCTCGCTGCTGCTGATGATCCTGCAACGACACCGGGGCCTGCACGGTGTGCTGTTCGATCTCCCCCACGTCATCGCACACCACCGGCTCGGGGAACTCGAGGACTCCAATCGCTGGACGACGGTGGGCGGCAGCTTCTTCGACTCGCTGCCTGCCGGGGATACGTATGTGATCCAGTACGTGCTGCACAACTGGGACGACCCGCGCTGCGTCGAGATTCTGCGGAACTGTCGGCGCGGCCTGGCTCCCGGCGGGCGGGTGATCATCCACGACATGATCGTGCCGCCCGGTAACGAGCCCGATCAGTCCAAGGTGCTGGACATCGTGATGCTGTCCATCGTCACCGGCCGCGAACGCACCCAACACGAATTCGAACAGCTCCTGCACGCGGCCGGGCTACGGATCGTCACCATCACGCCACCCACCCTCGGGGCGTTGTCGACCATCGAAGCCGAAGCACTCTGAACAAATCCGCTGAACCGTTCTGGTCCGCGGTGGAGAACTCAATGACCCTGTTCACTCCCGGTGATGTGTCCCGGGTGAAGCTGTACACCGATGACTTCGCGGCCGATCCGCACCGTCATTACCACGAGATGCATAGAACCGGAAGCTCGCTGGTGCCGGTCGAACTCGCGCCGGGCATCAACGCCACGCTGGCCGTCCGGTACCCGGCAGCGTTGAAGATTCTGCACGACCCCGAGCATTTCCCGGCAGACCCGCGCCGGTGGCAGCAGACGATCCCACCGGCCGACCCGGTCCTGGCGATGCTCGGCTATTACCCCTCGACCCGGTTCTGTGACGGCCCGGAGCACAAAAGGGTCCGCCAACCCATCAAGGCCGCGCTCGATCGCGTCGACCCGAATCGCCTGCACGCCGAGGTGGAAGACGCGGCGCTGTCGCTGATCGAATCATTCAGCGAAAGAGGGGAAGCCGATCTCCTGTACGACTATTCGTTCCCGCTCGTGTTCAGGGTCTTGAATCGGTTGATGGGGTGTCCTGACGATCTCGCCGCACAGATCGCCGAGGGGATGACCTTGCGGTTCAACGCGATCGGTGAGGAGTCCGTGCGCGGCGCGGCCCAGGCCAAGACCGCGTTCGAGCGGTTCGCCGCGGTCAAACCCGATCACCTCGGCAACGACATCGCCTCGGCGATGATTCTCCATCACCAGAACCTCAAGGATCCGGAGCTTGTCGGCGCGTTCATGTCCTGCTACGGGGCGGGCATTCAACCCCTGGTCAATCTCATCACCAACACGCTGTGCCGCACCATGGCCGATGACCGGTTCGGTGGCGGGGTACTGGGCGGCAGCATGCTGGTGCGTGATGCTCTGGACGAGGAGTTGTTCTACGACCCGTCGATGAGCGTCTTCTGTGCCCGGTATCCGACCACGCCGGTGTTGTTCGAGGATGTCTGGTTGCCGGTGGACGAGCCGATCCTGATCGGTATCACCGCATGCAACAACGACCCCGACATTCAGGGAGACCGGACCGGGAATCGGGCGCACGTGGCGTGGGGGGCGGGCCCGCACATGTGCCCGGCTACCTCGATCGCCTACCTGATCGCCCAAGACGCGGTCGAGCAGCTCCTGGACGTTCTTCCCGATATCCGGCTCGCGACCGCGCTGACGTGGCGGTCGGGATCGTTCCAGCGAGCCCTGGCAGGACTACGCGTGGTCTTCCCGCCGTACACGATGCCGCCCCGGGTACCAGCACCTCCCCTCCGCCCGGCCACAGCCCGCACCGACATGAGCATCCCCGCCTGCGGTGCAACTGTGGCTTCACCCGATTACGCCAACCACCTTCATGATCTGGCTGACCACGCAACTCACCGCGACCGAACCCGACCCGATATCGCCTCGTCGGAGGGGCCACATGAGCGGTGACGGGTGGGCGCAAGCCGCCGCCGGCTACTACACACTCCTGGAGTTCTACGTGCGGTATCCCGGCTTCGAACTACTCGCGCAGAAACTGCGCGCGGGCGGCCCGCCCCTGCGCGGCCTGTACGGGACCCCGCTGATCCTGGACATCGGCCCCAGTTCCGACGACATGCTCGCGATCCTCTGTGCGGCACACCTCGCGCCGGAGCTGGCGTTGGTGATCGCCGCGGACCACGACACTGCCCGCCTCGCCGCTCTGTGATCGCCATGCACCGCGATCACGAGCCGCTGGCCGCGATCTCCGCCGCAGCGATGCGCATCGCCGCGAATAGCGAGCGTCCCGCCCCATCCCCGAGCCTCGAGGAGCATCACCGATGACCATCGATCCCGCCCCCGCAGCACTGGATTCCCACGGCGGAGTGGTCCCGCATACCTTTCTCGACACTTACCATCGCGAGTTCATCGACCACCACCGCGGCACCGGGCACCTGAGCCCGCAGCAACTCGACGCGCTCGACCGGGACCCGCACTACTACCTCGGGTTCTTCGATCAGCAGCTTGCCGCCGCACGCACGGCGTTGGACCTCGAGCAGGCCCTCACCCTGTCGGACGTCATCAGCACGCCGACAGACCGGTTCGACGACAGATGGTGGCCACACCCGGGCTGCACCATGGCCTTCCTGCTGCGAGTCGGCGCTGGCGTGCCGCATCACAACGAGCGATGGCGTGCGGACTGGCTGGCCCTGGCCACGGTGTGCGAAACATGGACACCCCCGCAAGCATTCGCCGTCCTGGGCGCACTCACCCGCGGCCGCCACGTCTGTTCGGACTGGGTCGGCACCCTCCACGCCACCGGCCTGTGGCTCGGCTGACCGTTCGTCCCAGTCGCCGCCACGCACCCGGCAGCACAGAAAGCGTCCGGCCGCAGAGAACGAACGACGTAACCGAATCTCGTTGTGTCGCATCGTGAGTCATCTCTGCACGACCGGATTCCCGTAATCGGCTCCCGTGAAAGGAGGTGGTACCGCGCCAATATCGGCGTCAGTCCGAGAACGGCGCATGACCGAACTCTGGATTCAGCGCTGTATTGGCTACAGCGAGATAGGCACAGCAGTGCCCCGCAGGGAACCACAGGTCCACTTTGTGACACCAAGGACCGGGCGCCTCTGCGGGGCCGGTGCACCCGCACACACCACCACCGGTCATCTACAGCTCCCATTCAGCACGCCATCACGACAGTGCGTGCAGCTCACAGCATTCGGTGACATGACCCGGCCGCATTCGCCGGGCACATCACCGGCACTCCCGAAGGGACTCCCCATGACAACGCACGGCACGCTGGACGGTCTCAACACCGATCTCGTCGAGGTCCTGCACACGGTGCTGGTCGGCGCGGACGGCCCGTTGCACACACGAGCCCGCGAGGCGGTGCTCGCCGTGGGGGACGTGCCGACGTCCGGGCTGACCTACGCCGAACAGCATGCGCGCACACCGGATCTGCTGCGCGCCCTCATCCGCGAGATGGGCGGATCCGCACTCGAGATCGCCGGTGATCCCGTGCTGCGCGGGGTCCTGTTCGAGGAGGCCGCGATCGCCGCGCCCTCGGTGCTGACCCTGATGAGCGGGCACCTCAACCTGGCGCTGGGCGCCATCCTCGCCTCTCGAGCCGACTCGGAGTACGTGCGGCGCTGCGTCACCGACCTCGATACCGGCGCCGCGGTGGGTGTGCTGATGCTGACCGAGGTGGCCGGCACCAACGGTGGCCATTGCCGCACGATCGCCACCTGGGATCCGGCCGTCGGCGGGATCCGGCTCGCCACCCCGAACCTCCACGCGGCGAAGTTCATGCCGAACGTCGCAGGCCCGGCAGGAAAGTGGGCGGTGGTCACCGCGCGCCTGGTGGTCGGCGGCCGCGATGAAGGGGTACTGCCGTTTCTGCTGCGGGTGCGGGCAGCCGACGGACAGCTCGCTGCCGGAGTACGGGTGACGGCGCTGCCGGAGAAGAACGGGTCGGCGATGGACCACGGCCTGATCGAGTTCGATCCGGCCACGTGCGTGCTGCCGCGCGAGGCGCTGCTCGGCGGGGACTGGGCACGCATCACCAGCAGCGGCGAATTCGAATGCGCGGTGCCGTGGGGGAAGCGGTTCGCCCGCACGAGCGAGCCTCTGGGTGGTGGCCGGGTGGATCTGCCGTGCGGTGCCATCGCCACCGCTCGCGCCGCGCTGGCGGGCGTGGTCGGCTACGCCGGGCAGCGCTGCCCTGGGCGGACGGTCATGATCGACCGCGGACCGGTGCAGCGCGACATCGTGACCGCGCTGGCGCAGGTCTGGGCCACCAGCATCCTGGGCCGGCGAGTGCGCGAACTCCGCGCGACCGATACAGCACCGTGGTCGACGCTGGGGCCCATGGTCGCCAAGCCGCTGCTGTCCGGTACCGCCTACGACGTGCTGGTGAAGTGCCGCCGACGCGCCGGTGCGCAGGGCGTTCTCCGTTCGAATTACATCCCGGATTGGATCGCCAACGCGGACGGCATCTCCACCGCCGAGGGCGATGACCAGATCATGCAGGTCGCGGCCGGGAAACACTACAACGAGCTGCTCGACCTGCACCTCCCGGACACCCCCGCCGGCCTGCCGTGGTACATCGATCTGCTGACCGAACGCGAGCACGCGATCGCGGGCGGAATGCACCGCGGCAATTACGGTGCGGCAGGCCCGATCTGGGGCGAGGACAGCGCGGGCGCGGAGCTGACCGCCGCGACCGGGGAACGCCTGGCCGCGACCGCGCTGCACATCGCCGCGACCACCGCACCCCATCCCGCGGCCGAACAGCTCCTGCGCTCGGCGGCAGCTGCCTATGCCCTCGGCTGCATCTACGAGCGCGGCGGCTGGTTCGCGGTCCACGGCCTGATGAACAACGAGCAAGCCAACAGGATCCACACCGAACTGCTCGAACACCGCGGCGCCATCGCGAACGCGATGGCTGAACTCGTGGCCGCCTTCGACGTCCCCGCCCTACCCACCGCACCGCTGTTCGCTTCGGACTACCTCGACTCCTATCGGACGCTGACCAGCTCGACCACCGACACGCTCCCCGCCGTGCCGGTCCGCAAGGCCAGCTGACCTCCCATCCCGCGATGTGGCTCCCAGTGCCGCACGCCCGGAGCCACACCCAGGACATGACTCAAACACCTTCCACACCAACAGATTCCCGTGCGCGCGGGATCAGCGCGCCCGTCGGGCCCGATGAGGCCGACCCCGCCGCCATCATCATCGGCCACTACACGGCCGCGATCGCCCCGGCTCCTATCGGCCGTACCCGACTCATCCGAAGCGCAGCTCATCCTGGCGGGCGTGGCTCTCAAACAGCCCGCCGAGTGGGCCGAAACCACCTACCGCACAAACGATCTGAACCAGCCAGCGAAACCGCCGTACTCCGATCTCACCCCAGGAGAACACCAATGCCCCCGACCCCGGAAATCGGTGTCGACTACAACGCCGACCTCCCCGAGCCGCGCCGCTTCGCGCAGTTCCTGCCGACAGTGTGTGAGTTGCGCGAGGCGATGGACGGCAGGGTGCCCGCCGACCATCCTGCCCGTCTATTCCTGCTGGCTGCGCGTCTGCTGACCACCGTGCCTGACTGGATCAACTGTGACCGGTTCGTGGTCGCAGGCGACGACGGAAACGAAATCGCTTACGGATCCGAGGTCCTGGCCGACATCGGTATCGCCGACATCACCGATCCGGTCCGTACCGCGATCATCGATCGCATCAACCACGCCGCCAAGGGCTGCTGGTTCGACAACCGTGTCGGGCACATGATCGACGCCATTGCTCGAGCCTGTTGGGAACTGCGGCGCGCAACCGCCGCCCACCTCCCGGGATCCCCGGGCCACACAGTGTGGATCGCTAGGGCCCGCCATCGTGTGGTTGCTGCACAACGCGATTACCGCATGCTGGTGCGCGGGCGTACCTGGGTCATCGGACCGGATCCGGAGCCGGACGGCCACGGGGACTTCTTCTCATCGCCGGTGAGCCGATGAGAAGAAGTGCCGCTCGCCAGCGTCGTGACCAGGCACTGGTTGCCGCGGTGCTGCTGGCTGTGCCGGGACGTGCATGCGGGCTGGCGGAGCTGACGTCGGTGACCAAGGTGCGGCCGCGGCGGCTTCACGCGCTCCTGGATGACTGGATCGACCGTCAATGGCTGGCGCGCCAGTGGCACGATCCGCACACCGGCGAGGTGCTGCACCGCACCTTCCACGTCACCGATCTGGGCTCCACGTGGCTGGCCGACGCCTTCGGGACCGCGATGAGCACAGCCACCCCGTGCCGCCCGGATCGCCGCGAACGGCGAACCTCTCGCACATCACCGGATCTTGAGGAGGATCAGTGACCGCGAACAGTCCTGACCCCCGCCGCCGGATGGTGGCGTGGTTCGCGCGCAGAACGATCCGCTCGACCACCCGGCTCGATCTGATCGACCTGTTCAACGGCGAGGGCCGCACGACCCTGGCGCTGACGTGGCTGGCGCATCACCTGCGTCCATTGTGGGCGATCACCACCGCCTGCTATGCCGCCAGCTGGTACGGGCTGCCCGACGCGATCGTGGCCGTCGCCTTCGTCGTGATGGTGGTGTGCGCCACGGCCGACTTGCTGCACGAGCTGCTGACCCGATGGTGCCTCGACTGCCTTCGCGCGATCCCCGATGATGGCTCGCTGCGAGCTGCCAAACAGCCGAAAAGGCTACGGGCAGCACACATCACCGCCGGAATCGCGGGGCAGAGCGTGGTGGTCCTGCTGGGTCTGACCGGGCTGATCGCGATGGACACACACCAGATCGACGCACGTGCCGGGGTGGCCATGCTGGTGCCCGAAATCCTGGTCGTCACCTACGCGCGCCTGTTCCACCAGCCACTACGCGCGTGGTGCGTGTCCTGTCACCGCGATCACGGCGGCGGCAGTACCCCAGCCCCCGCACCGGACCCGACCCTGGTCGGCTCACGTACCTGACGCCAGAACAGTGACCGTCCCGCTCCGCGCGGCGAACTGCCGAGCACCGATCCAGCCCCAACGATGAACACGACATTCGCCAGTGACATCGGACCGAATCCATTGCAGCTCAACAGGAAAGGACACAACACAGGTGGCCATCAACAAACGGAGACTTCTGTCGAATACCGCGATCTTCGCGGTCGGATTTGTGGTGATGCAGCGGGCGGTGAAGTGGGCCGGCGACGACACGGCACCCCCGGAGCGAGCAGGACGCATGGGCATCGGCATATCACCCATCACCGGCCAGGAGTAGCCGATGCGTGAGCAGACCGCATCGAGCATCACCGAGAATCCGGCGACGCTCGAATCCCGGGACGGCCAGAACCGAGACCTCGAGTCCAGGCCGACCCGAAGCCGGTGGGGCCGATGGCCGTTCATCGGAGCCTGGACTGCGATGGGCGCGGTGTCCGCATTCGTGTCGGTGAACCTCGCGGTATTGATCGCGGACAAGTTCGCCGAGTTCGCCCAGTGCCGCGCGAACTCACCGTGCTCACCCAGCACCATGATGTCCGCGACCACGTCCGCGATGGTCAGCCTGGCCTGCGCCTACATCGTTTCAGGCGTGGCATCCCTGCTGATCGGGCTGGCCGAAACGCAGCGGCCAATACGGGCAGCAGCACTGACCGGCGTGGCGGTGTACCTGGTCGGGATGCTCATCACCCTCGGGATGCTCGTGCCCGCGATCAGCGCAGCCCACCCCCACTGACCAAGCACAACGAGGCCGCAGTGACGTCGTCCCAGGCACTGGAAGCAGGCCCTCATCGCGCGAATCACCCTCTTGCACTGACACATTGGAGATATTCATGGCGCGATCGGTTTCCGTCGAACTCATCGACGACCTTGACAAGACACCGGCGGCCGAGACGGTCGCGTTCGATATCAGCGGAGTCAGCTACGAAATCGACCTGTCGGCCACCAATGCCGACAGGTTGCGCGCTGTCTTTCAGGAGTGGATTCCCCACGCGCGCCGAAGCAGCCCCCACCGAGGAAGACCCCGCGCCGACGCCCCCGGTCGTTCCCGCGCGGCGCGAAATTCGGATAAAGACCCAAGACGACACCAGGACGATGAAGAGGTAAGCGACATCATTACGAGCGAGTCGGAAAAAGAACTCATTTACCTGTGTACCGACACTGAAATATTGGACAGCAATACGGCAGCCTGGAAACGTAGAGCCTTTCTCTACACCACGCTCTCGATGCTCGCCCTGATGCTCTGCATCGTTGTCGCCGTTCCGATTCCGGCGGATCCCGGAGTGAGATTCTATTCCCCTCTTCTTGTATCACCGATATTTATCGCAGCAACGGTGTACAGCCTGCGCAGATGGCGAGCAGCAAAAAACAACCTGACGAAATACTCCGCAATGACGCACCGCCCGAACGAGGAAAAGGACAGAACACCGTGATCAGCAGACCGACCGCGGACACAAGGCTGTGGCTGAATCACCATGACGTCGCCAGTTCCGCCGGGACGCATTCGCGCGACCAGGCGGCACAGTGGGCGCTGCCGCCGTGGGCCGTCCACGCCACGGGCGAGACCGCCACCGCGCTGGTACACAACCTAGTGCGCTGGAACGACGCCCGTCCTGATGACCGCCGCGCCATGGTCGGGCAGCTGGGACTGCGCTGGCCATCATGGCGGACGTTGATCGTGGAGGTCTGGGACAACGGCAACCCACGCTGTTCCCCGGCATGGCCGGAATACGGCGCATGGGCCACGTACCGGTACTTCTCGATGGCTCGTCTGCGAGTGCGCTAGCCCGACTGAACCGCGCTGCCACTACTGACCACAACATCCCACGACCCACGCCTTCTACCGCCCCTGAACGCGGCGAAGCAGCGCCGCAGCGGCACACGAAGCCGCCGGGGGAAACACGCGGCTGCCCACTCCACTTTGAATAACCCACACGGACAAGGGATTTCGACATGTCAGAAGGCTGGGACGGTTGGACGACCGCCAGCACCGCTCCTGGCACAGAGACATTCATCCACGGGCTCGGCGCCGTCGGCAGATGGCGCGGATCGCGGCGCTGGTCCTTGCGTTGTCCGGCCGCCGATTCTGCGCGCGAGAGCTACGGCACGCCAGCGGAATTCGCCGGCGAACGGTGGATGAGATCCTGGACGGCTTCGCGGCCCAACAGTGGATCGTCGCGGAACGGTCCAGCGAAACCTCGAGATCGACCGACCGCTGGTATCGCGCGACCCCGGAAGACCAGACCCGCACCCGCGTGTGCCGAGTATCGCCGCAGTAGTCACCGCGGCCGTCTTCCCCCGTCCAGCGAATTCATCATCGCGCCGCCGGACATCGGCGACAACCGACTACTCCTCACCGATGTGCGTCGGTGAGATGCGTTGAAAGGCACAATCATTGGGAACACAGATTATTCACCCGGTGCGAGCGGTCGTCTTCGATTGGCGTGGCACGCTCGTGTCGGAGCTGACCCAGGACCGGTGGGCGCGCGAAGCGCTACGCAGGTCCGGGCGCGATCACAGCGACACCGCCACAAAAGATCTGCTGCGAACAATTCTTACAGCGGCAGGCGAACCCAACCGTCTGAAAGACCCGTTCGGAAATACGAGTTTCGAGCGGCATCGCGACACCTACTATTCGGTGTTTGCCGATGCCGGATTGCCTGAGGACCTCGCGCACGAGCTGTTCGCGGTGGATTCCGATCCGTCATACAACATTTTCGCAGTCGACGCCGCCGAGACCATCGCTGCCGTGAAGAAGAAGGGTTGCCGGGTCGCGGTGGCAAGCAATATTCATTTCGACATCCGGCCCATGTTCGAAGCCGTCGGACTGCTCGATGCGATCGATACTTTCGTATTGTCCAACGAGGAAGGAGTGCAGAAACCCGATCCCGCATTCTTCCAGCTGGCGCTGGATCGGCTCGGCACCCCTGCCGAACACACCCTGATGGTCGGCGACAACGCATCACGTGACGGTGCCGCGGTCGACGTCGGTATGCCGTACCTTCCGGTGCCCCAGCTCACCGACCCGCGGCACCGGCAACTCCACCTCGTCACCAATGCCGTGGCTCGTCGCTGCGATCCCGTCGCCACGTGCGCACGAGGCGTCTGCCTCATCCCGCACACCACCCGATCTGACAAGGAGTTCGTCGTGGCCGAGAGTCCGATCGACCTGCGCACCGATGTAGCGCATCCCGCCCGCGATGCTGGTCACGCTCGGCGGCGTGTGCCGGATCCCGTCATCGGCCGTTTCCCACCGACGCGACAGAAAGTCATATCGCTCTGGACCGCTGCTGTAGCCACGGTGATCCTCTCGACGACAGGCTGTGGACTGTCCGACAACCCCTACGAGAAAACCAATCCGGCCGACACTCAGAAGGCCGCTGCCCGCCTGGCCGAACTACCGACCCTGGAAGACACCGAAACCCAACTCCGCGCCGCGGTGGTCGAGTTGGGTTCGTACGTCAGCTCACTGGTACCGGGCCTGACTTGGCAATGGGTCGACGAGCGCTCTGTCGAATCCTGCGACCGCCCCTATGACCAGACCCAGGGCAGCAAGGTCCGGTTGCAGAACTACGTCTCCAATTCCGGGATCCCCGACACCGTCTGGCCCCAAGTGCTCGACCGCGCCCGCCGACTGGCCGACCCCCTGGGTGTAACCGGGTCCGAAGTCTTCGCAAACAAGCCCGGGAACCACACGGTCCGCCTCGACAGCCAAGAAGGCACGACGATATTCCTCGGCACGCAAGGAGCGGTCATCAGTAGCAACACCGGCTGCCGACTTCCGCAGCACGATTTGTTCAGATTCGTTGCTGGGCAAGGCAACCCAGCAAGTTCCGGCAGTCCGGCGCGGTCGTGCTGGCTCCGGTGTATGCGTGCGCGGAGTCGGTCCTGCCGGCGGGGATATGTGCTCACCGACTGGGGGCGGGTGAACGTGTCCCGGCTGCTGGAAACCGAAACGGGACCGGACCTGACGGAGAGGACCCGCGCTCCGTGGACGACGTAACCGCGCAGGGCGTTCGACGTACTGCTGTCGATGGGTTCGAGGTGAGGTGGCACGTAGTCGGCGGTACCGCCCACATTCGGTCTGTCGGGGAAGTAGACGGCCGGGTGCTGCGGTCGTACGAAGGTCGGGAGTATCCGACCTTGGCACAAGCTCGGGACCTATGGCCGCGATTGATGCCGGTGTGGGACGCCGTCTTGCAAGAGCTGTGAGCAATCCGCGAGTTTTTGAACCGAAAGGTGTGGCGTGACGAGGACGGCGATAACGACGAGACGGAACCACGGCTGGAAGGCAGACCAATGATCGATTTCTTCACTGCCGACTGGACCGCGGGTAGCGTGCCTGATTCGCTTTTCCGTGATGCGTATGTGGGCTGTGCGCACATCTGGCCTGCCCGCCCGCCGTTCGGTGAATGGGAGTGGTGGGTCGAGTGCGGCGATGATCTCGAGCGGGTAGCAGGCGGCTATTCCGATTCGATCGAGGAAGCCAAACAGATTGCGGCAGGGGTGTTTTCGGCAGTGGTGGTGCTCCGCCCGGACGATGGACCGCGAGTGCTTCCGCTGTTATTGCCCGGCAAGGACTCAAGCCACTGATTCGTTCGGTGCACGTGCCCGAACTGGGCGCAACGCTCTGGCAGGTCAACACGCAGAGCCCCGGCCGGAATCGGCGGGTTCTGCGCCAGCTTCGCCACGCCTAGAGGCCGGTACGACCTCGGCGAGCAGATCAAACGCGCATCACATCACACCGCAGTAATCGCCAAACCCGCACGTACACAACAGAATTGAGCGTGAACTCTATGAAACGCATCCCGCCGGGCCCACTGCTCGCCGTGATCGCGATATTGGCTATCTACGACGTGGCGATGACGGTGGATTTCATCCGTGAATCCCTCGCCGACCACGGATCGCACTGTTCCCAGCTCGACCCGACAAAGGTCGGCGGAACGGACCACTAGTGAATCTCACTCATCCGGCGGTCGCCGTCGTGGTCGACGGGCGCAGTACCTGGAGCCGATCCACGACGACGGTTCGGCGTTCGCGATGGTGCACATCCGCACCACTGACGGCCGCTCCGTCAGGGCGACACGATGAGGCACGTAATTCCCGTAAGTCGCACGAAATTTGAAGGGGTACACATGGATTCGAAGTTCCGTCCGAGGATTGTGATGGCGGAGGTGAGGATCAGTATGCGGCTGCCGGGGGTGTTCCTGGGCTTGGTCGCGGTACTGGTCGCGCTGGCTTGTGGGCTGCGGTGGCTGCGCTTTTGGAGTATGGGCGATTCCTTGTCCCCCGAGGTCCGCTCCGAGGTCTGGGGGTGGCGGCACGTCCTCATCCAGCCCGGCCGTGCCGAGTCCACGGTGTCATGGCCCAATGTCATGTTGGTGCTGGCGGGCCTCGCGGCGCTGCTGGCTGCGGTGCTCTCGGTGCGAACTCGGGCACGATCCGGCGACCTGGACCTGATAGCCGAAATCGCTGCGTCCAGCCTGGTTTTCGGAATCAGCCTGACCAGGGTCCTCGGGCTGGCGGCGGCGTGGATACAGGACAACCACAGCGGCGCGGCGCAGGTCGGGCCGGGCTTCTGGGCGCTGGTGGCGTGTGTACCGGTCGCGCTACTCGCGATGTCCACGAGCGCATGGGCCATCGACCGGCGCATGCCCTGCCTCGAGGCCAGAACAGACCACCTCATCGGCGAACTGCTGGGCACGACCGCAATCGTGGCCATGATCGCGTCGATATGCCCCCTGGATACGGCATTCGGATATATCAAGCGCACGTCCTGGACCGCCAGCGGTAGAGAGTTCGGACCCGTAATGCAACTGGTCGGTATCGCGCTGGTGGTCAGTGTGGTGATCTCCGCGGCCGCAGTTGTCCTGCTGGTCATCGGCCCCCGCACCCGCGGCCGTGGTTATGCCCTCGGGCTCGCCGCTGCCCTCACCACAATCGGCGTGGTCTCCACGCTCCTGGTCGACACCATCGCCGATCTGTTCGAGCCCCAGGTCAGCGGGCCAGGCGCGGGTGTCTGGCTGCTCGCGGTGGTGTTGGTGGGGTCCATCGTCACTGGCGGCGCGTGCGTCAAGGTGATCGCGCACTCGATGGACACCGAGTCGGTGACCAGCGTGACAGTGACGGGCGCGAAGGTGACGCGGTGACGCTCGCTTGGTGGATTTTTGCTGCCTGGTCCGTGGGCGGCGCATTGGCGATGTTCGCAACATGGGACCGCGCGAAATCGAAAATTCGCGCACGGAACATCGACGAGCCGGGCGACGCCGAGGCACTCGCGCGGCTCGAGAAAGACGTCGGCCGATTCGAGCGGAAGGCGGGAACGAGAGCGGCAAGGACCTTCGTGAACATGATGATTCTGTTCGCGGTGGCAAAAAGCTATGTCATATGGCCCTCGATCTTCATTCGCCGGTTTCCCCGCAGGTTGCACGCGATCCGAAAGTTTGTACGCCACAACCGAAAGTGATGACTGCAATGGGGCGTGTCGCAACGGCGCTGGAGAAGTACCGCACGCAACTGGATTTTTATCGGCAGGGCGGACATGACCGTCTGCCGAATTCGGATCTTGGCATTACCGAATACTCCGGTATCCGGTCCGTCAGCGCTGGTTGCGCTCTGACGTACAGCGAATACGGCTGGATGCCAGACCACAACCACTGCGCGGGCCCGGCATCGTGTGTCGACGGCGTCGGCGCGATCGTCGAGGTTGGACACCGGGGGGACCAGTGGTGAGCGCGGGTGTGGCAGCCGCGCCCCGTTCCCGGCGGAAGCAGCGCCAGATCACCCGGGCCCGGCTCCTGCGTTCGGCGGGGGATTTGTTCTTGGCCAACGGTTTCGACGCGGTGTCGATGGATCGGATCGCCGCGCACGCCGGGTATAGCCGCGGCGCAGTCTCGGGGAACTTTGCCAGTAAGGCCGAGGTGGGGGCGGCGGTGCTCGACGAGCTGTATCGCCATGTGACCGAGCGCATGCGCACTGTGCGCATCACGACGGTCGATCAACTGGTCACCACCGTGACGACCTGGGGCTATCTGGCGGTGACCCGTCCGGGCTGGATCCGGCTGGAACTGTCGCTGGCCGGAGCCAACGCTCCGACCAGATCAATCCCGCTGGCGCGCTTGATCATGGCGCTGGGCGGCTGGTTCGACCGCGCCGCCGAGGACATCGGCGTGCAGACCGCCAGCGGCGAAGACGCCGCCTACGTCCTGATGAACATGCTGGCCGGGCTCATCGCGCGACACCCGGAGCCGGAGGACATCACGGCTGTGCTGGTGCGCCGGCACGTCGAACTCGTTTTGTTCAACACCTTCATTCCACAGCGATATCCCTGACGATAAGGAGAATTCGATGAAGCTCTACCCCCTCACGGTCGCCGTGATCGCGGCGACTGCCATCGCCGGTGCGAGCACCACGGCCCACGCCGGCCCGGTCGAAGCCCGGCCCGCGCCGAGCGTGCACGCCAGCGAGCACGGCATCACCTACACCACCGCCGCGGCCATGGGCGGCCGCGGCGCGATCACCACGCTCGACGGCGGCGGCCGGTTCGTTCCGGCTGCCGACGGGATGTCGGTCGCACTGACCGATGCCGAGGGAATTGCCGTCGCCACCATCCCGCTGGGCCTGCACACCGCCTCCGGCCTGGTCGGTCTCACCGCCTCGATCGCGAACAGCGGCCGGACTCTCACCCTCACTCGGCAATCAGCGACTGCACCGGTGCGGGCGGTCGACCAGGACGCCGGCACGCTGGCCCGTAAGCAGCACAACGCGGTGGTCGGCGCTCTCGTCGGCGGCGGGATCGGCGCGGTACTCGGGTTCTTCCTCGGCGGAGTCGGCGCACTGGTCACCGTCCCGATCGGCGCCGGGATCGGTGCGCTGATCGGGTTTTCCACACCGTAGACGCGATTCGCGGCCTCGGACTGCGCGGGCAATCGGGGCACGGCAGCAGGACGGCGGGGCACGGCCGAGCACCAGCCGATTCCCTCGGCACTGCGAAGCAGCACCGCCTTCAACTCCTGCCGCGCCACCCGCCCGGCGCCGGGCATCAATTTCGTTCTGGCACAACATATTGAGAGCTATCCGCCTGCCGTCGCCGGACCAACCTCGCCTGTGCGATCCACGGGCGCGAGCGGGTCCGGAAGGCAGCGAGGCAACGCAACGACGAGGAGGTGTGCCGCGTTGGCACAGATCAGAGAACTGACAAAAGATGGATCCGGCCGGCCTGCGCCGTGCCGGGCGGAGCCCGGTGACGGCGTGGACGAGGGCGGTGACGGGCGTTGAGGGTGTGCGGGTTCGGCAGTCCGGTGCTAGGTGAGCGCCGGGTCCACGAAATCGTCTGTCTCGCCCCAGAGTTGGGTGTCGGGGACACCGACGGTGCGGGCATAGGCGACGGCTTCGGCGCGGGCGTCGTGGTCTCCGGGCATGTACCGGAACACCTTGTTCGGGAAGATGACGTACACCAGCGAGTCGGTGTGCATGTCGACATACCAGCCGGGGGCATCGAGGCTGGCGGCAAGCAGGTCGGTGATCTGGTCGGCGTCTGGTTCGCTGGCCTGGAAGTAGATGATGGTCCACAGGGAGGGCTGGTAGTCGGCCGCGTCTTTGATCTCGACCCGGTAGAAGCCGGTGATCGTGAGCGGCACACCCTCGATCTTCGTGCCCGGCAGGAAGCTTTCGGCGATGAGAACACCCTTGATCATGGAATGGAGCCTAGAGTGCCCGCGCGGGTGGCAACGCGATTTGAATGTCAGGGTTTATCTCGTCGGCGTCTTCGAACACTGACATCGAGTTGTGTTGGCGCACTGGCTGATTCGATGCAGGTGGCCTCATGATTACCTCTATGGATTCCCCGGCGCAGCGTCAAGATTCGACTGTTCGACTGCCACAGTTCCGTGTCACTGTTAACTCCCGCTGCGGGCGGGCGTGTTTCTTCTGCCGTCCCTCCGGTGAAGCGGTGGCCACCGGCGCCGGGCAGGAGCTGAGCGTGCAGGACCTCCTCGCGGTCGCCGTGCCGTTGTTGGCCCACGGCATCGACAGCATCAAACTCACCGGCGGTGATCCGGCGTTGTGGGAGCCGCTCGAGGAGGCGGTCACCCGGCTGCGGGAGGCGGGTTTCGCTGAGATCGAACTGATTTCACGCCATCCCCGGATCGGTGAGCGCGCCGCGGCGCTCGCGCGGGCGGGGGTGACCCAGTTCAACATGAGTGTGGACACTCTGGATCCGGCGTTGCATCGGCAGATCTGCGGCGTCGACGATCTGGCGGCCGTGCTGGGAGCCCTGACGCAGGTGGTGGCCACGGGGGTGCCGGTGAAGGTCAACACGGTGGTGATGGCCGGGGTGAACGACGGCGAGATCGAGGAATTGGCGGCCTGGTGTGAGAAGACCGGGGTTGCGACCTTGAAGTTGCTGGATGTGATCCGGGACATGGACTCCGGTGCGGAGTCGTTCGCGCGCCGGTTGGCGATCACCCGCGGTGGTGCCTCGATCGGCTCGTTGTATGTGCCGCTGCACGAGGTGGCCGCGGCGCTGCGGGAACAGGCCGCGTCAGTGGATGTCCGTTCCCAGGGCGGTTTGGGGCATCCGATGACGGTGCTGAGGCTGGCGTCCGGGTTCGAGGTCGTGCTCAAGGACAGCCGGGCCGGCGCCTGGTACGGCGATGTGTGTACCGGTTGCCGGTTCTATCCGTGTCACGACGCGCTGATGGCGTTGCGGCTGACCGCGGATCGGCGCCTGCAGTTCTGCCTTCTGCGCGAGGAGATTTCGGTACCGCTGGGCGAGATCCTGCACGATCCGGACCAGATGGACAGTGTGCTGGGGCGGGCGTTGTCGACGTACGCGACCGCGCGTTTCCGCCCTGCGGGCCCGGATGACGAGCCCGCGCGGCCGGTGCGGTTGCTGCCGGTGGTGGCGTCATGACCGGGCTCCTGACCTCGCGTCCGCTGGTGATCCTGGTCTATCCGCAGGTGGAGCACGAGAAGGACTACCTGTATCACTGGATGCCGTTCTCACTGCTGACCCTGGCCAAGCCGTTGCTGGACGATGACCTGGCCGAGGTGGTGATCTTCGACGGGAACCAGCGGCCGGTCTCGCAGTGGCCGGGGTTCCTCGATGAGCACCTGGACCGGGCGTGCTGCATCGGGATCAGCATCATGACCGGCGGCGCGCAGATCCGGCACGCCCTGGACATGGCGGCCGTCGCGCGCGAGCGCAGCAGTTGTCCGCCACTGGTTTTCGGTGGGCCGCACGTGAATGTGCTGGCCGAGCAGACCGCGCGGCATCCGCTGGTCGACGTGGTGCTCGAGGGACCGGGGCAGACCTCGATGCCCGCCTTCGTCGATGCCGAACTGCACGGGCGGGGCTGGGACTCGGTGCCCGGCCTGCTGTCCATCGACGGCAACCGCACGATCCGCGGCCCGGTCAACCCGCCGCGGACAGGGAATCTGGGCGCGTACCCGTGGCATCTGCTGACCGTGGCCGACTACATCCGCGACGATCCCACCGTCGCGCCACGCACCCTGAACTTCGTGTCCTCCCAGGGCTGCGTCTACAAGTGCCAGTTCTGCTACGAGCTGACCTACCAGCGCAAATACAGTGCGATGGAAGCCGGTGCGCTGATCGATGACCTGGAGGATCTCACCGCGCGGTTCGATATCAGCGGGGTGAAGTTCTACGACGCGGACTGGTTCGTGAACGTCCGGCGCGCGGTCGAGTTCTGCCGGATCAAAGCCGAACGCGGCGTGGGGTTGTCGTGGGCGGCGTCGATCAATCCGAACGACGTGCTGCGGGCCCGCAAGCAGAAACTCGACCTGCTGCCCGCGATCTCCGAGAGCGGATGCCGACGGCTGCTGATGGGTATCGAGTCCGGTTCGGACCGGGTCCTGGCCGAGGTGGTGCGCAAGGACATCACCCGCGCCCACGCTCTGGATGTGGCTGCCGATATCGCCGCGCACGGCATTATGGGCGCCTACACCTTCATCGTCGGGTTTCCGGACGAAACCCTCGACGAGATCGAGGAAACCTACAGCTTGATCGAGCAGATCAGCACCCTCGAGCCGCGTCCGGAGACCCGGGTGCATTTGTTCGGGCCGTTCCCGGGCACGCCGTTGTTCGAACAGGCACTCGCGCGGGGCTTTTCGGCTCCCACCACCTTGGAGGCGTGGGCCGATTTCGACTACTACGACAGCCAAACCCCGTGGACGAGCGCGGAGATGGTCGCCCGCGCCCGCTCGCACACGCGCTTGGTGAAAGCGCCCGGCGCGGCGGCGGGGGCAGCGTGATGCGGGGAATCGTTCTGCGCGAGAGCCTTCCCGGTCGGAGCTTGCCGTTGCCGCTGCCGGCGGTTGTGGTGCGCAGCTACCCGCATCTGCTCGACCGGCACCTCCCGGTCGAGGTGCTGGAGCTGCACGTGGCCGCCAGCCGCGCTCCGGAGGTCGCGGTGCGGCTGGCCGGGGTGCTGCTGCCCGAGGGTTTCTACGCACACCTGGTCGACCGGGACATCATGATCGTGATCTTCCCGCGGTGCGTGATGCAGGTCCCGCGCGGCGACGAGCACGCCGCC
Source organism: Nocardia miyunensis NBRC 108239 (assembly GCF_001613065.1). GTDB lineage: Bacteria > Actinomycetota > Actinomycetes > Mycobacteriales > Mycobacteriaceae > Nocardia > Nocardia miyunensis. The sequence goes on from NZ_BDBQ01000013.1 coordinate 174,118, forward strand.
GAACAGGCACGGGCGGTCGGCGCGTTGTTCGGGATCCCGCAGCGGCAGATGCGATTTCAGGAGATGTTCACCGTGGACCATCCCGACTCCGACCTCCAGCCCAGCGCATGAGCACCAGTGCGGGCACAGCGCTGGTGGTCGGTGGCAGCGGTGCGCTGGGGTCGGCGATCATCACCCTGCTGCGCGATATCGGGCTGTCGGTGGTGGCGACCTCCACAACCGGCACCGAGCCCGGCACCGACGGCACGAGGTGGGTCCGGTTCGATGCCCGCGACGGCGAGGCCGGGGCCGCGGGCCTGGCGCGGGCGGTCGAGCAGACCGGGGAGCCGGTGCGCGTGCTGGTGTATGCGGCCGGGGCGGCGTCGAGTAAGTCCCGGCTGGCCGAGACCACCTCGGCCGAATGCGTGGAGTTGCTGACGATCAACGCTGCGGGCCTGCACGCGGTATGGCGGGCGGTGCATCCCGCAGCGCGGTCCGGCGCCGCGCGGGTGGTGGTGATCAGTTCCCAAGCCGCGCTGACCTGCACCCCCGGCAACGGCCCCTACAGCGCGTCGAAGGCGGCGTTGGAGGCGGTGGCGGTGACCCTGGCCAAGGAGGAGGCCGAGCACGGTGTGCGGGTGAATGTGCTCTCGCCGTCGCTGATTGCCTCGCCGCAGGCCGAACACCTGCTCGCCCTCAAGGGCGAGACCGATATCGACCGCTACTACCGGAGCCTGCCGTGGGGCCGCGCCCTGACCCTCGCCGAGGTCGCGCAGCTGGCCGTCAGCATCGTCTGCGACCCGGCCTGGGGTTACGCCTCCGGCCAGATCGTGCGCTTGGGCGCCGACATTCCGACACCGAGGGGGAACCCGTGACCGCGTACCTGAAGTGGCTCGCCGCACTCGAAACCGGCCCCGCCGCACTCGATCCCGCCGAGTCCGGGACCTCGCTGCGGCTGCGGATCGTGCCCGACTCGGTGCACCTGCCCGCGCTGCGCGACCTGCTCTCGGCTGTCGCCGCGCAGTGCGCGCCGGCGCGCGGGGAGGTTAGCGCGATCGTGCTGGCCACGGTCGGGTTGCCCGAGGCCGCCGCGGTGTATGCGGGCGAGACGGACGCGATTTCGTTGCTGCTGCACGCGATTCGCGCGTGGGTGTCCGCGCTGCCGGAGCTGCTGGTCCAGACACTTCCCTATTGCGGTGACGAGCGGATCGACGCTGTGATCGAGGAAGCGAACACCGCGATCCGGGGGTTGACGACACCGGGCTCCGAGCTGCGTGTTGTCGCGGTGCACCGGGTGGCATCGCTGGATGTGCTCGCCGCGGCCGAGGACTATGCGGGCGTGGAGCACGCGTTGAGCGCGGCCGGGCGGGATGCGCGCGCGGCCGCGCTGTGGGCGCGGGTGGTCGATCTGGCGTGGCTGCACTGGCAGGTGATCGCGGCACGCGATGTCCCCGGCCCTAAAGCGGTCATCACCGATCTCGACGGTGTGATCTGGGCGGGCACCCTCGCCGAGGACGGCGCTGATCAGCTCGACGGCGCCAACCCGCTGATCGGGGTTGCGCACCGGGTATGGCGCGCGGCGCTGGCCGAGCGGCGGGCGAACGGGACGCTGGTGGCGGGCCTGTCGCGCAACGAGTCCGGCGCAGCGCGCGCGGCGGTGGACCAGCACGCGGCGGACGTGGGTTTCGCCGGGGTGTGGGCGGCGCCGGATATCGACAAGGCCGCCGGGATCGCGACGGTCCTGGAGTTCTTCGACGGCATCGCCCCGCAAACCGTGGTGTTCGTCGATGACGACCCGGCGCAGCAAGAACGAGTCCGCGCCGGATGGCCGGGTGCGCGGGTGCCCGCGGTGGCCGGGCCGCCGCTGCTGATCGGTGACCTGCTCGCGCAGCTGCCGCCCCGCGGCGACGGGCCGGTCACCACGTCGGACACCGGCCGCACGGCGTTTTACCGCGCCAAGGCCGCCGGCGAGCTGATTCCCGAAGTGGTGTGCCTGACCAACCCGACCGACCCGGAAGTACTTGACCGGCTCGCGCAGTTGCACGAGCGCTCCAACCAGTTCAACATGACCAGCCCGCGCCGCACCGTCGCGCAGTTGCGCTGTCTCGCTGATGATCCGGGCTGGAGCGTGCTGGCGTTCGAGGTGCGCTACCACGGTGCCGCCCTGGCACCGGAAATCATCGGCTGCGCTGAGATCGACTTCACCAGCGACGGCGGTGCGCGGCTGGACTCGTTCCTGGCCAGCTGCCGCCTGCTGTGGTCGGGCACCCACCAGCGGATGCTAGATCTGATCCGCCAGGACGCCCACCGCCGCGGGATCGACCGGCTCACCGCGCTGTATCGGCCCAACGGCCGAAACGAGGGCTATGCACGGTGGTTCGCTGATATCGGGTGGGCCGACGAGCACGGCCGCGACGGCGAAACGGCGTGGTTCACTGGGCCGAGCGCGACCCGCGACGGGATCGCGCCCGCCGATCTGCTCGCCGTCTTGACCAACTACCTCGCGACCCGGCCGAGTACCCCGCGTGAGCAAACAATGCCGCGGCGGCGGCGCGCGTGCGATGGAGCATGGGAGATCCGCGTGCCCGCCGCCCGCTTCACACCGGGCCTGACCGACGAGGACGTCGACGTGGTGCGGGCGATATTCGGGATCGAGCCGATCGGCGAACGCGGGCACGCGGAGGTCGACATCCCTGCTCTGTGGGTCAGCGCCGCACCGGCCACCCGAGGTCAATTCGCTGTGATGCTGGCCGATCTCGATCCAGATGCCGCCCGTGACGGCGCTGCCGCGGCCGGCGCCGGCTACACCTTGGGCGGGGATCTGGTCTCGTGTGCCGAGCGGCCTGGCGAGCCGGTGGTTCTTCCGTTCGAATGGGCGGTCCGCTATGCCGAGTGGGCCGGGGGCAGGCTGCCGAGCGAAGCGGAGTGGGAGCACGCCGCCCGCGGTAGTGACGGCCGCTGGTTCCCTTGGGGTTCACAGCTGCCGGGCCCGCCGAGATGCTTGGAGTGTGGTGCGGGCCTGTCTACGATCGACGACGGAGACGACGGGCCATCACCGTTCGGCCTGACCGACCTGACCGGCCACGTATGGCAGTGGTGCTCGGACACCTACCGGGGCCACCCGGTCTACCGGGGTGGGGACGTGGCCTCCAACACGTACTTCCTGCGCGCCACCGTGCGACCGCTGGAGGCCGCGCATATGTGCGGGCATCTGGTGGGCGTGCGCGTGGTCCGCGATACCGACCCCGCCGCCGACATCGATCTTGTCGCCGGTGGCCCGACACGAGCAGGAGAGCCACACTAATGACCCGCCCCGTGATCAGACCGCCAGCGGTGACACCGGAGGGTCGCGTCGCGATCGTCTCCACCTCCTCACCGGTCCCGGCCGACGAGTTGGACCGCCTTGTCGCCTACTTCGAGGGCCAGGGCCACCCGGTGACGGTGGCGCCGCACGCGCGAGCCTCGACCGGGTACCTCGCCGGATCCCCAGCAGAGCGTGCCGCGGACCTGATGGCGGCGTTCGCCGATCCGGACATCGACCTGATCGTGCCCGCGACGGGCGGCAAGGGCGCCGCTGCGCTGCTGGACTTGCTGAACTACGACACCATCGCCGACAACCCGAAGGTATTCACGGCGCTGTCCGATCCTGTAGTGCTGGCCAACGCCATCACCGCACGGACCGGCTTGGCCACGCTGCACGGCCCGACCGGGTACGACTTCTCAAGGCCCACCGTCAACGAGGCCACCGCGGAATCGTTCTGGCGGATTGTGCAGCAGCCGGTCAAGGACATCGAGGTTCCCGGCCTGGACTGGCGAGTCCCGCGCGGGACAGGGACATCGTTCTCCGGGCCCGTGATCGGCGGGCACCTGGGCACGATCCGCGCACTTGTCGGCACACCGTGGATGCCGGATGTGACTGGGGCAGTGCTGATCCTGGAAGAGGTGTTCGTGCCCTGGGTCCAGGTCGACGCCGCCCTGACCCATCTGCGCCTGGCCGGGGTGTTCGACCGGATCGCGGGCCTGCTGGTCGCCGTCCCGGTCGACAGCCCGCGCGAGGACGCCCCAGACGCCTCCTACGACGATCTGATCCTGCGCTGTGTCGGCGGCAGCTTCCCGGTCGTGACCGGCGCCGAATTCGGGCACACGCCAACGAAATTCGCTCTCCCTCTGGGCCTGAACGTCCAGCTTGACCTGACCGGACCCCACCCGGTGCTGCGGTACCTCGAGAACCTGGTGATGCCATGAGCCCCCAGACGACCACCCTCGATTTGGCCCTCGACCGGCACGTGGACTTCGCGCACGCCCTGGAAACCTATCTGATCTACCCGTGGGTGCGTGACGGCGACGAACTGGTACGCCCGCTGCGCACCGGCGACCGCGACGCCACGATCACCACCGCGCGCATCCGCCACACCGCCCCGACCACGTTGCGCGCCACGCTCATCGGCCCGGCCCTGACCGCAGAGACCGTCGCCGATGTGCGCGCGGCGTTGTCGCGTTGCCTGCAGTTGGACTACCCGTACCAGGCCGTGGAAGCGCTCACCGCCGACGATCCGGTGCTGGCTGCGGCCGTGGCTCACCGCGGACTGGGTCGCGGCAAGCTGTATCCCGACATCTTCGAGGCGCTGTGCGGGGTGGTGTGCGCGCAGCGCACCAGCTTCAACCGGATCTACGCCATGATGCGTAACCTCGCCGAGGCGTTCGGTGAGCCGACCGGCGAAACCGTCGACGGCACACCCATTTTCGCGTTTCCGACCCCGGCGCGTATGGCCGAAGCCAGCGACGAGCAGTTGCGTGAATGCAAGGTCGGATTCCGCGCCAAGAACCTGGCCGCGGTCTCCTCGACGCTCGCTGCGGCCGGCTACACCTGGCACGAGTGGCGCGCCCGCCCTCCGGCCGAGGTGATCCCGCAACTGCTCGAGATCAAGGGTGTGGGCCCCTACACCGCGAACCTCGCGGTCAATCTCTCGTACGGCCGCGGCGGCACCGCGCACGTGGACACCTACGTCGTGGACGTGATCGGCCGCCTGTATCTCCACGACCCGAAGCCGAGCCCGGAACGAGTCGCGGAATTCGTCGACCAGCGGTGGGGCGAACTCGGCGAGGTCGTCTTGGACTTGCTAACCACCGATACCGATACCTGGGTCGCCGAACTGGGCACACAGGTCGGGGTGCGCTCCGGTGCCCGTGGCTGAGCCGTTGCGCGTCGCGATCGACGCCCGCTACTGGCGCTCGAGCATCCAAACCGGCGTCGAGCGCTACATCCACCTGCTCACCGAAGCCCTCACCGCCGCACCCGAACCCGTACGGGTCGCGGTGGTCTTGACCGAAACTCAGGCACCCGGCTTCCCCGCCGACGGGCCGGTGGAGACGGTGACGGTCCCGAACCGGCGCGAACGCCACCTGCACAGCGCGGTGGAAGCCTTCAGCGCCGATGTGGTGCACTACCCGTTCGCCCTGCCCGCCCGGCTGCACCGGCCCGCGGTGTTCACCCTGCACGACGCAGGCCGCTACCTGTTCCCCGAACAGATGGTCCGGCAAGTCCGCGACGTGCAGAACCCGCGACTGCTGACCCAGCTCGACGATCCACTGTTGCGCGCGGTCATCACCGTCTCGCACGCCTCCCGTGCCGAGATCCTCGGCACGCTCGGCGAACTGCTCAAACCCCTCGAGGTGGTGCCCAACTACGTCGCCGGTGACTTCGCGCAGCGGCTACGCCACCCGAACCGAGCCTTGGCGCCCGATACACCGTTCCTGTTCGGGGTCGGGGTCTACATGCCCAGCAAGAACATTCCCCGCCTCGTGCGCGCGTTCCGGCTCGCGCGCTCGGCCGCACCGGATGTCGTGCCCGCCCGCCTGCTGCTGGCCGGGCGCCGCGGATGGGAACGCGGACTGCCCTCGGCCCGCGATCCGGAGATCACCGTCCTGGGCCACATCGATGACGACCAGCTCGCCGCGCTCTACACCCACGCGACCGCGTTCGTGTTCCCCACCCTGTTCGAGGGCTTCGGCATCCCCGCCCAGGAAGCATTGGCCGCCGGCCGCCCGCTGCTGTGCTCGGACCTGCCCGTGCTCCGCGAAATCACCGGCGGCCTGGCGACATTCGCCGATCCCCACGACGAGGACACCCTCGCCAAAGGCATCATCGACATCTGCCGCACCCCGCCACCGGACCACACCGCCGTGCAAACCCTCCTCGGGCGCTACAGCGCCGCGGTGGTCGGGGCCCGGCTGCTTGACGTCTACCGCCGGGCCGCGCTCAACTCGATCTGACCCCGAACCGCCGGATCGTAGGACGCGCATGCCACTGAACACCCGCCATGCCCGGCACACCGCGATCGTGCACCAACTGCGTTCACGCAACTGGGTGTCGGCCACCTCCCTGGCCAGCAGATTCAACGTCACCCAGCGCACCATCTACCGCGACATCGAAGTGCTTGTCTCCCACGGCATCCCCATCGAATCGGTTCCCGGACGCAACGGAGGCTTCCGCCTGTCCAGCGATCAGCCCCTGGACTCGCTCATCGTCGACGGCGACGACGCGCTGCGCCTGTACATCCTCGGCCTGCTCGAACGCAGCCCCGACTCCCTCGCCCTAATGGACGACGGACTCGACCCCACAAAACAACTCCCGCCGTCCGAGGTAAGCGCCTCGCGCGCCAGGGTCCTGCACCGGCTAGCCAGCCGGATCTTCTTCGACACCACCGACTGGTACTGGCGCGACGAGGGCTCCGGACACCTCGCGACCCTGCGCGACGCACTGCTGACCGGGACCGCGATCGAGGTCACCCTGCGAGCCAAATACAGTGCCGGACAAGAACACCTGGTCGTCAAGCCATACGGCATGGTGTGGAAGGGCGGCGAGTGGTGGCTCGTCGCGGCACCACCACGCAGCGAACCCCAGCGCTACCAGCTCAACAACGTTGACCGGCTCGCCATCACAGATCTGAAATTCACCTACCCGGACTCATTCCATCTCCAAACATGGTGGCGCCAAGCATTACAAGACTTCGGCAGCGGACCCAACCGGGTGGTCATCCGCGTCGAACCGGCAAGCCGCGAGGAGATGCTCCGACTCGGGCTAAAACCCGATTCCGAAGTCCACCACGACCCCGACGGCACCACCCGCATCGTGCTCTACGTCGACCGCTGGCGCTGGCTCGTCCCGCTCGTGGCCAGCTTCGGCAGCGATGTCGTCATCGAGGAGCCCGCAGAACTCCGCACTGCCCTCTACGAACACCACGCCGAAGCCGCCAAAGCCTACGCCGACCTACCCGAACTCCAAAACAATCACGGCCACAACGACTTCCGCGGCGACGACTCCCGGCTGCGCGCGACACGCGGCCGCACTCCCGACAGCATCCGCGAACAATAGAATCGTGATGGATGGTGAAGAGACCACTTGGAAAGTCGGGTGTTACCGATGATCGGTCTATTTGCGTCGATCCGCGAAAGGTCAGGCGCCGCGTCGGTGGTCTCGATCACCGGCTGGACGACGAAGACACCGATCCCCACGTCCGTAGCGGTTCGCGGCATGGAAGCTGTTAGCTGGACACTTGCCCAGCGGGCGGCCTGGTGGCTCTAACGCGCCCACGTTTCTCAGACGGGGTCATGCTGTGCTGACTCGTCGGAACCTGGATCATCGGCTATCGATCCGAGCGTCCTGTCGTGCCCCGCATCGCGCGGGCGATCGGGTGACTCGAGGTCCTCGCAGGTGGTTGAGGTGGAACCGTTTTAGTCGTCGGCAGCGTTGATGTTGCGGAGGCCGTGGATGAATCGGATCATGTCGGCGAAGTTGCGCACCGCGCGTGCCAGCAGTGCGCCCGCGACGTAGGTGTACGGGGGTTCTTCGGGGTCGCTGGATCGTTGGACGGCGATCGCGGGTTCGATGTCGTCGTACAGCGACGGAACGCTCTTCTCTCCCATGTAGACCAGGTGCATGTCGTTGTGCTGGCGTCGGTCGAACCAGTGCCCGGGGGCGTACCGGGTCAGGCATTCGCCCAGGAAACACACCACCTGGTCGGCGCGGTCCGCATTGTCGGTGTCGCTGAGGGATGCGTGGGTGGGGAACCACGCGGACAGCAGGTCCCCGATCTGTTCGACGTGCGGGCTGTGGTCGTCCCAGAGCTGGGGTGGCAGGTGCGTCCATCCGACGTGATCCAGGAACTCTCGCACCTGGCCTGCACGGCGGCGCGGGTCGATCCATGTCCCCCACGGGGTGGGCGCGGACGCTTCCTGGGCCGCGGTGGCGAGGTAGCGGCGGAATTCCGTGGCAGCGGCCTGATTTCGTTGCTGCTCACGGTGCTCGTATTCGTCGTCGTCTTCTTCTTCGTCGGGCCGGAACAGGAACCGGACGTGGTCGAAACCGTATTCCGCGGCGTAATCGACCCAGAATCGGACGGTGGTCACTTCCTGCTCGTCGTGGTCTTCGGGGGTGCGTAGTGTCGGGCCGTACGGGCTGTACCACCAGCGGCTACCTGGGTGGTAGTGGATGCTGCATTCGCCGAACCACCGGATGAACTGGTCGACGCGGTCAGCGTTGGATGGGTCGCTGACCGAGTCGGTGTCGGGGAACATGTCGTCGAATACCGCGGCCACCCGCTCGATGGCATCGGTCGACCAGATCGGTTGTGGCAGTTCGGGTATCGTCTCAGTCGAGAATCTGTCGAGCTGGGTGTCCATTTGTCGGTACCAGCGCCGCCATTCGGCCGGGCCGGGTGGCGCGGGGTTGTCGACCGGCGTCATGTCGATATCGCCCAGATCCAGGCTCAGCTGGTCGTTGCTCACCTCACCCCCGAGTGATGGTCGACCGGCAGCGATCCACGCCGTGTAGATCTCCATGACGCTGTCGAATATAGTGGACAAGTTATCGCCCCACCGTTTATCGAGCGTAGCGGTCACAAGATTTCCCGCATCCAGACTCATCGCCATCCATTTCTGTTCAACGGCAGGCCCGAAGTGTGGATACCGTTGACATATGCCCGGAGTGTTGCGCCAGGCGCCTTCGAAATGTCGGGCGAAAACTTCACCGATGAATCGGGTCAGCTGATCGGCGATGTCCAGATTCTCCCGCCGCTCGATTGCCTCGGAATCGGGAAACCTCTCCAGGAGATATCTTTCCGCCCGGTCCAGCCCGTCGGCGGACCACGGATCACCCGGCATGTTGGGGATTGTCTCGGTGAACAGCCGGACCAGCTGGGCATCCATCGCCGCCGGAGCGACCCATGCCAGCCAGCCGGGATCTTCCTGATCAAGCGCGCTGTGTTCGGCCTGCACGTAGGGGTGCGCGCGGTCGGTGGACTCAGACCGAGCCCCGGTAGGTTCGTGGTGATGCTCAGAGTGAACGCTCGACGCACCGACCTCTGTGTTCCGGTCCGACAGATCACTCACCCTGGCCAAACGCCTCGGCGCAACGGGGTCGGTGGACGTTTCGTTCGACGGCGGACGCGGCACCCAGGACATGAGCTGGTGGTCGACATCACTGGGGCCTCCTTTCACCGTGGGCAGATCGCGGAAGTCTCCGCTCGGCGCCAGGGGGTGGCTGTCCACGCCGGCGATTCCCTGAAGTACGAACACGGTATTCAACAGTGCCTGTATGGAATCCGCGCCGGCGATACTGCTGAGTATCGGGTCCATATCGAATCCGGTGATGCGGAACGGGCATACCCACAGTCCGGAATCCTGTTGACGGGGTACCGCGATATCCAGGAATACCGGATTCCCGGAAGTGTTCTCCCAGGCTCGCGACACGAAAACGTGGCCGAACTCACCGAAATCGTCCGGATCGTACTCGTCGTGGTCCCTTTTCACTGTATGACTATTCCCGCCGGTGTAGTGGGCCGTATCGCGGTGGAGCCTAGCGGGCTGGTACGACACAATTCGTCGAACCAGTTCGGTACCCGGTAGCGGTGAGGTCGTGGGAGTTCCCGGCGGGCACGCTCCCAGTGTCCGCTACCCACAGGACACCGCCGCCGCGGAACCCGCCGAAGAAACCGGCTACACCGCGGGCTGGTGGGAACTGCTCGTTCATATCCACTGGGCCAACGGCACAAGCGGTCACGGCGCACACGTGTTCGCTCGCAATCGATCTCACCGCCGGGATGCAGCACCGGGAACCTACCGAAAAAAATATGCGTCACCGGCGGTTCTACATGCGGAGGTAAAGGGCCTGACGCGCACGGGGTGATCACCGACGGTCCGTCGCTCGCGGGGTACCCGTAAATGAGACTGCGCGCTGGCACCGTGTCGCCCCAGCTCTCGGCCCACCTGCCGATAGTGCCAGACTCCGGCGGGCATATCATCGCAGCGAAAGTTCACGATTGCCCGGTGTCGCCCGTGCACACCCCCTCGAGGAGCAGCGTTGACGAACTCCCCGCAATCCAACCCACCGCAGAGTGGCGTCATCTGGTTGAACGGCACCTTCGGGTCCGGAAAGACCACGGCCGCAAGGGAATTAATGTCCCTAATCCCGGGTTCACGCATTCTGGACACTGAACAAATCGGCTTCCTGCTGCGGGATGTCCTGCCTCCCGAGACGGTCGGCGATTTCCAGGACTGGAGGCCTTGGCGTGCGTTGGTCGTCGCGACCGCGACCGAAGTCCTCGCATACATCGGCGGCTACGTGATCATCCCGCAATCGGTTCTCGTGCAACACTATTGGCAGGAGATTCGCAACGGATTCGACAACGTCGGGGTCTTGGTGCATCACATGGTCCTGCACGCCGGGCGCGAGGAACTCGTGCGGCGCATCGAGGCCGACACGGTTGAAACGACTGCCCGGCAGTGGCGTCTGGACCACTTGGACGCCTATGAGGCCGCCGATACATGGCACCGTCAGGAAGCCCACGTCATCGACACCACCGAACTCCATCCACTGGAGATCGCAGCCCGGATCGCGGCCGCGGCAGGTGTTTCCATCGGCTGACCGGCCCTCGCACGACCTGCGGGAAACGCACTGGGTGCTCTGTTGCCTGCGTCGCAGACACCTGGTGGTACTTATTCGTCGTAGGGGTTGTCGAACAACCGCTCGAGTTCGATCTGCTCCGGGTGCACTCCGAACCCGACCGCATACTCCTTCACCTCGGCGATCCCGTGCGTGTCGTCCTGGGTGATCGTGAAGGATCTGCCTTCGAACACCACGATCATTCGGTCGGCATTGACCAGATGCAGATACCACGACGGTTTGAGCGTGCGGAGGGCTTCACCCACGACCATGTCAATCTCGGAGTCGGCGACTTCGATGAAATGGAAATGCCATTGACCCAGGCTTCCTTCGCCCTCGAGCGCCTGTGCATCGGTACGGATGGTCGTGCTGTTGGTGATCACGCTATCGCAGGTGAAGCTTTCGGCGATAGCGACGCCGCGCCACACACGGTCGGTCATCGGTTCCTAACCCTTCGGACGGGATGGTCAATTCTGTGATACAGCATCACGGTTCGATTGGTGCATCGGTTCTGTCCGCGAGAACTGAGCGAAAAAGGGCGGGGGTCAAGGATTCCGGTTGGAAGGCTGCGCGCGCGTGGGCTGTGCGTGCAACCCCGACGGTGCGTTCGACGGCTGGATCGCCACACTCGCACGTGAGCCTTGCACACACCACGCCTGCGTAGAACGGCACTCGCGCATCCAGAATGTCGGTTGTCCTATGGACGGAGGACCAATCTGGGCGCCGGCCGACTGGTCACGGCTGTCTGGGACGCCGGTAGCCATTAGCGGGATCTTCTCGCTGTGCTGCGAGTTAGTCTGCCGACGATTTCAACAACGATCGTTCGATCGCTTCGAAAATGTCGGCGTCGGTCTTCTGCTGCCATTCCGGCAACTGTTCCCAGTCGGCAACGTAACCAGGCTTCGGGTTCGGTATGTGGCGGTAGATCTGCACGATCCAGCACACGGCGACGAATCGGCTTTTCTGGTCGCGGCTGAGCGTGGCTGTGTTGGCTGCGCCTGCTTCGATGAATGCTCGAACCTGGTCGAAGACGGCTGTAGCGCTTGACTTTTCCCACTCGGGTGTGTCGTCCCAGGGGGTGATGTAGCTGGCTTTGGGTTCGCCGGGGTAATGAGTGTTGACTCCGTCGATCCAGGCTTGGCGAAAGATTCGTCCGCGGTCGTCGTGCACGGTACTCCTCGCGTGGGTTGGTCAGGGTAATGCGGTTGCGAGCGTGGTGATTTGATCATGGAGACCCCGGACGCGCCCGTCAATGCCGTGCGCTGGGATGTACAGATTGCAGCTGTTCCAGACGCCGGGCGAGGTAGCCGATGGGTGCGGCGCGCGAGTCAGATGGCGACGTTACTGTACATGACCAACTAGACCGCATCGCGCTGTTGAGGGTCTCGGTAGCCTAGCGTGCGCTGACCAGCTCTAGCCAGGATCGGCGGAGGGGGACCGGCCTGGACGTGTCCGGCACATCGGTCGAACAAGGGCACCCGTGGCGGCATTTCCTCTGGTATCGCCCCTGAGAGTCAACCCGCCGGGGGCGGAAAGACCGGGCGAGACTGTCATCGCTATCCGGGTGTGCTGCATGTGCGACGAACCGCTGGGCACCTTCCGCGCCGAGACGAGTTGTCCGGAACTCATGTGGCCGAGTGGTGGCCGCGGTATGAGCGCAGGAAGCCAGAGCGTACGCGCCCTTCGCTGGTAGCGGCGACCCAGCACTGCCACTCACCCCGCTGCCTTGGGGTCGATAGGCGAATCGGCTTGCTGTGGTGGGAGTTTGGAGGTCATGGGCGTGTTGCGATCAGGGCTTCGGTGCGAATACTTTCCGGGAAGGTTCCGGAGGGGAATTGTTCGGTCAGGGCATCGCGAAGGTCGCGTTCGAATGCTGCGCGTTGTTCCTCATTGTCGAATTGGGCTGGGGCAGAGAAGGAATAGGAGAACTGCAGCCCGATCAACGAGTCGAGGTCGCGTTCGAGCGTCCAGGTCCATTCCACGGTCTCGACATGTGAGAAGGGGGAACGGCGTAGTACGTCGACGTGTCCCTCGTCGGGGTGGCTGTACGTGCTGGAGCCAGCCCGCCGCTGCGGGCCGAGATATTTCGTTCGGATGGCGGTGATGGTGTCGATCCACGGTGGCGGGGTTAGGGTTTCGGGGATTCCACCGCTGACGACCACGACGGCCCCAGTGGGCAGTACGCGCCGATCGAGATCCCGGAGAATCGCGCTGCGATCCATCCAGTGGAACGCAGCGCCCATTGTCACCAGTGTCAGGTCGGGAAGATCAAGCTCGGACAGCCGGTAGGAGTCTCCGACGATCCAATCGACGTCGTCGATATCGCTGTCCCTGGCCAGGCGTTGGCCTTCAGCGAGCATGCTCGGCTCGGGGTCGACAGCCAGGACGTGACGGACGTGCGTTGCCAGGGGCAGAGCGATTTGGCCTGTGCCGCAGCCTAAGTCGAGTACCTGCTGAGTGCCGTCGAGCGAAAAACGAGTGACGAGGTGATCGAAGAATTCTGGAGGGTAGCCGGAACGGTATCGCGCGTAGTAGGGAGCGGTCGAGCGGAACAGTTTGCCCGGGTTGTAGCGCATTGGATGACCTTCTCAGGGAAACCACACATCTTGTCGAACAGGTGTCGTAGTGCCGCAGCGGATCCCGACATCGCGATGTACGCGGCGGCCGGGCACAAGCCCTGACAATCCTGTCACGCTGGCGTCGACCGGATTCCCCGGCGAGGCCAGCGCGCGTCAGAGGTCCCCGGGGTGTCCCGGCTCGCCGACCGAAGTAGTCATCGCCTTCTCTTCCCGTAAGAGAATCTGAGCGAGTTCGTGGTTCAGCAACCGGGTGAGGTCAGTGATCGTCTCCTGGCCGCTGGGCAATCCCGCCGCGTGTTGGATATAGCGGGCAGCCTTGGCAGAGAACGGAGCAGATACGCCGGGGTCGGCCTTCTTGACCGCGACGAACACCTCGAACGGCAATGGTGGCGCCTGGAACAGGATCCGCGCCGCACTGCGCCAGGTGATCTGCGAGTTCTCGGCGGCACCAGGAAGCGTTTCGTCCGGCAGCTGCTCGATGGCGTCGGCCAGAACATCGGTGATCGCGTCGATACGATGTTCCGCGCTGATCCATGTACCTGGCCGTAACCTTTTCACGATCCGTGTCAGGATCCCGATCGTGACGGGGCTCTGCCCACCACGCGGGTTGATCGCGAGTGAAATGCTGTGCTCGCGAAGGTTTTCGAGTTCGACCATCACCATGGACTGCTCCCGGTCGACCGCGGAAAGCGCTGACATGCGCTCAAGCATTCCACGGACCAAGATCAACAGGCTACGTGAGCATCAACTCAAAGATGTCGAATGGTCGCTTTTCGAGCCTGTGGTCGCGGTACGCATCAGCACCGAATCGGGCAGCCTCTCACACCCCGACACGATCCCGGTGTGGTGGCCGCTGAGCTAACTCGCCTTGTTGTACGCCTCCAGGATGCTGGCTTGTATCCGCCCGCGACTGGGTACGTCATAGCCGTTCTTGCGGGCCCACTCCCGAACCGCTTTGGTCTGTTCCTTATCCGCCACAGTGCGATTGCTGACCGTGCTCTTGGCCTTGGGGATCCGGCCGACCTTGCGAGCGGGCTCAGCCCACTGCTCGAACGCGTTGCGCAGCTTGCCCGCGTTTTTCACCGACAGATCGATCTCGTATTCGACACCATCGATACCGAACACGACGGTCTCCTGCGCTGCGGACTTACCGTCATAATCGTCGATCAATTCGACGGTGACCTTCTTCGCCATACGAGCCTGCCCCTTGTCTTCATCACACTGCCGGAGAAGTAAGCGTAGAACGTCGACAGGCAATGCGCACGATCGGCACGCGACAGGGCAACATCCCGCGCGGGCGCGGATGGGGGTGTAACCCCTCACCCAGAGGGGATTTCAAGCGGTCGCGGCGTGTCGACAACAGTTCACGGGCACCGCGCTCGGGATCCCCGAACGCGATCGTCAGTGTCTGCGAAACCCTCACCAGTTCCAGGACTGCTTGTCCGCGCAAGACAATCCGTTCACCGGCACTCCCTGCCGGGCATTACGATCGAACCTATATGCTCGAAAACGAATCGGTGTTGTCCCAGCAGGGAAGAGCTGAGCGCACGCTCGGCATCAGCCGTTCGGCACGAACAGGGCAGATTCGGTCGTAGTCCACGACCTTCACGATGGTGTCTCGGAGATGGTTCGGGTCATCTCGAATTCTGCACGCGGATCGTCGCGGGAGATCGTGCCGATACGACCCGTGCGCGTGAATCCGTTTCTCGCATAGAGGCGTTCGGCGCGGGAATTGTGCTCGGTGACCTCGAGGTGAATGGTTGTGTGGCCGTTGGCGGCCGCCCAGGCGACAACTGTCTGCACCAATTGGTCGGCGATGCCGGTTCCGCGGACACGGGGATCGACCCACATGGAGAACAGGTGCACGCTGTTGCGGTCGGTATCGACGGCGCCGGCTACGGTCCCGACCGTTCCCTGTTCGGTGACCGCGACGAATTGCGTTCGCTGGGAGATGCGGTTGCGCCATTGCTGTTCGGTCCGAGACTGTGCCTCGGGCAGGTTCGCCCCGAACGCGGCAGGGGCGTCGGCGAGAGCCCGGAGCCTGATGTCGCGGAACAGTGCCCAGTCATCGCCGGAGAGCACATGGATCTGTGTGGTGGATGCAGACACTCGCATACCTTCCCTTCAGGCGGTTCACGCTGCGCTATGGCATTCTTGAGAGATTGCTGTCCAGACTCGTGGTGGGCTCCTTCTCGCGGGGTCGTACGAGTGGCTGGCAGGGAGGTGTTGGGCGCACATCAAAGCCCGGTCAGGTGCTCATGGCTTTGGTCGGCTGCGGCGTAGAGCGTGGTCCGCGGCGTCGAGATCTCCGGGCACCGCCACACCTGTAAATAGACGCGCGAGACCGAATTCGTCGTGACCAGCTTGTCCATCATCGATGCCGACGACCAGTGATCGCTGACTGGCTGCAAGCACCATCGCGATCGCTGAAAGTCGTAGCCTCATGCTCGTGGATAGATGCGGGCCGACCGGGAACGACCATGGCACCCGTCTGCGTGTGATGCGAGAGGCACTTGACGCTGGCGAACGCAGTGGTCCCTCCACGGTGTTCGACTTCGATGTCTTCCTGGCTGCGGCTGCTGCCCGGTCGGCTTGCCGCTTAGACGATGGTTCTCACTGATCGTTCTGTATCGGTCATCGGTCGCGAAGGCCCGGGAAGGTTTCGTGTTCGGTGCTGGAAATTCACGCATTGCGGGTAGCCGGGATGTCCGTTCCCGAAGTGCCGAAATCTGTTCGCTCGCTGGGGCTGAGGACGACTGGCCGACGTTGGCCGAGATGGGGCCGGTGATCGCCTACGGACGAAGGTTTTCGAGGAGCTCTGCTGCTTGTTTCATGGTGGGTTCGTAGGCGGGGGTGGAGGCGAAGCTGGGGTCGCTGAGTTCCTTGGCGGCGTAGAACAGGGCCATGATTCTGCCGGACCTGGTGGTCAGATCTGCTCGGCGTTCGGCGTATACGCGGTCGGCGAGTGCGGGGACCATGATCGAGTTCATCCACAGTGTGGCGGCGTCGAGGCCGCGGGGAGCCAGGCCGAGGTCTTCCCAGTCCAGGATCCAGCAGACCGGCGCGGTGAGGTTCGACCACACCAGATCGGCGTGTGCGGGGACCCACGGGTGGTCGGTGATCGTGGTGTCGACTCGGCCGGGGAATACCTGTTCGATGGTGTCGGTGACCAGCGCTTGAGTGATCGATTGTGTATCGGGCGTGGCGATTCGGGAGGTGTGTTGGCGGGCGAGGTTGTCCAGGGACTCGTTGAGGGTGCGCCACCAGGCCGGGGATAGATCGGGTTCGGTGAGTGGGTATCCGATCGGTTGTGCGGCCGGGCCGGTGATCAGTTCGCATTCGTCGGCGCGCCACAGCACCTGGGTGGGTTCGTCGAGCCAGGACACCGTCTGGTGCCAGCGGGGTTTGGCGATGCCATCCAGCAGCGTCGAGGCTTCGATGCCGTTGTTGATCTGTGCTTGGGCTGCGGCTTTGCCGATCGGGCGTGCTTCGATCCGTATCCACGTATCACGATCGGATTGCACACCGACCGAGCGTCGCTTGCGCACCATGGTGGATTCGGCGAAACGTGTTCCCAGCCGGGCTTGCAGTTCGGTGAGTATCTGCTCGATCGGCTGCTTGCGCAGGTCACCGGCTTCCGCTACCTGCGTCGGCTCGGTTGCGGCCTCTGCCACGCCCTGTCTCCTTTTCCTGTGTGCCCCGGCCTGTTGGAGGGTGCTTACTGATCTGTTGCTGGTGTTCGGGTCTCGGTGCTGATCAGCTGGCGGTACTGGATGATCGCGTCGGTGTCGATGTTGATGTCGGTCGCGGCGATCAGGTCGGTCAGGTGCGCAGGATCGCTGGTTCCGACGGCAAGCCGGGTGACGGAGGGGAGTTCGTATGCCAGCCGGAAAGCTACCGGTATCGCTGAGCTTTGTCGATGCGACGGCGCGAATGCGGACAAGTCCGTTGACTGCCACACCGCCTCGGTGGTGCTGCCTGCGAAAGGGCTCATGCCCCAACGCATCTGCGAAGGGATTCGGCACGCCGCACTGATTTTCTCCGCCGAGGTCAGCACCACCTCGGGCACGGTCAATCCGGCGCGGACGAGCAGCACCTCTGGTGCGTGATCGCGTGTGCTGGCCTGGATTATGGCCGCTACCGGGCGTGGGTCCCAGGTCGAGAGGCCCCAGCGTCGGGCCAGGCCTGATCGGACTGCGTCGGCGAGCGCGGCGCAGGCGCCAGCGAACCGGTCGCTGCCTTCGTCGGTCGACAGGCCGGACAGGGTGCGCTCGGGGTTGTGCAGGAACACGACGTCCGGTGTGCGGCCGAGGTCATCGGCGGTCTGTTCGATGGCGGTGCGCAGCCGGTCGGGTTCCAGGCAGTGCGTGGAGTGCCCGCGGGGGCCGGGGAAGAACCCGACCTTGGTCGAGAGGGTGAATTGGGGGAGGAGGTCACCGGCGGTCCGGGCGAGTTGCCGGTGTGCGGTGAAATCGCGGTAGTTGTAGGCGGTGTCCACACCGCGCACCCCGAGGCTCAGGGCGTGTTCGAGCAGGCGCCGGTCGGGATCATTCCGGTATAGCCCGAGGACAACGCGTCGGTCATTTCTGCGCATACACCCTCCGTGATCAGTGTCTGTGCCACCACGTCGGCGTCGATGCCGGTCGCAGCGGTTGCGGTGGCCAGCTCGACCGGGTGCCCGGACAGCAACAGCCGCAGCACCGGTTCGGCGGCGGTGGCGAAGGTGATCCGCTTCCCCGCGGCCACGACGTCGACGCCGTGGTCGTGTGTCTGGATGTGCGGGGGAAAGTCGCTGATACACGCCGCGGCCTGGGCTGGGCCGAAGACGCCACCGGTTGCTACGTGGCGGGGTGGTTGGCGTTGTTGTTCTCGGGCAGCCAGATACGCCGAGATGGGGTATTCGGCGAGCAGTTGCGTCATGCCTGCCGCGAGCTGTTCCTCCTCGCGAGCGCGGTCGTGGATGCCCGTGGGTTGGGATAGATCGGGTCGGGACAGGTCGTGGCGGAACAGTTCGCGTTCGCGACTGCGGTCGGCGACCCAGGACATCCAGTCGACCCCGGTTCTGCGTACGAACCCGAAGGTCATGTGCAGGCTGTAGCCGGCGCCGCAGTTGGTGCGTGTGGCGTGATGCCAGTAGCCGCGGGGGATGTGCATGACATCGCCGGGTCGCATCGTTCCCGACCACACGATGTGTTCGGGTGCAACGGAATTGGGTGCGGCGTCCCGATACATCGGCACCGGTCGTGATGTGCCCCGCACTTCCCAGGACTTCTCGCCACCGATCTGCACGATGATGACGTCGTGGTCGTCCCAGTGCAAGTCGAACCCGTCGGCGTCTTGGGTGGTCAGATAGGTGTTGACCTGCACAATTTCCCGCGACCACCATTGCAGTGCTCGGCACGCGACCTCCATGGTCGCGTCGAAGGAATCCAGCGCATCGAGCACGACCGAGCACCCGGATTGCATGAACTGGTTCAAACGATCCATGTTCACCATCGGCAGCACCTGCGACCGGCGGGTGACCAGTTGCGTCAGGTAGGCGTCGGGGTGCAGTTCCTGGCCGTTCTGAAAGCATCGGAACTGCGGAGGAGAAAGGCTGCGGCGCATGAGGATATCGAGCAACCCCGCTGGGGTGAGCATCCTGGTGCACAGGCCCGGGTCGGGCATGGTGCCGCGCGCGAACGCGGCACCGAGCCCGTCGACCCCGTGCCATCCCAGCGCAGTCTCGATTGCCCGGGTCAGGTAGTGGTCCATGGGTCGTGTCTTCAGGACTCGGGGATGTTCAGGCCGTCACCACCGGAACTGCCGTGCCCGTCTCCACCACCGCTGGTGCTGGAGTCCGAGTGCACCGCATCCAGGCGTCCCCGCACACCGGCCAACTGCTCGACCGCAATGACCAGGTCCTTCTTAGCCTTCATACTCAACTCCCACCTCTCGACAACGAGCGCCGGATACGCGCTCATCGTCCAGAATGCCTGCCCGGCAGGGCATTTGACCCGACCACGGCTGCGGACCTTTTCTCCGCCACATCACCCGCCGGTGACCGGCCGAAACAACGGATCGACACGGCCAAGGTCCGCACCCCTGGGGAGTTCGAGCGGCGACTCGGAAAGTGAGTGCCAGCGCGGCCCCGCGCCCCCCGGGACTGACGGACTGCCGGGGCGAGTCGACGCGAGAAACAGGACAGCAGCGGAGCCTCGGGCCCAGGGCGTGGGCGGGGGGCTCAGATCGCTGGCTGGTCGTCCAGAGCGCGCGTGCGGAATTCGGTCAACCGAACACATTCGGCGTCGATGAGCCAGTCCAGATATGCCACCGAGGCGTCCTTGCTCTCGCGGAAGGACTCGATACCCTCGTAGACCAGAGATACGCGGTAGCCGCGGTTGTAGGCGTCGACGGAGGTGAATCTGAGGCAGACATCGGCGGAGTAGCCGATGACGTAGATGTGGTCACAGTCCAGGCTGCGAAGAATATCGTCGAGGTTCGTGTTGTAGAAGCCGCTGAAGCGTTTCTTCTCGACGATGAAATCGTCCGGTTTGATCGACAATTGATCGATGACCTGAGCCTGCTCCACACCGCGGACGAGGTTGCCGCACCAGGTATCCCCGGCCTGCCATGCTTTCGGCCAGTCGACGCGGTCCTCACGGTACAGCGTGACCACGTAGATCACCGGGATGCCCGCTTGGCGAGCGATGTCGACGATCTCGTGGCATCGTTGCCCCAACTCACCCCGATCGAGTTCAGTGTTCTCCACGAAGAAGAACTCCTGCATATCGATAACCACCAGCGCGCTCTGTTTCATGCGGTCCTATCCTTCTGTTGATGTCTCGCAATCGCTTTCGATATGAGCCGCAACGCAGGTTCCAGAATATCCAGAATCGCAGCCGATCTGTGCGGTTCGAGAGTGTCATTGTCTCCCACGGGGTTTTCGGTCGTGAAATTCAGATTGAGCACACCCACCGCATCCGAAACCCCCGGTTCCGGTGACCGGATCGCCACCGCGAGCAACGCAGCGAAGTAGCATTCCTCACGCCAGTACTCGTAGCGGGATTCGATCTGCGACACGACCTTCGGTGCCAAACCGTACTCCGCGCGCGAATACAAGCCACGGAACGAGCCGACATAATCGATCCCGCCAGACAGGAACGCGTTGCCGCTGCCACGCCACGCAATGCCGTGCACTTGAATAGGAATCAGGCTCGGCCGCGTGGTCCGGCGCACCCCGCTGGCCCACACCTGCAACCACCCCAGATCGCTGACCACCCCGTCCGCTACGGGCGCTGCCGCACCAGCGGGAGTTGGGTTCTGCACCGGCACAACGACATCGAGCCACGCGACATCCCGGCACACCAGCGCCGCGATGACACGGTTCAGCGTCGCCAGCAGCTCATCGATCTCCTCGCAGTAGTACGTCCCCCGTTCAACGATGCCCACACAGCACTTCACGTACGCCCCCCAGTCGGCGGCGGCATCCGCGAAATCAGCCGTGCTGCTGGCAGAGACCGATTCCTGCACCGCATCCGCGCGAGCCACCGCCGGATCGGTGGCGCGCAACGCAACTCGCTCGGCGCGGGTCATCGCTTCGAAATCCGCGAAATCCACCAGCATGTGCACCTGCGTACCGTACAACCGGGCCAATACCGACAACGTCTGCACAGTAGGTTTTACACCGCCGGTCGGCCACGCTTCGAAATCGGAAATCCGCTTGCCGCTCATCGGTGCCCGAGGATCGCCCAGTACCTCGTTGAACTCGGCGGCGACTTCGTCTTGGGTCATCCCGCGCACATGCCGCCACGCCTGACGAGGGCGAAATCCCCACCGCATCCCGAACTCTCGCGCAATCTGCTCGACTGCAAACCCCTCCCGTTGCATCGCGCGACGCAGACGCTCACGCGCGGCCCTGCCACCGGATTCCTGCCTCGCCACCGCTCCCCCCCGAACCCTGAAAGTGCACTGTGCGACCCGAGCTCGCGCAGTCATCGAATGATCAGATGTACTGTACGCCAACCAATTTCCGCTAGAAGGCAGATCCCCAGCGGGACAGGCCGACCAGAATCGGCAGGCCGGTGTACTTGACCATGGCGGTGGAGGGAGATTCTGCTCGTGATGTTCTGCACGCAAAGAGGATGTGCCTGAAGGATGTTCGTGTTCCGTGATGCCCTGTGGGGCGTGCGGGGATTCGAAATATGGCTAGACTCATCGGGTCTGGTCGACCGGCACCGCCGGTCCTCCCGGCTCGAACTGCGCTTCTCGCCTGGTCCGAGAACCTCGTGCTTCGCCTCGCCGTGGTGAGGCGAAGGCCCGCCCCGGTAGTTGGGCTGGGTCTGCCGCCGGAAATCGCCGGTGGCATCGCAGAACGAGCCGGAAGGACGGTTGGCATGTCGAACGAGGCTCCCGAGCCTCGGCGCCCGCGAGGGCGCTCGAGCAGATGGGTGGATGCGATCGGGTGGATGAGGACGGTTGTTTCGGCAGCTGACCTTCTCGCGCGCGTTCGATCGGAGGGCTCCACCAACTCGGCGAGAAAGCTTCTCGCCGAGCTGATGGAGTGGCTGCAGCACTGATTCGGATGCTTGGTAGGGCTCGGATCTAGCCGCAGCTGCTTTGTCGGCCGGGTCGCTGCGAACACCGCGGCCCGGCCATCAGCTTGTCACTGTGGATCGGACGCGTTGGCCGCATCCATTCCAACTTGTGTATCTTTTTGTCCCTCGGAACTTTACCCCCGTGACGAGAATGATCGTATGCTAGCGTCCTATCATTTTTCGTATGGCCAGGTCAGAGTGGTGAATTGTTCCTCGCCGCACGGGAAGTGTGTGGCGCGGGGCGCCCCGCGGGCGGTGGGAAGGGCAGGTGACAGCGTTGCTCGCCACCACCGGATGGTTGTCGTCGCCCTGGTTTGTCAGGTGGTTGTTGGCGGTTGATAGATGGTGGTGGTTCCGGCGGTGAGTACGGTGTCGATGCGGTGCTGGACGTGCTGGTCGATATCGGGCAGGTCGGTCCGTGGGAACCACTCGACGGCGAGGGATTCCTCGTCGTGGACATGAGCGTGGCCTGCGACGGGCCGGCATCGGAACACCAATTCCAGGTAGTGGCAGCGGTCCCCGGAGGGGTACTCGATGATGGGTGAAACATCCACGAGTGCAAGCGATTCGGGCACGACAGTGAGTCCGGTCTCCTCGAAGCATTCACGCACAACCCCGTCCGCGGGCTGCTCGCCGGGATCGAGGATGCCGCCCACCAACGACCAGCGACCGTCGTCGGCGCGACGATTCAGCAGCAGTTGCTCATGCTCATCGAGCACGACCGCGGTGACAGCAGGAAGCCACAACAGGCGAGTACCGACCAGTTGACGGAGCTCGGCCAGAAAACTGGGGATCGCCATGAACCCGAAGCCTAACCGCGCTCGCTCGGGAGCGGGGGAGATTGAGCGGCAACAGATCTCGGAACAGCGCGACGAAGCGCCTCAGCCATCACAGCCCGTTGCGTCGCGCTGGCACTTCAGTTACCAGTTGCCGAAGCGGCGTGTCTGCACTGACCGGTACGAATGTTGTCGTCGTGGTGAGGAACCGCGATTGAACCTTGGTGCGTTATGCCTGATGTCTGGGCCTCGAGTGGGTCGGCGAATCGGGCAATGTAGTCATATGCTCGACGCCAGGGATCGTGGGCAAACTCAGCGCGGGTGCGGTGCCAGTGCCGAGCACAGAACTCGTCCAGATCCATGTCGATCCGCCGTCGCTGATGGTCAGCATTGGGCTCGGCGGTTCGGGAAACCTCGAGCAGTTCGGTTTCCAATGTCCAACCACAGTGGTCGAAAGCCCATGTGCCGTTGGAGGCGTACACATGGCCAGGATCGGCGGCGTCCTTCGGCCACAGGCCCATGGCCGCGAACTCGTTGGGATGCGCGTCGAGGAACGCGTACGCCAAGATGTGACAGGCGCCAGCAGCGAAGAACCACTGATCGTCCCGGTCCCAGGCCAGGTGTTGGTCGGCGCGTTCCAAAGGAGTTCGCCGGAACATCGAACACGGAACGTACACGCCCCCAGTATATTCCGCGACAGCCGGACCCAGGAAGTCATACGCTGGCCCCTGCCCGGGATGTCCGCGCGCGTGCGGTCTAGCGTGCGAATGTATGAGCGGGACGCAGGATGTCGTGGGTATCGAGTCACCGGTCGTGGCGTTGCTGATGCCCTTTCGCGAGGGTGGCGCGATCGATTTCGCGGCGCTGGGTGACTATCTGGATATGGTCGACGCGGCCGGTGTTCGGACGGTGTTGGTGAACGGCACGACGGGGGAGTTCTCCTCCCTGACTCTCGCTGAGCGACGCGGGGTGCTCGAGTTCTGCCGCGGACGCTGGCGGGGCAGGTTGATTGCGCATGTCGGGGCGCCCGCGGTGGGTGATGTGGTCGAGCTCATCGCCCATGGCAACGATCTCGCTGACGCTCTGGCGGTGATCGCCCCCTATTTCTTCGCCGCACCGACCGAGGCGGGTGTGGAGGCTTTCTTCGCTCAGGTACTCGGGAGTGCGCGAAAGCCGGTGCTGCTGTATAGCTTTCCCCGGCACACGCAGACCGTGCTGAGTCCTGAGATGGTGGCACGGCTGGCTGCTGAGTTTCCGTTGATGTGCGGGGTGAAGGATTCCGGGAAGGACCTCACGGTCAGCCAGGGGTACAAGCAGCAGACCCCGCGACTGCAGGTGTTCCTGGGCGATGACCGTGTGGGGGTGCGAGTGCGCGAGTTGAGGCTCGACGGGGTGGTGACCGGTGCCGGTGGCCCGGTCGCCGAGCTACCGGTCGCGATCGCCGCCGCGGTCCGGGCTGGTGACGGGCAGAGCGCGCAGCAGTGGCAGAGGCTGTTCGATCGCTACACCGATCACCGCAAAACCAGCGGACTCTCGGATATCGCCTTCGCCAAGGCCGCAACGGCCGCCCGCCTGCCGGGCTTTCCTGCCTATGTCCGGCCGCCCTTGGTGGCCGCGAGCGGCCACCGACACCCCGATATCACCCGGACCGTCCGTGACACTCTCGACGCCTTCCAGAGACGCTGACCTGCCGGTCTTCCCACTGTCCCTGCAACGACTTCATCGGTCACCGTGCTGAGGGAGGTCTGGTGAATGGGGACGGGTCAGTTGGCGATGACGAGGTCTACGACCGAGCAGGCGAGCTCGCGCAGGCCGCTGTCGAGTACACCGGTCCGATAGGCGTCCCAGTCCGCGAGTTTGCCTGCGTCGCGCTCGAATCCCCGATCGTGCATCCGTGTACGGATATCGGCGTGTGCGGAGTCGATCCAGATCGTGGTCACCGGTACCGGCTCGTCGAGGTCCGCGATCGCGCACAGGCGCTCACGCAAACTCGTCCCATGATTCGAGGCTTGCTGGATGGTACTCAGGAACGGCGCGTCCAGCACTACCGGGCACTTGGCCGCGACCCTCAACCCGGTGCGGATCAGCCCGGTGTAAATATGCGGTGCCACAACGGATTTGTAGACATCGCTGTCCCGATCATGGGGGTGAGTCAGCACACCCATCACCGATTCCTCGACCTCGGGTGCGAAGCGGTCCTTGTCCAGGATCACCGCGCCGCTCAGCGAGGCGAGATACCGCGCCGCAGTTGATTTGCCCGCCCCGGGGAATCCGCAGAACACGACCGCGCCAGGCTCGTCCAGCCGCTTTGCGGTCTCGCGCAGAGCGGCATCAGTAACGGGCCCGAATTGCGTAGACACGAAGACGACTGTGCCGTACGAGACTCGATTCCGCCACGACCGCATCCGAATTCGTCAATGTCGCAGGCCAACCCACGGGACAGAACATGTCGCCGCCTACGGTCGGCTGCAGGGCGGGACGGCAGATCCGCGCCGCACTGTTCTAAGTCACTGGCGCCTTCGGTACCGGTGCCGCCGGGCACGCCCTCCGGCTCCAGGGCTCATAAAACCGGGCGGGCCAGACGAATGGTGAGAGCCGGGGACCGGGACGCGACCGGAAATCCAGCTCGTATCCGCGCGAATACCAGTCAATTGCTGAAAGCTGCGGTGGTAATCGGTTCCGCGCCTCGGGCTGATGAAACCCGAATGTGTTGAACGCTATTCGAAACTCATTGGACTCGATTGTCCGGTATATCCGATGATAGCTGTGACACGATGGATCGGACGGTGAGGGCTCGTCCGATGCGGGACCCGACCAGGCACTCGGCTACCGAGAGTGGGTACCACCCGGCACTGGTCACCTCGGAGGCTTGGATGTTCCCGATGTCTGCCTGTGCTGTGGCGGAGAAGCAGTACCCGATATCGAGGTGGGAGTGCTCCGGTTCAACCTTTTCCGATCGGGCCGGAACCGTGCCGTGCTCGATATAGACGGGAGTGTGTGACACTGCAGAGATCTCGTGCGGGTCGAGTCCGGTCTCTTCGGTCAGTTCGCGGACTGCTGCGCCGATCAACGACGTGTCGTGTGGCTCGAGGTGGCCCCCTGGCTGCAACAGGATCCCGTAGGCGCGATGCTCGACCAGCAGGATCTCGTCGCCGCGGACGAGCAGTGCGCCGACGGTCACGTGCAAGGGGAAGGTTCGCCGTGAGGCGAAGTTCGTTCCCCGCTGCAGCAGACGCATCGGTTCGGACAGTTGCGCGGCGTCTTGAGGGTGGCTCGCGAGGTAGGCGGACAGCGTGTTCGAGATATCCGAGTCACTGATCGCCATGGGTCGTCTCCCGCGAGAGCCTGGTGCTGGCGATCTGCTGCACGACCCGCGGCAGCAGTAGGTGCTCGGCCTCGAGGACACGTGCGGCGAGCGTGTCGACGGTGTCGTCGGGAAGGACCGGGACTTCGAGTTGGGCGAGGATTTCGCCGGTGTCGTAGTCGCCGTCGACGAGATGGACCGTCGCGCCGCTGATCGTGTCTCCGGAGTCGAGGACAGCCCGGTGAACATGGTGCCCGAAGAATCCGGCCCCTCCGAATTTAGGAAGGCATGCGGGGTGGACGTTGAGGATTCGCGCAGTGAAGTCCGTCAGGGTGCGCGCGCCGAGCTTCTTCATGTAGCCGGCGGTGACGACCCAGTCGACCGAATGTGCCACGAGCACAGCGCGGATCGCGTCGTCGAGTTGATCGGGATCGGGGTGGGTCTTGCTCGACAGATGCTGGAAGGGAATAAGGTTCTCCCGCGCATGCGCCAGGCCGAGCGATCCGCTGTTATTGCTGATCACAACCACTATTTCGAACTCAGCGTCGGGTTCGAGCGATGCTCGGTGTAGCGCACGAAGATTCGAGCCGTTGTGCGAGACCAGGACGCCGATGCGAAGCTTGGGCACAGCAGCAAGTCTCCCACACGACCGTCTCGCCCGGTCGAAGGGCAGCGCCGGATTGCTGATGAGCCGCGGTTAGCAGTGCACGGCGCGGTCAGGAACAGCTGCCTAAGAAGGGCAGAATTGCGTTGTCGGACAGCATGTTCGCCAGATGCTTTTTGCCGGGTGAGCCGTCCTGAAGCGCCCGTCCTGCAGTGAATAGTGTTGGGCCTCACGGCAGCGCATCGCGCAACGTGGGTTCAGGGTACCGGCATCCTGTTGGCGTGAACGGTAGTACCTCTACGGTTGCTGAAGGGGTGGAAGTGTTCGCGGACATGCCTGGAAGGTCGGTGCTGGTGGTCGTGGACGTGTAGAGCGGGTTCGTTACATCGTCCTCGGCGCACGTGGTTCCGGTACGGAGTGCTGGAGCCTGTTCTAGGAGGATCTCGGCCTGGCCTCCGGTGACCTGGATGCAGCTACCTTGTGGATGACTTCGATCATGGTTCCTGCGCTGGGTGCCGCACGCACGCGGAACACCCCACCGATGCCGACCTTGATCGGCAAGTTCATGACCCTGTTCTGCCGTGCCACCACACTGGATTTGTCTCCACGCGCGCTTTCGAACCTCTCGATCCGGGACGCCGAATTGGTCGAAACCTCAGCCCCCGAAGGGAATTCGACTGTGCACGTTGGTGGTCCACGGTACGAGCGGGCCAGCGTGCTGTCTGATGAGTTAGCTGTGCCGTTGTGCTAGCGCGGTACGCGCCATCGACGCGACGCAACGTAGCGCCAATCCGGCCGCTACCAGCGGGGCCAGCGCGATCCAGGGGCGGTGGCGGTTGTAGTCGGTGAAGAATCGTAATGCGCTGCGGTGGTGATTGAGTACCTTGCGGATCGGGGCGTGCTGTGTGCTGCCGCCTTCGCGGTGGTGGATCTGCACAGCTGGGTCCAGGACGACCCGCCACCCACCACGGTGCATGTCCAGGGCGATCTTGGTTTCCTCGAAGTACATGAAGTAGCGCTCGTCGTAGCCGCCGATGGTCTCGAATGCGGTGCGGCGGAACAGCATGCAGCAGCCGCTGATCCAGTCCACATCGCTGACGGCGTCGACGGGTCGGCCGAAGTAGGCGCGGGTGGCAGGGTTGGACTTCCACACCGACCCGATCAGTCCGTGCACGATCCCCACCGCGACTCCGGGAAACCGGCGCCCGGTGGGATACGGGGTGCCGTCCAACCGTGCGATCCGCGGTCCTATCAGGCCGATCCGTTCATCGGTCGAGGCGGTCTCGACCAGCCTGGCCACCGAACCCGGTGACAGTACCGTGTCCGGGTTGGCTATCAGGATCCATTCCCCGGTCCCCTCTGCGGCGCCTTGATTGAGGGCCCGGGTCAGCCCGAGGTTGTCCTGGTTGCGGATCACGCGGGCACCGTACTGCTCGACGATGTCGGCGCTTGCGTCCCGTGACGCATTGTCCACCGCAATAACGTTGACTGTGAGCGGTTCTACCGCGGTGGCCAGAGTCGGCAGGAAACGCTCGAGGTCCTCGCCGCTGTTGAAGGTACACAGAACAAGATCGACGGTCTTGTCGTCGTAGGACATGGCGGCGAACCTATCAGCAGACCCCACCCCGCATCGGCATGTGCCGAAAGTAGGGCCGAATGACCGATTCACCATCGCCGAGGAGCAGATCCAGAGCCGCGCGTTGAGGCTGAGCCGCACCAGGTCTCACACGTCGCCGCCGACGAGGTCGTGAGAAGATCGGACACCGGGTATACGGATGTATGTGCTCGTATCGGCCGCAGCCGTGCTCGATGTAAAAGGCTGTGCAGGTGCCGGATTGAGTCGGTGTAGCGGTTGTTCTACTTGTGCGGGCTCTTTGTTCGGAGAGAAGGGAATCGAGGTTGATGCGCGAGAAGCTGGTCAAGGACAAGGTAATGGCCTATGTGGTCCGCAGCGGGAGGTTGTTGGTGTTCCGGCACACCGATTTCTCCTTCGAACAGGTCGGGATCCAGGTGCCGGCCGGTAGTGTCCGTGACGGTGAAGCGCCTGAGGATGCGGTGCTGCGTGAGGCGCGAGAAGAGACCGGGTTGTCGGAGTTCACCGTGGTGCGCAAGCTCGGGGAAGCCGACTACGACATCAGCCCGTACAGGTTCGAGATCCAGCACCGGCACTTCTTCCAACTAGCGCTCGCACAGGACACGCCTGATCGGTGGGCGAGTCAGGAAGACCACGACGGCCAGCAGGAACCGACACGGTTCGAATGCTTCTGGATCCCACTGGAAGCTGCGCACATTCTGCAATCGGGACAAGGTGCTTTACTGGGGCGCCTCTGCGACTGACCGCAGCTGCGGTCCTTGCATTGGGTCGGGTACATTCGTTCGATCGTTGTATCTGCCAGTGGCGGTGATACTTTCGGGATCGGGCACATGATCAGGCCCCGGTAGGGCGCTGGTTCTCCCGCCTTGACGCCGTGGTGCATGACGCCGAATTCTATGATGCTGCAGCGAAACTCGACTGCAGTAAGCCAGGAGCCGTCTCCCTCGAACCGGCGGATCTGCCCGCCGCCGTGTTGGAAGCGCTGGCGGTGTATGCGCGAACTCTGTGGATGCGCTCGGCTGCCGCGGTGCCGTGTGCGTGGACTATGTCGCCAGCTCGGCTGGGCCGGTGTACGCGTTGGGAGTGAACACCACGCCGGGCTTGTCTTGGGGCAGCAATTTCGCGGTCGCCGCCGAGTTCTGCGGGCTCGATCTCGCCGTCGTCGTGCATGTCGTGCTCCATGAGGCGCTATCGCGGTGAGGAGGCGGGCGTGCGCTGCGGCGAGGATAGATGCTGCCTGGTCAGGGTGCGGCTGGGTCAGCCAAACCCGCAGTCGGCGTAGGGAGTGCGGCCATAGTCGGTCCGCAGCCCAACGCGGATGACCCCGAGACCGCCCCCGACCACGCGGTTTCGATCACATCGACTTCGGCACGATGCCTTTAACCGAGCAATGGGACACCGTTGCACTCCCGGCCCGGCCCTTGGCCCATTGCCACAGGCTCGGTGACGATCCTGGCCAGCGAGCGACCATGTCATCCACGACGTCGTGGCTGTTGTCGAACAGAACAGGAACGCGCCCAGGGTATTTCGATCGGTGGTGATCGCATCTAGTTTGTCGGACCTCGTGTGTACAGTCCTGCGCTGTACGTATCGCTGCAGGTCGGGAGGGTATCTTATGGCGTCGGATCTGTGGGCGCACAGCATGAATTCGGCGGGCACGCGAGATCGCCTCAGCGACCATCTGGAGGGAACCGCCAGGCGCGCTGGTGATTTCGCCGAGGTATTCGGAGGACGCGAGGTCGCCGAGTATTTCGGTCGTGTCCACGACGTGGGCAAGGGCCGGTGTGCGTGGCAGGATGGTCTGGATCGCGCGGACAAGTGCGGCGGTCGGGTGGTTGATCAGCATGGCAAGAGCATCGATCACAAACTTGCTGGAACGTGGTTGGCTGCCCGTCACGCGGGTTTGGGCTATTTCGCGATGGCGGTGCTGGGCCACCACGGCGGTCTGGGGGACCGGCAATCGCTCAAACAGGCCATCGCTCGTGCCGAGGGGACGGCGCGGGATGCGGTGCAGGAGGCGATATCTCGGGTCGCGGCACTGGTTCCGGCGATCATGCCGCGGCAGTCACCAGCGGTGCCGGATCGAATACTGCACGCGTTGGATCCGTGTGTCGGAGAACTGTGGCTTCGGATGGTTTTCAGCGCCCTGGTGGATGCCGACTTCCTTGACACCGCACAGCATTTCACGGGCGTTCCGCGTGTGACGCCGCCGTCGTTGTCCGGTATGGCGGAGGTGTTCGAGGCCAACCGTCGAACGTTGCTGGCCGACGCCGGTGTGGCGGGGGCGAAGGTCAACGTGATCCGAGAGCAGGTCTATCGGCAGGCGGTGGCCGCTGCCTCGGCGCGGCGGGGGATTTTCCCGTTTCCGGCGCCGACCGGTGTCGGAAAGACCATCGCGGCAGGAGGTTTCGCTGTTCATCACGCGGCTCGGCACAATCTGAGCAGGGTGATCATCGCGGTGCCGTTCTTGTCGATCACCGAACAGAACGCCGCAGTGTATCGGGGGTTGTTCGGAGCCGAGAACGTGCTCGAGCATCACAGCGGGGTGGACCTGGATGATCTGCCCGCCGAACACCGTTGGCAGCGGCTCGCGGCCGAGAACTGGGATGCACCGGTGGTGGTGACAACGACCGTGCGGTTGTTCGAGTCGCTGTTCAGCCGCAAACCCGCGGCGATGCGCAAACTACACCGGCTGGCGGGGGCGGTGATCGTCCTGGACGAAGTCCAGTCTCTGCCGGACGAGCTGCTGGTTCCGATCTTGTCAGCGCTGCGGCACCTGAGCGAGCACTTCGGTACGAGTGTGTTGCTGGCCTCGGCGACACAACCGGAATTCTTCAGCCTCAAAGTTTTTCAGGATCTGAAACCACGGCCGGTGATCACCGAGCCACAGCCGCTGTACGACAGCCTGCGCCGGGTGCGATTCGAGTGGCGGTGTGACCCTAAGCCCACGTTCGAACGGATCGCTCACGAGGTGGCCGCCGCTCACCAGGTGCTGCTGGTGGTCAACACCACCCGCGATGCTGGTGTGCTGCACACGGCGATCGAGCATGGACGCCGCTGTGGCGGGCCGGTGTTCCATCTGTCCACTCGGATGGCCGGTGCACATCGCCGGGACACACTCGAACGGATCCGCCGACTGCTCGCGGACGAGCTGCCGGTGGCGGTGGTCAGCACCCAGCTCGTCGAGGCAGGCGTGGATGTGGACTTCCCGCTGGTGTATCGCGCGTTCGCCCCGGCGGAGGCGCTGCTGCAGGCGGCGGGCCGCTGTAACCGCAACGGGCTCTTGGACGAAGGCGTGGTGGTGGTGTTCGATCCCGCCGACGGCAGCGTGCGGGGCACAAGAATGGTCTACGGGGCTGCCCTGGATGCGACGCGATCGTATTTCGGGCCCGGCCGGGACCCGGATCGGCTGGATCTGCTCACCGCCTACTACAACACCCGCTACGCGGTGAAGAACATCGACAACGCCAGCCTCGGCACCAGAATCCAGAAGCTTCGCGCGGACTTCGACTTCATCAAGGTCGCCGAGCTGTTCACCATGATCGAGGAAGGCACCGTCCCGGTGCTTGTCCCCTACGGGGACGAGGTGGAACGCGAAGACCTGCGGTCACAGTTGGTGGGACCGGATCCTGTTGAGCCATGGGTCTTTCGACGACTACAGCCCTATCTTGCGGCGTTGCCCAAACAGCTGGCAGCCCGCGCGGTCACCGACGGATATGCGCGTGTACTGCTCGGCGACCCAGCCACACCCCACCAGGCCCGCATGTATGAGTTGATCAGCGGTTACCACGACCAGCGGGGCATCGAATTGAAGGATCTCGAGCCGAAGGAGTACGTATTGTGAACGACCATCCCCGCTACCGGAATCCGCCGCTGGTGGTGGAGGTTGCCGGTGAATTCGCCTGCTTCACACGGCCCGAGGCGAAAGCCGAACGGGTCAGCTACGAGGTCATGACGCCCTCCGCGGCGCGGGGTGTGCTCCATGCGATCTTCTGGAAGCCCGAGTTCGAGTACGTCATCACGAAAATCGAGGTCCTCAAACCCATCTCGTGGTTCTCGATCCGCCGTAACGAAGTCAAAACGATGTTGTCGCAGGACTGGGTGCGCCGGGCAGCGGCCGACACCACGGTGCGCTACGACGTGGAGACCGACCGCGACCAACGCAATGCCGTGTGCCTGCGAGAGGTGTCCTACCGGATCTACGCCCAAGTACAGCTTCAGGCGCACGCGACCACGAGTGAATCGGGGTACCGCGAGCAGTTCCGGCGGCGCGTCAACAAGGGGGCGTGTTTCAGTCAGCCGTTCCTGGGCACCAGGGAATTCTCGGCCAGTTTCGGAAACCCCACGGCGGCAAAGCCGATCGCACTGAGCAAGCAACTCGGGATCATGTTGCACGACATCCACTACGACGAATCCGGCGAGTCCTACAGCTGGTTCTCCGCTGCCCTCGACCACGGTGTGCTGCAGGTGCCGCGCTACGGGCTGCAACTGCCGTCGTCGCGTTCGGCGGCCGGACGCGGGTGATCGGGTGCTGATCGAACAACTCGTCCGCGCCCATACCGACGACGGCACTGTGCGCTACCACCGGTCCCGGGCTGTGCGCTGGGCAGTGCACCTGACCCGGGACGGAAACGCTCAACTGATCGACCGGGCCGACAGCGATCACAAGAGCGGACCTCCGATGAGCACTCCGTACGTCGTGCGGGCCAGTGGTGATACTCCGACATTGCTGGTCGACACCATGGAATACGTTCTGGGCATCGCGGAGAACGACACCGCCGCCGCGCAGACGCGCGCGGACAAGCGGCACGCGAACTACCTTGCGCTGCTACAGGAATGGAACGCGGCAAGCGGTGATCCGATCGCGGCTACCGTGATCGAACTCTTCTCGGCGCAGGTTCGCATTGAACTCGCTGCGCAGGCGCGCATTCGTGAAGCCGCGTCGTCGGATCTGGTGTGCCTGGTCATCGATGCGGAGCTGGTTCATATGTGCGGGTCGGCCGTCGAGTTCTGGGCGCAGGTGGCGCGGACGCGGAAGGGCTCGGGTGTGACCGGTGTGTGTCTGTCGTGCGGGGAAGTCGGGCCGTTGCTGAAGTCGGTGCCCGACATGGTCAAAGGACACCTCATCCCCGTCGGCATCGACGCCAAAGGCCAGCCCAAACGCGGCCGGGACGCAGCACTGGTATCGATCAACACCTCCGCGCAGGGCCGATCGGGACGAAAGCAGCTGGTCAACACCCCGTTGTGCGAGGACTGCGGTGGCCGCGCGATATCCGCACTCAACACGATGCTCGCCGACCAGAACCATCGCCGCCGCGGTGATGACACCGTATTCGTCTGGTGGCTGCGTACTCGGGCGGCATTCAATCCGCTGATTATCGACGACCCTGATCCGAACGACGTCACCACGCTGCTGAACGAGATCAACACCATCGACTCCTCCGGGGCGTTCGAGGACAACGAGTTCTACGGATTGCTGCTGTCGGCCAACCAGAGTCGCGTCATCGTCCGCGACTGGATCGATGTCCCGCTCACCCGGATCAAGGCTCGCCTCGCCGAGTGGTTCACCGACCACGAGTCCACCCAGCTATGGGACGACGGGGTCCACGCTGTCGCGCTGTGGCGGATGGTGCAAGCCAGCGGCCGGTGGGACCGCGGGAGTGAGAAATACGTTGCAGGAAGCGCTGTCCGAGGTCTGGAACGTGATCTGTTGCGGTGCGCACTGCACGGCAGCGCGCCGCCGCCGAGCCTGGTCCCGCAGTTGCTTCATCGCATCCGTAACGACCACCGCATCGATGCCCCCCGCGTCGCCATGCTCCGGCTGGCCCTCACCAGACCCCCGTACAAGGAGACAGTCATGCCCGGCCTCGATGACACGGCCACCGATCCCGGCTACGTGTGGGGCCGGATGTTCGCCGTCCTGGAAGCGATCCAGCGCAAAGCCATCCCCGACATCAACACCACCATCCGCGACAAATACCTGGCGCTGGCCATGAGCCGACCCGAAGCAACGATGCGCACGCTGCGGCTCGGTGCCAACGGCCACCTCAAGAAACTCCGCGGCACCGAAGCCACCCGGGGCGCTGGCTATGCCCTCGACGCGAAGCTGGCCGTGCTCAGCGAACACCTCCAGACTCTCCCGGCACTCCTGGACGGTCACGGTCAGATCCGATTCATCCTGGGATACGACCACCAGCGCGCTGCGGACATGGCCGCCGCCCGCGCCGCCAAGGCCGCCAAATAATCCGCTGCAACACCCCGTGAAACACCCCGTAGGACAAGGAGCATCCCGGAACATGAGCACCGGACCGCATGTGGACCCTGCCCGTAAACACGACTTCGTGTTCTTGTACGACGTCACCGACGGCAACCCCAACGGAGACCCCGACGCCGCGGGGACACCACGCACCGACCCCGAAACTATGCAGGGTCTGGTCACCGACGTGGCCATCAAACGCAAAATCCGGAACATGGTGACGCTCTTCGGAGAAGGAAAGCCCAAGCCCGGCAACGACATTTATGTCGAAGCCGGCGTATCGCTCAACTCTCAGCACGAACGTGCTTACGAGGCACTGGGCCTGCCCGACGGCAAAGACTCCGAGGCGATCGCGCAACAATGGATGTGCCAAACCTTCTTCGACGTCCGCATGTTCGGCGCGGTCATGTCCACCGGGAAAAAGCCCGCAGGACGAGTGCAAGGCCCTGTGCAACTCACCTTCTCGCGCAGCATCGACCCCGTCCTCCCACACGAACACGGAATCACCCGCGCCACCCGCACCAGAGAAGAAGACTCGAAAAAGACTGACATGGGCAGCAAACACACAGTGCCGTACGGCCTCTACCGAGGTATCGGACATTTCAGCGCCCCCCTGGCCAAACGCACCGGTGTCACCTCCGAAGACCTGGCGATGTTGTGGCGGAGTATGGAATGGATGTTCGAGCACGACCATTCCTCCTCGCGTGCGGAGATGGCACTGCGCGGCCTGTATGTGTTCACCCACTCCGATGCCTTCGGCACCGCACCGGCCCACGTACTCACCGATGCCGTCAAGATCGAGCGCGCGGTCGACTCCGGCAATACGATCGCGCCACCAATTCGCTCGTTCACCGACTACCGCGTCACTATCGATGAAACCGAGATCCCCAACGGGATCACCCTCACCAAAATTGTTGGATGAGAACCGGCCTCGACGCGGTAACGGCCAGATGAGCCGCACTCTGGACACCGATGAACGCTGGAATGTGCCGATTTCAGCGCTCGAGCATTACGCGTACTGCCCTCGCCAAGCGATCTTGATTTGGCAGGAAGCGTATTTCGAGTCGAACATCGACACCGTGCGCGGTGACCTCGCTCATGCCGCCGTCGACCGAGGCGGAAAGCTCACAGGGCGGGCAGGTGCGACCATCTGGCGGTCTCTCCCCGTCCTTCACTGTGAACTCGGCATGCACGGGATCTGCGACACTGTCCACTGGACTGCAGCAGGCCCGATCCCCGTCGAGCACAAATCCGGAACCTACAGATCCGGGGGCGCGGCGGACCTGCAGGTCGCCGCCCAAGTGATGTGTCTACGTGAGATGTTCGACAAAGACATTCCCTACGGCGAGGTGTTCGCTGGGCGATCCCGACGCCACTACCGGGTCGACGTCGATGACGCATTGACCTGCACAGTCCGCGATGCTGTCGAAAACCTGCGACAAGCCATCGCCGCCGCTGCACTACCGCCAGCTGTCAACGACAGCCGCTGCAACCGGTGCTCTTTGCGCCCGGGATGCCTTCCCGAAAGCACCCACCATCGACCCGTCGACCTGTTCCTCCCGCGCCGCCTCGGAGACTGGAATGACTGAGCTGCTCAAAACCCTATACGTGACTACACCCGGTACCAGCCTGCACCTCGATGGCGACGCGATGCGCGTATACCACCCGGACAAGTCGGGCCGCCATCTGTTGCCACTGTTCCGTATCAACGACATCGTCGCGTTCAACGGCGTCACGCTCACCGACGCTCTGCTGCACCGATGTGCAGCAGACGGCCGGACCGTGACCTGGGTGACCCGCAACGGCAAATTCCTCGCCCGCGTCGCCGGACCGCTGCACGGCAACCCCCACCTGCGGCTCCAGCAGGTCCGCGCCCACGACGATCCCGACCGCAGGCTGACACTGGCCAAGTCCATGGTCGCCGGCAAACTCCACAACTACCGGCAACTACTCCTGCGCGCCGCTCGCGACCTGACCGGTACCCGTCAAACCAACCTCCGAGATACCGCCAACCGCCACGCCACCGCACTCACCGCCCTCGGCGCCGCCGAACACCTCAACGAAGTCCTCGGCATCGAAGGCCGCGCCGCACGAGATTATTTCCAATGCTTTCCGTCGATCGCACCGTCAACGCAACCCGGCCGCCGCAAGCGACCACCAACCGATATTGCGAACTGCCTGTTGTCGTTCGGCTACGGCATGCTTCGGGCATCGGTCCACGGCGCACTCGAACAGGTCGGACTAGACCCCTACATCGGGTATCTGCACGGTATCCGTCCTGCGAAACCTGCACTGGCCCTGGACCTCATGGAGGTATTCCGCCCGCTGCTGGTTGATCGACTAGTGCTCACACTGATCAACAGAGATCAAATCGTCAAGTCTTATACCCAGACACTCCCCGGCGGGGAAGTGCAACTCACCGACACAGGTCGTCGATCCTTCCTTGAGCAATGGTCTGTAGCGCGAGAACGAGAATGGCTACACGCATATCTCGACCGCCACGTGCCCGCCGGGCTGCTGCCGCTCATTCAAGCCCGGCTGCTCGCACGGCACTTGCGGGGCGACACCGATAGATACATTCCCTGGATGGTTAGCTGATGGAGTTGCTCGTTACCTATGACATCGAATCCGTCAGCCCGGAAGGAGCGGCCCGGCTTCGCCGCGTCGCGAAGATCTGCGAAGGTCATGGGTACCGGGTCCAGAAGTCGGTATTCGAGATCACCTGCACCACGCCTGACCGGCTGCGCTTGGAAGCGGCTCTAGCCCAAGCCATCAAACCTGGTACTGACAGCGTCAGAATCTACCCACTCGACGGTGGAACACTAAGAGCAGCACGCCATCTGGGCAGAGCTGTAGATCCACCACACGATGCGCCGCTCATCCTGTGACCCGTTCTCCCGTAGGTCTTTTCTACGGACCCCGCAACGAGGCATGCAGAAGCAGGGCCCAGTGGCCAGAACAAGTTCGGAACCCCAAATGCGATCATCAACCCGGACAGGTCCCGAAGTCGCATCCAGGACGGAATGCCCCGCAGAGCCGTCAAGGCAATCGAAAACCAACAACAGCCTGCCAAACTTGCTGGTCATCCAGCGCAGCGTCGGTCCTTGAGGACCGACGAGAATCGCAACGATTTCGGGCCGGGCAAGGCGCGGGGGGACTGGAAGCAGCGTCGGTCCTTGAGGACCGACGAGAATCGCAACGCGCGCATCCGCGCCTGCGTGCCATGCAACTGGCGGCAGCGTCGGTCCTTGAGGACCGACGAGAATCGCAACACCCGGTCCTGCTCGTGGCCGGTCAGATCGCCCAGCAGCGTCGGTCCTTGAGGACCGACGAGAATCGCAACCCCTTCTCGTCCTCCCAATTGCGCTGCGTCAGAGGCAGCGTCGGTCCTCGAGGACCGACGAGAATCGCAACACGTGCAGGGAGCCGGGATGCCTGTCGCGGTGGCAGCAGCGTCGGTTCTCAAGGACCGACGAGAATCGCAACGGTTTCGGGGATCAGCTGTCGGCACATCGGGAAGTCGCAGCGTCGGTTCTCAAGGACCGACGAGAATCGCAACTTCTGGTCAGTTGTGGTGGTGTCAGGTTGAGCCAGCAGCGTCAGTTCTCAAGGACCGACGAGAATCGCAACCATCTCGAGGCACGCGTCGCGGGCCCGGTCCAGCAGGCAGCGTCGGTTCTCAAGGACCGACGAGAATCGCAACACCACCCAGCACGACGACCTCGACATCGCGGTCGCAGCGTCGGTTCTCAAGGACCGACGAGAATCGCAACAACCTCGGTGGGCCGATGCGTGCGTCGATGATGGCGCAGCGTCGGTTCTCAAGGACCGACGAGAATCGCAACACGGTCTTGCCGACGCCACCCTTCTGGTTGGCCACAGCAGCGTCGGTCCTCAAGGACCGACGAGAATCGCAACCGCTACCGCCTGGCGGCGCTGCCCGATGGGCACGCGCAGCGTCGGTCCTCAAGGACCGACGAGAATCGCAACAGCCGCGCTGGCTCGGGAACGTACGTGAAGGAACGGCAGCGTCGGTCCTCAAGGACCGACGAGAATCGCAACCAGCTCGGCGGCCGCCGCCTCGTCCAGGGCTTCGGCAGCGTCGGTCCTCAAGGACCGACGAGAATCGCAACATCGCGTCGGTGCAGGAGCGGATCGACGCACTCGACGGCAGCGTCGGTCTTCGAGGACCGACGAGAATCGCAACGATATCGACGCGATCATTGCGGATGCTTTGGAGGCAGCGTCGGTCTTCGAGGACCGACGAGAATCGCAACGATCGCTGGCGGGCAGAACGCACCGGACCCCGCGGGCAGCGGCGGTCCTCAAGGACCGACGAGAATCGCAACGGATTGGCGGGCAGGCCGATCCCGATCTGCGGGTGGCAGCGTCGGTCCTCGGGGACCGGTGAGAATCGCAACACCGCATACGTGCGGCTGGAGAGCCTGGAAAAGTTCGAAAGCCTATTGCGCGCTGTACCCCATCACCAAAACATGCTGGGGTAGAACATATCTCAGCGCCCGATGCGCGGGGCCGGTCAGTGAGTCGCGACGGCCTGTTGTTGTGTCGTTCGAGGCGGCTGTGGTCCGGGGAGCGGTCAATGGAAGGGAGGGCCATGGTCGGCGAATTCGATGCCTACCAGTGAACGCCGTGGGTCGTGTATCGCGCATTGGTCGGCGGGAAGTGCTGGTGCGCATAGACGTTGACCATGACGTTGGTCGGTTTGTTCGGTGCCGGTATCGTACGAAGACGGCGTCATCGGCAGAGCCCCAGGACCGTGAGTGCGGATCATCTTCTCGACGGGGGTCGTTCGTGGCATCGCTTGTGGCGTGTCGAGTACGGGAGGGCGGGATGGGCGTGAGTGGGGAACTGCGGGTCGATCCGGATCGGTTGCGGGAGGCGTCCCGGTTCGTCTCCGATCAGGCTGTGGCGATGCGGTCCCGGCTGAAGCAGTTGGACGAGACGATCGGTAAGCGACTGCTGGCCGAGGGCTGGGATGGTAAGGCCGCCTCGGCGTATGAGGGGTCGTGGATCGAGTGGAAGCGTGGCGCGGACACGATCCTTGCTGCTCTTGATGATTCGTCGACGGCATTGGCTGATGCGGCGAATGGTTATGTGGCCCAGGATGATTCCTTCCGTGACAGTATCGCGGGCTCCAGCCTGGATCTGCCAGGGTTGTAGTCGTGGCCGGTAGTGAGGACAAGTTCACGGTCGACCTCGAGCTGCTCGAGGAGTCGGTCGATGCGATGACGAAGTTCGGTGTGGCCGTGGACAATTGGCTGGCCGAGGTGGATCGCCACATCAAGGATCTGCACATGTCGTGGTCGAGCACCGCGGCCGATGCGCAGCATGTCGCACACGACAAATGGGTGTCCGGGGTCGGTGAGATGCGCGAGAACCTCGAGGATCTGCGCAAGATCGCCGAACGCGCGCATGCGAACTACAGCAACGCAGTACACACCAACACCCGTATGTGGCCCTGATGGCTCCGATCGTGGCCGTCGATCCCGAGGGGTTCACCAAGGCGGCCGGGGTCTACGCCGCCGTGCACGACGATCAGCTCGTTCCGGCGATTACCGATCTGTGCAACGTCCTGGCCGGCTGCGGGAGTTCGGCGGGTTCGGACAATGCCGGGCTGGCGTGGTCGAAGGATTACGACCCGGCTGCTTTCGACACGGTTGATGCTCTGGGGGACCTGGCGTTGGCGTGCGGGCAGATGCATGACCTGCTGCAGCACACCGCGGCGAACTACAAGAACGCCAACGCGCAATCCGCACCCGATCCGAAACCGGACGATCTGGTGTTCCCGCCCGGATCACTGGCGGTGTACAACCCGCCCGAACCGCCGGTCACCTTCGGGGGCGATGACCCCGAGCCCACCGGCTGGGATTGGGTGAAAGGCGCTGTCCAGGGCGAGGTGTGGCCCAACGGCGACCCCGGCAAGCTTCGTAAAGCAGCGCAGGCGTGGCGCACGATGCGCGACAAACTCTGGGCATCCACGGTGCCGCAGGCTCGGAGCTTCATCGACGCCCAGCGCAGCCCTGACACCGCACAAGCGCTGGACCAGCACGACATCGTCAAGGGGCAGTTCACGGCGCTGGCCGATGTCTGCGGCGGCCTGGCCAAATCCTGTGACGCGTATGCAGATTCGGTCGACAGCACGAAGAAGGCGATCATCAAATCACTGGTCGAGATGGTCGGGCTCATCCTCGCCGACCAAGCCGCCGGTGCCGCGCTGGCGTTCTTCACCGGCGGTTCTGCCGAGGCCGCCGCGCAGGGCGCTATGGCGCTGATCATCGCGCGCACCGGGTTGGACATCGCGAATCTGATTCGCACGCTGATCGGGCTGGCCGAGCTGTCCCGTGTCCCGGCCGCGGTCTCCCAGGCGATCGCACGCGGCGCCGAGCTACTCATACCGTTGCTACGTGCGGAACCCGCGCTGGCCGGACCTCTGGGGACGGAGGCAGGGCCAGGATCGTTCACCGCCTGGGCCAAGCTGCGTCGCCCGTCACTGCGCCAGGGCACACAGGATGCGATCCTGGCCAAAACCAAGACGTGGGGCCGGCCGGGAGAGCCTGAGGACTTCTACCAGGTCGACTCCGAGCCCGAAGTCAAAGTACCGATCAACAAGTCCTACACCGACAAGCCGTGGGTTCAGCAGCTACCCAAGACTCCCGACGGCAAGTACTACATCGACACTGCCAACGGATCCATGTATCCGGTCAATCCGAGCTGGGAGTTCGGACACAACAGCGGCTTCGAGAATCGAAGGCTGCTCGCTGATGCCCAGGCGCAGAATATGACTCAGGAGCAGTTGAACGACTACGTCAACACACACCCTGACTACTTCCACGTCGAGGATCAGTACGGTAACCGCAGTCACCGAAGGGAGCAGAAATAGTGACCGAGTTGGATGAATACGGTCGATCACTACTGCACTACGCCGCACTCGAAGGCGACCTGGCCGAGGTCGAACGTCTGCTGGCCACCGAGGACGTCAATCTCCCTGACTCGGAGGGGTGGACGCCGCTGCATTTCGCGGCGAACAGAGGACGGCCACAGGTCGTCGAACGTCTCCTCGACGCGGGGGCCGATGTCAACGCGGTCACCGCAAAGGGAATGCCCGCAATATATTGGGCTGCGGTTGCCCGTGTCGGCGAACCCGTGCAGACGATCCGCATTCTCCGGACCCGTGGGGCCGACCCGACCGGAAAAACGATCACGGACAAGTACGGTTATTTCCCACCGAAGAGCACCCTGGACGTGATAAGGGAATGGCGCAACTTCCCCGAGATCGTCGCCGAGTTCGCGGACCTGCTCGATGAGTGACTCCACCGAGATCGATACCACGCTGGCGGAGATCCGCGCCAAGGCCGATCGCGTTCGCGCAGCGATGGCGAAGATCCGGGGCGTCGGCAGGGCAGGCAACGGGACCATCTTCGCCACCGTTGACGCCGCTGGGCGTCTGCGTGACCTTCACCTGCCCCGCGACGTGTCCCGTCTGGGACCCCGGCTCGCCGACCTGATCCTCGAAGCCACCACCGCCGCCGAACGCGACGCCGCGAAACAAGCTGCGGCCGCAACGCAGCCCTTGACCGGAGACCCCCGAGTCCGGACCGGGATAGAAGCTGTCCGCGAAACAATAACCGGCACACCACGACCCGCGAAGACCAAGCCGATGACCGAGCAGGAGATACAAGCTGCCGACGACGCCTACTTCGAACGAATGAATCGCACCGGATGGCGTCAGTGAGTTGCCGCGCCACCGGGCAGGTGTCGGCGACGACACAGCTGCCCGCGAGCAGGTTCTCCGACATCGGCGGTGTACACCACGAATACCTCCACCACTACGACGAAGCACACAGCTATTTCCGGCAGGTCATCCCGGTCAGCCTGCATCCGCCCTTGAGGGCTCCCAACACGTGGTTCGGTCACAGAGGCTTCTGGTCGGCGGCAGGTCGGATCATTCTGCGCGTCGCCCTCCGCCCTACGAGTGCTCACACCAAAAAGACTCATGACCGAATAGGCGCAGGTGAGTCACATGCACTGTTGGTTCCGTTCCCGCGGACTCAGTGGCGGGTGAAGTCTGCCTGGGTGGACGCGGGGCGCCTCGAGGTTCCGTGACTGAGAGATACTGAGCGGCTTGTCTTTCCGGCTTC
The DNA here is from genome assembly GCF_001613065.1 of Nocardia miyunensis NBRC 108239. Lineage (GTDB taxonomy): Bacteria > Actinomycetota > Actinomycetes > Mycobacteriales > Mycobacteriaceae > Nocardia > Nocardia miyunensis. The sequence goes on from NZ_BDBQ01000013.1 coordinate 216,887, forward strand.
TGTGTCGGTCACCCGACGTACTCTGGCGCTGATGAGTATTGCAGGTGTAGAGGGTGCGTATCAGGGGGCTCTTCGGGCGTTCAAGACCCCGATGCTCGATTTGCTCCATCAGACGTATGCGCCATTTGTGGTGACCATGCTGGCGACGGTGTTCACGGCTGAGCGTTCTGCGGTGACTGTGGCGGACGCGCATGCGGAGATCAGCGATGCGTTGGACCAGTTGCGGGCAGTGGGATACGGCGAGGAAGACCAGTTGCCGTTGCCGGTGGGCAGCGCGCGTGATCTGTGCCGTCAGTGGGTGAACGCCGGGTGGCTGGTGCGTCAGGTGCTGGACAACAAGGTCGAGGTGTATCGGCTGTCTGCGCACGGCGTGGGCGCGTTGGAAGTTGCGGGCCGGGTGGGAGGTTCGCGGACGCGGGTGTCGGAGTCGCGGGTCCGGACGCTGTTGGAAGCAGTAGAGCGGCTGGCGCAGGACGCCGATCCGGATGTGACGGCGCGGATCGCTCGGCTGAGGGGCGAAATCCAGGAACGGCAACAGGAGTTGGAGCGGCTCGAGGCCGGTGGCGACGTCGAGTCGATCGACGATGAGCGGCTGGTGGAGGAGACGGAAAACGTGCTGCACCTGGTGCGGGAGCTGCCAGCGGACTTTGCCCGGGTGGCGGAGTCGATCAAGGCTATGCAGCGGGATGTGGTCGCTGATCTGCGGCAGGATGTGCGGCCGACGGGAGAGGTGTTGCGGGAATACTTGGAACAAGGACAGCAGATCATGGATGCAACGCCGGAAGGGCGGGCGTTCGCGGGGGCGTTGCGGTTGATCGGCGATCCCGAGCAGATCGATGATTTGTCGAGCAGGTTGCGTACGGTGCTGCGGCATCGGTTCACCGCGCAGTTGACCGAACCGCAGCGGCGGGAGTTCACCGATATCGCGCGCCGGATCGAGCGAGGCGTCAAGGAGGTGCTGACAGCGCAGCGGCAAGCGTCGCATGTGATCACGACCCAGGTCCGCAACCACGATCCGATGCGGGACCGGCAAGTGGACGAGTTGCTCCGTGAGGTGATGACCGGCTTTCAACGATGGATGCCCGGCTCCCGGCGCGGTGAGCTGATCGAGCCGCTGCGCCGCCTACCAACCGCGAGTGTCGAGCATCTGCGTCAATCGGTGAGCGATCTACGCCCATTCCAGCCGCCCGCACCGCTGGCCGAGTGGAACCGGGACATGGTGCCGGACACCGATACCCGGGCGTGGGGCGGTCCGAATTACGCGGCGCTGGATGAGCATCTAGCACGGTTCACCGCCGAAGCGGACGCGATCGACATCGCGGCCGTGTTCGGTGCGGCACCCGAAAAGGTCCGCCGCCCAGTCGATTTGCTCGGTCTGCTCGAGCTCGCGCATCGCGCCGGTATGACCGAAACTGGAGAGGTCGTCACCGTCGAGGCGGTCCGACCGGATCGGACGCGGCGGCGATTCGCGTTCGGCGGTGTGGCCGCGACGAAAGAAGGGGGCGACGGATGAGTGAGACGAATGCCGGCGATGACTCGTGGCCCGAGAGCGAGGACACCGGGTTCATCGATCCGGTCTCGATGGAGGAAGACCCGACCGAGTTGTTCGCTGGCGACACCGGCACATTGGACGCGCAGGTGCGGCGGGTGCTGGTGCGGCTTCTGCAGCGCCGGTACCTGCTGGCCGACAAGAATCCGACGCAGTGGCGGACGCTACTGGAGAACCAGCAACTCATCGAGTCGCGGCTTCACGACATGTTCGTCCGGCTCGTGATCGATCACGAGCGCGGCATCGCCCACAAGCAGCAAGTGCGCTCAGCGGAACTCGACGTGCCGATCCTGTTGAGAGACGACCCCTACAACCGCGCCGAGACGCTGGTACTGGTCCACCTGCGCACGGTATTCCAACAGGAAAGGGTCGCGGGTGAGAACTCGGCGCGCGTCGATATCGAAGAACTCGAGCAAACAGTGCTGACCTACTTCGACCCGGATGACACCAACCTGGCACGAGGACAGCAAGAGATCCGCAGCGCGGTGGCGCGGTTGGCCAAGGAGGGATTGATCGAGGAGGAAACCGCGGGCCGGTACCGGATCACGCCGCTGGTGGAGGTCGTGATGAGCACCGAGAAACTCAGCGAGCTCAGTCGGTGGTTGCGTGAACGCAACGACGGCACGGGCCCCATGGTCGAGGACGCCACGGGAGATATCGCGTCATGAATATGATCGACACGCTGTTCGGGCTGATCCCCGAGGCGTCTCGCGGCGAGCAGTGGGTGGCGCAGGATCTGCAGCTGGTCAACTGGGGCGGATACGACGGGCATCATCGTGTGCGTTTCGCGCCCGGCGCGACCCTGCTGTGCGGTGAGTCCGGATCGGGCAAATCGACTCTGATGGACTCCTATATCGCGTTGATCATGCCGCACACGATGCCCTTCAACGGGGCCTCCAATGGCGGCGTGGTCGGTCGGCCGCGCGGCAAGGACCAGCGCAACATCCTGTCGTATGCGCGGGGAAAACTCGACGAATCCCGTACCGCGGGTGAGACGAAGGCGCGGGTTCTGCGCGGCGACGGCCGGGACACCTGGTCAGCCATCGCGATGACATGGGCGGATCGGTCCAATGCGCAGTTCACTGCCGTCCGGGCATGGTATGTGCCGTCCTCGGCGCGCTCTCTCGACGACCTCGTCAAGGTGAGAGCCACCTGCGACGGGCCCTTCGACCTGCGCGAGCTGGCGGGACCGGCGAACAAGCGGCTTGCCGAGCCTGCAGTGAAAGGACTCGGGCTGATCTGTTACCCCACCGACCTGGAGTACACCGCGAGGCTGCACGCCGCGCTCGGGATCGGCGCCGCCGGTGACGGGAACAAAGCCGTCGCGCTGTTGGGCCGGATTCAAGCAGGACAGCAGATCACCACGGTCGACGCGTTGTACAAGACGATGGTTCTCGAGGAACCCTCGACCCTTGCCACGGCCGATGAGGTGGTTAAGCAGTTCGACGAACTGTCCAGCACGCGCACACAGATGACCACCGCGCGCCAGCAGGTCAGGGCCCTGACGCCGATCCGTGAGCATCGCCGCGCCATCCACGAGGCGACCGATCGACTGCACATGATCGAAGCCATCGGATCGTTCACCGACTCCTCATCACCGGCGTGGTTGTGGCGGCACGAACGACGAGTCGAGTTGATGCGCGCTGCTGTAGAAGACCTACAGCGACATCGCAAGCGAGCCGGCGAAGCAGCCGGTGTGCAGTCAGCCCTGGCTGAGGCGGCCACATCCGAACGGGACGGAGTAGCGGAGACTCTCCGTGCTTCCGGTGGCGACAGGCTCGAGCGAGCACATGGAGCGCTTCGTGAGGTGGAGAAAAGGCTTGACGACGTTACGCGGGCGCGCACGCGACTGGACGAGGTGTTGAACGTTCTCGACGCCGAGGTAACCGGTGAAGAGGATTTCGCTGCCTTGCTCGCACAGGCGCGCCGATCGATCGATGACAAGACAGCCCGGAAGACTGCTCAGAACCAGTTCGCCGAAGCGAAGGTGCACCAGACGAGCGTTTCGCGTGAACTGACGGCGTTGCGCGCCGAGCGTGACGCCACCGCCGCTTGCCGTGGCAATATCCCCACCGAGCTGCATCGCGCGCGTGCCGAGCTCGCAGAGGCGGCTGGTCTCACGCCGGATGATCTTCCGTTTGTTGGCGAACTGATCGAGGTGCGTACGGGTTTCGAACCGTGGCGCGAAGCGTTCAACCTGGCTTTGGGCGGCTTCGCGACGAGGATGTTGATCGACGTCGCGCACCTGAACACGTTTCGCGAGAAGATCAACACCGTGCGCACCGGTCGGCGCATCCAGTTCGAGGGGGTGCGGACCGGATTGCGGGACGTGATCGGGCTCGACGATCGCAGGCTCCCCGGCCGCCTCGACTACCGTCCCTCGCCGTTCACGGCCTGGCTCAAAAGCGAACTCGTCAGCCGGTTCGACTATGTGTGTGTCGAGACTCCCCGCCTGCTGTCACAGCATGCCAAGGCGCTCACGATCACCGGTCAGATCTCGGACGGTGCGCGCGGTGCGCACGGCGGCCAGGGACGAGCCAACGTCCTCGGCTTTACCAACGACCGGCTGCTGAGGGGTCTCGATGAACAGATCAGCGACACCGAGAAGCGCGAGACCATCGCGGGCAAGCGATTGAAAGCAGCGCAGGACGCCCTCGACTCCTTCGAAGACCGGCGCGGCGCGTACCGCACTCTGACCGAACTGTCCTGGGACCAAATCGATGTCGACTCCGTCTCGGCCGAACGGGACCGATGGACAAAAATCATCGACGAGGTTCACTCCGACAACCCCGAGATCGACCGGCTGCAGACACAATTGAACGCACTGAAGGTCAAGGCGAAGGACCTCGCCGAGAAAGCGATCCGGGCCAAGCTCGAGAAGGAAGACCTCGACAAAGCCTGGGAAAAGCTCACCGCCGAGGCAGCCACCGCCACAGAGGAACTCGACACCGCCCACCAGTCCGGCCACGAGATCACCGCGGAGCACCGCGACTATCTCACCGCATCGCTCGGGACAGATGGGGCCACCGATGTCTCGGCCGGCGAGGCCCTCGAGCTATTCGATAGCTCTGTGCACCGTGTGGCCGATCGGCTCACCACCGATCGACAGACCTCGGCGAGCGCAATCGCCAGGGCCAGAAACGCACTGTCCGAAACATTTTCGACATTCGTCGAACGCTGGCCGAACCCGAACCTCGGTACCGACCCCGAAGCCTCCTACGACGATTTCGAACGCCTGCTCACCGACCTGGAGACCAGCCGACTGCACGAGCTGGAAAGCCAATGGCGCGATAGCCTGCTGAAACTGTCGGGCAACGACCTCACAAGCCTCGACAGCGAACTCGCCTCGGCCATCCGGGAAATCCGCGACCGGATCGAACCGGTCAACCGCATCCTCGCCGACCTACCCTTCAGCGATGACGACCATCGACTGCAGATCGACCCACAGGAAAGCCACTCGACAGTCCGCGCCCGCTTCCGCAAAGAGCTGCGTGATGTCCGCCGCTTGATCGACCAGGCCAGCACCGACACCGACCGGGAGCGTGCCTACGGTCGAATGTCCAAGGTGATCGACCGCATCCGCCGGGCAGCCCCGGACTTCGCCGACCTTATCGATGTACGCACCCACATCCGCATCAGCGCCGAAAAGCGCAACGCCGCAAACGAACACGTCGCGCTCTACGACCACATCGGAGAGAAATCCGGCGGCGAGTCCCAGGAACTCGTGGCCTTCATCGTCGGCTCGGCCCTGCGTTATCAGCTGGGCGACGCGGGGGCCGAACGACCCCGCTACGCTCCGGTCTTCCTCGACGAAGCACTCATCAAGGCCGACGCCCGCTACACCGGTCGCGCCATCGGCGCCTGGCGTGGTCTCGGATTCCAGCTCATTGTCGGTGCCCCCAACGACAAGAACAGCGCCATCGAACCGCATGTCGAGGCCGAGTATCTGGTGCTCAAGGACCCCCAAAGCCGCTCGTGGGCCAAACCCATTATCGGCGTGTCCGGGGAGCCGGAGTGACCGCCCGACTGGTGACAGTGCAGGCGGCCCTTGACACGATCCGCCGCAAGATCGACCAGAAGTGGGCCGACGCTGTGTGCGCCGAACGCGGCATCGGTGTCCCCGTCTCCTTTTCGGTGCCGCTTCGCCCCGGCGTGTCGACCGGGAAAAGCGTCGGACAGATCGGGTACGACCACTGGCACGCATGGCATGCGGCGTGGCGCTTGTTCGAGACACAGGTCATCAGCGGAGTCGAACGGGTCAAGATCATCCGTAAGCCGGTGACGATCCGCGGTGTGGCTGATGAGTTCCCGGCAATGCTCGTAGCCGAAACTTTCTCCGCCGCTATCGAACTCGCGGGCCGAGCTCAAGCGAGCCCCCTGGCCGTCGACGTCGATCGTGCCCGCATCCTCGCCGAATCGCTCGACGCCATCGGTGCGACTCTGACCCCAGCCACCTTGAAGGGCGCCCACCGGCTCGCCGATTCCGACACTGAGATTCTGTTCGCGGCTGTGTCCTGGTTACGTGACCATCCCGACGTGGGTGAGTGGACTGCTCGCCAACTTCCGGTCCCCGGGATGCACTCCAAGTGGCTCGAAACCCACAGTGCGCTCCTGGCGATGGTCGCCGGCCGTGACGTGCGCGCCGAAGTCCGGCCGCGACTCGCCGTCGTGCACCTGACCTACGTCGACCCCGACTACACCGATTCGGGTAGACGCAGGCACGACTCGTGGACCACCGGCGACGTCCACGATCTCGCGTACGAGCCACGGGTCGTCCTCATCGTCGAAAACCGTGACTGCCGCCTCTGGTTCCCCCCTGCCAAGGACACGATCATCGTCGAAGGAAGCGGCAAGGCCGCTGCGTCTCTGCTTGTCGGCATCACCTGGATACGCGCGGCCGAACACGTTGTCTACTGGGGTGATATCGACGCCGACGGGTACGCGATCCTCGACCGGCTGCGCGCTGCGATGGGCACACCCACCACAGACGGCTTGCCTGCCAAGACCGTCCACTCCCTCCTCATGGACGCTTCCGACCTGCACCGGTATGCCCGCCATGGCGTGAACCACGACAAGGCCGGTCACCCGATCAAGCCTTCCCCGGCGCGGCTCACCCACCTCACCCAGACCGAAGCCGACGCCTACGACTTCGTCGCCACCGCAGGACCCGCGCTGTTCCGGCGAATCGAGCAAGAGGCAATGCCACTGTATGACGTTGCGGCACAGCTTGATCTTTTGATCAACACTCTCTCGACTCCGACGCTGCCCCCGAACGATGACACGCGAACTACACGCCAGATCTGAGATATGTCCGACCTCGAAGATCGGTTTGACCGGTGGGTTTATTACGGAACTCCGACGATCCGAGCGGATTCGGCTACCTGACGCCTCGGTGACCGCTCGCGAGTACCGAGGCCGAGCACTGGTCGGTTCGATGTGAACGGGCTACCTCACGACGCGTACAGCAAAAAAGATTGGAATAGTTTGGAAGTCATTGGAGCTTTGGGGTACGGTGCGTGGTGTGGCCGAGTCCTTGGAGGAGCTTCAGCGGCGCATCGACGATCTGCGGACCGAGGTGCAGCGAGTGGTGCGTGCGGGTGATCCCCTGCGCCTTCGTGAGTTGAGGGCCGAGCTACGTCGCGCGGACAGCGCGTACTACGAGGCGTTGGACGCTGTGGACATGCCCAAGGCTGAGTCCGGCCCATGTGAGCAACCGGGAACGATGCTGCCTGTGCGTGATCAGGTCCATCAAGCGCTGACACTGCTGAGTGTGCCGTCGGCTCCGAAAATGATTGTGGCAGTGCAGGATGCGTTTTTCGCTGGAGAACTGACCGGGGCTCAGCTGGCTAGTCTGCGGCGGGACGAGGAACGGTCGTTTCGTTCTTCACCGCATGCGCGGCCCTTCTACCTGTGCAGCGCGTTGACTGCCGATCGGCTGGTCGCCGCTCGTGGTCTTGTGGCGGTGTCGACCTGGGCGATGAGTCGCCGGGTCATCGGGCCGCTGAGTCCGCGCGTGGATTTCCTGACCGCGGGAATTGCGGTGGCAGAACGGATCACGCGGATGCCTGTCCCCACGCTGCCGGTGTTGCGGCTGCTGTGGCGGTTTGCGACCAGCATTCCTGATGCGGCTGCGTCCTTCGACGTGATGGACGCAGCCACCGTTGCGGATGCTGCGCGGGCGGAGTTGGCGATCCACCGGGACGCCGACGACGCTGAGCGAGAGTCGACCGCGTTGCGGGCGCGCCGACAACTCGACGACGCCGAGCAATTGTTCGGCTCGGCTCTGAAGGTTGTTACGCGCGTTACAGCTCCAGACTGACCGGCGACCCGGTCATACTTTCCCCTATCCCTTGCTTGCTTCCGTTGTGAAGGAAGATCACTTGAACGACACCGACTTTCGTCTGGATGTCATTCGCGGCCCGGTCGCGCCGGAGAAGTTCAACGCGCGCGCCATCGCCGCGTTGACCGGCAATCCTGGGTGCGCGCGGCGCGCGGTGCTGGACGCGGCCGCGATCGACAAACATGCCCTGGCCCAACACCTGGGGTACCCGCCGCGATTCGGTATGTCCGAATTCGCCATCGCCCGTGGCATCGCGTTCGAGACCTTCGTCAAGGCCCACGGGTGCGCGGAGGTGCTGGCTCTGCTGCGCGATCGCCTCGGCCTGCCCGTGCGCGAGGCGTCCTACACCGACCTCAACAGCGTCGCGGGCCGGGAAACCTTGCAGGCGCGGTGTCTTCGTTCGCGTCAGGTGCTCGCGCAGGCTGTGCGCGCCGGGGACGATTCGGGGACGTTGTTCGATCATCCGGTGCTGCAGATGACGATCGCGGGACATCAGGTCTACTTGGAGCCGGATCTTGTTGCGTTCCAACTACACAACACCCTGTTCCATGTGGTGGAGATCAAATCGTTCCCTATCATCGACGGTCGCGCTGATCCGGGCAAGGTGTCCGCGGCCGCGACGCAGTCGGCGGTGTATGTGCTGGCGTTGCGGCAGTTGCTGGCCGAACTCGGCGCCGATCCGGGGCGGGTGTCCGATGAGGTGTTCGTGGTGTGCCCGCAGGATTTCTCGAACCGCCCCACTGCGGCGCGCGTGGACGTGCGCAAACAGTTGTTGGTCCTGCGCCGCCAGCTCGCCCGGATCGAGCAGATCGGCTCACTGATCTCTGCGCTGCCGCCAGGGCTGACCCTGGACCTGCGGATCGACGCGGCGGGAGTGGCGCGGCGACCGGTCAGTGAGCTGCTCGAGGCGGTGAATCGGCTCGAGCCGCGGTACGCGCCGGAGTGTCTTGCCACCTGTGAGATGAGCTTCTTGTGCCGGACCCAGGCCCGCGGATCCACTGCCGCGCTGGGGCGCTCGGTTCGCGAGGATCTCGGCGGTATCGAAACAATCTCTGCAGCACTGGAGTTGGCGGTCGGTGATCGCGATCCCGGCGACCACGAGCGGGAGGCTGCCGAGCTGCTGCAGCTGGCGCAGACACTGCGCGAGGAGTGCCTGGGCGGTGTGGCATGAGCACGTTGACCGCGTTGGCGCGGGCGAGGGCGTTCGATCGGGGTCGCGCACAACCGATCACCACCGCACGGCATGTGCACATCGCCCGAGAACCTATGGTGTGTGTACCGCTGACCATGGCGGGGGAGGCGAACGCCCCATTGGCGCTCATGGCCGGTACCGAGCGGGAATCCCCGCGCCTGTGGGTTGTTCCTCAGCCTCGGGCTCGTGATCTGCGCCTGGAATTCGCTGGCAGCTTCGCGAAGACGCTGCACCGGTATCTCGGCGCTTCCATCGGCACGGGCCCGGGAGGCATGGGCTCGCACATGGACGGCGCGCCGCAGTTGTGGGTGCCCAACCGTGGAGGGATCGAGTTTCTGCGATTGCTGGGCCGCTCCACCCGCTTTCGGTCCACCACCGGTCCGCACGCGGTCAGCGGTGCTGTGCCGCGCTCGGGGATGTGGCTGACGTTCTTCACCGAGCAGGCCGAACACGCAGGGGCCTGTCTCTTGCTGGCCGCGACCGATGTCCTCGGGCAGCACTGGGCCAGCGGGCAGAGCGCGGTGGAGGACCAGAATCTGGCGGCCTTGCTGGCATGGATCGCCCCGCCGTCGGATTCCACCGCAGCCCACGGTGCGCTCGAGGCCGAGGATCCGTTGTTGTGGCCCCCGGCCGGGCCGAGCACGGACCCGGGGTTCGACCGGGAAGTGTTGGCGCCGTGCATCGCCGAGTACGATCGCGCCACCGGGGAGCGGGCTCGGCGGCGGGCGGTGGCGCGTATCGAATCGGCGTTGCGCAGCCAGCTCGACCCGACCTGGCAGTTGATGTGGCGGGCGATCGATCAGCTCCGCCAGCTGCGGCCCGCAGCGCATGTCCCGCAACGCTGGGCGCGCGACGTCGATGCGTTCGGCGCGTTCAACACCTATGTGGCCGAAGGAGGGCGGCCCCAGCCCAAGCGTGACAGCGCGGTAGCCGCAGCGATTCGTCTCAACCAGCTCGAACGCTGCCGAGCCGAATACGATGCGCAGCGCGCATTCGACGACCCCCTCGTGATGGCCGAGTTCCGGCTGATCGGCGAGGCGTTCGCGGGCACCCTCGCCTCGATCACGGCCGATCGGCGCATCGGAACAGGCCGGCACGCGGTGCTGCGACCGCTGGCCACCGTGGTCACCCGTGATCCGGTCCGGTTCGCCCCCGGTGACGGACCGCTCACCGATCCCGCACGCCCACAACAGAAAGCGACCATCATCTCCGTCGACGACGTGCCGGAGGGTGTGCAGGTCACGCTCGAGCTCGCAGGCGGGATGGGTCGAGCCTCCATCGCCCCCGAGGGCAGCGTGCCCGTCGTCGGGCAGCGGGTGTGCTACAGCACCTTGAGCGCCGCCTACCAGCCGCAGGGCAGTTTCCCTGCGCGCCAGGACACCCCGTGGACACATGGCGGCTCCACCGAACCTCCCGCCTGGTCGATGGAAGATGCCGATGAGGAGTGGTCGTGATGAGCGAGGACGCGACCGTCGTCGAGTCGGTGATCTCGGGGGTCCTGGACGATTTCACCGGCGGCGCCGGTCGTGGTGTCGTGGTCGATTCCCCACCCGGAGCGGGCAAGTCGACGCTGGTCGTGCGCGCGGCCACACAGATTGCTCGCGCAGGCGAGCCGGTCATGGTCGTCGCGCAGACCAACGACCAGGTCGACGACCTGGTCGACCGCATGGCCCGCGAAGCCCCGGCCACGCGCATCGGCCGCCTGCGCGGGGGTGACTACGTCCCCAGCGCCCGCGTCGGTCATCCGAATGTGATTGTGGCCGACAAGGTCCCGGACCTCGGTGAGGCGGCGATCGTGCTCGGCACCGCAGCCAAATGGGTCCACATCAACCAGGGGCCTTGGCCATGGGCGATCGTCGATGAGGCCTACCAGATGCGCTCGGATATGTTGCTGCGTGTCGCGCCGCGCTTCGACCGGGCTTTGCTGGTCGGGGACCCGGGGCAGCTCGACCCATTTTCCACGATCGACATCAACCGGTGGACCGGGCTGGCGTGGGATCCGATGCAGAGCGCTGTGGCAGCGCTGCTGGCTAACAACCCTGACATTCGCCCGCACCAGCTGCCGGTGTCCTGGCGGCTGTCGGCCACCGCGGCGCCCCCGGTCTCCGCAGCGTTCTACCCGTTCACCGGGTTCCGCGCCGCCACCACCGCCCAACAGCGGCAGCTGACCTACCGGACCCGTGGATTCGGCGGTCCGATCGATGACACCCTCGAAGTGGCCGCGCGCACCGGATGGGCCCTGCACGAGTTGCCTGCCCGGCATACGATGCGCACCGACCCCCAAGCCGTGCAGGCGATCACCGACATCGCCGTGCGCCTGCTCGAGCGTGGCGCGATGGCCCGGTCCGAACGCGACCCGGACGGTGTCGTGGTCACTCAGGAGCGCATCGCCATCGGCGCGGCCCACCGCAACCAGGTCGCCGCCATCGGGCAGGCCTTGCACGCGCGCGGCGTCGACCGGATCCGGGTCGATACCGCCAATCGGCTCCAAGGCAGCGAATACGACATTGTCCTGGTGCTGCATCCGCTGTCGGGGCGCCGGGACGCCACCGCGTTCCATCTCGAGTCCGGGCGACTATGCGTGCTGACCTCCCGGCACCGGCATGCGTGCATTGTGGTCGCCCGCGCAGGGATTCAACAACTTCTGGACGCCCACCCGCCCGGTGAACCGCTGCACATCGGCGTGCCGGCCAAGTTCCCGGACGGATGGGAGGCCAACCAGGCCATGCTCACCCACCTGCACGCCCACCGCGTTCGCAGCGCCTGACCCGCACGATTCGCAGACAGTTCGATCGCTCCCGACGGCGGGTAAGCCCCGTCGACCATTCCTGGAAGAGACCTGATGAGAGTTCTGCATACCTCCGACTGGCACCTCGGTCGCATCCTGTACAAAGAGCCCCGCGCACAAGACCACGACACAGTCCTGCAAGAAATCATTGCCATCGCTCGTACCGACAAGCCGGACCTGATCGTGCATTCCGGCGATCTGTTCGACCACGCCCGCCCGTCCTACCCGGACCAGGAAAGAGCCCTGCTGGTCCTGCAGGAACTCGAAACCGTCGCTCCCGTGGTGGTGTTGCGCGGCAACCACGATTCGGCGTACCTTTTCCGGCTGTTCGCCACCGCGGCCGGACCACACAGCCGCATTCACTACATCGACAGCCCCCGAGACCCGAAAAACGGTGGCGTACTACGTTTTCCTGGCCCAGACGACACGGTGCTGCGCCTGGCGGTGCTGCCGTTCGTGCACGCCAACCGGCACCTGGACATGCTCGCAGATCCCGACCGGTGGCAATCCGCATACACGGAACGCATCGGTGCGATGGAACGCGAGCTCGCCGACGAACTCTTTCGTGATTTCGACCCTCACCGGGAGATCGCGATGTTCGCCGCTCACCTGCACCTCAACGGCTCCAACCTGGCCCGCAGCGAACGCAAGGCACACATCGCGGACTACTACGCCACCGACACCGCGCACATTCCCGAGGTGTCCTACGCCGCATTCGGGCATATCCACAAACCACAACCGCTGCCGGGCAAGGTCACCGGTTGCTACGCCGGATCACCCATCCAGCTCGACTTCGGCGAACTCGGCGAAACCAAGAGCGTGGTCCTGGTCGACGCCGAACCCGGCCGCCCGGCCCAGATCACCCTGCGGGAGCTGTCCGGCGGCCGGCAACTACGTCGCTTCCACGGCACCCTCGACGAACTGCGCTCGCAAGCCACACTCATCGGACGGGACCTGTGCCACATCACCATCCGCACCGACGCCCCCGACCTCACACTGTCCGAGCAGGTGCGGACCATCATCCCGGACGCGACCGTGCTCGAGGTAATCACCGACTGTCCCGGGCAAAAGCTGCCCATCCTCAGCCCCGACCCTGAGACCGCAGGCACCGAACCCAGCATGCCCGCATTGTTCGACGACTACCTGTCCGCTCACGGCAGCAAAACCGTTACCGCCGACGCGGTCAGCCGGGTATTCGCCGACATCTGGTCCTGCCTGGAAGAAGAACGCCCCTTCCTGATGCCCGAGGAACACACCCTGACTCAACCGCTCAGCGCGAACCCGAGTCTGCCGACCGAGGAGAACCTCTGATGCGACCGCTCACACTGACGATCAAAGGCCTGCGCTCCTACCGAGAATCCCAGCACATCGACTTCAGCGACATCGGCCTGATGGCGATCATCGGAGCCACCGGCGCGGGGAAATCCTCGATTTTGGAAGGCATCTGCTTCGCCCTCTACGGGCTTCCCACCTGGCCCGAAGGATCGGCCAAACCACTGATCGCCGACGACGGCGACGGCACTGCCACCGCAATCCTGACCTTCGTGGCCAAAGGCAAAACATGGCAGGTGACCCGCACCACCTCCCGCCGACGGCCCGCCAACCACGAACTACGCTGCCTGGACGACGACCGAGTCGAACCCCTGGACTCCAGCACCGAGATCAAAGCCAAGATCGAACAGCTCGTGGGCCTGAACTACAAAGCATTCCTCAAGGCGGTCATCCTCCCCCAAGGCAAATTCCAGGAGCTGCTGCACGCCGGAGACTCCGAACGCCCCCCGATCCTCAGAGCCGTCCTGGGACTCGAGCAGATCTCCGAGGTCCGCAAACAAGCGTCCGCCACACAACACCGCCTCGAGCCGCATCTGCTCCAGCTCGAGCGGCAACGCGCTCCGCTCACTCCCGACCCCGACGCAGTCATCGCCACCACCACACGGGAACTGACCGCGCTCGACGGCCAGATCACCGAACTGACCTCGATCAAGAAAACGCACACCGAGGCCAGCAACACCCACACCGAGGCCACGCAAGCCGCTGCCGTGCTCCGCACGACCGCGCACGAACTCGAACAACGCATAAGGCAGGATTTCGCCGCCCGATACCAGCAACTGCTCGACCAGCACGCCGCACTCACCACCGAACTCTCCACGGCCCGAGCATCGCTGCGCGAGACCAGCACCCAGTCCGAACGCATCACCGAAACCCTGGCCCGTGCCGACGACGACGGCACCGGCGTCGAGGCCACGGTGGCACTTCTGAAAGATCTGGGATCGGTGCAACGCCAGCTCCCGGACATCGAGGAAGAACAACACGACCTCGCCGACCAACACACCAGCATCGCCACCGACCGCGCTCACCTCGAACACCGCCGCGGCGAGCACGCCGGACTGCTCGAGCGTGCCGAACAAGCACGCACCTACGCGGCCAGTCTCGAATCCGAGGTCGAGGCCGCCGCCCAGACCCTGGAGAAGTACCAGTCGCTCCTGCGGGAGGTTCGGCGCACCGCAGGCGACATCGAGACCACCACCGTCGCACAGACCACTGCGCGAGGAGTTCTCCAGGAAGCGACAACAGCGCTCGCTGAGGCGAAACACGCCGCAGCACAGGCACGTTCGCAGGCCGAGACCGCCACAACCGCACTAACGGACGCCCATCGTGCCGACGCCGCCGCTCATGCCGCCGAGGGCCTCGACGCCGGTGACCCGTGCTCGGTGTGTACCCGGCCATTGCCCACCGACTTCGAACCCCCGCACTCTCCCGACATCGCCGCGGCAAAACGCCTCCAGAGCAGTGCGACACGACGCGAAAGCGCCACCGCAGACAAACTTCAGGCTGCCGAACGGAACCATGCCGCCGCCGAATCGACGCTCGCCGTAGCTACCGAAGCCCGCGCCCACGCCGGTGTCGACTACATCACCGCGGTCGAATCCCTCACCGCCGCAGTCGGTTCCGTCGATCTCGAATACCCCGACGAAGCCCTGCTCGGCGCACCTCGCCTGGCCCACAATACAGCCAAGGCTGCCCACAAAGACGCCGGTGACGCTGCGGAGAAAGCCCGTGCGGACACCATCAAGGACGAGACCGAGATCGCAGGCCTCCACGAGGCGGTCGAGGCCCGACACAATGTGCTGACCAAATCGGTTGCAGCACTGGAACGCCGGAAAACTGCAGCGCTGGACATCTACAACGCCACACCCGCTCGATACCGCACCAGTGGCCCGATGGGGCAGGACACGATCGGTGACGCGATCGAGCAGGTCCAACGCCGCAAACACGAACTCGATCAGTTCACCGTGGAATTGAAAAACATTCAGGCACAAGCAAAAAAACACCGGGCAGCACTCGATGAGGTGAATGACCGCCTCGGTGCCGAGGTCTTCACACCAGCTGAACGGATCGCCGGGGAAATCCGTGTACTCGCCGACCGCGCCGCATCCAGCACACCGCTGACCACCGCCGTCCTCATCCCGCCACGTCCGGAGCCCACATCGCTCACCACCGATGCGCAATGGGCGGACCAGGTCATCGCCGCGGCCGAGGCGATAGTTCGCAACTGCTACGCGGCGGCGACAGTTCGTGACCAAACCGCTCACGACGCACACACTGCGATGACCAGCATCCTGGACAGCGCGCAGGTATCCAGCGCGCAGGACCTCGACGATCAACTCGACGACGCGCGGGCACGCAGACGGATGGCCATCGCCGAACAGGACAAAGCACGAGCCGACAAGCCACGGGCAGACGAGATCGATCAGCGCATCGACCTCCTCACTCCGCAACTCGCTGTACTCGGCGAACTGCACTCGTTGCTGTCCGACGGAAGATTCATGAACGCGGTACTCAAACGCCGACAAGGTGTCCTACTGGGGCGGGCAACCAAGATTCTGCTCGAGATGACCAAAGAACGATTCGCCTTCCACCACGACTTCAAGATCTTCGACTGTGTAACCGCACAACCACGCTCAGCCAAGACCCTCTCGGGCGGCGAGACATTCCTGGCCAGCCTCGCGCTCGCTCTCGCTCTGATCGAACTCACCTCCAGCGGAGGCGGGCGAATCGAATCCTTGTTCCTCGACGAAGGATTCGGCACACTGGACCCCCGCACCCTGGACGAAGCCATGGACGCCCTCACTCAACAAGCCGACGCCGGCCGCCTGGTTGCCGTGATCACCCACATGGAGGATGTCGCTGAATACTTCGACAACATCCTCATCGTCGACAAGATCGACGACAGCAGCCACACCCACTGGGCAACAGGACAAGAACGCGAACACATGATCATCGGCCGCTCCGGGCCTACACAGTGAACACACATCCGATAGCAGCGATCCCCAGACGAACCCGTCGCATTGGTGGGTTTGTCGGCGCCGTGCGGCATGATGAAATTCATTCGGCCGTCGATCCTCACGGAGTGCACGATGTTATCCGCGCGAACCAGTCCAGAGCCCCTGTCCGACAGTGATATTCGGCAGATCTCGGCGAATATCACCGATGGTCGACCGCCGATAGTGTGGTTCACCGCACATGCAGTCGGTATGCGAGAAGGCTATTCGGGCAAGGTGATTGGGGTTGACGATCGCGTCGACCCTGACTTTCTAAGGGTCCGGCCCACCGGATCGAAGGACACGCTGTGCTTCTCACCTGAAGAATTGACCCTGACGAAACCAGCCCGAGGTAAACGCCGCGGGACCGTCGGCCTCAAGGCCCAGAACACATTGTGGTAGCTGCGGCTGGCCGTGCCGACTTTGGCTCCCGCTCGACCGCCTGGGAGCCGCAGCATGGCCTGCGTAGACGCGATCTCCTGAGCACTTTCAGTCCGGAAACCGCGGCGAGTCGAGCTAGGGATCATCGAAATAGCCTGGGGTGGAACCATATTAGTCCCCGGGCGAGGGCCGATTGTGAGTCACACGCGGGCGAGTGCTCTGGCGGCTATGAACAAAGCAATACCCGCTGCGGCCCTCACACCTGGAACCCGTACATGCCGGTTATCGACGAAATGCTCACCGATCCGGCGTATCCCGCAGGAGCGCGGGGAACCATCAGAAGCTTTTTCGATCGCCTGGTCACCGAATGCGGCGCGACCGGCATCTCCTCCAGCATGGTCCGCGGCGTCGCTCACCGCCGCCGGACGACCACATTGCCGCAGCGCTCACCCACGCATCAAGCCGTCGATGACTACGACTTGGATCGGCTCTGCGCTCTCCATAACTAAATCCGGCCGAAGACAATACACAGTGCGGAGCGACTCGCAGGTGCGGAGCCAACCCGCCTGCGCCAACCGGTCAGCCCACTCGCACCTGGCCTCTCCCACCGAACCCATTGCCCGTGGCACCAGTGGCCGTAGTCACCCTCTACTGGCAGTTCCTTGCGCCCCTCGGCAATGAAAGCGTCACTCAGAGTGCCGGTTCCTGCGCCCGAAGCCACTGTTCGGCCACGTGCTCCTCGTAGGGGCGTTCTTCTTCTGGAACATCTTCGCGCATTCTGGCGAACGTCTTCTCCGATGCCTTTGCAGCGGTTCCGGGCTCGTCCATAGCGAAAGGGTCTATCGCTCAACACCGACAGCAGAGGCCAGAACGGTTGAAGCTCCTGAAGTAGATGCGGCGCAAGCTTCGGTAGCCGTCGGGGTGTCGGACCGTTCTGCCAGAATGCGAGAATGCCCCAAGTTGATGTGACAGTCCTGCGGGGTCCGCTGTACACGCTGCTGAACACGGGCACGCACGAGGACATCACCAAGAGATTCGCGACTCTCGGT
This sequence comes from Nocardia miyunensis NBRC 108239, assembly GCF_001613065.1. Taxonomy (GTDB): domain Bacteria; phylum Actinomycetota; class Actinomycetes; order Mycobacteriales; family Mycobacteriaceae; genus Nocardia; species Nocardia miyunensis. The sequence continues at coordinate 234,508 of NZ_BDBQ01000013.1, forward strand.
CTCTCAGAGCACTGGTCCGAAACTGATCACCGACAGTCGAAGGCTCAGCGAGTCGAGTCGGTACTGGCTGCAGCACCGGCCGAGGAGTTGCGGCGGATCGCCGAGTCGTTCGTGGCCACTGGGGCACTGGATGCTATGGTGCGCAACGAGATTCAGGATCTTCTGTGGGCCGGTCAGGAGCCGAAGATTCGAGAACGCACACGCCGTACGCTGGCCTCCGCCCTCGATATCGACGCTCTTGTCGTCGATATCGACCGCTTCGAAGCCATGCTCGACCGCTGGTGGGTTCTGGGCACACCATCCCCTTTCGAAGGAATCTTCAATAGCAGCGATACCTCAACGTTCGCCCAGATATTCGGCCCCGGCAGCGGCGCGGACCGGCTCCGCAAGGACATCCACCAACATGTTTTCCGCAATCGAGACTGGTCGACTGCGCAACTGTTTGACAAGCTGGGCGCATTCGAGGCCGTCGACCGCCGATTCCTGGGGTTCATCGAAGAACTTGTCTCGCATCGGGTTGTCATCGAGGAGACCAATCAGCAGCGCATCGTCGCGGCAATGACTCCGGTCCTGCGCGAGGCCGGCCTGGAGCTGCGAGAAACCGATGACGACAACGGCTACCCCGAATTCCGGATCGTCTCGACCAGCGTGCCGAAAACACGGCCGAAGACGGTCATCTTCGGCTCAGAACACAAACCCGACCTGCGAGTCAGCGACACCGTCGACAGCGAGATCGAGATCGTCGACGCGCGCGGTTCGCTCGTCTACGACGACCCGATCGGCCCAGCCGGACTGCGATGGCAGGACCTGCAAGCTTGGTGGCAACGCCACCATCCGGAGCTCGATGACGATGCTGCCAAGAAAACCCTGTTCAACCGGCTGAAATACGCTGTGCCGGATGGCTCGCCACCACAACGGCGCCTGTTCGAGCTGTATCATGACATCTACCGTGAGCAGATCCCTTCTCTGCCAGCGCTTCTCCCTGAAGTGTGGCTGCACTGGGACCACAAGACCGTTCGCGAGCGCGGTGCGGGGGCGCTGCTCGGACAGCGGATGGACTTCCTGCTGCTGGCCCCTAACCATCACCGCATAGTCCTTGAGGTCGACGGCGTAACCCACTACACCGACACGGCCGGCAAGCCCTCGCCGAGCCGTTATGCGCGCAACACCGCACTCGACCGCGACCTCCAACTGCGCGGCTACACCGTTTACCGATTCGGCGGCGCGGAACTCCCCGACCACAGCGGCCCAACCCCGATGCTCACCCAGTTCTTCCGAAGGATGTTCGCCAAGCACGGCATCGCCACCTGAGACCGCACCGGCACCTCAAGGGCCCTATTACCCGCCCGACCTTTGCCGACCCGGGGCGGATCCTATATCTCCAACAACTACACGAACGTCGGCTACCTGTCCGTCGATCTGGAAAGACACCGGTACCGGTCAACATTGGGTAAACGCCCGGACACCATCGAAATCATCGACCCTGACGTGCAGATTCTCGCGATCGGTCGTTGCGGCGCCGTCACCGCCGGATGCGGTGAAGTGCCTACCACCGCACGACGATTCCCAGAGCGCGTGGGGGCAATCGAGGGCTGCAACGGTGTCGGCCAGCGCCTGGTTCACCAGCTGGTCACCGCAGGGGAAACCGTCATCGATGTGCCCACGAAACCAACGGCATTCGCCACCAGCAACGGCCGTAAAGCCCGGGGCCGACTTAGGCGTGCCATCGTAGGACGTCGGTGCCTCCGATCGCTGGCTGACCTGACGTTGGTTCCACGATGGCGATCTTGAAAGACGAGCCGCATTCGGAGTCGCCGGCTTCGGGAGGCGCTACCACTGCCGTGGCGCTCGTGGAGCATCCGAAATCTCGGCAGTAGGGTTGCAGGGGTGGCGAATTGGATGGCCTGGTTGCCGGAAGACCTGGATTCAGTGGCGCTGCGACTGGCCCGCGTGGATGGGCTGGTGTTCGAGCTGGGCCAACTCGCGATGAACTGGTCCCAGAACGATCCGCTGGAGCTGGCCCCAGTGGAGACTCAGCCCAATCAGCTTGATCTGACGGTTGAAGCCGTTCGCCCAATCCCCCCGATGATGTCGTTGATGTTCAGCGAGGCCGTGCATCATCTGCGTGCTGCGATCGAGAACACTGTCTACTACACGGTCGAAACCGGGCGTGGCGCACCACTGTCGGAAAAGCAGGCCAACGCGGTCGCCATGCCGGTCTCCAAGGACGCCGCAGGGTTCGAAGACTGGCAGAAGCAACGAGTCCAGCGCGGAGTACCTGAACTCGGTCCCGGAACGACCTTGGGGACACGAATCCAGAAGCTCCAACCGTACGCGGACAGTGCGGCGGGCATGGGGTCCACCAGTCAGCGGTTCGCGGAACTGACAGGCACACAAATGGTGGTCGAGCATCCAATGGTGCTGCTACAGCGGTACTCCAATCTCGATAAGCACCGCGCTCTGCGGGTCGCCGCCGCACAGGGGATTGTCGACGACATCAATGCGCCACTCGGAAGCAACAACCGGGCCCTGCGCACGCTTACCGTGGGCGATGTCTTGATCTCTTGTCCGCTCGGCACCCCCGTGGTGGTCGATGTATGGCCGGTCGTCGCCATCCAACGGCCGACCAGTCAGGTGTGGGTCGCACCTGTGCCCGAGCTCGACAACCTGCACTGGTATGTCAGCAACATCGCCATCCCCTCCCTACTACTGCACGTGATTCCGCCGCCACCAGCAATGCCACCGGGTATCGACCTTGGCGACACAGGCCAACGACCCCGACAGAGGATGGAGTCCGCGGGCCAAGCCGTAGCCCGCGAGCGACTGGAACCACTCGTGCGCAAGATGTTGCAAGAAGGCTTGAAGAAGCCGGTAAAGATCCCGCCGGTCGGGCGGCTCAGGTAGGCAGAGCCGATCCTGCAGCGTCGTACCCACCTCTGGCTTCGGAAATCGACCGCCCGCCAGCCGGATTCCGTTACACCTTACCGACTCGCCGAGACTTGTATTGCTGTGACGGCTGTACCGGTCCTCGGGCCTGAGCAACTCGCCTTCGAGATCACCACCGGTGTAACCAACCTGACGACACGTCGCAACTAGTGGCTGCTTGAGGGGGCGAAGACGGTGGTGCACAGGACTGAACACGGCTCATCGCCGTGGACACCCACCACAACCCGATATCCGAACCACGCCCGTCAGTAGATCAGCCAATAACATTGGTGCACTGTCGGATTCGATGCACTGTAATGGCTTCGTACCTGGGGCGGCCGCAGCGGAACGGGATTGTCCGCGGATGCGCGTGTTCGATGGTCGGGCCGGAAAATGGGTTGCTGTGCGGAGCAATGCCGGGTGTGCTAGCAGCCATGGTGCTCCGATTCCCCGACGATGTTCCTGTCCTGAGCGACGGCGGCTCGCTGGTATTGCGTACCCATCGCCCCGAGGACCTGCCCGCGATCGTCGAACAATGTGTAGATCCGGATATGGTGCGGTACACCACGATTCCGCGGCCGTACACCGAACGGAACGCACAGGAGTTCCTCGAGCTCGCCGGCTCGAGCTGGACGCAGCACACGTCTACTTCCCGCCGGATCTGGGCCGTCACCAATGAGACTCGGTTTGCTGGGACGATCGACTACCGACCGTCCGGACATGGGACAGCGGTCGTGGGCTTCGGGCTGCATCCCGACCACCGTGGTCATGGGCTGATGTCCCGCGCGTTGTCGCTGGTGCTGGATTACGCGTTCGGGCACGACGGCCAGAAGCTCATGACGTGGCGGGCCATAGTCGGGAACTGGGGATCGGCGAAGACAGCGTGGCACAACGGATTCCGATTGGAAGGCCGCGTTCGCGGGCTGTGCGTGCAACCTGACGGCGCGTTCGACGGCTGGATCGCCACACTCGCGCGTGAGGATCCACGCACCCCGTGTCAGCCGTGGCCCTGGCCGACCGGCCATCAGCCGTACGGTATCGACCGGGCCGAACCGGAACAGTCGAGGCCACGGTGAACAACCGGGACACCGGGAGCGATGGCTGGTCGATCCCGTCGCGCGTGTTCGACGAGCTCGGCTCGGTGGGTGTCTGCCCCTGCGGGATCGTCTCGCGGACCGAGAAATCGGTGGTGCTCGCGGGCTGGTGCGAGGAGGCGCGTGTCGCGGTCAAGGTGCTGCGCGAGGGTGTGGATGATTTCTGGATTACCGCGTGGCAGCGGGAGATCGGGGTCAATCAGGTGTTCACCGCGCCGGGGGCGGTTGTGCCGGTGACTGTTCCACGTCTGCGGCACACCGACCACGCGAGGGTGATGGTCTTCGACTGGGTGGCGGGACGGTGCCTGGACCAAGCCCGGTATCCGCGAGGTCGGCTGACCGATCGGGAGATCGAGACAATTCTGTCTGTGATCTCGGCGATCACCCGATGGCAGCCTCCCCGAGCGGTGGGGGTTGGTCCGGTGGGTGACTACTGGGACAGGGTGGCGCGGTACCACCGGCTGGGCTTGCTGACCGACGAGGACCACGCGGCATTACAGGTTCTGCTACCTGCGGCTGGGCCGGTTGATCAGTTCAACCACGGCGACCTGTTGGCCACGAACGTGATGATGGCTGAATCGGCTGCGACAGTGATTGATTGGGAATTCGCCGGATACTTCCTTCCCGGCTACGACCTGGCGGTGGCCTACATTTTGTTCGGTGCCGCGACCCCCGCGATCCGGGATCGCATCGACGCGATCGTCACCGCGGGTGCGATCGAGATCGGCTTCGCGGTCAACCTCATCGTGATCGCTGTGCGTGAGGTGCGCATGCATCGCGACCTGCCCGGCGAACCAGCAGTGCGTAACCACGCCCTCACCGTTCTCGGACCGGTCCTCGAGCAGGCCCGGCGCAGGCTGCAAGCTCTGGCCCGGGATCGCCGGTGAGAGAGCCTTCCAGGCTAGCTGTCTTCGAGGGTCGGCTGGTGTCCGGGATCGCAAGCAGCCAGATGCCGTTGCCGGTATGACTGTGCAGCAGCCGCTCATGCTCCTCAACAACTGTCACCGCAGAAAATCTATTGTCCTGCACGGTATTCGATGACAGGCACCGCGGGGTCGCCCCAGCCGTGAATACTCAGGACACTGTCCCCCTGCAGGATTCGGTGGATCGCTGAGGCGGGATAGGGCACCGCGTCCTCGGGGATGTCGGAGATGTTGCGCCACAGGAGTTCTGAGCATTTGTCCGGCTCCTGGTTGGTCGGTTCTCCGTGCCAGCGTTCGACTTTGAAGAAGAAGCCGAGCCGTGGTTGATCGGATCCGTTGCGGTGGTGCACCACATGTACACACTGGAGATCGTGGCGCCGGATGCGGATCCCGACCTCCTCGTGCGCCTCGCGAATTGCCGCGTCCAGGACGTCTTCGTCCTGCTCCAGGTGACCGGAAACCAATGCGACGAGGCCATCCGCGTAACCGGTGTTGGCCCTGCGCGACCACAACAGTTGCCCGTTGCGTATGAGGACCAGATGCACATCCACCACCGTTCCGTACCGCACGAGAACCGCTCCCTCCACGTCGGGGCCGCAGCCCACCGCACCCACGATCGCCGAGGCTAGCGGTGCACACCGACATTTCGGCTGGGGGTGCGCTACGCCGTATGGACTCGGGCCCGCCCCGAGTGCCGCTTTCCCGTCGTTGCGGCCGGGCGGACTGTTGGAGGTGTCTGAAACGCGTTGTCCGAGTTGGACGCGCGAGTTAGCGTCGCGTGGGTGTGGCGAGTCGAGTTGGAGCCGTTGGCGGTCGGGCCCGGTGGCGGCGAGATAGTGGTTCTCGAGGCGCGGCGATCGGGATCCAGGGCTGATGGGAGCCGGGCGTGCTGTACGTGCGCACCACCGACGGAGCTGACCTGCGGATTACGCTGCCCTCACCTCGCCGTGCACCGCCAGCAGGGTAGCGGTGAAAATCGTTGCCGCCCTCCGGTCTGCCGGTGTCTGGACGGTAGTTCAGCGAGTCCGTGATCGACTTGAGAGGCTGTGTGCATGACCGGAACCAACACGGGCCCCCACGGCGGGGAGGCCGCGAACTCGACCACACCGTGGAGTGCGGCCTACACCTACGCGGCGGCAATGCGCGAGCTGTCGGTCTCCCGGCACAACGCCGACGGCACGATGCCCGACGAGGTTTTCGATGTGCCGACCATGCTGATCACCTACGCGCTCGCGGACTACGCCTGGCGCGAAAACCTCACCGTCAACGGGCCTTCGGACCTAGGAAATCTATCGGGCATGGAGTTGTGGGAGAGGTTGGCGACCGGCCGGTTGATGGACTCGCTGTCGTGTCTGTCGCCGTTCAACCAGGCGGTCGTCCCCGCCGAAGGCGAACCGCTGTCCAGGGAGTTCCATCGGATGATGGACGAGATCGACCGCCGCCGCCACGAGGGCCCGGCGCTGGCGGGCCAGCAGTCGGCAGCCGCAGGGCGCACCGGTGAGCGGGCCTGGTACGAGCGGGGTGAGGACGGCCAAGCCCTCGTGGCGCTGGCACTGCTCACCCATGTCCCTGACGAGGTGCGGGACGCTGGTTCCACACCGCTGCGGTACGTCATCGAAGCAAGTTCCCAAGCGCGCGAGCCTTACCGGCCCGCGCGCCCCTACGAGCTGTCGGAATATATGGCCGCTGATTCACCGCAGCCCGAGCGCGGCGATCCGCAATGGGCCGTGCGCGTCATGCAGGGGCATCTGGGTGGTCGGACTTTGCTGGTGCACTACCTGTGCTCGATCGACGACCGTGAACTCGACCTGCCCGACCGGCTCGTGGCACCACGCCTGCCCGGTGAATCCGACGCCGATTACACCCAACGCACGCAGCTGGCACAAGACTTCTCCGAAGCCCACGTGATGTCCGCCGACTACTCGGCCGAGGTCGCCGACGAGCTGATGCACATCCGGCCCTCCGACGCCGGCGACGCGGTCGAAGCGATCATCACCATCGCCACCGACTGGTGGACCACCAGCCGCTACGAGGCCACGATCGGCGACCTGCTCCCGGCGATGACGGTGCTGTTGGACGGCCTGGTCGCACCTGAACGCCGCGCCGATGTGCAGCGCGCACTCGACACCGTCGCCTACGGTGTTGTCCCGCTCGAGCGCGCTCGGCTGCGGATCGTCGGTGCCGCACGCGACCAGCCGTACGAAGCATTGCATCTGGCGGCGGCATTCGCTGGCGCGCTCTACCAGATCCCCGCCTGCGTGCCCGACCAGCGCGCCGAGTTCCGGCATCTGTCCGAAGCGAGCATGAAGCTCGCCCAGGGCGATATCGCGGACTTCGAGGCCGCGTCCCGCCGGGCCCCGGCACCGACTTCCCAGACAACCCCCGCACCGTCAGCTACGGCGCGGCAGGCAGACGCCCGGAAGAAGAAGGCCCGCAAAGCATCCCGGAAGGCACGCAAGCAGGGACGCCGATAGCGCCCTGAACACGCCGGTGCCCGACCACGGCGATCCCGGACGGGGCTGGTCGAGATGAATCAGCGCTGTGCGCCTACGATCCGACCCGCAGAGTCCACGTCGTAGGAACCACCTGGTGAGGCAGGTCAGCGAAGCGTTTCGGCGTCGATGCGGGAAAAGACGAGTTCGGTTTCGTCTTCGATTCGGCCACGCCAGCGCACCGGTGGCTGTGGGTGGCGCAGCGCGGGCGGGTAACTGCGTGCACGGTAGTCGGTGGGCAGCCGGTAGCTGTGAAAACCACTGTCGCGCATGATGGTCAACAGCTCGTCCACGTCATCGCCGATGCGGCGCATCCGGTCGGGAGTGACCTCGATGACGAACTCCGCGTCGGGCCGCAGCCGGTCCAGCAGCGCGGCCAGGCCCCGCACCACTCGGCCTTCGGCCCCTTCGACGTCGATTTTCACTATTCGCGTCGCGGCGATCTCGTCGGGGGTGAGCAGGTCGGTCAACGGGCGAGCGTCCACGGTGAACACCGATTCGGCGGGACCGTCGTAGGGCACCATGCTGGCGGCCCCCAGGTTGCTAGTACTGGCCAGGATGAACGTCAATTCCTCGTCCCGGTCGGACACCGCGGTGTTCACCGCGCGCACGTTGGCGCGGCCGTTGAGATCAGTGTGCTCGACGAGGCGCCGGTGGAACTGCGGTGAGGCTTCCAGCGCCACGACCCGGCCGTGCTCGCCCACCATCGCGGAGGCCAGCAGCGTGAAGACTCCGATGTTGGCGCCTACGTCGACGAAGCCGTCGCCGGGACGTAGTCGTGTGCGGAGCCAGGCGCTCAGATGTGGCTCCCACACCCCGAACAGCGCGATGTAACGCTGAATCAGGTCGCCGGAATCGGTGATGGTTCGCTCTCCGGAGCGCGTGCGCGCCAGACGCTCCCGCGGCTGGGACCGAAGAACGCGATTGACCCACTCAGCGAGCAAGCCCGGCACCAGGATCGGCGCGGCATGGCGAACATACCCTCGTCCCAGCGTCCCCAGCACATCCGACACGATCGCGGGAGCCGACCTACTGTGGGCTGCATCCTCCACTGTCTGTCATTCCCCCTGGTACGCAACCGCTGTCACTGGAACCATGCTCACTCACCCTAACCGGTGGCGGGCGGGCGAGGAGAATCGAGAACTGCACCGTGCGTCGCTGAATTACACTGCGTTCATGAGCGATTCCCTCCAGAGGGCGCACGCACCGGCCGACGCCGATGTCAACGCGGCGCGGCGCGGCGCGATCGCTGTTCCGGCCGTCCTGTTCGTGATGCTCGCCGCGATCACGGTGACGGTAGCGCCGGGCAGTATAGGCGGGCGACTACTGCTGGCCGGTGTCGACGGCGTGTGCCTGGCCGCATTCGCGGCCCTCGGGCTCGTGGTCGTGGCCCGGTGCAAGCGCGAGGACAGCGTTCGGAAACCAGCAGTCCTGACGCGCTCGCCAGCACCACGGCGGGCCTCACGCGGGATGTGATTCGATCACCGAGATGTGTTCGGCGGCAATCAGTTCGATGCGGAAACCGTGATCGGAACCGAGGTTGACGCCGTAACGCGCCGGCGGACCCGGCGCCAGGTCGTGCCGATCATCGGCAGCACGCTCGAAGACCGCGACTTCCACGTGGCCCACAACACCGGCGTGCGGGCCGGTGGTGACTTCGACCGTCGTTCGGTGCGCGAGGCCGCCTCGCTGCGCCACCAGTGGTACTTCCACCGCCCCGCGTGCCCAGCTGTGCAGCACATCGATCGCCGGATCAGCCAGCCCTCGCGCGATACCGCGGGTCATTCCGTCCCACCGCGCTCCCGGCGTCTCCTGCGGATCCCATGTGCGTAGCAGCCATTTCCACTGCTGTGCAACAGGATCCTCGCCAGTGTCGGACCCGGCGGCGGTGTCGGTGTCCAGATCGTGCCCCGCAGCCGACAGCACCTTCGCCTGGGCGAGGAAATCGTCTCGGTCCAGCAGCGGAACCAGGATCCGGCTCAACGTCACCTCGGGAATCGGCTGCTGGTCACGGAGAGCGAGGGCGTAGAGCGTGATCGCCAGCATGCCCCTTGTCTTCGCAGTGGCCGTGTGTGGTCGGCTTCGTGTTGTATTCGGCAAGGCCGAGTTCGAAGGGTGACCCGAATACGCCAGAAGAGGCAATGGCGGGATCTGGTAGCTGAGGCCGGTGTCTGTCGCTCGGGGGTTCGGGAGCGACTGCTAATCGCCAACAGTCGGGCAGCGCGGGAAAGCAAACCGACCGCCCTACCTGCTGAAATGGGGCATTTTTCAATCTGAAACCTGTCGGTGGCGCGTGGGAGTATCCGGTATGCAGATCGGGCGATCGTCGCCCGAAGGTTCCACCGACGCAAAGGAATTGACCACCGTGGGATACATCTACGCATTTCGCCTCGGGGCGCTGGAGAAGTTCAAGATCGGCCAGACCACGATGACGCCCGAGAAACGCAGATCCTCGCTGCAAACCTCGTGCGACCAGCCGTTGAAGTTGTTCGATGCCATCGAAACCGACGAGCACAAGGCTCTCGAGCTGCACATCAAGGACGTATGGGGTCATCGGCGCAGCACGGAGGGCGGAACCGAGATCTACCACCTCACCGAAACCGAAGCCGCGCAACTGTTCTCCGACTGCCGGACCTGGGTCACCGAGGATCTGCCCAAGCAGCGCCGGACCGAGGAGTTGGAAGCCATCGAACCGGACCCGACCGAGTTGCCCAGTGACGAGCAGACCCGCGAGCTGCGTAGTCAGTGGATCAAGCTGCATGACGAGGAGATTCGGGCGAAGCAGGAGTTCGACCGGGCTGTCGCCGCGCGGGCGCGGGTGGAGACCGAACTCAAACTCACCATCGGCACCGCCGCGGGCATCGAGGGAGTAGCCACCTGGGAGACCGACGTCAAGAGCCGCCGCATCAGTCCCGATCTGGTCCAGGCGCGGGAACCGGAGCTGTTCGAACTGTCGCTGGTGCCGACGCTGAACGCGAAGAAGTTCGAGGCGCTGTTGAAGGGCCTGGGACGTGAAGGAGAGTACGAGAGTTTCCAGGAGATCCGGTACACCAGGAAATTCAAGATCGCCGAATAGACGGCGTCCGATTCCGGGCGACTTCGACATGATCGACTACACCGCCGCCGGTATCGGCGCTGGCCAGGAGACCGATCCCGTGGACACCGCCTACACCACACGCGCTTGCATCCACTGCGGCAAGACTGTTCGCAGCAAGACAGGCGCGGATTTCCACTCCACGTGCGCGCGACGCGAAGCGGACCGGCTGGCGCGGCGGGGCGCTCGGCGAGCCGCCGGGGAACCGTCGGTTTGCGTGCAATGTCGCGGCGAAATCAACTATGACCAGGGGTTCAGCGGGCGGTGTCAGGGCTGCCGGGAACGTGCGCGGTATATCCCCAAACCGCTTCGCAGGATGATCCTTGCGCCCGGCTCGCCGTGCGTGTACTGCGGTGCCCCCGCTACCTGCATCGACCATGTTCGACCGATAGCGAGCGGAGGCGATAGCTCCCCTCACAACCTGGAACCATCGTGCGCGGAATGCAATCTGGACAAGAACGGCCAAACTCTCGCCCAGTGGTTCACCGGCCCCGAATCCACGCCGATCGGGAGAAGGGCCATGGAATTCAGCCTGACACGAAGCACAAAGGTAGCCGCGGAGTGGAACAGGGCGAGATGACTCCAGGCGTACTGCGGGAGCCTCGGGCGTGTGGCCGGGGCTCCCCGCTGCTTGTTCGGTGTGGTTATTCGTCGTCGGGTGGAAGGACCAGGGCGAAGAAGTCGTCATAGCCCGTTCGGGCAGTTTCCCGTCCAGGCTCAGGTCGATCTCGAGGGGCCGGAAGATACTGCGCCAGGACAGGTTCCAGGTGCGTTCGACTTCTGGCGTATTCGGGTCACACCCCAGTTCCGGCTTCAGGTGTCGACACAGGTTCATGATGTCGTTCGTCTGCTGTGTAGCGATAAAACCAGAATGATGTGATGCATATCACCAACTTGCTGGCTGGAATCTGCTCTGGCGAAAGTCTGACCGCTCGGCGGGCGCGATATGAGATCTATGCGGACACCTCGCCCGATCCGATCGCGTAGAAGAGTTCACCGATCGATCCCAAGCCGATGAAGAAGCACTCCATCTGGGCGAGTTGATCGGTGAATTCAGGCGTTTCGTGGATCGGCGAAGCGGGGGTGTGCTGTCGCTCCCATTGCTCGCTGACGATCGCAAGCTGCAGGACAGCGGTCAGGATGTCGTACAGGGTGACGGTCTGCTCGGGCTGCGGTGCGGGGATCCAGGGCCGACCCGCCTCCTGGGGAACCGGCCACCCGCCGGCCATGATGGCGAGCCTGACGGCGCCCGCCCACGTCGTCATCTGTTGCAACCGCCACCACAACTCGGTGTCCTCGTAGGGCGGCAACGTGGCAGTCGGCCAGCGGGTGGCTCGGCTCAACCACGCGGCGACCGTGGTCTCTTGCTCGGTCGGGACCCAGATCCCAGCCTGCAGCTGATGCACTGCCTCGCGGTACCAGTAGGTCGCGGTCGCATGGCTGACTAGGAAAGTGCTCACCGGAGAATCGTGGCAGACCCGCACGCCGCGGCTGGTCGCGGACGGCATCCCATCTCATCACCGCCCGTCACGGATGTTTCCGTCTGCTGAAGTTGCCTATGCCCGGACCGAGGCTTGCAGGACGTTGCCGAACTTCTCCAGCCCCACCGATCGCGACGCCTTGATCAGCACCACGTCTCCGCTCGTCAGCAGGTCGTTCAGCAAGGGCAGCAGTGCATCCGGACCGTCGACGGACTCTATCCGTGGCGGTATGCGGCCCTGACGGGCACCATCGGCAAGCGCGGCCATCTCATGGGTGCTACCAACGGTGACGAGGGTGTCGATGCCGAGATCGGAGACGCAGTTGCCGACCTCGCGGTGGGCTTGGGTGGCCGTGCTGCCGAGTTCACGCATATCGCCCAGGACCGCGATAGTTCGCCGGCCTTGGGCGAGGTGGGCGAGGGTTTGCAGGGCAGCGCGGGTGGATTCGCGGTTGGCGTTGAAGGCGTCGTTGACGATTGTGACGCCGTCGCTGCGTTCGAGAACTTCCAACCGGCCCGCCGATATCGGCCGGGCCGTGGTCAAGGCGTCCGCTATCGCGTCGACCGTCATGCCGAGGCTGTGGGCCGCTGCGGCGACGGCGAGCGCGTTGTGGACTTGATGTGCGCCGAGCAGTTGCAACGCCACTGGCGCCGAACCGTCGGCTGTGAGCAGCGTGAACACCGCTCGGCCAGCGTCGAGACGGACATCGGCCGCCCGGATGTCGGCGCACTCGCCGAGGCCGTAGGTCACGACCTTCGCGGTGGTCCGGCTGGCCATCGCGGCAACGAGGTCGTCATCAGCGTTCAGGACCGCGACACCGCCATCCACAGCAGGCGGCAGTGCTTGGACCAGTTCACTTTTGGCGTCGGCGATGGCTTCACGCCCGCCGAATTCGCCGATGTGGGCAGAGCCGACGTTGAGCACGACCCCGAGACTCGGCGGTGTCAGCGAGGCGAGATAGGCGATATCGCCCTGGTGGCGGGCACCCATTTCCAGCACCAGGTAGCGGGCGGACTCCTCGGCGCCGAGCACAGTCAGCGGCAGCCCTATTTCGGTGTTGAAAGAGCCTGGGGTGCAGGTGGTTTCACCGTGCTGGGCCAGTACTTGTGCCAACAGGTCTTTGGTGGTGGTCTTGCCTGCCGAACCAGTCAGGGCAACTACTTGCGCACCCAGACGGCCCAGAACGTGGCGGGCCAGCCGACCCAGGGCGTCGACCACGTCGTCGACGACGACTGCCGGTGCACCGACCGGGCGGCTGGCCAGGACACACGCAGCACCTGCAGCCAGCGCGTCGGGAACGTAGTCGTGTCCGTCGACCCGGGCACCGCGCACCGCCACAAATATGCCGCCGGGGCCGACTGCGCGGGAGTCGGCGGAACTGCGGCCGGTGACCTGCCGCAGCGGATCCGGTGCGTCGTGAATGGTGCCGCCAGTGGCTTCTGCGATCTCGGCGAGGGTCAGGGGGATCATGCCCGCGCCCCGGCCCGGCCGTACGGTTCGAAGGTGATCGCCCGGCCGGAGTAGGACTTCACCAGCCTGGTCAACCGCACTTGGTCATTGGTCTGTCCCCACGCTGACGGGTCGCGGAAATGCACAGCGGGATCCGGGCCGTCACCGACGCCGCAGGCGACCACGAGGTGACCGCCGGTGCGGCCGTCGGTCGGGAATTGTTCGGTGACGCTGATGATCAGCGGTGCTGCGGCGATGCGGTCGGGGAGTTCCTCGGCCGCGACGGGTTCGGCGCGGCCGAGCACTCCGAATTCGGTTGCCAGTGCGGCGATCCCGGCGTGTAACCATCCGCGGGGTGTCAGTGCGTTGCGTTCGACGCCGAGTTTCACCAGCTCGGTGACCACCGGCGCGGGCCGCTGGTAGGCGAGCAGGATCATGCGCAGCGCTGCCATTCCGCACGCCCGGTTCGACCACTCCATCCGGTCGCCGAGCTCTGAGCCACCGTGCTGGTTCCATTCGGCCGGGTCGATGAGCTGCCGACACAGCGGGACGTCGTGAACAACGGACACAGGCAGTGCAACCTCCGCGACGGGGCCCGGTCAGGCAGCCGGTGGGGACAGGGGCGCCGACGTGTGGAACTCGGGGTCGGGCAAGGGCACATCGTACGCCGGGCGGGTCATCGCCTCGTGCAGCATCGCCAGCACGACTTCGTTCAAGTCCAGGCCGCACCAGCGAGCGGCGGTGACGAAGTTACTCTCGCGCGACAGGCCGGGGGTGGTGTTCACCTCCAGCGCATGCACCCCGCCAGCGGAGGTGACGATGAAGTCCACGCGCGCCGCACCGTGGCAGCCCAATCCGTCCCACAGCCGGCGGGCGTGGAACACCACCGCATCGAGGACCGGCTTCGGGAAGTCGGCGCGCTCGAGCGTGACTCGGCCTGCCGAGTCGGCGTCGAGCTTGGCATCGGCGTCGTAGAAGTCCGCGGCGAGGACCACGGTGGCCAGCGGAGGGAAGACCAGAACCCCGCCCGGCAATTCGAGGAGCCCGACGGTGACCGGGGTGCCCTCGATGTACTCCTCGACCAGCACCGGTGACCGATCAACATCCCAGGCGTGCTCGAGTGCAGGCAGTAGGGCGGCGCGGTCGTGAACGAGACTCATGCCCAGACTTGACCCGCCGAGTGACGGTTTGACCATTGCAGCCCGTCCTCGCCACTCGGCCCCGGCGCCGGGGATCGATACCTGCCAGGGCGGGGTCGGCACGCCGAGCCCGACCATGATCCGCTTGCACAGGATCTTGTCTGCGGCCACGGCGCAGGCGGCCACGGGACTGCCACACAGGGGTTTTCGCAGCCAGTCCACCAGGCCCTGTAGCCTGCCGTCCTCGCCGTAGGGGCCGTGCAGATTCGACAACCCCACGTCGTACTCCACAATTTGCTGCACGAACGAGGAATCACGCGGATCCAGAACCGCGAACCGGATACCCAGCGCGGCCAGAGTGCCGGTCAGCGCGGTTACCGACAGTTGATCGACAGGGCTGTCGGCGAGATAGAGCTGGTCCTCGGCGGAAAGCCCGCCGGAGATCAGCGCCACCCTTAGTGGTCGATCGAGATCCTGATGCCAGGCATACAGGGTCTCGGCAGCCCGGCGAATCGGGCGGCCATCGGTTGGAGCGATCGGGGTGCTCACGAGAGTTCTCCTTCGAACACGCAGGTCACGGGTCCACCGATCCAGAAAGCGGTGGTGTGTGAGTCGGGGTGGGGGCGCAAGACGAGTGGGGTTCCGGCCCGGTTGTGCACGATCACCTGCTCGGCGGCGTCGAGGTCGATCAGGTTGTGCCGGTGGGCGATCACGGCCGCCGCGACCGCACCACTGCCGCAGGACAAGGTCTCTGCTTCGACCCCGCGCTCGTAGGTCCGCAGCCGGACTCGACGAGGGCCCACGCGCTGCACGAAGTTCACATTTGCCCCGCGTGGCGCCAGGTCGGGGTGATTGCGGACCTGGCGGCCGACCGTTTCCACGTCGATGTCCTCGACGTCCTCGACCACCGCTACGACATGCTCGGTGCCGGTATAGGCTGCGTCGAAACTCAGGCGGCGACCGCCCACCACGACCTGCACCAGGTCCGGTTGCACCGCACCCAGGTTCGCAGTCACCCACGTCCGGTCTCGTCCGACCTGTGCGTGATGCACGACACCCGCCATCACCATCGCCGGCTCGGATAGTGCGTGGTCACGGGCCGCGCACCACGCGGCACAGCGCAGCGCGTTGCCGCACATGCTCGCCTCGGAGCCGTCGGCGTTGATACACCTGACCTGCAGTACGTCGCCGGTGATCAGACGGGTGATCACCAACCCGTCGGCACCGACACCGGTGCGCCGAGCGCACCACCACTGCGCGAGCTGCGGCAGATCAGCGCCGGACATGTCTGCGGAGTCGGCGACAAGGATGAAATCGTTCCCGGCGCCGTGCATTTTGCGGAATCTGGTTGCTGGCGCCGTAACCGCGCGCGGGTCGTCGCAGGCCAGCTGAGCGGGTCGCGGGTTGCGGCCGACAGGGAAGGTTGTGTCCGCCATCGTCGGCGGCGACACAGACGTAAGTGCGCTGGTGGGCATGATGTTTCCTCCACCGCAGCACGGATAAGGGGTGAGCGGCTGCGGTATGTCCAGCACACGGCAGCGCACGCACTCCCGACCAGCAGCATTGCAGGGTGCGACCGTCGTTTGCAGATCGTGCAATTGCGGTGGCGCGGTGGGTAAATGGCCCGATACGCTCGATGTCCCGGCCTGAGCAAGGGACGACAGGATGGACCAGGCCCGCGCGATCTGGAATACCGTCGCCGTCCGCGCCGCCGCCGATTCCGGCGACTACGGCGCGGTCGTGCGTGCCGTGCGCCGAGCGAAAAATCTCACCCTGGCCGACGTCGCGGCCCGCATCAATTATTCGCCCGCGACACTGTCCCGACTCGAGCGCGGAATCCAGCACCTCACCGATATCCAGACGCTGCGCACCTTGGCTGATGCCTTGGACATTCCGCCGCACATGCTCGGAGTAGCCGACACTCCACCTCGATCGGTGCGCATCGCGCGAAGCCCCGCTATCGTCGGGCTCAACTCAGGGTTGGACGAGGAGAGCGATATGCGTCGTCGCACGCTGCTGACCGGGCTCACCGGTCTGGCAGGCACGACCGCCCTCAGCGTCGCCGCTGCGTCGCCGCACCCGTCGGCCGACCCGCTACAGGCCCTCGAGCAGGTCCTGCTGACCGCACCGTCACACGGTATCCCTGCGAGCATCCCGAAGCTGCACGGTGACATCACCGCCGCGCGAGCGAAATTCGACCTCGGCCGCTACGCGGAGGTCGCCAACGCCCTTCCAGGTCTCCTGACGACCGCGATCGCCACCTATGCAGCCGGTGAGCGCGGTGACGAAATCACCTCCCGCAGTGCAGAACTCGCCCGCATCTACACGCTTGCATCCCAAGTGACCGTCAAACTCGGACGCGACCAACTCGCCTGGACCGCCGCCGACCGAGCCATGCAGATCGCACACAACAGCGACGACCTACTCGTTCAGGCCGCCGCCCGCCGGGCCTGGGCGATCGTGCTGCGCCGCACCGGCCACGCCGACACCGCCGGGCACCTGATCATCGACACAGCCACACTCCTACAACCCAAGCTCGGAGCTGGACCTCAGTACCTCGCGGTCTATGGCTCCCTGCTATCCACCGCGGCCTATACTGCCGCTGTCGACGGCGACCGGGACACATCGACAACCCTGATCAACGAATCGATCAGCGCAGCAACCCGACTCGACCACAGCGCGCGATCCCTCGGGTTCGGGACCACCGCTGCCGGGCTCTACCGGATCAGCATCGCGCGGGTCCTCGGGGACGCCGGTGCCGCCATCGAACTCGCACAGCGAATCGACCCGGCCGCTATTGCTTCGCCTGAGCGGCGCGCACGGTTCTGGTCGGATATTGCGCGCGCCTTCCATCAATGGGACAAACCCGAGCTGTGCTACCGCGCGCTGCTCGCCGCCGAAAAGGCCGCACCCGACGAAGTTCGGTACCGCACCCCGATCCAGCAGATCACCCGCAGCCTCATCCGCCACCCCGCTTCCACGAATCTGCCCGGACTGCACTCATTCGCCCATCGCAGTGGAACCAGCATCGGATAGACGATTTCCGGATCCGGGCATCGACATCCCCTGCGGTACATGTGACGACGCCGACCCGGCAATTGCCGGAGCCATGCGCTCGCATTTTCCCGCGACTCGATCGTCCGGGTTCGGCAGCGGCTTCTCTCAACAGGGGCCGATGATTGTCTGTCGGGGAGATGGCAGACGGGTGACGGCCGGGGTTGGGGACGCGGCGGTGCGGAGTTGTTGGATCTCCTCATGCTGGGCGGCGATTCTGGCTAGGGCGCGGGACTGGAAGTCGGAAAGATCCTCGATCGTCGACTCTGCCTGTGCCAGACGGTGTTTGAGTTTGCCGATCTCGGCTCTCTGACATTCGATGCGAGCGGTTTTCGGGTCCGCGGATTCGCCGGTGTTCTGCCGCAGTTGCGCGAGTCGGTGCTCGAACTCGACGCGTAAATGTGCGTAGGGCCGGTCGCCGTAGAAGGCTGTGCGGTCGACGCCTGCCTGGTCGCGAGGGTTTTGATGTCGCAGCCTCCGCCGGGCGGTATCTCGCCGCGCAGCAAGCGGTCCATGGCCGCGCGGATGCGATTCTCGTTCTGAATTCGTTGTTCAGCGGTGAATCTCATGACTGATCGGATGCTCCTCGGGCTGCGGTGTCGATGGCGGTGACGATGCGCTGGGGGCGGGTGTGGTCGGAGGTCAGTCGTTCGCGTTCGGTGGTGCGGGTCTTGCCGAGCTGGCCGAGGAAGGTTTTGGTGCGTTGGGCGTGTTCGGCCCAGACGTCACGGTGGATCGGGTGGTGGGTGGCTTGCGGGCATCGTGCCGAGTCACACATGCCGATCAGCGGTTTCGTCGCTGTCGGGGTGCCGGCGAGCTTGAGGCAGAGTGCTCGGGTGGGATCGGTGAACCAGCAGTAGTTCGCCGGGCCCAGGTGCAGCACCTCGGAGCGTTTGGACAGCAGGTTGAGGATGTCGCGATCGTTGCGCTGGATCTTCGGCGCGGCTGGCTCGATTGCCGGGTTCTGGTCGATGTCGGCGAAGAATTCGATCAGGCCCCGGGCGCCGGGGCCGGTTGGCAGGATGCCTTGTTGATAGTTACGGAACTCGGTGAGGATCAAGCCGAGATTGCGGTCGGCTTCGTGCTTGTTCACCTCGGCGAGCAATTCTGCTTGTGCCCCACCGGGTTTGGAGACGTAGCCTTCGGTCGTGGCCGAGGCAATGTTTCATGTGAATTTTGGTGGCGAGGACACCGCCGGGGCGGTAAGCCATTTCCAGCGATAGAGTTTGTCGGAGCATCCTCATCGACACTGGACCTTCGGGAATAGGAGCCAGGCCCAGGCGTGCTGCCGATGGAGAGTTCACCCAGTTCCTGAACGATCCGTAGCGGGCCTCGAAGGAGAATCGACCGCCGAACAGGAGCGCTCCCTCGCGGGGATCATCATGGAGGTGTTCGGCGAGTTCGATTGCACGATAGGCGGGCTCGATGACGACCCATTCGTCCTCGGTGCCGCCGAGCGGCTGGCCCTTGACGATTTTACTGGTGATGCGGAACCGCTGGAGCCCGGCAACCGGCTCTTCGATCGGTCGTCGGCAGCCCACACGCAATTCCATGAGTTCACTCGACCGCATGCCCGAGGTTGCGGCCAGGAGGATTATCGCAGCGGTGCGGACGATTCCGATCAAGGCGACGGCCTGAGAGCGGTGCAGAGGCAGAGCCCAGGGGATGTCGCCGCTGCCGTCGGCCGCGGGAACGGGAACGGCACCGCGAGCGAAAGACGGCTCTACCCCCACCACTTCGAGTGCGGCAGTGAGATGTTCACGTAGTGTCGGCAACCAGTGTCGCCAGAGCTGGGTGTAACCGGCGTGGCGGGCGATGACGCTGGTCGCGACGGGTAGTAGGGGATCCTCGGGGGACCAGCCGTTGTTGAGTCGCCGGGTGACGTCGTGGTTTTCGAGCATCGGCAGCGGTGTACCGGTCCTGGTGTAGTCGGCCAAGGTCTCCAGGATGTCGTCGATGGCCGTCGGGCTGCTGTTGGGCAGCCCGGCCTTCTCCACGGCCCGGATCGTGGTATTGCTCTGTCGCATCTGGGTGTGCAGCGCGACGGCGTGGGGGCCGGTGACCTGGACCAGATGCACAGCGGCGGCCAGCATCGGCTGCAGGATCTCGCCAGGGACAGCAGGGGTGGTGTTTCCTTCATGACCGGAACGCATGTCCGCGACCGTCGAGGCGGTGGCTCCTCCCCAGGGCCGCAGGTCGGCGGAGACGCGATCGGCGGTGAACAGGTCACGGTAGTCGACCAGATCGATGATGCTCTGCGCGGCACCGCGGCCGGTCGTGCCACTCTGCTCTCCGACGACCGTGTCGTTGTCGGCGGTGACGTAGCGGCGGAATTGCAGGTATGCCTCGCAGGTGTCGGTCTCGATCGCTGTCAGCGAG
Source organism: Nocardia miyunensis NBRC 108239 (assembly GCF_001613065.1). Classification (GTDB taxonomy): domain Bacteria; phylum Actinomycetota; class Actinomycetes; order Mycobacteriales; family Mycobacteriaceae; genus Nocardia; species Nocardia miyunensis. Next base: position 254,538 of record NZ_BDBQ01000013.1, read on the forward strand.
GAGATGTTTCGCTGGTCGAGCCACGCGAACAGCCGGACGATTTCGCGGAGCCGGGCGCTGCAGCTGGCCAGGTGCAGCGGTGTTCGGTATGCCCGTGGCAGCGCCGCGACAGCGGGATGCTGCGGCGCAAGCAACGCGAGGATCAACTCCTTCGCGACCAGCCGCCACCGGCTGGCGCGGATTGCGGTGAATTCGAAACGGCGGCTGGCCTTTCCCATCTGGACCGGAAGTCCGATCACGGTGAAGTCCCAAGAGTCCTCGTCGAACATGGGGCGGCGCGCGCCGTCAGGCAGACACAGTCCGGCCAGCTCGCGGACGTCGGCCCTCATGAACGGCGATGTCGACGGTGCATCATGTGTGAGGCGGGTAGTTGCGTTCGTCATGTGGTGAGTTCCTCGGGGCGTAGGGGCAGTTCGTCGTCCATATCAGTGATATGGGTGGCCGCGGCGGCGAGGTCGGCCGGGTCGAACCGGTGGAGAATGTGGTCGATTCGTGCCGCGTAAGGACCGAAGACAGCCATGAAGTGGGCAGCGGGCATCTGCCGCCATTGGCGGGCGAAGAATGCCTTGAGCCGCAACAAGTTCACGGCGTGCCGAGGCGCGAACACCGCCAGCGGACACAGCAGACAAACCCATGGACGGGCAGGACAGGGCTTGCCGGCCGGACCGTGCAGGCCACTGAGCTGATCGGCACAGGCCGCGGTGAACACGTCGCGCGCTCCGCCCACAAGCTCCCCGATGACGGTGTCATCCATGCTCATCGCGGCGATCAGCTGCGGATATCCGCGGGCAAGGGCAGTGGTGTCCGCCTCGGTGATCACCGTGGGCGGGTGTGCCCGGCGCAGCAGATCGTGCTGTGCGTCCTCGATGATCGTGTCGACGGCGTGCTGCTGGCCTGGGGTGGTGGCGGTCAGATAGTGGTCCCCCCTCCACCCCGGCGCTGTGGTTCGGATCGATGGTGGCGCGAGCGTTCCCCGTCCAGGCGCTCTTGGCGCGCATCGCGTGATGGGTGGTGCGGATGCGCGACCGCTGGATCCGCAGCGGGGAGCCGCCGCCCGGCACTCCGCGTGAGGCAGCCTGCGGCAAGATTCTGCGAAACATGCTGTCGGGCAGCCGGTCCCGCATCTACTGGGTGGGGCGTCGCAACCGAACCAACCACTCCCGGCCACCGCGCGGCGTCCCCGCCGGGACTGATCGGCCGAACCCATGTACAGGTCCCGTACCGAATAGAGTGGCGGGAATGGCGAGCAACACCAGGCGACCACGTAGCGGAGACCGGCGTCCTCGCCGAGTCATCGGTATGGCCCCCGACGCGCCGTGGCCACGCCGTGATGCTCCAGGACTGACCTGGGCGAGCCGCGAACTCGAGACCGTCATGCACGCCGGGTTGTTCCTGCTCAACTACTACGCCTACGCCGGTGACGGCGGATTCGACGTGCCGATGGAGCACTTCGCGCCGCAAGCATCCGACGAGACCACCGAGCAATACCACCAGCGCCGCAACGCCGCTCGCCTGCTCAAGCAGACCCAAGCCCTCGCCGGATCGTGGGCGCGGCTGTGCGCCGAGGAACTACGACACGTGCGCCCGTCCGATGCACCGCGCGCGTGCGGCTGGATTTGCGAGCAACTGGCCCGGATCATGGCCGACGCTGGGGGCGGCAGCTTCGTCGAAGTCGTCACCGACGCAGAACCCCTACTCGGACCGATGTGCCCGCCCGCACACCAAGCCACCGCACCTCTCATCGCAACCGACCTGCTCAACGCCATGATGGCGGGCGGCCTCTCGCAAATGGTGCCCACCCTGGAACGCGCCGCGCGCCGTGAACCCATCGCCGCGATCCACCTCGCCGCGGCGATGGCCGCCGGCGCCTACCGCAAACACCTCGACACCATCGCCCGCGCCACCGAATCCCAGCGCATCAGCAACACCGTCCAAGAATCCCTCGACACACTCAGCGGCAAACGGCGACGATAGATCACCCCGCCACCACGACCAGACGACGGACCGATCTCTGCGATAGCGTCTGTCTCCAGAAACCCGTTACCCAGAAGACAGCATCCGAATCATTCTCAGGGTAAGCACCTTTCGTGATCACGCCGAACCGGACATCGGCGCCGTCCAAGAAATCATCGCCGTCGGCGCAACCCGCACGAACAAAGCCCCCGGCGCCGTCTCTGGAATGTGCAGCCCAGCTGGCCCGCCGGAGGGCTGTGGTGATTCAGGGGGAGCAGCAAAGAGCCTGAGCGTCGTAGTCGGCGGAGATGTCCAGGTGGTCGCTGGCTTTCTTGGCCAGATCGCTGTGGTCAACGGCGTACGACTTGAACGCGGACGCGAATTCGGGAGTGCCGAGGATCGCGTCGATCCTGCGATCGACCTGATCGTGGAACCAGTGCCCCGTCGTGGCGGCATAAGGGGCTCCCGTGGCGAATGCGGCGTCGATCAGCCCTGAGACGGCGAGGATTTCACCCGGACCGCGGTCGACGGCGAAGACACGTTCACCAGTCTCGTCGTAGGTCCACGTGCACTGGTGAATGGTGTCGCGGTTGACCGGTTGACCGGCGAACGGGTCCGGGTCGTACCAGCTGCCGTCCGGGTTGCGCCACGCATAGGTCACGTTGCCGTCGAGACCGGCGATCGTCGGATAGCCGTCGTGCGGCCGCAGCAGGACGCTGGCGAATCGCTCGGTTTCGTCGGCGCGGGCGTAGCGGCCGAACGGCCGGTTGTGGAAGGCCGCGTGCCCGACCAGCGGCCCGCCGACATCGAGCACGACCCGCCCACAGGAATGCCAGAACTGGCGGCCCGACCAGGTGCGCCAGGACACTGCTTCGATCGCGGGATTCCAAAGCAGGCCAACGTGAAAGCTCACGTTGCCCAACGCCACGGCTGCGCTGCCGTCGGGCAGCTCGCAACTCATTCCGGTCGCTTCGGCCAATTCCCGCAGCAGCGCCGCGGCGCGCGTGCCTTCTTCGGGTCCTTCAGCACGCAACTCCTGCACAGCCACGACATCCGCAGCCGTGGACCGGATGGTCTCGTGTACGAGTTCGCGGCGCTGCAGCTCGTCGGGGCTGTCGAGCAGCCCGTAGTCGAGCAAGTTGTAGCTGGCGAACCTGACGTGGTTCGAGCTCGTCCGTTGCCGAATCATCGTGGAGTCCCTCCCCGGGGCAGTAAGGTCGTGATCTTCGTGGTCGCATGCAGTTTGCCTTGACGGGCGTAGTTGGTGGGAGTGAGTTGTCGGTGCAGGTTGGCATGATTTCGGTGAGACCGAGGTCCCGTCCCCTACATCGGGACAGCGGTCGAGGACGGCCCTGGTGTGTGGTCCAGGGCCGTCCGTTCAGAACACTTCGCGACGACGGCGGGCAAGAGGATCTATTCCGCCGGTTGGGCTTTCGCTGCCGGGTCACTGTGGCAGGCTGATATCCGTGGAATCGGATGGGGTACGTGAGGCGGAGACTGCGGCACGGTGGTGGACTGCGAGGCTCTCGCCGTGGCCGGATCCCTCGATCGAGCAGATCGTCACGTTTCATGCCGCGCTGCGAGAGGATCTGCTGCGCCGGATACGCGAGCCGCGCTGGTGCTGGCCGCAACCGGCCATGCCCTACGAACCCGCGGCCGACCCGCCGCTGGGGCGAGGTCTGATGTCGTACGCGCGGAATGTCCACTGCGACTTCGACCCGGGTGATGTCTCGCTGCTGCGCGCATTGGACGCCGCGAGTATCCGCTGGGATATCGGAACGGTGCTCCCGGAGAAGACCACCATGTGGATCAATCCCGGCCTCGTGCTGGTACACCCGAACATCCCGACAGGTCCTGTGAGTCAGGACGGGTTGCCCGAAACCTGCGAGACGATCCCGCTCGCAGCGATATAGCCGTAGTGGAGGGACATGAAGCCGTACGAGTTCGGGCTGGCGGGACGGCCGTGGCCGGACCGGGCCAGTTTTCTGCACGTGTACGCCCCTATCGACCTTGCAGCCAATCCCGAACTGGCCGAAGTGATCTCACGGTGGCGTGAAGCTATCGCCTCCGACCCAATCAGGCTGCTCCCGGATCCCGCACTGCACATCACCATTGAGGCGATCACCGACACCCCGGCGGCGCGGATCAGCACGGCCGAACGTCGGGAGCTGGCCAACGCGGTCCGCGCCGCAGTCTCCGGCGCTCCGCCCTACACAGGTCTGGCCGCTGGATGCCTGTCCACCTCATCGGGCGCAGTGGTCAACATCAGCCCTGCCGAGCCGCTGGCCGCGCTGCACCGCCGCATCCGCGCCGCCGTGCAGGCCACACGCGGAGCAGACGCCACCACCGCCGATATCTCCAAAGCGCACATCTCACTGGGGTACTGCTACCGCCAGGTCGACTCCGACCTGGTCCAGCGACACCTGCGCGCGGTCGACCCATCGCACGCACCGGTGGCGATCAACGAGCTCCGGCTGGTAGACGTCCACGCTGACAAGGATTCCGGCGGCCTGACCTGGGACACCGTCGAGATCATCCCCCTCGGGTAAGTATGGATACCAGATGGCCCACGTCGGTTCCGCAGCCGCCGGCGGGTTCCGAACCAGACGTATGCACCGCATCGGCGTACTGTCAGCGTTCACTCAATTCCCGGTGCCCGCGTTCACGTTATTCCGCAGGTGGTGGGTCCTGATTGATGTTCTACCCGACCTCCTTGTTCGGTGTCTTGGTTTGGTTCTTGGTGCCGGGTCGTTTGTTGGGCCGGTAGGAGGGCCCGTTCATGAACACCTGGTGGCTGGTATTGATGAGCCGATCCAGAAGTGATTCGGCGACAACGGGATTCGGGAACAGCGGATACCAGTCGACCGGCGACCGGTTCGAGGTCAGGATCATCGACCCGCCAGCGGCGCTGCGTTCGGAGATCAGCTCGTAGAGGTCGTCTGCCTGGGGCGCGGTGAGTTCGCGCATGCCGAAGTCGTCGAGGATGAGCACAGCGGGCCGGACGAATTCCCGCAGGCGTTTGTCCCAGGTCCGGTCGGCGTGACCACCGGCCAAAGTGGCCAGCAGGCGGCTGGTTTTGAGGAACCGGACCTCGGCGCCCTGGCGGATCGCCAGATGCCCGAGCCCTTGCGCCACATGTGTTTTCCCGACCCCGACGGGCCCATAGAGCACGACCGACTCACCGACGGGCATCCATCGCAGCGCCGCGAGATCGCGGATCTGCGCGGCAGGCAGTTTCGGGCTGGCAGTGAAGTCGAACTGCTCGAGGGTGACCTGTTGTTCGAACTGGGCCCGGCGAATCCGGCGGGCGATCGACTGGGATTCGCGGCGAGCGATCTCGTCATGGCAGAGGACCTGCAAAAACTCGATATGCCCGAGATCCCCAGCGCGGGCCTGAGCCAGACGAGATTCCAGGGTTTGCAGCATCCCGGACAGCTTCAGCGTCCGCAATGCCTGTTCGAGCGCGACATCGACGATCATGCCGACACCCCCTGTCCTGGTTCGGTTTCCGCAGCGCCATCGTGGTCGGCGTCCGCGGTGGTGATATCCGCGACGGTGGTCGTGGTGGCGCGGATCGCGGCCTGGGAGTTCGGATTGGGCAGGGCCACGACGTTGCCGAACAGCCGCGAAGGACCATGCAGGAACGCCGCGGCTCCTCCATCGCCGGAGCTGGGCGGTGGCGGATCGGCTTCCAGCCCGGCAGCGAGGATGCCCTTGATGGTCCGATAGGACGGGTCGCCGACGGTGATCGCTTTGGCGCACGCCAATTCGAGCCGGGCGCTGCCATGTCGGTCGGCCAGCCCGAGCACGCCCTGAGCGGCCCGCAACCGGAAAAGCGCGTTCTCACTGAGGAGTTCGGCGATCACCGCGACGGTCGCCGCACCGATCTCGGCGGCGGTGTTGCGGCACCAGGTCGGTCCCCGCATGGCGAAAGCGATTTTCTCCGGCGGATAGTGCGACAGGTCCGACTGCTTGCCGAACGGCTTGCGCACATGGGTGGCGATCAGCTCACCGGAGTCGAAGATCTGCACCATCGAATACGTCGACCGAACATCGACCTTGCGGCCGATATGCCGCCACGGCACCGAATACAACGTCCGTCCTGCCTTCACATGAATGTCGGGGCCGACGGTCCCGGTCGACCAGTCCGCGAGCACGAAGTCCTTGTCCGGCAACGGAAGAAGCGCGTCTTTCTCGACCGCTTCGAACACCGTCATCGGGGAAGCACCTTCAAGCGGGCGGCATGCTCGCTGCCCTGCCACGTCGCGGCACCACACGAGAGCGGCCTGCTGCATCTGGGCCAGTGATGTCCATTCCCGGCCGCGCCACAGCGAGTCCCGGACATAGGGCATGGGTCTTTCGACCCGGGGCTTGTCCTTGGGTTTCCCGCGCCGCGCCGGATCCACGAGAGCACCATAATGATGAGCGAGTTCGGCATAGGAGCGGTTGATTTTCGGGTCATACAGATCCGGGCGCGCGACGCCGGTTCGCAGGTTGTCGGGCACCAAACGTCTCGGGACACCGCCGAAGAACGCGAACGCCTCCACATGCGCCTCGGTCCAGGCCCGTTGATCCATCGTCAAGACAGGCCGCACGAACATCAACCGCGAGCACGCCAGCACCATCACGAACGCCCAGATCCGGCGGCGTTTCCCACCGACCGGCTCCACCCACGACCCCAAATACCCGTAATCGATCTGGGCTTCCTCACCCGCCGGCGGATCCTCCCGCAGCACCGTCACCCTCGACCGCAGCGTCTCATCAGGCAGGTTCGCGTCCATGAACCGCTTCAGCGACGACACCGACGCACTCAGCCCATGCTCATCACGCAGGCGCTGCCAGATCGTCTGCCGCGTCACCCCGGCCTTGGTCATCGCGACGATGAAGTCGCGATGCTTCTCGATCTCCGGCCACGTCGTCTGCCGCAAACGGGTGTCGGTGATCTGCGGAAACCATTCCCGCACAAGCTCGCCCCACTCCGCTGCCGACTTCGACGGCCCACCCGGAGCGATCCCCGCCGCGACGGCTGGGTCCACATACTTCTTCACCGTCTTGCGGTCCAGCCCAAGGCTTTCCGCGATCTGGCTCTGCGACCTGCCCGCATGCCAGTGAATCAAGATCTCGGTCACATCGACCACGTCGAACGTTCTCCTCGCCATTCCTGGCTCCCATCACCTTCATCAGATGGGAGCAGCCAACTCCTGCGAGGACCACACCAACTGTCCGCCCGCCTTCCCGCTGGGGAATTACGTGAACGCGACCCTGGGGAATTACGTGAACGAAAACCGGCTCAACCTGGGGAATTCCATGAACGCCGACATACAGCTGATCCATCTCCGCATACCAGTTCTCAACATCGTCCGGCCGCAGCACGACCGGCTCGTCGCACATCCACGTCACCGTGCCCTTCGCCGAGGCCTCATCGGCGAACTGCGCCGATACCTGATCGCGGTGGGCCGCACAAGGTTCCCAGAACCGCGATATGCCTGCTGGGCCGCCCACCGCCATCGGCGACAAGCGGCACCAACGCGGTAAACCGAGAAGTCGGGAGGTCTTCTGTCGGCACACCGCGCAGGTGTGAACCGGAGTAATCGCCGCTCACGCCGTACCAACAGGGTGCCTGCAATCACGCTGGCGCACAGTGTATTCGGGTTGGCACCGCCGAGCTTGGCTACGTCGAAGACCTGCTCATCTCATCCGTTCCTGCAGCGCATCGAAGAAGGCGGCCACCGTTGCTTTGGCTCCACTTCCCACGAGTTCTTGCCCCCCGAAGCGGTAGACCTCGTAGCCCGCGAGTCTGAGTCGACGGTCTTCGGCCACCATCGTCGCGTAGCGCGATGGGTCAGCTCTACCGCGGTCATCTGAATAGTGCTGTTTCCCATCGAGCTCGATCACCACTCGCTGGCGATCGCTGAACAACAACAGGAAATCCATCCGCTGCCGCGCCAGAGGCCCACTCTCGGTACCCCTTTGGCGGAGGGTGTAGGGGTCGTAGTGGAGGTAGACCTGCGGAATCAGCGCCGGAATATCGAACCCGAGCTTGCCGTAACGCTGACTGTATACGTTGAAGATCAACTGCTCAGCATCGTTGCCCGCCAGGCTCGCGCTCAGCCGCTGGTGCAGCAAAAGCCCCACCGCTCGGTCGTCCCGATCTTCCAAACCCTCACGTGCTCTCCACCATTCGATGAGATGCCGGAAGGTCAGACCTCCCGTCGGGAGGGGCTGGTCATAGACGAGGCAGTACTCCGCGTTCTTCACGATTTCGATGTCGTTGCTGACAGCATCACGCAAGACAAGCTCCGGCTTGCGACCGTTCGCGGCGAAGATGAGGTTCTTGACCGGTGCCCCCACACCGCCGCTCTTGTCGTATTCGGCGAGAAGCTCTGGCAACTCGCCGCCGCGTGCGTCATACTCCGCCACTATCCGGCGGGCCAAGCCGATCAGCTGCGGAAGCGTCCACTCGTCGGTGTATTCCTGGATCAGGGCTCGCTTGCTATAGGAGTCCGATGGTGAGCCCTCCTGTGTCCAAGGCAATTTCAGCTCATCCGCCAGCACCACCTCCAGCTCTACCCGGGTATAAGCCATGAGCGCCGTCTCGATGGCCGCCCGAACGGTCCGGACCGAGACGGTTACTCTCCGAGGAACGGGAGGTGCGAGAGCCTCCCCGAAAGATTGCCAGTCCGCCACAATCTCATTGTCGCGTTGCTACGTGGCCAGGGGCCAGAACTTCATATCGGTCCCGAAGTTCGGCGAGTTCTACGGGTACCCGCTCATGGCGGATCCGAGAGTTGCTGTCCGGGTCAGCGTGCCGGGCAGGTCCCGCCCGCGTACCGCAGTTGCTCGGGCGGGATGCTGACCGGCACGCTACTGCGGGCGGCGGTGGCCACCGCGGTGATACAGGCGCTCACCAGCTCGGGCTGCTCTATCGGGATGTGGTGCCCAGCGAAATCGGCGACGACCAAGAGCGCGCCGAGCTTCTCGGCGATCAGTCTCTGTCCTTGCTGCCACCGGTCATCGAGTTCTTGGGGTGTCAGCGGAGCGAACTCCGCGACATCGGTCGCCGTGAGACGTGCCCATCGTCCAGGCGCGCTCGCCAGTGCCGCTGCGGGAACTGGTGGCAGGACCGCGGTGTCGAGTTCGGCGACCGAGCCCGGTGTGTCGAGCAGCGACGATCCCGGGTGGCCATCGTCGCCCTCGCGCGGGGGCCAGTGATTGGCGGCGAAGTGCTCGAAGGTGGTGCAGTCCACCAGCACCAGCCCTGCGGTGTGCGCCGGGTGACGGGCGGCGTACATGAGGGCGATCAGGGCACCGACAGAATGCCCGACGATGACCCTCGGCGATTCGAGTAGCAGCACGTCGAGCAGACGGTGCAGTTCGTCGGCCAGCGCCCCCAAGGTCCGCGGTTGCTCCGCCAATGGTGGTGGCAACGGGGCACTCTCACCGAGGCCGGGACGGTCGTAGGTGACCGTCGTGTGCAGGTACAGGCGCGGGAGCACGAGGTCCCACTGGTCTTGGGCGGTGCCGCGCGCGTTGATGTGCACCACCGGCATCGGGTCGTCTCCGGCGCGGACACATGCGCTTAATATGTAGCCGCCCACGTCGACGTTCTCGAATTTTCGCATCCCACAACAGATACCAGTGCAGGGGAGGCGTCGTCCTGCGATCCGGCGGCGCATCCGCGTGTACTTCTTCTGCGACGCGGAGTCGGGCCAGACCGACCAGGTACGGCTGTTCCGCATGCCGCCCCCTGCTCCGGCGTCGGACTACCGAGGGGCCAGCGGTTCCCACGCTTTGATCGGGTCGCGGGAGTACCAGAGGGGTTCGGCACGGGAATTCGCCCTCGGCGACTTCGAGACGAACGGTGATGTGGCCGTTGGCGGTCGCCCAGCCGATCACAGCCTGCACAGTCGATCGGCGATGCCGGATCCGTGGACACTCGGATCGATCACATAGAGAAATGGTGCACGCTGTCACGGTTGGTATCGACAGCACCGGCTACTGTCCCCACCGTTACCTGGTCAGCAACCGCGACGAATTGCGCGCGCTGGGAAATACGATTGCGCCACTGCTGCTCGGTCCGAGCCTCGGACAGGTTCGCCTCGAACGCGGCAGGGGCGTCGGCCAGAGCGCGGAGTCTGATGTCGCGGAACACTGCCCACTCATCACACGACAGCATGCGGATCTGTACGGCAGATGCAGACAACTCGCATACCTTCCCATCAGACAACGGCTCATGCTGCACCAGTGGCATTTTCGTAAGATATCGTCCGCACGCCTCCGGTGCGCGCGGACATTAGGCGGTCGAGGTGTGATCGTGCGTGGAGCAGCCGTCAGGCGTTGGGGTAGATGGCGCGGGCGGTGTGGGGATCGAGCCATGCTGGTGGCATGACGGACAACTCCAGCGCATAACGCTCGGGCTCGTCTTCGCTGGAAGGAAAGGTGGTCCAGTTGGCTGCGTGTACCGACAGTTCGGGGTGTTCACGGAAGTAGTTGGCCGCTTTCTGGAAGACCTCGGCTTCCTGGACCGCATCCCCGTCGCCGTAGAAGGCGACGGTCGCGGATAGGAAGGCTGCGGCGTCCGTGCTGTCGGTATCGAGGGTGGATGCTATGCGTTTCAACCCGATGAGCCGGTATTCCGGTGTGTCCCTGGAGGGTTCGGTGCCCGTCTCGGGCTGATCCTCGGTATTCGACATCGGCTCAGCATTCCAGTAAGTGCGCCATCAGGCGTGGGTGTATGGAGGGAATTTGCTCGTGGTGGTGCACGTCAGGTGGCCTCTGGCCGCCGGTGAGTTGATCGGACGGGTCAGCCGTCGAGGCGTTTTCGTGGATCGGGGAAGCCGAGTTCGGTGTATCCGGGTGCTCGTTCGTGCAGTGTTCTGGCGATGACGGGTGTGAGGGCGTCGTGGTAGTCGTGCACGGTGGCTGTGGTTTTGCCGGGGTGTGCTCGGGTGATGCGGCCGACGTACTGGACCAGGCGGCCTTTGAATTTGACGGGGGCGGCGAGGAACAGGGTGTCCAGGGCGGGGCAGTCGAACCCTTCGCCGATGTAGGGGCCGGTGCCGACGATCGTCAGTGGTGCCCCGCTGGCGCGGCGTGCGGCGATGGCCTCGGTCACCGATTGGCGTTCGCGGGCAGCCATTCCGCCGCGCAGGACCATGACCTCGTCGAGCCCGGCGGTGGTGAGCTCGTCGGTGATGGCGGTGAGGTGGTTGACCCATGTGGTCAGCACGAGGATGTTCGCGCCTTGGGTGTGTGCGGCGGTGATGTCGGTGACGATCTGGGCCAGGCGGTCCTGGTCGGCGACCAGAGCGCGGTAGATCTTGGCCATCGCGCCTGGCTGCGAGGGGTCGATGTCCGGGTCGGAGGCGAAGGTGGTGGGGTGCACGTGCAGCACCGGATGTGGTGCCGGGACATGACCGTGGGAGGGCAGTTGGCCCGCTTTCGGGGGTTCGATGGTGTGGGTGTGGGAACCGAGTTGGTGGTAGATGAGGTCATCGAGCCGGTCACGGCGATACGGTGTGGCGGTCAAGCCGAGCCAATACTTGGCCGGGATCTTGTTCAGGACATCGGTGAAGGCACTGGCCGCCACGTGATGGCATTCGTCGACGACGATGAACCCGTACCCGCCGGTGAGTTCCTCGATATTGGCTCGGCGGGCCAGGGTGGGCAGCAGGGCGACGTCGAGGACGCCGGTGGTTTTGGATCGGCCGCCGCCGATTTGCCCGCATTTCACGCCGAGGTACTCGGAGATCCGGGCGCGCCACTGATCGGCGAGTGCTTTGCGGTCGACGATGACCAGCGTCGAGGTGGATCGCGCGGCGATGGCCGCGCACGCGATGACGGTCTTGCCGGTTCCCGGTGGCGCCACGACCAGTGACGTGTCCACGGGCTCGATGGCGCGCAGCGCGTGTTGTTGTTCGGGGCGGAGTTCTGCTGTGCAGGTGAAGGTTTGGTGAGTGCCTTCGATGCGGGTGTCGTCGATGTGCAGGCTGCTGCCGGCGGATTCGATCAGTGTTGTCAAAAGTGGTACCAGTCCGCGGGGCAGGAGCAGGTCGCCGTCGAGGGTTTCGTCGTAGCTGCGCAGGAATCGTGGTGTGTCCCAGGTGCTGCGGCGGGCGCGCTGGCGGGCGAAGAACTCCGGGTTCGGGATGGATGCCGCGTGCTTGACTGCCGAGATCATCGCCGGCCCCAGATCGGCGGCCGTCACCTGGATACGGGCGGCGAACGAGGCCCGCACCAGCGTCGCGGGCCGGGGCACGATCTTCGAGGAAGTCGGCAGCTGCAGGCGGCGAACGTCGTGGCCGGTCTTGGGTTGGGGCAGCGAGTTGGCCAGGGTGCCAACGTGTTTCGGGGACAGTCGCGCGATGCTGGACAGATATGCCCATTGGTCGTCGAACGGTTCGAGGGTGGCCGGGTCCAGGAATACGGTGGTGCCGTGCTGGCGGCGGGCCCCGGCCAAGGGCGCGGCGATGAGATTGCCGACCCCGCGCCCGGTGTGGGTGTCCTGCGACGGGAACAGTCGATCGTAGCTGGACAGGCTCATCCGGCCGCGCAACCCGATCGCCTCGGCCAGCAGCCCGGTAGCGATGCGCCGCGCCGATACCGCCGGTGTGGCGGCGGCGAAGAAAATCCAGACGTGCGCGCCTCGACCGGACTGGGACACCTCGAGGGCGGCCGGAATATCGGTGGCGCGAGCGGCTTTCAGATAGGCCAGGGCATCGAGCATGGCGGTGTCCTTGTCGAAGTCCGCGGCGACCCACCAGCAGGTGTCGTCGTCGGCCAGCGGGTACAGCCCGATATGGTGCTTGCCCCGCAGATGCCGATCGACGACGTCTTCGGTCAGCGGAAGGTATGACGCGTCCGCGGTCGACATGCCTTTGCGCCAGTGGCCGCGGATCGCGGGAGCCCATCCTGATCGGCCGTCGTGGCGGTTTTCCCAGCGCACCGCGTAGACATCGGATCGGCAACCGAACAGATCCAGATAGAACCGGACCTTCGACTCCGGGCTCGCATGCCGGTGGATCGCAGGCCCGACTGCCGTCTGGTCGGGTGGCGCGGCGCGTGCCTGAATTTCGGTCAGCGCCAACAGATTCCGCAACCGAGTGTTCTCCGCACGCAGGGCGTCGAGTTCGCCGGGATAACCGTCCACAGGCATACAGTCTGCACCCCGACACCCTCAGACTTCGAAACCTTCCCCACCCGCAACGCGCCTACGCGATTTCGGGTGTCTCCGTTCACGCCCGGCATCCCGACTCCGATCGCCGCTAGCGTCGCGCACCAACCTGCAGCCGGCCACTTCAGCGGCAGGCGGGCGCGGACGACGGGGAAACGGGCGGATTCTCGGGTAGCCGAGGAAACCAATCCGCGGGCGGCCGGGCGGCCCATCCGTCCTACAGCAGACGGCTCATGATGATCGCGTCCCACAGTTCGCCGTTGCGGCGCCGGTAGTGCGCGCGCAGCGTTCCTTCGATATCGAAGCCGGCGCGCTGGTAGAGGCCGATCGCGGGGAGGTTGTGCGGCCACACCCGGAGGGTGAGTTTGTGGGCCCGGTTGGTCCTGCACCACTCGACGAGCCGGTCCAGTAGGGCGGTGCCGATACCGCGGTGCCGGTGATCAGCGGCAATCATCATGGTGAGCTCGGCGACCCCGGACGCAACGAAATGGACGGTCGCGGTCCCGACGACGTCGGCGTCGGCGCGGGAAATATCGCCGACGAACACCGCGGGGTCGGTCGCTGTCATGAGGTTCTCCAGCCCGGCGGCGGTGCGCGTTTCGTCGATAGGTGGTTCCGAACCGATCCATCGTTGCTCTCCGGCGACGGCGGCGTGGAGCTTGACGGCGGCGGGGATGTCTTCGAGGCGGGCAGGGCGGATCACGACATCGGTGGCGTTCGTGGTGCGGACCGGGCGCGGTAGCAGGGTGGTGAGTATGTTCTTGTCCAGCAGTGTGTTCTCTATGCTGCGCAGGATCAGCTCTGTGCCGATGGGGGACAGGTGGATTCCATCGGCCACCCACGGACCCGACGCGCTGGCGATACTGTGTTCGCGCAGCAGGGCCGTTGTACTGACGAACGTGCCCCAGGGGTCGATGAACACCGCCCCGGCGTCACGGGTGACGGCTCGGGCAGCGAGGTTACAGGTGAACAGGTCCCGGTTGATCTGCTCGGCATCCGCGAGGATGGCCGGGTGGACGGGAGGTGCAGCGAGGCACAGCACCTGCCGCGATCGGGCTGTCAGGGTGTCCAGTATGGCCCGGTAGTTGCGGGTGAACTCGTCGATGTCGACCGCGTCGTGTTCGCGGCCGGGCTGGTATCGGCGCAGCACGTCGTTGGTGCCGCACTCGACCAGGGCCAGGTCTTGGTCGAGGTCCGCGTGCTCGATCGCCGCGGCGAGGTCACGGCTGGTGGCCCCGCCCCGGCCATGGTTGTTGATCGTGACGGCGACGTCGGGGCGCAGCGCTGCAAGGCTGACTTGCAGGCGTTGCAGGAATCCGCCGTGAGCGTGGCCGTCCACGGTGACCGTGGCACCGACCTCGGGCAGGTTAGCCGGGTCGGTCAGCCGGGAGGCAGTGGCGATCGGGTGCTCGGTGTGGCTGGTGCCCCAGCTCCGGACCACGATCGGGCTACCCGATGCGGGGTGTGGCCGGGAACGTGCACTGATGTCGCAGGTCGTGGTGGGTGATGTTGTGGCGGTGGGGGATTGGGAGTCAGCGGTGATGTCCGTGTAAATGGCCTCGACGATGTCGGTGATCCCGAGAGTGGCGTCGAGGCGGACCTCGTCGACGAATCCGAGGGGATCCCATCCCCCATACCAAGTGCGCATGTCATCGCGCCCGAACTCTGCGGCTTTGGGTCGGTTCGAATGCCTGTGCAGGGTCTGTTCGAAGGTCAGATCGAACGCGTAGAAGCAGGCGCGTTCGGCCCGCGAGGCGAGTTGCTCGAGCATGGGACCGTAGCGGCGGGCGGTGAGGATACCCTCCAGCACGACCGTCGCGCCTCGCATCAGGCCCAGCACGGCGATGTCGCGGATGAGCGCGATGTTGTGGCCGTCGGGAACATCGGACTCGCGCAGAAACTCGCGTCGGACCACATCCTGCGGGATCACCACACAGTCCCCACGCTCGAACCGCCGCTGTAACTGTTTGGCCACGGTGGTCTTCCCGGACCCGGAGTTCCCGCGAATCACCACCAACCGTCCGCTTCGGTGGGCCGGGTCGGGGATCGGACTCGGTGCGGGCCCGCGATCGGTGCCCAGGACCGGAGTTTCGGGCAGGGCGGCGCGCAGGCGCCCGGCCAGGTCCGCGAACTCCGCCGGAGTGTAGGCCAGGACGCCGTTGTCGCCGGTGACCGCACGGAATTGCTGGTCCCGGTACGGCACACCGGCCGGCAACGGCGCGATGTGTCGTATTAACTGAACTAACTTGCGAATCATTGCAGGTAGAAGTCGATTTCTGATAGCTTTCCGCGCCATGCGTGATGAGGGTACTGGGCGGGATTTGGTGGGACTTGTAGTGCCCGACATCGGTCGGCTGCTGGAGACCGGGGATGCGTGGGTTCCGTACCAGTTGTTGGACGCGAACGGCGCGGTGATCGAACCCGCGGCAGTGTATTTCGCCGAGCTACAGGCTGCGGATAAGCGGCCGTCCACGATCCGTTCGTACGGCAATGACCTGTTGCGCTGGTGGCGGTTCCTGGTGGCGATCGACTTTCCGTGGGACACGGTAACTCCAGCAGAGGGGCGCGACTTCGCGCGGTGGATGCAGTTGGCGGACAAGCCGATTCGTGTCCACTGGCGAGACAAAGACAGCAGTAGACCGACCGGGCACGGCGGCAGTCGCCGCCTCGAGCCGCCCGTCAATGCCGTCACAGGCAAATCGAGCCCCGGGTCGAAGTACTCGAAGTCCACACGGGCGCATGCGGAGACTGTGCTGCGGGCGTTCTACGACTTCCAACAGGAGATCGGCAAAGGGCCGTTGGTCAATCCGTTCCCACTGGACCGCTCGCGTCGTTCGAAGCGACGACACGAGCACCACAACCCGATGGATCTGTATCGGAAGGAACGGGTCGGCCGCTACCGGCCGAAAGTCTCCCAGCGGATTCCAAAAAAGATCCCCGACGAGCACTTCAACATGGTGTTCGCTGCGCTCAAGTCGCACCGGGACCGGGCTCTGCTGGCGTTCTGGGTCTCCACAGGAGCCCGCGCCGAGGAGTTGCTGTCCGCGCGACAAGGCGACGAAGACCCCGGCCAGCAGCTGATCGCGGTGACCCGCAAGGGGTCCCGGAAGGTTCAGCAACTGCCTGCCTCGCCGGATTCGTTCGTCTGGCTACGGCTCTATCAGGAAGAACTCTGGCGCCATGGCGCTCCCCGCGGCCGCCGCCATCCCCTGTGGCTCACGCTGCGCCGACCCTGGCGACCGCTGACCTATCACGCCGCCCGAGCCATGTTCACCCGCGCCCAGAAAACACTCGGCTCCAACTATTCGATCCATGCCTTGCGCCACACCTCGGCCTACCGCATGGTCGACGACCCAGCCATGAACATCACCGACGTCCAGTGGGTCCTCGACCACGCCCACCTGACCACCACTCAGCTCTACACCACTCCCAGTCAAGACGATGTGATCACCAGCGTGCTCGCCCACCACGCCCGACAGTCCAGTGCCGCCGCGCAGCCCCCCGCGCCACCGGCTGCTGGCTACAACCCTCACACGCTCGACATTCTCTTTGGCAACCAGGCGCGATGAAATCTCAGACGAGCACGACCACGTCGCCCGACCGGGCAGCAGACAGTACAGCAACTGCCGCAACGGCGTCGAGGCCAACCAAGAGATCGACCGCCGAACGGCTGCTGGAGCAGTTCCCGGCCCGCCTGGTCCCACCTGTGTCACCGGCGACAACTGCAACGATCGACGAAGTCAATGCCCGAATCAGGCTGGCGCAGTTCCGTTCACCGAGAAAGGGCACAAACACGGCCCGCCGCCGCGGGGCACGCCTCCTCCTGGAATGGTTGCAGAGCTTTCCAGGTGACACCTGGCAACAGCGCTGGGATAGCAGCAACTCCAGCAAAGATCCGTCCGATTGGGCCCTAGCGCCATTGAATTGGCTTGGTGCACAGGGCATTCAGATCGACAAGAACGTTCTGCAATCTGGATTGCTGATACTGACGATCGCGGAGGTGATTCACCTGGATCTGGCGTTCACCCTCAGTCTTCCACGCATCCGGCACTGGGGCTCTGCCGTTGCGGCACACCGTGATTCAGCAGGATTCGAACGCCTGCAGGCAGCAGCGGACGGGGTCATCGACTCACCACACGACTACGACGTTGCCCGGTGGCAGATCGCGATGCTGGTCTTGGCGAAAAGCGGCGGAGTCGGTGACATCACCGTCGGCGACTGCATCGAACTGCGCCAGCTGGAGGTCGCTTTGAAGCTGAAGGGGGCACGCCGCCACCAGTTCTACACCTTGGTCCGCAACGCAGGCGATCTTCCGCCCGGCGCCCCGACGACATTGCGGGCGATCACTGCTTACAGCGGGCAGCACAGTGTCGAGGAACTCATCGATCGGTATCACCTGGCCAATCGAGACGTGCGGAACTTGCTCGTCTACTACTTGGCTGAGCGACAGCCTGCGCTCGACTACATCAGCTTGGAAGCGTTGTCTCGCGCACTGGGTCTGTACTTCTGGAAGAATCTGGAAACCCATCACCCGGGCATCGACTCGCTGCAGCTCAAGCCGGAGGTCGCCGCCGCATGGAAGGATCGTCTTCGGTCCAAAACCACCCGCAAACGACTACCAGATGGCAGCCACGTCGAAATAACCAGTGCGCGTGCCTACTACGGCGAGATTGTCACCTCGATCCGCGCGTTCTACCTCGACATCGCACAATGGGCCACTGAGGATCCTGGTCGCTGGGCACGGTGGGCGGTCCCCAGTCCGATTAGAGCCTCGGAGATCTCGTTCAAGAAGGCGAATTCTCGTCGCAAGGCTCGCATGGACCAGCGCACGCGCGCCCGGCTCCCCGTGCTGCCCACGCTGGTTCGCGCGGCAGAACAGCATGCGCAGGAGGCTCGCCTCCGGCTCGATGCAGTCCTCGCGGCAAGACCCGGCGAATCTTTCACCATCCTCGGCGAGACCTTCATCAAAGCCGTCCCCGAGCGCCAGCAAGGGCCACAGGCACAGACCACCATCGTCACCGACTCCAACGGCCGCAAGCGGCGTCTCCGCGAGGCCGAAAACCGTGCCTTCTGGGGCTGGGCCGCAGTGGAATTCCTTCGCCACACCGGAGTGCGGATCGAGGAAATGCTCGAAACCAGTCACCACAGCATCACCCAGTATCGACTGCCCACGACCAGTGAGATCATCCCGCTGCTACACATCGCCCCGTCCAAGACCGACGAGGAACGCCTCCTCGTATCAGCCCCGAACTCGCCGATGTGCTATCCACCATCGTGGCCAGAGTCCGTGCCAGCGATGGAACCGTCCCGGCAGTTCCGTTCTACGATGTCTGCGAACGAGTCTGGGTCGCCCCGACGCCACTGCTGTTCCAATGGACCTTTGCCGGCCACCGCCAATCCGTCTCAGCGGCCACGATCCGCACAGCCATCAAAGAACTCGTCGATGCCACCGGCTTGACCGACGCCGACGGGCAGCCGCTGTATTTCCTGCCTCACGACTTACGAAGAATCTTTGCCACTGAGGCCATTCTCAACGGCATGCCACCACACATTGCTCAGTTACTGTTGGGCCACAAGCATATAGCCACAACAATGGGCTACAAGGCGGTCTATCCCCAAGAAGCGATCAACGGCCACCGCGCATTCATAGCACGCCGCCGAGCTCTGCGTCCGAGTGAAGAATACAGGACACCCACCGACGCCGAATGGGAAGAATTCCTCGGACATTTCGAGCGACGCAAGGTCGCGCTCGGCGAATGCGGCAGAGCATATGGAACCAGCTGTCAGCATGAGCACAGCTGCATCCGCTGCCCGGTCCTGCGGGTCGACCCAGCTCAGCGTGGTCGGCTTGAGCAGATTTGCGACAACCTCACGTTGCGCATCACCGAAGCAGATCGCGAGGGCTGGATCGGCGAGGCCGAAGGCCTGCGTGTCAGCCTCGCCGCCGCCAAGGGCAAACTCGCACAGCTCGACCACCGCGATCGGCAGTCCACGACTGTGTTCTTAAACGTTCCGAAGTTCCCAGAAATCGCCGGTCATATAGTCACGCTCGCTGAATCAGCGCGAGCAGGGAGTTTCCCGTCGTGAGTTCGAACGAACTGCGTGGGCGCTCAGGCCATTTTTCAAAGAGGAAGTCCCCCAGCGTGACTGGATAGTGCGCGCCGACTGTGAATCGCCATTCGCGCAGCACGTCGCAGACGTTGATGCCGTGTTTCTCGGCCAGCCCTTCTAGAACGAGTAGGTCGCGCCATGTAATTACAGTGGGTGGCATCACGCGCAGGCGCGGGTAGGACTGGATTCGTGTACGTACAGTATTCTTTATTTCATTTTCTAGAAGGAAAGTCGAGTGTAGCCCTGTGTCTGGAACTATCACCAGTGGAACGAACGTCGTTGCGGAATCTACCTTGGCATGACCAGCGTTCCAGCCTCGCTTCAGCAGTAGATCAATCGTCGAGTAGAGCTGGTTGAATTTCGTTTCTGCTAGGTAGCCGGTGATCTCTTTCTTTAAATCAACGAAGCTTCCTGTGCCCTCCGCAAGATTCTGATTCAGGCGACGATTATTAACCTCAAGTAGTAGCCAGATTTGGCCGGAGTTGAACCCCCAGTCGCAAATCTTCGGCGTCTTAGACTTAGACTTGAATTTGAGCTTCATAGAAGTCTCTGTCACAACAACACCGCCTGGCTCACTCGTGGACAATCGCGTGAGAACGTCGCCTACACGCTGCTCGAACACGAACGCCATACCCTGCCAGAAGCGACCCGCTCGGCCAGGATCAATGGTCTCCAACGTCTCCTTTACGTCCCATGCCGGCAGGTCGCCGAAAAACCGTTGCACCGCAAATTGGAGACGCGGAACGAGCCATGTCTGATCGGGCATAACAACGAGCGGGCGCCACTGCAAGTGAAAGCGCAATAAGTCTGCCGCTTGATACTCAGCGCGTTGACGCTCCAGCTCAGCCTTCAAGTTTTCGACAGTGATTGAGCAGTGTTCTATCAGGGTGCGCACGACTGGTTCGCCGATTGCGTACTGGGAACGCAACAGTTCCGGGTCGATTCGGACTGTCCCCGACTGCACTTGGTCCCATATCGCCCAGCCGGCACGAATAAAGTCGTCGTATGCGACGCCCATCGCCTCTTGGAAGACCTCGGCGGGAGACTCACCCAAACCTTTTGTACGGTGGGGCTCTTCCACGGGCCAAGGCTGGCGCCATACGTATTCAGCTTGTGCGGCGATTACTTCCAGAGGGTCATTTCGGAAGAAAGATGCCAAGGCAACGTCAGTTGCGGTGACTTGATCCTGCACCTCACGTTGTCGCTCCTGAGAAAAGGTCGGAAAGGCTTGCTCGTCGAATCCTAGATCGTCCAGGTCGTGGCTGACCCCCAATATGCATTTCGCTAACTCATCCGCGCTGAGCATAGGTCCCTCGGCTGGAGAAAACTCGACTGCCTCCTTGATCATGACATATAAAGACAAGGGGGACAGCAAAGCGATGCCGCGCCCCAGAAGCGGACCCACCGCTGTGTGCAGCTCGTCGCTGAGACTCTCGACGAAGTTCCTCTCCACACTCTCGCGGTTGTCGTGAATTACGCTGAGATCGACCGCCGCGACCAATCGTGCGATCTGTTCCAGAGCAGCGTCCCTGCCGGTCTGAGCCCAGATCAACTTCCTGAACCCAAGGTCAAATAGTTCTGGTCCCGGAATATCGCGAGCGGTCATCAGTCGTTTGCCGATAGTCACCGGCGTCCCCAAAAGACCCACCCATACCTCCTAGATACTGCAACCTGCTTCTGAACGCATCCAACGGCCTAATTATTCAACATCTCACTGACAACTAGAAAATCGATGGCATACGTTGGCACGGCCAGAGGATCGTTTCGCTCCACGATGTCGGACGGCAGACGTAGCGGAACCTGTGGCCAATGCCGCATCTGGTCCGCGTGCCCATCCACCGAATCGGTATCCCTATCAGCTACGCCTCATAGTTCAGAGAAGCCAGTGGACATGCGCATTGCCATGGGCGGACCCCATCGAAAACAGGTACACCCGTTCGGGATTCATCACCGCAGCCACCGCACACGCGACGGTGTGGACCGCCGACTGCAGGGCGAGATACTGCGGTCGCGTCAGCTCGCGCACCACGTCCTGGACGTGCCGGCGGGGGACCACGAGCACAGACCCGGGCAGAGCCGGGTACTTGTTCACAAACCCCACGTGCTCGCCGTCGTCGTGCACGATCTCGTGCTCGAAACCCGGTGTTCCGGACAGGAACCCGCAGATGAAACAGGGTCCGGTCCGCACCCGCGTCTCGTAATCCTCCATGTCCAGCCGCACCCGCCGCCGCTGCATTTCCGCGAGTGTGCCTGCGGCGCCGTCGGGTTTGGTGGCGATCAGATGGAAAAACCGCGCGATGTCCATGTACGGCCGGCGGTCGGCCATCGTGTTCTCCAACCGCATCAACATGTCGAAGAATTCCGGGTCGTGCTTGGCCGTGTTGTCGGAGATCAGGTCACAGACTGCCCGCACCCCGTACCGCAGCGGCGGATTCATCCCCGCGGCGAGAATGTCGGCCACGACCTCGTCCACCGCGCGGGGCGTGTATTCGATGTCGTAGGTGGCCGAGACCCGCACGGGAGTGTCCAGAAGCCGCAACGCCTCGGCCAGGTCACCCGAGCGCACCGCACTCACCAACGGGTCGCACCGGGGGTTCGGCGCCAGCACCGACAACAGTCCACCCGCACGCAGCACTCCCACCAGCGCGGAGGTAGCTGCGCCCGGTTCGGGCAGGTACTGCATCACGTTGTGACACAAGACCACATCGAACTCCCGGCCCGCCAGCGCCGCCGCCGAGTTCACGATATCCCCGAGTAGGTATTCGATGCGGTCGCCGACACCGGCACTTGCGGCGGATGTTCGGGCAGCCTCCAGCGATACGGCCGAGGAATCCATCACGGTGACGTGATGCCCGGCCGCGGCCAACTGTATTGCGTCCAAGCCGTTGCCACCGCCAGCGTCCAGCACATGTACCGGTCGGAGCGGCAGGTGCGGCGTCAGATTGTGCAGGACCTGCTCATACCGCAGCCGCCCCCATGGGGTGTGCTGATAGGCGTCGAAATCATCGAGTCTGCGATCGAACTCGGTCACCAACTGCCGCCTTCCCACAGAGCGCCATTCCAATGCCGAAGCCAACGACACTACAACGAGCAGCCACACACAGCAGCCGCATTTTCGCTCGTCACCACAGAGCGATGCACATCACCGACCTCGAGATCGCGGGCATAGTGGTCCTTGTCCAATGCCCATTGCGTCGCCAGGTCTGCCAGCGGGGCGCTGATCCGATTCCGGGATGGGTAGGCACTGGCGCGGCGTCGAATCAGTGTTTCGTGCTGCGGTGGCGGTGGTGTCCGGGGTCGGTGCGTAGCGGTGCGGAGTGCTTTCAGGTGGAGTCGGTGCCGATACGGTGTTGGTGGCGGTTGTGCTGGTTTGTGCGGGCGGTGAGTTGGCGGCGGCAGGGTTCGGAGCAGGTCTTGCGTGTGATGCCGTTGCGGCGGTTGGTCCATTGCGCGCCGCAGATCGGGCAGGTGTGCACGGTGGGGCGGTTACCGGCGGCGAGTTGCTCGCGGCCGGTGCGGCGTCGGCGTGCTGACCGGTAGGCGGGCTGGATTCCGCCGCGTGTGTCGGGGGCGATGCGTTCTCGTAGTGCGTGCATTGTTGTGTGCCCGCGGGCGCGGGCGCGGTGGGCTTGTTTGTCTCGGCTGGCTTGGGCCAGCAGGGGCTGACGAAGTGGCAGGCCGTGACGAATCTTGTACTCACGCACCGCGATACCGTGCCGACGGGGGACGTGGGCGGTGAGGCATTTCAATCGGACGCCGCATTCGTGGCACATGATGGTGTGGCCGTCGTCGTCGAGAATCCCGAACCGGCCGTAGCCGTCGAGGTCGCCGTAGCCGAGCAGATCTCGATCCTCGTTCGAGACCGGCCGCGCCAGAACCGATTCGGTGTTTTCACGGGCTCGAGGTGAGGGTGTGGTGTCGATGGGCACTGCCTTGATGGCGGGGACGTGAGTGGAGCGGGTGCGGGCGCCGTGTGATTCCGCGGCGGCGAGCAGTTCGTGTAACGCTTGTTCGAGGCGGCTGGTGCGCTCGGTCACCGTCAGTGTGTCGAACCATGCGGGGGAGCGCATGCGGTGGGTGTGCATGGCCGGTGGCATGTGGTCCAGCAGTGCGGCGATCTTCAGCAGCAGCATGGGGCCGTCGTGCATCGTGCGTTCTCCCGCGGCGAGTACCGGCGCCACACCGGAGGCGATCGCGGCTGGATCCTGCAGGCGGCCTCGGCCGCGTCGATCATGAACTGGGCCAGCAGATCGGGGCTGGTCCGCTGCTGGATGAGGTCGCGTATGGTGCGTTCGACGGTAGTGACGGTCATGTCGTCGACGACCGTGATCTCCTCGGTGCGGATGTCACGGCACCGCTGCACCAGCATGTCGTCGCGGTACTCTCGTGATACTGATTCACGGGCCACGAACTGCGGCACGGCGGGTTCGGGCCCGAGGCCGTAGAGGTAGACCGCGGACAGCCCGCCGACCTGGGCGCGAACACTGGATGTGGAAAGCCGTTGCGCCACGGTCGTTCTGCGATCCAGGATCAGCCAGGCCGTTCGCGTCCGTAGGTGTGGATCTTCACGGGCCGGGTTCAGGCGGTACACCCCGCGTGTGTGCCGGGTCCAGGGACCGTGCGGGCCGGTCAATCGTTTCACCATCTGTGCGGGAGCACCCAACGTCACCACTTGGCCTGTGGTGAACATGTCATGCTGTGTATCGGCGAGGTCTTCGACCCTGGCGCACCACTGTGCCCACCCCGTCACCGCGATCGTCCCCCTCGAATCAAATCCCTTGCTCCCCTGCGTGAGATCACCAAACTTTACGGGGCTGTCTGAGATCTGGCTATGTGTCACCCGACGAACATGTGCGAATCCGCGGTCCACGTGTTGAAGTGGTGCCGGTGGATGAAGTCACGGTGAAGGTTGATGACGAGCTGGTGGAGCTGACAAGTCATACGTGGCTGCCCTGATTCCGGCGGCGCTGCCTCGCGCGCGTCGCAGCCGGTACCTCGCGATGCGGCTGTGCTTTGTTGAAGGGATTGTGCCGCAGTGGGTTTCGGTATGTGTGGACTTCGCCTGCCGTTATGGTGGCAGGGGCCGGTCTTGTTCTCGGTGCGATCGGTTGAGTTCGGAAGAACATGTGATTCTGCTGCCGGTCGCGGCGTCCGTGCTGGAAAATGGTGTTCGTGGGTGAGGGAAGGGGGACTGCTGGTGTCGACGGAGGCATCGATGCGGTTGGCCGTACTGATTGATGCCGACAACGCCTCACCGGCGATTGCGGATTTGTTGCTGGCTGAGGTCGCGAAGTACGGAACTGCGCATGTGAAGCGCGCCTATGGTGATTGGACCAGTACGAATCTCACGGGATGGAAGTCTCATCTGCTGACGCTGTCGATTCAGCCGGTACAACAGTTCGGCTGGACTACTGGGCGCAACGCCACCGACGCGGCCTTGATCATCGACGCGATGGATTTGTTGTATTCCGGCCGGTTCGACGGGTTCTGTCTGGTGAGCAGCGATTCGGACTTCACCCGGTTGGCGGCACGGTTGCGTGAGTCCGGTCTGACGGTGTTCGGAATGGGCGAACGCAAGACGCCCCGCGCCTTCGTCGCAGCATGCGACAAGTTCGTGTATATCGAAAACCTTACTGCGCCAGAGCATCCCGCATCGGTGGCTCGGGAAGACCGCGCCGCCGCCGTGCCGGGCCCGGAGTTGATCGCCATGGTGAGCACGGCAGTCGAGGCGTCTTCCGACGAGGCCGGGTGGGCGAATCTGGGGGCTGTGGGCCATTATCTGTCGAAGAAGCAGCCCGACTTCGATACCCGCACCTACGGCTACACCAAGCTCAAGCCACTAATACAAGCGCTCGGTGTGTTCGACATCAGCCAGCGTCGCCCCGGCGCGGGGAAGCCGGAGGTCGTCTACGTGCGTTGCCGGGACCGGGCCCGCCCGGCCGCCGAGGTGCCGGAAGATGTGCTCGAGAGAGACGACAGGGCGCCTTCTCAACACGTCGTGGTGACCCCGTTGGTGGACCGGCCGGTGCGGCTGCGGATTCCGCCGGATCGACAGTATCGGGAATCCCTGCTTCGGCGAATCTACGCCGCATGGCGTGAGGGGGAAGCCGAGACGATCGGCCGCCTCGAGGCCGTGATCGAACACCATGCGCCCGGCATGGACAAACTGACGCGCAATATCACGATCAACAGCCTCCTCTATGAGGACACCGCGGCGCTGTGCGTACTCGATCCCGACACCGCCCCGCGCACCGAGCGGCGGATCGAATCCTTCGGCGGGCAACCGGAGCAGCAATGGGTCGACCGCAGCCACGTGGCGTGGCTCGCATTCGTCATCTACCGCCTGCCTCCCGGCGCGGATTCGGGCCAGCTTCTTGAAGCACTGTTCGACGACCCCGAGCAGGGGCGAACCGTTCT
Source organism: Nocardia miyunensis NBRC 108239 (assembly GCF_001613065.1). Classification (GTDB taxonomy): domain Bacteria; phylum Actinomycetota; class Actinomycetes; order Mycobacteriales; family Mycobacteriaceae; genus Nocardia; species Nocardia miyunensis. The sequence continues at coordinate 280,192 of NZ_BDBQ01000013.1, forward strand.
CGCCCAAGCACAGGTTATCGCCGAAGCGCGCAAGACCGACCTGACACCGCCGGAGTCGCTGGTCGACGCCGACATCTCGCCTGCGGCGGCTGCGGCTCCGGTCGCCCCGGACCGTAACGCAGACCTGGGAGCAACCCCACGCGAGTAAACCGGCAGAAGGGGCAGCCCCGTTGCGCTCCGACAACACCAACCCGGCCCGCCGCCCCGCCTATGGAGTCCCTCCTGAAAAGACCCGGACCCCGAAGGTGAGATACTCAGGAACACAACCGATCTCGCTGTGCGGCGCAGTTTTCGGCGTCAGGCTCTTCTGGGCAGACTGCCGAATAGTATTGCGCTTCAATACCTTTTGGCGATTCTGTTGGGCTTGATTCCGCCGTACTCGTTGCCGGAATGGAACGAGGTCAGCCGAGTTCATGTCCGGTCTCGGGTTGCTGTTGATCGAGAGCGATAGTGATCGTGTCCTCGGCGACCGGGTCAGCCGTCCTCGCGGGTTTGGTCTCCGAGGTACGGTCACGGTCTCGAATCGCTGCGTCGAGTAGCCTGGTGATACGGCGACCGTTGTCGGTGTTTTCGCCGCCGTGAGTGTGTGCGCCGATACCCTTGCGTGTGAGAGTTCCGTTGTCGGCGAGATCCCATACGGCCGGGTTGTAGGCAACGTTGTCGACGTGCATGCCCGGGAACACCCCGTCGCGCCAGAAGTCGAACGGTGGTGTGGCGTCATTTCTCGGACCGGCCTCACCAGGGTTGTCCAGCTGCCCGGGGACGGTGCCCAGGGGCCGTCGCAGGGTGTCGGCTTGCTGCGCAACGGCCTCAGCTTGCCCGGTGAAACGTCTCTGCCGCAAGCCCACAGCCAAGATGGCCTGCCAGTGGTCTTGCGGCACGTTGACTGCTGGCCGCTGCACGGGTTGGGTGCTGGCGAATCCGATCATCCGGTCGGCGAGCATGTCGAGTATTTGCACGGCGGTCTCGCGGCGCCCCAGCATGGCCACGAAGTGCGGCCCGTCCGGGGTATCGACCGATTCGGTGGCATACCAGCCTCGGCGGTCACTTCCGGTGTGCTCGGGGTGCCAGGTCACCTCGATGACGCGCGACCGGTCGTCGTGGTCGCGGAATACGAACTGCTCGCTGGGGCGCAACGCATCGGCTCGGTCCCTGTCGAGCTGGTGCACAAAGGCGTCTATCCAGTTCGGCTGCTCGCCGCTGAGATCGAGAACCTGGTAGGAGTCCGGTAGCGGGAACTCGACCCCATGGTCGTGCCCGAATCCGGCGGTGCGCTCGTCGGCGGCGCTGTGGAGTAGATGCAGAAGTCTGTCGCGGTAGACCGTTGCCAGGAATCGGTCGTGCGCTGAGCGTTGTTCGTGGACGGTCTTATCGGCGTCATGGTATGCGTCGATCAAGGGGGCGATGAGATCCTCGTGCTGCGTGAAGGAGAAAGAGAGGAATGAGGCGGCTTCGGCGTCCGTGAGGTCGGTCAGGTCGTTGCTGACCGTGGCACCGAACAGCCATCCGTCTGGTTCTCGGCCCAGTTCCAGGATCGGTCTCGGCCATCCGTTGGTCGGGTCGAGGCGGGTGATCGCTGCTTCTACGCCGTCGGACAGGTACGTTTCGGCCTTGTCCGAGAGCCACATCCGCGCGGCGGCTTCACTGCTGAACGGTGGAGATTCCGCGGTGTATCGATCTTCGGCGTTGTAGAACCGGGCCCGGTACGGGTGCCCGAGGTCCGTGACACCCGTGGTCTCGCCGGACATCAGCTGTGTCACCTGGGTGTGTAATTGGGCGGGGTACCCGTGCAGCGAGTGCATCAGGGTGACGGTTTCCCGATGTTGGTTGACATCCAGCACGGCCGCTCGCGCGCCCCAAGAGGATCGGTTCCCGTCTCGCTCGGAGGTGTATCCGGCCAGCCGTTCGGCCATCCAAGCGTAGGCGCTGTGCAGTGAGTCTGTGCCCGCCACGTGCAGCGGGCCGTACTCGCGAACGGCACGGTCGAATCGTCCGACCTCCCCGATCGCCACCCGGTAGCGAGTGCGGTCGATCGCTGATGGATCCTGGTGCACGGTCGAGTCAGTACTCACATCTGACTCCACTCCGGGCCGATCCGCGTGGGTTCCCGGTTGCGTGTCCGGCGGCGTCCGTCGAGTGCATCCCCGGCCCTGCGGTGCGGCTCCATGTCGAGCGACGCCGGGACCGATGGCTCCTGATCGAGGTTCGTCGGTCCATCTCTATTCCTGACCAGCCAGTTTGCTGGCCGATGTCGATTCAGCCCAGCTCATGGCCCTGCCTGGGGTGCGGCGCGTGCACATCGAGCACGTCTGCTGGGGCCGGCGTGTCCGGACCCACCTGGGGTGGCGCCGAGGTCGACGGCCGTGGTTCGCTGCGGGCTGTGGAGTCGAGCAGTCGGCCGATGCGTTCTCCGTCTGTCTCGGCGTCCGAGGTCCTCGCGCTGGGCGCGGTCAAGTGGTGTCCGGCGTGCGCCGCCGCGGTCAGTGCTGCCTCGGAGTTCCGTCCGCGTTGCTGGCTCGTCAATCGGTCGAGCAGATCGCTGGGAATTGCGGCGTAGGGCCGCACCATGTCGATCACCCGGCGGGGGTCGGTGACCTCACCGATGGTGTCGGCGCCGACGTTCACGGTCAGCACATCCTCGCCGTCGGGGTCCGTCCCGTCGATGACTTGCGCGAAGAAGCTTCCCGTGCTTCGGTCCCACCCCACGAACACTTCGCGGTCCGGGTGCGCCTGGGGATCGCGCTGGCATAGTGGGATCCGGTTGTCGATCACGTTCACCACTTCGCCCTGCTCGGTGTTGGTGTGCTGTTCGCGCAAGGTGGTGAGCTTCCCGAGGACCTCCTCGGCGGTGCCGACAAGGTCGTGTGCCGTCTCGTGGGTCACGGTCATGCTGTCGCCTGGCATAGCGACTTCCCGGCTGATCCGCAGTCGAATCCGCTCGCGTGGTGGGGTGAACCGAATGATCGTCTGGGCCGCAGCATAGGCCGAGGTCAGATCGGGTGCCTGGAGTTGTGGGCCGGGCAGCCACCTGGGAGCGAACGATGGGGGCTCGTCGTCGTAGCCGATGGTCACAGTGTGTTCGTGCAGATCTGGCGGGGTGCTCATCAACCGGGCAGCGCGACGGTCCTGATCGGCGTAGTAGGCGGCGAACCCCGCGACGCTCTCCAACTCCTCGCGGTGGCTCCGAAGGTAGTTGTCGAGCCGCTTCTCCACATCCGCGATCGACTCGGCCAGCCCCGGGTCCGGCTCGGAATCCAGCACAACATGCTTCGGGCCGTCTTCGGTGTGCACCACGTCAGGAGCGTTCTCGATGTCGTACAGCTCGAACAGCCGGTTCTCCAACGCCAGGGCCGTCGCCACCACGGACTGACCACCGATACCCGGGGGATATGCCTGCCCCACCGTGAGGCTCGGTACGGTCGTAACGCAGAGGGTTTCCCATTCGCTGCGCAGGTCGCCGGGTTTTCGGGCGAGCCAGTGGTTGCGGTGCGTGACGGGATAAAAGTGCAGCGCTTCGTTCACGGCGGCTCGGGCTGCCTCGTCCAGCCCGGCGGTGCGAGCGGTTTCAGCGATATCTTTGGCGGTGGCCCGGAGAAATTCGCCGCGCTGGACTCGCTCCTGGTCACGCTCGTCGAATAGCGTGATGATGACGTGATGCAGGCTGGCCAACCGGTGGTAGTGGTCCAGCCGGCCACTTATCGCGGCGCGCGCAGCCTCGGCGGGATCCGATGATGTGTTGTCGGACAGGGGATTAGACATGCGATCGCCTCTGAATGCTGGAAATGGATAGCCGGGTGATTGTCGTGATCCGCATGCACAAATGAGTCGAATACCTTGCGACACAAGGTATTCGAGGTGTGAGGTTCGTGTAGGTGGCGGACGTGGAAACCATGGCTGGTGGTTTCAGTCGAGTTCGTGGCTAGCGGCGGGGCCCTGCTTGCGGTCGAGGGCGTCAGGCATCGCTTGCGGGTTGGTTTCCAAGGTCGGCGTGCTGTGGTGTTCGGGTGGCTGTTGTGCATGAGTGATCTCGATCAGTCCGGTGATCCGCCCTCCGCGCTCGGTGCGTGTGGCCGGATCGGTGCCCGTCGAATGCTCGGCAGGCTGTTCTGCTGCTCGACCGGCCGCCGGCTCCAGGGCCTGCTCGGCGCGATCGTTGTGCCGGACCAATGGGTTGTGGGTGATTGCTCCTGTTCGTGATCCGGGGAATAGTCCGTCACGCCAGAAGTCGAAAACACGGTCCGGTGGGTAGTCCCGGTCTGTCTGCGAGCCCGATTCGGCCGTGCTCGCCGGGCCGCTGCTGTGCACGGCGAACGGCCGCCGGAGAATGTCGGATTGGCGGGTGAGCTCATGAACCTGGGATGTGAGACGGTTGTGCAGGGCATCGAGCGCGAGAATCGCCTGGTTCGGTTCGCGAGGGATATCGACCGCGGGGCGTAGTACGGGCGTGGTCGTACTGAATGCGGCCATGCGGTCGGTCAGCATGGTAAGGATCTCGAGCCCGCTCGAGCGCTGCCCGAGTATCGCGACGAACGTCGTCGCTTCGGGGGTCTGCCGGTGTTCGGTGGCGAACCAGCCTCGCCGGTGCAAAGGTACTGCGCTGCCGGTCCACAGGACCTCGATGATGCGGGAGGTATCGCGGCGGTCGTGGAACCGGAACACTCGCCGTGGGGTCAAGGCCCGGTCGGCCTCGTGGCGTGCGGCGGTGATCATCGCGGTGTCCCAGGTGGCGTGTACTGGGTTGTCGCGGCGGACCCGGTAATGATCCTGTAGCGCGAACGCCGCCGGATGTGAATCGGCTGCGGTGGGCTGGTCGAGCGCGGGGGTGGAATGTCGGTGGTAGGCAAGCCGGTCTCGGTAGACCGTCTCCCCGAACAGGTCGCTGGCTGAGGTTTGCTCCTGCAGTACGGGTTCGGTGTTGCTGTCGGCACCGAGCATGCTCGATGGTGCGCCCGGCTGCACCCGGGGCAGGAACGCGTTGTCGGCGTTGTCCAAGTTGGTCAGGTTGCTGTGCAGTTTCGCTCCGAAATCTGGTCGCAGGGCGGCGAATTCGAATACCGGTCGGGGCCATCCGAGGGTGGGGTCCAGGCGGGTGATGGATGCTTGGACGCCGTCACTGTGCGCCTGCTCACCTTTGTGTTGGAGCCATAGTCGCGCTGCTGCTTCGGTGTGGAAGGGCGCGGACTCGTAGGTGATCAGATCCAGGCGGTTGTAGAGGCGGGCACGGTACGGCCGGGAGAAGTCCGGCAACAATGCAGGCGGGGCCGCGGCCATCAGTGCTGTGACCTTGTCCAGTATCGCCGCGGTGGGTCCGTGCAGTGAGGAAACCAGTGTGGCTGTCGCCGCGGCGCGGTCCACGTCGACGATCGCCGCGCGCGCACCGTCGGCTCGTTCGCGGTGATCGGGTTCGAGGTATCGCGCCAGTTCCGTGTGCAGCCACGAGTGTGCCGTGCTCAGCGAGTCGGTGCCCACGACGCGGACTTCCCCGATCTCGTGGAACGGCCGTGCGATATGCCTGATCGGGCCGAGCAGCACTCGGTAGCGGCTGTGGTCGATATCGGCCGGGCTGGTGATGATCTGGTCGGGTGTCTTCTCAGCCGAGCTCATGGCCTGCTCCGGGGTCTGGTTGCTGGTAGCCCAGCGCTGTGGCTGCCGATGCTTCCGGGGAGAGCTCCGCCGATGGTGCTGTTGTCGGGTCGGCCGCCGGGGTGGCAGTGGCCAGCAACCGGCCGATCCGCGCGCCGCGCGCAGCCATGTCGACGGCCACTTCGGCGGCCTCGTTCATCTCCGGATGCGCGAGGCGATGGCGTTCGCTGTCGTAGACAGACAGGTAGATCTCGCGTTCCTCGTCCCGGTTGGCGCCGTCCATCGCGTAGGTCATTTCCCACGCTCGGCGTTTGGGTGACCACTGATCGGTGTATAGGCCCCAGACCGCGTCCCAGGCTTCGCCTTTCGCTGCCGCCACGGCTGCTGTGAGATCGGCGCTCGCCCCGGTGCTGTGCAGTCGCGCGTCCAGCCGCGCCTGTTCCGCTGCCAGTGCGAGATGTTCTGCCCGCCAGCGTTTTTCGTCTCGATAAACGGCGTCGACGAGCGTGCCGGCCTGGTCCAGGCTTCGGTATTCGAGTGGGGTGAACGGTGATTCGCCGAGCCGCAGATCGTGTCGGACGTTGTCGGTGATCTGGCGCATTCGATCCGGTGCGTCGGGCCAGTCCTCGGTCACCTGGTCGAGCCACTCCCACGCGGCCGCGTCCGGGCCGCTGTGCCAGGCTGCGGATATTGCCTCGGCCTGGTCCGTGAGTTGTCGGGCCCCGGTCTCGCTGTCGGTGGTGGCTGCCGCGCCGCGTAGCCGGTACACCTCGGCGAACGCGGTACGCATGGCCTGTTCTTGTGCTGGATCCATCGGCCCGCTACTCTTTCGTCGAAATGTCGGTGCCTACGACCGCCATCGCGTCGCCCGCTGGAGCGTTGGGCGGGTCGTCGATGGTGAACCAGGCAGGGGGGACGGGTTCGCTCGGCAGGGTCTGTTCTCCGACGTGGTGTTCGGCGGTACACCGCCACATCGGCCCGTTCGCCGCGTCCAGCAGCACCCGCAGCTGCGGGTCCAGGTGGTACACACACCACCCGGACATCGCCGACCCGCCCTTGGCGCGCGCCTCTTCCCAGCCCTGATGCAGGGCCGCGAGCCGGAAGCAGACTTCGGTGTGCCGCCACCACTGCGCACACCAGCTGTAGGTTCCTTCTCGGTTCCCGGTCAGCAGGCGCCGGGAGACCACCTGGGTCAGCCATCGTTCGACCCAGTCGGAGAAGTGTCCGAATTCCGGTGGCGGCGGCGGGGTTTCGGCCGGGCTGCTCATATCTCCCACCCGCCCAGTTCGGGAAGTCCCGGCGGCGGGCTCGTTCGGCTCCAGATCGGGTCGTCCCAGGTGGGTGTCACCGCGGCGGCTCCGCCATACAGGCGCACGGATTCGGCGATCACCTCGGCATGTTCGGTGTCCTGCCACCAGACCTTCCGGCACAGCGCCGGTTTGTTGCCGGGGAACCGGATGATGGCCTCGTCTTTGCGTAATGCGCCCAGTTCGCTGATGTCCAGAATTGGTTCGGGCCGCCAGCTGCGGGTCACGCTGCCGCCGTTGCCCGTGCTCACCGAGCGATCGGCGACATCGTGCAGGCCAATCAGATCCGACCACCGTTTGAGGTAGGTCACGTCACCGATGCCGCCGCCGAAGGCTTCCACGCTCTGGGCGAACATCTTGTTTAGCCCGTCCTCGCCCCAGATCTGCCGGCCCTGCTCGAGCACCTGCAGGAAGGTCATCAGGACCACGCCGTGCCCGCCCGCATACGTGTAATAGTTGGGCAATTCGGACAGTTTGCAGCAGTTCGCCGCTTCGTCGAGCACCCCGACCAGCGGGACCGCGAGCCGTCCGTTAGGACGCGACCGCGCCACGGCCAGGGCCGCCTCGAGCACTTGGCCGACCAGGGCGGTCATCAGCGGCGCGGCGCTGTCCGCGCCCTCCATCGACAGCGGATACAGGCTGTCGGTGGAGGTGACGTACGCGAGTGGATCGAATTCTGGCAGGTCATGGGTGGTCCGGTCGTAGCCGATGTCGACCCTGATTCCCGAATGCATATCCCCGTAGACGCTGATCCGGCGCCGCGCAGGCGGGGTCGCGACCACCGCATACAACTGGTCGGACAAGACGTTGAAGAACCGTCGCGCCATGTCGAATACGCCGTCGCGCTGGCGTGCGGTGACCGACTGCATTTCGGTGATGCGTTGTGCCGCACGCAGATCGCCGTGCCGGGTCAGGATCAGTTGCGGAGTCTGATCCTGGTCGCGCCCGAGCCACTCGGCCACGTGCAGCAAATCGCCGCCGACCCTCGCCGCCGCCAGAATGTAGAGCGCGGCCAACTCTTGCGCAGACCCATCGAAGTACGCATCGACCCGCGCACTAGGGTCTTTCGACGCGGTTGAGAAGAACGACGCCAACTTGCGGGCGGCGGCCAGCGAGTCGATCCGCGCCAGATAATCGACCCAGAACCCCAGCTGCGGCCGGCCGGTGATGCCCTGCAGATCACACAGCCACACCCGTCCGCGTCGCTCGCGCCCCAGCCGGGTGTGCACGTACAGATCAGGCTTGTTCGAGGTGGACAACACCGGCCCGGGAGCGTCCAGCACCGCGGGGATGGCCCACGCCATGGTTTTTCCGGTGCGGGTACCGCTGATGATCGTGGCAGGCATTTCCCAGCTCAGATACACCGGCCGGTTGCCTGACAACGTACGGCCCAGTTGGATCCCGGGCCGGCGCTTGGCCTCGGCAGGAGCATCGGCGAGCAGACGCTGCGCCAGTGCGGTGATCTCCTTGCCGGTCACGCCGGTCACGCCGGTCAGCGTGCTGGTCGGTTGCATGGTCCGGGCTGCGGCATCCAACGGCGACCGGTCGTGCCAGCGTCGCCACGCCCAGCGCCCGCCGAGCACTGCGGCAGCAACGACCGGGGCGGCGGTCACCCACGACTGCCAGGGCCAGCGGCGTTCACCGTCAGCCACCTGGATCAACGCTGCGACCGGGTTGACGCTCACCGGCAATCCGGCCCACATGCTGCCCAGCGCCCATGCCGCCCACAGCAGCAATGCCGCGCCCAGCACGATCACCAGCCCGACCAGCAGCCACGCTTCCTCGGGTAATCCGCCTTTGTCCCGCCGCCGGGTCTGCCGCGACACCATCACGATCTCGCCCCGAAACCGGACATCGCGGGGCGGGGCCCGGCCGGTATTGCCGGTCGCGCGCGGCGGGGGTCGGGGCCGATCCGCCCAGTCATAACCGGGCTCCCAGCGGCTCGATGCCCACCGGCATCGCGGGCGCCCCGAGAGTGAAACGCCAACGTGGCGAAGCGCTCTCGGCGTCGGGGCTGTGGAAGGTGAAGCGCTGGCCCAGCCCGGACAGGGCGATATCCATCTCTGTCAGCGCGTAACCCAGCCCCAAGCACATCCGCGGCCCTACACCGAACGGCAGCCACGCACCCCCCGGGACTGATTTGTCCTCGTGCCTCTCGGGTCGGAACGCTTCGGGATCAGGACCCCAGAACGCTGGATGCCGGTGAGTCACGAAGGGGGAGATCGTGATCGTGCACCCGGCCGGTATGTCGATGCCGCCGAGGTGGGTATCGATGCTGGCCGTGCGTCCGATCACCCAGCTTGCCGGGTACAGGCGCAGCCCTTCGCGGGTGATGGTCCCGGTGAGCGCGCGGGCCAGCCGCGGTGCCGCGCGCATCCGCCGCTGCCATCGCGCATACACCTGCGGGGTGCGCATCAGGCAGATCCACGTCCACGCCAAGCTGGTCGCCGTCGTCTCATGCCCGGCCAACAGCAACGTCAACACTTGAGCGGCGACCGCGTCCTGCCCGTAGCCTGCCTCGCACAGGGCCCTGAGTGCCGGGCCGCGTTCGGTCGGCGGCTGCCGAGCGATCATGTCCGCAATGACGTGCAGAACACGGTCACGGACCGGGGCCAGTTGCTCGGGTGGCGGCAGCATCACACCACTGGCGTCCAATACCGTCATCGCCGCACGCATCTCGGTCGCGAGCACCTCGATCTCGGTCCACCCGAACAGGACCTCGGCGATCACCCCGAATGTCCACTCGCTCATCGCGGCGGTCAGATCCACCCGCTCGCCGAGCATCGCGTGCCGCTGCCACTTCGCGATCAGAGCCGTAATATGTTTGGTGGCAACCTGTTCCAGACGCAGAGGGTCGCGCACCGCGGCGTGCAGCACCCGTCGCTCGGTGTGATGACGTGGCGACGGCGCGGTCAACACCCCGTCCGCGACATTGCTCCGGAAGTACCGGTTGGCGCCGGTCTCTTTGGTGTAGCGCGGATCGTTCAGGACCGCGCGAATGTCCTTCGGGTGCTTGAGCAATAGGTTACGGCCGGGCACGATCCACAGCAGGTCCGCGTCGGCGGCCAGCCACGAACGAACCAGGTGCTGGACGGTGTCGTCCGCGCCGATGCCGGTCGAGGGGGAGGTGTTCATTCAGAACCCTTCCGGGTCGGGGATGTTCGATTCAGGAAGTGGCGGTGCCATGCGGTACGCAGGTCACCCACAGCGGTGGCGAGCCGGTACGCCCACAGCGGTGGAGGCGTCGCGCTGGTCACCGCCACTCGGACAGAGGCGCGCATCAGGCGCAGGAGCCGGGTCATGTGCTGGTCCCGATCGTGTCGCGGCCGGGTCGGCGCGCCGGAATCACCATCGCGGCTGAGACCGCGGCGCTCGTCGCGACGATCAGGGCGATGACCAGGAACAGATGGTGCAGCGTGGCCAGGAACTGCTGGCGGGTGCTGGTGGACAGCATCGCGGACAGGACCGCGACCCCCAGTGCGCCGCCGGTCTGCCGCGCGGTCAGCCCCATACCCAGCCCGGCGCCGATACTCGTGGCCGGCACGGTCGCGGCGGTGACCATCGACAGCCCCGTCACCGTCACGCCCACCCCGGCGCCCAGGACCACCGCGAGCAACGACCACAGCATCCAGTTCCGGTTCGGGCCGACCGCGCCGGTGGCGAACACTAGGCACCCGGCGGCCACCAATCCCATTCCCGCCGTGCACAACCAGCGCGCCCCGCCGCCGCGGCCGCACACGGCGGCGGACACCATTGCCGACACGCCCAACAGGCCGATGCAGCCCGCCGCGGTCAGCAAGTTCATCCGCCACACGAGTTGCAGAAACTGCGGCGTGGCCAGCAACACCGCGAACATCGCGCAGCCCAAGCATGCGTTCACCGCGTTCGACAGTGCGTAGGCGTGGTTGCGCCACAACCGCACCTCGAGCGCCGGTCGCTCATGAGATCGACTGCGCCACACCGCGCCTGCCGCGGCCAGCACGCCTGCGACGAACAGTGTCAGGGTGAGCGGGGCGGAATAGCCCCAGTCGTGTCCCTCGGTGATCGCCGCAACGACCGCGCCGATCCCGCCGCACAGCAGTAGCGCGCCGGGCACGTCAGGGGCACCGCGACGGTGCGGTGTGCTGGCCGGAATCGCTACCAGGACGCCGATCAACAAGACGGCGCAGATCGGCAGGTTGATCACGAACAGCGACCGCCACCCCCACACGTCGACCAAGACGGCGCCGACTGTGGGCCCGATGGCCGCCGCCAGCGCACCGGTCGCCGCCCACGCGCGGATCGCTCGTCCCGCCGCCGGCGGCGCGAGGTCGACCAGTAGCGCACTCAACGCCGTTGGCAGCAGCAACGCCGCGGCGGCGCCCTGCACTACGCGGGCACCGATCAGCACTCCGGTACTGGAGGCCACCGCGCACGTCGCCGACGCGAGCGCGAACCCGGCCACTCCCCAGATCAGCACCCGCCGATGCCCCAGAGTGTCCGCCAGCCGGCCCGCTGTGGCCAGCAGCGCCGCGAACGACGCCGCGTAGCCACTGACGATCCAGGTCAGCTCCGAGCCCGCCGCCGGGAACCGTGCAGCGATCGCGGAGTACGCCAGGGTCACGATCGCGCTGTCCAAAAACCCCAGAAACGTTGCACCGCAAGCGATCAACAGAACTCCCGCTGGCATCTCCCGCTGTCTACCGGGGGCTGCGGCGTGCCGGGTTCGGCCATTGCTGTGCCGAGCGCGAGTCATAGCCCGACCCCCTGTCCGGTGTCGCTGTCGGACACGACTCCGAGCTGGGCGGCCAGGATCGGCTCGTCGAGCCGTTCGGACGCCACGAATACCGGTCCTTCCTCGGACCCAAGCGCGGGTTCGCCCACACGAGCCCGATCGATATGCTCGACGATCTCGGCGCCGTCACTGGTGACCGATGAGATCGTCGAACCGACATTGACTGCCCCGGCACCCGCATCAGGAGGAGATGCCGCCTCAGTTCGGTCGGCGGGCATCAGCTCGTGGACCCGCTCGGATGGCACGAACTTCGGTTTGCTCTGGGGTGTCGGTTCGCTCCGGGGCCGCAGCAAGCGCCGCCAGAGGCCGGAATCCACGAGAAGTTCGGCGAAACTTCGGCCCTGACCTGTGCCCATTGGCCCCGCCGAGCTGGCCTCGGCCTCACCGCGGCGCGTCCGGGGTGCCGACGCCGCCTCGGCCTGCTCGGCGCGGATCGGCTCGTCGGCCCGTTGGGACGGCGCGGACACTGAGGTGGCCTCCGGTTCCAGCGGGGATTGGCCCACGCGGGCCTGGTCGATGCGGTCGGCGATATCGGTGCCTTCCTCGGTGCCAGTCGGCGTCGCCGCCTCGGGTCGGACGCCGTCGAGGTGCATTTCGACCAGCCTGTCGGCCAGTTCAGCGGTCACCTCGTGTCCCGAGTCGACCCAGCCGGGCCTGTCATCGGCGCGTTGCTGGGCGTCGGCGATCACCTTCTCGGGGTCCAGTCCGGTCTTCTCACGCAACTGCTCGCCCAGCAGCCGGGCTCGCTCGGCGTGTTCCGGGCTCAGATCGCGGGTGGCGACAGCGGCGGCGAAGCTGCCCACCAGTTCGTCGAAGGTGTGCTGGAACTCCCGCGTGTCGCCCGCTCCGGCGGCGAAGGTGCGTGCTTGCTGCACCGATCGCAGGCGCTCGCGGGTTTCCTGCAGCCGCGCGTGGTGCAGCTTCATCCGTACGTCGTGTTCGGCGGCCCGGCGGGCGGCATCGGCCTCGTAACGGGCATCGCGCCGGGCACGGGACTCGTCGAACATCCTGTTCCGCAAGCTTTCTCGGCGGTCCCGATCCCGCCGCTCGTGATCTGCGCGGGTGCGCATGGCGCTCGCGGTGACCTGGGTGGTCGCGGTGTGCAGATACATGACGAATTCCCGGCCCGGGTCCTCGCCCTCGGGGGCGCTCACGCCAGCACCTCGATCATGTCCACCAGCCACGGCCCATGCCGGCCGGTGCGGGTCACACGCATGTGCACGGGGAACGGCCTCACGTCCGCCCCAGTGCTCAGGTGCACACTGATCACCAGTACGCGGCTGATCGAGGACGCGGTGTCGGCCGGGTGATCTTCGGCGCTGATTCGTGCCCGGCCCAGCACACGTACCCCGGTCGTGACCCACTGGTCCCACGTCGCGCCGGTCACCGGCCAGAGTGTTACTGCGGAATCGCCCAGTGCCCGAAGGTATCCGGGCGCGATGAGCGCCGCTGCGGACTGGACTGTGTCCTGTGGGCTCCGCTCGGCCGGGCGCGCGCTGAATACTGCGGTCGCCGCGGCGAGCAACACGGCCGACGCCGAGCACGAGTCGATCCACGCATACGGGACGGGGAATGTCCCGGTGCCGCAGTCATGCTCCGATACCGGACCGGGCGGGTTGTGGTGTACACCGCACGCGGTCACCTCGGTTGCCAACACACAGATCAGGGCCGCTATAGCGGCCCTTGTCGCCGACGTTGCGGCGCTCACCGGACCCGTCCGTCCGGGATGATCAGCTCGGCTAGGTCGTCGGCGTCCCAGTGGTGGAAGCCGCTGCGGCGGCTCCAGTCCTCGGCCGCATTGTCCAGGGCGACACTCAAGTCCAGCAGGACCAGGGCGTCGGCGCAGCTGCGTTGCAGCGCAGCGGGTTCCACGTTCTGACGGCTCACCGTCAGGTGCAGCGTCGCGGCGTCCGCATCGACCGCGGCGCGTGTCTTGCCGGCCAGCCACACCGCTTTCTTGGCTGCACCGAGGTCCGCTGCTTGCTGGTCACCGCGCGGATGGTCGCGATCGGCCATATGGAAGTGCCCGTGCCACGCTGGCACCCCGTCCGGGCCGCATACCGCGTACCGATCTTCTTCGCCGTAGCCTGCGGCCGACAACATGATGTGCGGTCCTTCGCTCGCCGCCGCGGCCGCTGTCGCTGCCCGCTCGCCGGTCGCCCGCACACGGAGCTGGTCGTAGTCGATATCGAGCTGACGCAGAAGCTCGGCCTTGAATTTGCGGAACAGACTGCGTGTTGCCAGGCCGTGGGTTTCGGCCCACCGGTAGTACTCGGTGTAGGTGCGCAGGCCGCGCAGCTCCGCAGCACCATCTCGCACCGCGCGCGCCGCGACGCCCCACTCGTCCTTGTTCTCGCTGCTCATGGCCGCCGTCCCGGCAAGGTCGCGGGCGAATAATGCTGTGCAGCAAGGGAACTGACCGACAAAGCAGTCCGGTGCCTCTGCGAGGCTCCCCCCTCGCACACGTTCTGCGCACCGGCTCTGGCGCGTTTGCTCTCGGCCAGTCCCGGACGGTCGATGGTGCCATGGGACAGGTCCTCGGGACGATGTCCGAGGTGCCACCGTCGCGAGTCGAACGGGCAACGGAATACCGACAAGCCGTGGCGGCTGCGGTGGTGGCGGCGTACGCGCCGGGCGTCACGGCGGGTGCTATAACTGCGGTGCGCGCACCGTTTGCACCAGGTGAAAAAGATCGGTGGCGAGTCGAACCCGCGTGGCCGGGCACGGCGAGGTTCGTCCCCGTCCTTTGTCACCTGGCCGTACCGCACGCGCGCGCGGTCGTCTAACGTGAAAACCATGTACAGAGTCACCTTCTGTGCTGAGTGAAAAAATGGGTGAAAGAGGGCTCGTCCCGGCGACAACCGTGTCGAGCTCGTCGGCCTCCTGACCGTTACCGCGGGCAGGAGGCCTCGCCGAATTCCGGTCAGATCCAACCGAACAGAAGTGACGCCAAGTCGGCTATTCCGAGAGCGCCGTTGAGGATCGCTGATCCAGAGTTCAAAATGGCTCCAAAATCGGGCATTATTACCCTTCCTTTCTCTGAGATGGATTTACTTGCCCCTCTATGAGAACGCCGAAAGAGGTTGCCCGTCCAGGGGTTTCGCCACCACCGTTTGTGGCCCCACTGGCAGTGGTGATTTCCATTGCGAGTCGCGGTGCCGCTTATATCGCAGTGCTATTCACCGCCCCGCTGAGAAAATCTGGTGAGTATTTGTGGGCCGACTAGTCAACGACCACGACAACGTCGGGGAAATGCTGCCCGACGAGTTCCCCGCGAGTATCCGGAAATGGCTGCGGATCAGCAGTGCCGGTTCACGGCGGTGTACCGACACCCGGTAGAACGTGATTGGTTGCATCAGGCCCGTCGGTCCGCTGGCCACCATCTGCGCTGTGCTCGCCGACCGTGTGGTGACTTCCCCGCGACCAGGCGCCGGGATCGTCGGTTCCCGGCGACGGTGTCCTTCGAGATCCTGCGTAGCACCGCGGGCCGAACAACACTTGCGAGTAACGCGCGGGGATGCGGCCCTGGCCGTCTTCGACCGTAACAACGCCGTCGAATCCTCGGTCCTGAAGCTATCCGGTGAACAATTCCCTGGTCGCACCATGACGAATGCGATTGTGCTGATACGGGATACGCAGCCATTGTCGATGTCCCTCGATCATGATCTGCTGGGTGGCCGGCCCGTGATACCACCTGGCGTGGTCGAGCACGACCTCCACTACTGCCTAGCACCGCGGTTCGATCGCCCGTATCAGCTAGACTGCTCGCGCATGGCGTGAGTCCTGCGCTGCCGGTTGCGTGACCAGCAGGCACCGACGGTGTACTCTCTGGCGGAGCATTTGCGGTATCACGCACGGGAATCCACCCCCGGTGGTGTGTTGATTCCGAATCGTCGGAAGTCCCAGCGCTCGCCCTTCCAGTCGGTGAGCGGTTCGATCTTGACTTTTTGCCCGTAGTCCGGCGCATTCAGGACCATGTCATTTCCCCAGTTGTCCTGGCCGAGGTAGATGCCGACATGGTGGGATTCCGACGCCCCCGCTTTGGTGAAGTACACCAGATCTCCGGGCTCGCGGTTGGCGTACGGCACGATGGCTGCGCGTGGGTCGTCTTGTTGGATCTGGGTGTTGTGGGCCAGGCGGATTCGACCGCCGCTCGCCTGATAGACCGCGTACATCGTCAGGCCGCTGCAGTCGAACGTTCCGTACTGTCCTCCCGGGGAGGGGCCTGCCACAGTGCCGCCGCCCCACGCGTAGTCGGCTTTGCCGATCCACTGCACGGCCGCTGCGATGACCGCGGCGCCGAACGACCCGGCCGGTGCCGGGACGGGCTGTCCGTTGGTGCCCTGACCGCATCCCTGCGGCTGCGTCGCGGTGTCGGCGGTGGCATCGTTGGGCGTCGCGGTCACGTCGGCGTACGCCGCGTACACTTGTTGTGCCAGCGCCAGCGCTGTGCCGCCGTATCTTTCGGGGTGCGCGGAGTTCTCAACGGCCTGGGCCAGGCTCGCCGGGTCCATCGAAGCGGCACCGGGAGTCTTGTCGGCTTGGCTGTAAAACCAGTTGATCTGCGTGACGGGGTTCATCAGGCCCGCCATGCCCCCGAGTGTGGCGGCCCATATACCGGCCCGTATCTGGTGCGGTCCGACCGAGTCGAGGTTGGTGCCCTCTCCATCGGAGGTATACCCCTGTGACGCTGGAACATTCGGGTTGGACAGGTTACGGAACCCGGACTCGGCTTCTGCAGCGGCCAGTTCGGCGAGGATGACGTTCTCGGGCTCTCCTCGCTGGCGCCCGATCACGACGCCGTTGCGGGCGATCTGAATCTGGTTCGCATTCAGCGACGCCAGGCCGGCGGTTCCCGTCGCGGGCGGCGGCGCGCATCCGGTGGTGGCGTCCGACCCGAGGATCGCCATCATCATGATCACCAGCAGCAGCAGCGGCACCGCGGCCGCGAGTGCGATCAGTGCCCGGGTCGAGCCCACAGCACACCAGCGGCGTACATCCGCGAGCTGATCGCGCCGACCGTCTTGACGGTCTCGCCACAGGCTCGCGGCCGCGCCTTGGTCGACATCAGCGACGAAGATCCTGAATTATGTTGTGGCTCATCGATTGTTCGCCGTCGTGATTTCGATGGGTGTTCGCCACCCATGACGGCCGGGATCGATGTGATGGAACGGTGTGAGCGCGGAGGATGTGTCACCGATCCAGTCCTCGATCAGCTGAGGGCCCTGCGGTTGAGCTAGTTCGGGTTTCGGTGTGACCGAACTCACCGGCAGTGTCGGCTCCGGTGCCGAACTCGCCCCGCTGACCGTGATCGGTGCAGCGCCGCATGTGATGTTCCAGGATGGTCGAGATCGGGTCCGGTCGGGTGAGCTCGTCGATTCTGCTCACAGGCCGGCCTCCCGGTCGGAGATCGTCTGCGCTCCGGGGTCCGGGGGGCAGACCATGGTGCGGGATGTCCGGGACACGAGGCCGCGGGGCTGCGTCGGGAGGGAAAGCCGCCCCGACTATGACCGCGATCTGTTGCGGGGCTGCGGTGGGCTGGCGGTCCGGGCTGCGGGTGGAGCCAGCGGTGAGAAGCTCTCGCATTCGCGCGGCGATCTGCTCCGGCGGCGGCAGCGTATGCGCTGCGTCGGGAGCGGTGATTCCGGCGTGCGCCAAGGCATGCGCCTGCGCTACGTACGGCCCGCGGTCAGCACCCGCGTAGGAACGCCACCAGGTGGCGACCTCGCCCGGGCGGGCATGATCGACGGTTCGGGCCAGCGCCGTGAGCAGCCGGTCCTCGTGCCACGGCGCGGCTTCCTCCGCGGTCACCGCCAGCAGGGTCGACACGGCTCGCACCCGTTGGCCCAGCAGTCTGAGCTTGGTGTCGAACAGTCGCGCGGTGCCGACTTCGCTGCGTGCTCCGTGCTCGCTGTAGGCGGCCCCGACTGCGGCCATCCCGAGCACACTGAGCACATCCGATCCCAGCTCCGCGACCAGGGCGGCCCGGTCGATCGGCGCGGGATCGCGCCAATGCAGGTCGCGCCGCCAGGCCATGCCCAACTCGCCGCGCGTGCGTGCCTGATCGATCCATTCCGGTGGCACGGCACCGGCTGATGCTGCGCTCTCGAGTGCCCCTCGCAGTTCACTGCGACGCCGCACGTCCTCGTACCACCCCACCGTCAGAGGCCGACCCTCCTGGTCTGCTCGCTGCGCGGTGCGGGTATCGGTGAATGCCGACTGGGCCTGGGTGCCGATCGCTTTGAGCAGCCGCAATTGGATCCGGGTTGGTTTACTCACCGCCGCCACCCTCTCCCGTCGCGAGCTTGAGCCACGGGCGCTCAGGGGTCCTTGCCGGGTTCATAGGTCGAGTCCGTAATCAGGGGTCGGTCCTGCCTGCGGGGGCGGTCTGTCGGTGTCGGTGACGCCGGGAGTGGGACCGGTATCTGTGAATGCGGTCTGAATCAGGTCCGCAATGGTGGTGCCGCTGTCCGGCCCCGCCTGTGTATGGGGGCGGGGCGGGTGATCGGGTACTGCGATGACGTCGTCGGCGAGGACCAGATGTTCCGTGTCGCCGCCCCACGGCGCCTCGATCATCGCGAGGTAACGGCGTTCGGGGCGGCCGGTCAGCAAGCCCAGAGGGACGGCCTCCGCGACGATCCGGCCTTCCAGAATCCCGATCGGTTCACCGGAGTTCGCCCCGAACGTGTTGATCCACAGGATCGGTTGTCCCGCAGGCAATTCGGTGGAGTTGTCCCTCTCGCTCGCTGTCGCGGCTCGTTCGGCACGCTCCAGGCGCGATCGCGCGGACGCGACATCGTGTTCGGTGCCGATCAGCGTCGCCGCTGTAACCTCCACTGCCGCGGCGTCCACCTCGGCGGCCACGCGGAAGCGATTTTGTGTACTGAGCACGGGCGTCACCGCCCTGGTACCGGATCGAGCGCCACCACCACCGTCGCCATTGGCATTCGGTCAGCGCAATCGCGGCCGGCTGTTACAGTTACGGCGTTCTCGGTGATTCGCGGGAGACGAGCCGTCGGCGAATGTATGCTGAGACAGGCGAACTCAGTCATGAGGACGTGTATTCCTTTCGAATGTCGTTGCGGCACTGTCGATGTCGTCGAACCGCTTGTTGGTGTTGTGGACTCCGGCGGCCCGCTCCGAGGGGGTGTAGACCATGCGGAAGGGGATCCCCGGCTGGTCGGCTTCCCCGGTTTTCAGCAGGAAGCAGCCAGTGCCCGGGGGTGCACGGCGTTCGGGCTGCTGGTCGTCGAGCAGGTCGTCACTGGGTGGGCGTGGTGCGGCCCAGGAGGTGAGCAGCATTTTCTCGGTCTCGGAGAACGACATGACCGAGCGCAGGCGCTGCACTTCTTCGGGTGGGACCGGGCCGATGATCTTGGCTCTGGCGCGTTCGACGAATCCGAGTGCTTTGTGTTGGGAGGCTTGCGAATCGAAGCTGGCGAGGTCTTTGATGGTGTGGCTGCACATGATCAGCCCGGTGCCCAGTCTCCTGTTCAGGCGTGTCAGGGCATCGACGCGGTCGATCATGTGTTCTCCGGCGCCCAGGACCCGCCAGATCTCGTCCATGACGACTTCGAATGTTCGTTTCGGGCCCAGTCCGGCGTCGGCGAGGGTGTGCGCGGCGGCGATCGCGCCGAATCCGTCGCTCCAGCACACCATCAGCACTGCGGCGAGGAGTTTGACGTCGCCTTCGGGGATCCAGGACACGTCCACGCACACCGCCGGCGTCGACAGGTTCAACGGTGTGGTGGTGTGGCCGTTGAACACTTCCCCGAACGGTCCTTCACACAGTGCCCGCAGCGAGCGGCGCAGCGTTTTGGTGCCGGCGCGGTAGGCGTGCTCGTTGTCCTCCTCGGCGAAGCGCATCAATTCCTCGCTGCCCTCGGCGATCACAGTGAGCAGGTCCGAGAGCAGGGGCGGGTGTTGCGCGGTGAACCCGCGGTGGGTATAGAGTTCGCGCAGGCCTGCCGCGATGAGGGTTTCCTCGAAGTCCTCGACGCGTGAGCCGCGGACGAGTTCGATGAGCCCGGCCACGATGGTGACTTGCCCGGCTTCGATGCGGGCGGCGACCTGTCGGCGCATCCCGGGGTCCGGTAGCTTGTCCAGGATCGTGCCCAGCGCGCCGACCGCCAAGGGGTTGATGGTGCCGTGGCCGTAGCCCACATCGACGATTTGCCCGCCGAGGACCTCGACCAGGTCCCGGTAGTCCGGCTTGGTGTCGCCCAGGCACAGGACGGTTTCTCCGGCCGCGACCGCGCCGGTCGCGATGCGGCGGATCAGCGAGGATTTGCCGTATCCGTTCAAGGCCAGCACGAACGCGATCGGCGCGGTGAGGAAGCCTTTCAGAAACCACGACATCGGGTCGAAATGCACCGGGCCGCCTGTGACGTAGTGCGCGCCGACCGGAACGCCGACCACCGGGGCACTGGCACCGACCGCGAACGGCCACAAGCCAGCGACTTGGGTTGTGGTGGAACGCCATTCGGGTGTCGCTGGAACGACCGCAGCGCGCCCGCCTCCCAGGCCGCCGTAGCCGCGGTCGGTGAGTGTGGCTGTGGTGCGGTCGAATCCGTCGCGCTGGCTGTCCGCGACGCGGCGTGTGGCGGTGTGGCGGCGGTGGTCGTCGCTGCCGAGCAGTGTGCGGGCCCACCATCCGGCCAATCCGCCTGCCGCAGCGGTCTTCTCGGTCCGTTCCCGGGTTTCGCGGGTCATGACGGTGATCCCACCGAGCCGGGTGGTGCGTGCCGGGCGGTGTGGCCGGGCCGGTGCGCGGCTCACAACGACATCCTTTTGGAGATCGACCCGTGCTCAGGCAGGACCACCCCGATGCCCAGTGACGCCGCGAACGCGGACGCCTGGTAGCCGTAGCAGCGGCGAACGCTCAGCCGCGACGCTGCGGACATCGCCTCCACCGACGCGGCGATCGTCGGGATGTCGGCATCCAGTCGTGCTGTCACGGTGACCAGAGCGCCGAATCGGGTCAGCCCGGCCCCGAGGGCCTGTTCCTGTCGGGCAGCCCGGGTGTTGTCCACCCGAATAGATGCAGCGGCGCTGGCGATTCCACCGGGTTCGGTCTGTTCTGCCGCGAGCGCGTCCCGGAAATCGCCGTCGACGATCTCGGTTGCCTCCGCGGCCGAGTGCAGCCGGTATACCACGGCCACTCGTTTGCGGGGCAGGTCCGGACGCGGCTCGAGCAGCGCCTTCATCACGGTTTCGTGTACCGCGCCCAGCGGCGCGGTATCCATTTCCCAGGTGACCGACCGGGCACCGTCGTGTACGTAGTGATCCCACCGGTCCAGTGCCGAGACCGGGCCGACGGTGTCCCACGATTGCGTCGCGACCAGATCCGGTCCGGCTGCTTCGATATTGTCTTGCGCGGCAACGTCATAGCGTGAGCGCACCAAGCCCAGCAGCTCCCACGCCTGCATCGGTGCGCCGGGCAGTCCGGCGCGGGCGAGCTGGGACAGCACACCTTGCAGGCGCTGCCCGATCTCGCGGGCCTGTTCGGGTTGGTTGCGTCGCAGTTTGCCGCGGGCACGGCAGGTGATGGCGATCCGGGCTTCGATGCGGACCTGCCCGCCGGTGACGTTCGCGGCCTCGGCCATGACCTCGGCCGCGTACTCCGGTGCGTCGGGCCGCAGCAGGCGCGCGACTTCGCGACGCTGCTTGAGTCGGGTTTCGCGGACCGTCTCGAGGACGCTGGTGATCGCCACGACCTCGCCGGATCGGCCTTGGGCGGCGAGGAATTGGCCATATCCTTCCACCCAGCTGTCGATCTGAGGCTGGTCGACCAGTTCCTCTCCGGCGGGGATGACCCGCACGACGACGGTGTAGTGGTCGGTGCGCCGGATGTGAATCAATCCGAACCGTGCCCCGCCGGGGGTCTCGTACTCGGTGAGCGCCGAGTCCGCGAGCAGGCCCGGCAGCCGGCTGGTTCCGGGGATCCGGGAGAATCGGCCCGCACGGTAGATGCGTTCCCCGCGGGCCCCGGCGAGGGCGAATTGTGTGCGCAGAATGAGGATCTCCCATCCGGTGCGCCCGTTGCGGGTGATGACCATCGGCACGAACAGCACCGCGGAGCCCATGATCTGCAGCCCGGTCAGCGGCAGGGAGCGCGTGGCCATGTAGCCGAGCATGACCGCGATCACCAGACCGATCCCCAGCATCGAAGCTCCGAACGTCAGCCCGAAAAACCCTGCCGTGCGCGGTCTTTCCCATCGGCCGTACATGCGCGCGGTCATTGCGGTACCTCGTGTTCGGACTCCGGGGACGCCGCACTGTTGACTCCGGCGTACAGCTTCTTGCCGGTCTCCACGGCCGCCTGGGCCGCCGCGCCCCAGGGGCCCGCGGCCGCGCCCCCCGCTGCCGCCGACGATGTTTCCGCGCTCGCGGACGTCGCCGCGTTCTGTGTTCCGCTGCTACCGGCGGTCTGCCGAGCCTGCGGTGGTCCACTACCGCCGCTGTCCTGCGAGCCGGGGTCGGTTCCCTGCGTGCCACGGCCCCCGCCACCCGAGGGTGGAGACGGTGCCCCCCCATCTCCGCCGCCTCCGGCGTCTCCGCCTGAACCGCTGGAGTTTTCGTCGACGGTGCGGGCGCTGGAGCCTTCCGAGCTGCCAGCCGAGCCGATGGCGCGGCCGATGCCCGCGCCGATGACACCGGCGGCGACCATGCCGGCGCCGCTTCCGCCCATGGTCGCGATCGCGGGGGCGACCAGGCGCATGATGGCGGGCAGGACGATCGCGACGAGCGCGAGCAGGATCAGGCCCAGCAGGGTTTGCTGGGCGTTGCTGCCCGGGCGGCTGCCTGCGGAGAACGCCACGACGTAGATCAAGGCGCCGACCGGTTTGTAGAGCACGAACGCCAGTGACCAGGTGACCAGACGCTGGTACGCCTGCGACCCGGGGCCGGTTCCTGCTGCCGAGGCCGCGACCGGGATCAGTGCGACCACCACGATCAGCAGGGCTTGCCGGATCACCAGCAGCACCAATTGCAGCAGGGCGCCGATCAGCCCGAAGATCGCGATCAGGAACATCGCACCGGTGCCCAAACCCTGGTCCCCGGTCAACGCATCGAAGTTGACGATGTTCTTGACCGCGCCCGCCGCGTCGCCGTGGGTGGCATCGGAGATCACCCAGCTCGAGAAGGCATCGCCGAAGCGCGTGCCGACCGCCACCAGCGCGGCGAACACCCACGAGGCGAAGACCGCGCGAGCGAACATCACGAACGTCTCTTGGGTCTGGCCGACCAACTCCCCGCGCCGCGCCATCGCCAGCCGCGCCCCGGTCAGCACGATCGCCCCGGTCATCAGATAAATCTGCAGGTCGCCGGTGTATTCGCGTACCGCGGACAGCACCGCGCCGGGGGCCCCGGTCGTGGGGTCGGCCAGCTGTGGCGAGGGGAGGGTGATCCACCAGTCCAGGCACCACTCCAACACCTGGGTCAGCCCGCCCAGCAGGGATTTCACGACCGACCCGAATATCGAGTTGGCCAGCTCCCCGGTCGTGCCGCCGACCACGTTCTTCAGCGCGTTGTGCAGGCCGTTGCAGGCCGCGCCCAGGACGCTGGGAAGGTCACACTGCTGCCCGGAATCCGGTGCCGGATCCGCCGCGGCCTGTCCGGCACCGACGACGCCGCACAACAGGCCTGCGGCAGCAAGGATCGCCGTGATGCGTGTAATGGTCGATGTCATTGCCACACACCGAAATCCGCGAGCGAAGCCACCGGCGTCGCCGGCGCCCACAAGGCGTCGATGTCATCGACGCGCACGCGCCAGTCCCCGTCGACCCACACCATCGCCCACGTGCCGTAACTGATCTGCTCGGGGGTGCGCACCGCGACGTCGACCGCGGCGAAGTCCGGGTGATAGTCCGGATGGATCCGGAAACCGGCGGGTACCACGACATTTCGGCCGACATTGGGGTTGTCCGCGCGGCTGTGCGCGAATCTGTCCAGCAAGGGTTGTCCGCCGCCGGTGAATCGTTGCGCCACGACGCGTTGCCACACGCCCTCGGGTGCGGCCAGGGCGCGTGCGAACGCGTCCCACGCTGCCAGAGCGGCGCCTTGGGGCGTGTCGGCGAACCCGGATGCGATCCCGTCGACCACCCGGATCGGTCCGTCGCTGGCCGAGAACGGCAGTGCCGCGGTATTCCAGCCGCGTTGCCACATGATTCCCGCCGGTGCGGCGGTGAGGTATTGCGGACCCAGGGCCGGGTTCGGGCGAGTGCTCGGGTCCTGCGCCAGTGCGATACCTGCGGGGTCGATCGGGGTGTCCAGGCGGGTGCCGAAGGCATCGAGGGTCGGCAACCCGAACCCGGCCCGTCCACCCGGTGCCGGTACATACGTCGGCGGTGTGGTGCCCGTGGGCTGTCCGCCACCGTGGCTGCTGTCGTGGCGTGATTCCACGCTCAGCGCGGTGATGGCTGTGACCAGAAGTATCAGTGCGGCGACGGCGGGCAGCAGCCACCGTGGGGTTCGAGCCTTCATTGCCGGTGCCTTCCTTCGGTCATGGCTGTGCCAGCGCGACCATGTCCGGTGGTGTGGTCGCGACTGCGGTCACGGGTGCGCTGTCCGGCGGGTCGGGCAGGGCGAGTTTCCAGTCGCCCGCGGTCCAGACGACGGTGGCGGTGTTGGCGGTCAGTGAGCGGTCGGTCTGGCGGGTGTAGATAGCGACTACGACCCGGTCCGGGTTCCAGGTGCTGACTCGGTAGCCCAGCAGCCGGGGAGCGGCTCCGGCCGCGATGGGGCCCGGGATCGAAATCTGTGCGCGGGCAATCGCCCAGGCATCGCGGCCGGGGCCCGCGGTCAGCAGCTGCCCGATCTGCGGGTAGTGGGTGTCATCGGCCAGCGACATCCGGATCGTGATCTGGATGGCCCCGAGTGCGGCACCTGCGGGAGTGCGGGTGTACCCCGTCGCGACCGAGCCGTTGTCCCGTGCCGGGCCTTGGTCGGCGATGGGCACGCTCATGCCCTGGAACTGGGACCATCGCAGATGCGTGGGCGCGGCGTGGACGTCGGTGCCGACCGGTGCCGAGCCGGGGCGGTGGCCGTGGCCGCATCCGGCTGTCATGGTGATCATGGCCATGGTCAGCAGCACAATCAGTGTGGTGATCACGGTGTGTGGGATGAGGTGGGTGTGCATCGGATTTTCCGGCAGCATCGGTGAATTCGGGGTTCAGGGGTGGTTTCGGGGTCAGAGTGGGGCGTAGAGGGCTCCGGCGATCAGCCCGGCAGATCCGGCGATCACGCCGCCCAGGAAGACGCCGAGGATTCCTTCGATGCTTTCCTCGCGGTGGCTGTGGATCGCCAATAGTGCTGCGGCCCAAGTCAATCGGGCGACGCCGAGTGCGCAGACGATCCATCCGGCCCAGCCGATCACCGTGAGCAGTGGCGCGGTCACGGTCGGCGGTAGTGGCTTGGCCAGTACGACGGTGATGCCCAGCATGTCGATGCTCACGGTCAGGTCACCGCGGTCATGATCGCTCCGGCGCTGGTCATGACGACACCGCCGATGACCGCATAGAACACGATCTTGGGACTTTCCATCGCCCCGCCGTGCATCCTCTCCCACCCGAATTTTCCGCCCGCGTAGATCAGCGCGGCGACCCCGGCGATCATCGCGCCCCAGGACAACCAGTTCAGGACCTTCAGCAGACGGTCCGAGCCCGGTGGCGCGACGGGGGTGAACGGGATGTCCTGGTGGACTGGTATTGCGGCGCTCAGGTAGGCGGTGGTGTGGATCAGGATGTGCAACATGGTGTTTCCGTTCGTCACTGCTGGGATGGGATGCGCTCACGCGAGGCTGCGATGAGCGCGGTGATCGCGGCCCCGACCCGGTAGACCTCGGGCGGTACTGATGCCGTCAGGGCCGGGGCCCGGTGCCATCGGTGCCGGCGCGGGGGTGGGTCCGACGGGGTGTAGACGGCCAGCTCGCTCGGTTCGACGCTGATCAGCTCGTCGTGCCAGCCGAGGGTGAATACGGTGTCGTGGTCGAGTAGGCCGGTGATGGTGTCGCGGTAGCGGCGTACCGGGGCCGGTACGTGCCCGGACCGCATGGGCGTCAGTACGAGCGCCTCGACGGTGACGCCCTCTGGTGTCAGGCCTGCGCGCCACTCCCGCAGTCGGTCCGCCGCGGCCGCCAGGCCGGGCATGCAGGTCCGTGCGGCGATCACGACCCGCTGCGTTGTCTCCCCGGAGGCGGGCCAGGCTCGGCCGCTGTCGGCGGCGTGTGCCCACCACCGCGCCAGAGTGGTCGCGCCTGCTCCGCCGTGCGCGGCGACGACAGCGAACAGCGGTGGATGTGCGCCGGTCACCGGGTAGGGGGTGCGGCGCACGGGCGCTCGGCGCGAACGTGGTGGCGCGGTGACCGATCCGGTTGCCGGCTCGCGGTCCGGTACCGCCGGGTCGTCGTCTCCGAAGTGATACAGGTCGGTGGCGCCGGTCACGGTGCTCATCCCGCCTTCTGGATGTTCGTGATGACGGTGGCGCCGACGGCGATTCGCACGTCGATCACCTGCAGGTAGTCCACGCGGGTGCCGTCGGGGTGCACCTCGACGATGTGCACGTCGGCGGCGTTGCCGCTCAGAGGGGTGATCGCGACGCAGTGGCGGGTACCGGTCGGGATCGAGGCGATCCCTGCGGCGAGCCGAGCCGGGTCCAGCCCGGCGTCCGGGGCCAGCAGCGGCGTCACCGCGGCCACCGAGCGCTGCGCGTAGTACCCGAACTCGAAGGCTGCGATGACTCCGGACAGAGTGTCGCGGTCGCCACCCTGGTCGGTGACGATCGTTCCCGCAGGTCCGCTCAGGCCAGCGCAGGCTGGGCCGCTCGTCGCGGTGACCGTCGGCCGCGGCGCTGCGGAAATCGGCGGTGGCGCAACGGTTGTCGGCTTGCGTGTCACCTCGGCGATGCCGGCGGTGATCGCGCCGACCGCCAGGGCAAGTACTGCCGCGGCCAGAAGCCATCCCCGCAGCGGCATGCGCCGACGCGTCCGATGGACCGGTTCTGGTGCGGAATCCGGCTCCGCGCTGGGAAATTCGTCGGGCACGCCCCCTCGACTGTTGGTCGGATCGGGTTGTGGCTCCGGGGCCTCGTCGAGCCATCCCCACCCCATCCGTTCGTCCTGGGATCCGCTGGACATCACCGAGATTCCGCCTCTCATGGCGTTGCGGTGCCTGCTCATGACGTGGGGACGGCCGTGACGCTGGCCTGCGGTGTGCCGGTATCGGTGCTGGTGGCCGGTGCTGTCGAATCGGTCGCAGGTGCGGTCTGTGTCGGTGTCCCGAAGGTGGTGCCGGTCGCGGCGATGTCCTTGGCCAGGGCCGCGAACCAGGCGGTGGTTGCGGCCAGTGGCGGTTGTCCGCTGCCGGTGACCGGGACGGTGCCGTAGGTGTTCTGGTTGCCTACCGCCGAGGAGTACTGGGCGTCCAGGTCGAGGTTGACCAGGTCGCTGTTGTCTTTCACGTTGTCCTGGATGGCGGTGTACGCCTCGTTGGCCAGCCCCGGGAGCTGTGGGGACACGATTTGCACGAGAG
Organism: Nocardia miyunensis NBRC 108239; assembly: GCF_001613065.1. Lineage (GTDB taxonomy): Bacteria > Actinomycetota > Actinomycetes > Mycobacteriales > Mycobacteriaceae > Nocardia > Nocardia miyunensis. Next base: position 307,383 of record NZ_BDBQ01000013.1, read on the forward strand.
CGCCGGCCAGTTTGGTGCCCAGGATGCCCAGTGCGGCAGCGGGATTGGCCAGCCCCACCGTGGCCAGGGCGGCGAGGGTGTCGGGGGTGAACACGTTGGTGGCGACCGCGACGGCGGTGTTGAAGGCGATGGTGCCGAATTTGAACACTGCGGAGATCGCGTCGTTCGGGCTCGGTTGCGGCGCATGGGGATTCGATGCGTCGGCGAGGCGCTGGGAGATCGATTCCTGTGGCTGGTAGGTCACCGAGTCCAGGGATGTGCCGGAGATGTCGTTGTTGACCACGTTGATGCCGGTGTTGATGACCGTGGCCGAGAGAGCGTTGGCGATGCTGGCCACTGCGGTGATCGGGTCGTGGAAGTCGGCCTGTTTGGCGATGTCGGCGAACACGGTCAGTAGCGCGCCGTGGGCGGGCTTGTCACAGGTGACATCGCCGGGTGTGCACAGTTGCAGCACTCGCCCGTCCAGCGGTCCGTAGTCGGAAGGTTCGGTCGGTCCGCTATCCGGGGTGGCCGAGCTCGCTGTGTCGGAGTCGCTGGTCAGCGCGATGCCGCCGGTGCCTGGCTGTACGGGGTTGAGGAAGGTGATCTTCGATACCTCGGTGCCGGTGGTGCCGGGAGCTGATGTCGGGCTGGTTTGGCCCACGCGGCCGGGAAACACCGGCGTGCCTGCGGGCCTGGCGGGATCGCCCAGTAGTGCTACACCGGCGAGGTGATCCGCAGGTACTGGACCGTTGCCGGCTGCTGCTTGTTGGGCGAATTCGCTCATGACCTGTGCGCCTTCGGTGTATCCGGCGGCGGCGAACAGGGTCTTCGGGCATTGGGTGCGCACTTCGGCAGCCATGGTGTCTACGCGTTGCAGGGTCGCGGCGATCGAGCGGGAGTAGCTGGTGTCCTGACCGCCCGTGCCCGTGCCCGTGCCCGTGCCGATGTCGGTGCCCGGTGTCGTACTGCTACTGGTCGTTGTGCCGGTGACCTGCTGGTAGGGCACGTAGGCGCGTTGCACCAGGCCCGGTGCCTGGGCCAGCAGCGGTCGCAGCATGCCGCCGAGCACGCCGGTGTCGACATCGGGTCCGGCATCCGGAGAGGACTGGGCCGGGCCCTGGGCGGCCAGAACATACAGGGCCGGGCAGGTACGACCCATCGGAACCTGCGCGTCCGCCGGACGTGCTGTCGCAGTACCGGAGGCAGCGACGGCTACTGCGGCTGCGGCGAACATCGCCAGGGCTGCGATGATCGGTCGCCGATAGGGCCGATGACCGGTGCGGGGGGACATGGTGCTCTCGATTCGCGATCGTGCCGTGGGCGGCTCGGGCCTTCGAGGGGGCCGACCGGCGGTGTCGGATCCGGCGATCCGACGGTGAGCCAGCCCCCTCGAAGGGGCTTTCACGACGCCGTCGGCGGGTTACCGGCGTCGGAGAACGGTGTCGAGCGGGCCGCGCGGGGCCGCGGTCCACCGCCTCCGGTGATGAGGTGAGCGGCGAGGTTCTCGACGGCGTGGTGCGCGCCCCGGTGGGCGGCCTGGGCGTGGGTCGCGTCGCCGATGTCGGTCCAGCTGACGTCGCCGCCGCGCACCCGGTAGTCCGCATACAGCTGCTGGGCGACGCGGACCGGCACCACTTCGTCGTGATCACCGTGGTAGAGGTGCATCGGCACGCTCGGCGGGTGGTGACCGTTCTCCTCGTGCGTCAGCACCGTCGCCCACAACCGGTCGTTCCACGGCTCCGGGCGAATCGTGTAGTAGCCCAAAGGTTTCCCGAACCACGCCAGCAGTTGCAGCATCCCGGCGCCCTCGGCCAGGTGCGCCGCGGTCCGGCCGGCCGGTGCCAGGATCCGATCCAGCGGGACATCGCGGTGGGCGATGCTCAACCCGATCAAAGCGGCGAACCCCAGACCGCTGTACGGCCCGCCGTCCACCGCTTCGACGCAGGCTCGCAGATCCGCAGGCACACCCCCGGCAACCACCACGCGCAGCCTCAGTTCGGGGCAGTAGCTCCGGTGGAATTCCGCAGCCCACGCCACGGCGCGTCCGCCTTCGCCGTAACCCCACAACCCGACCGGCGCTTCGCCGCTCAACCCGGCGCGTGGGGTGCGCGCTGCGGCCCGAACAACGTCCAGAACGGCGTGGCCTGCGGACTTTCCTGCCAAATAGGGGTGGGGTCCAGGACCTACTCCGTGTCCCTCGCCGTCGGCCACGGCCACCGCCCACCCTCGTGCCAGGGCCAGTTGCAGCTGCCCCATTTCCGGGAAGGTTCGGGCAGCGATCAGTCCGCTGGGGGCATGCTGTGGACCCAGTCCATATACCTCGGTGCCGTAGCCGACGATCGGGCGCGGTCCGCGTCCACGCCATGGTCCGGCGGGTACCAGCAACGCACCCGAGGCCAGTATCGGCTCGTCGAGAGTGTTGGTGGTGCGGTAGAACAATTTCCAGCCATGGACCCCGTCGACGCCGGAATTCACCGGCAGCGACCGCACCAAGCTGCCCACGGCGACAGCGGTTCTCGATTCGAGGGATGACCGGTCTCCCGAAGGCGGTAGGAACAACATCTCGGATGTCTTCTTTCGTCGGTCCCGGATCCTGTGCGCCAATCTCGCTGCGGCACAATGAGTTCTGTGCACAATCCCGGTGACTGGTGGTCAATGTCTGGTGGTCAGATCTCGTGCCATCGCCGAGAACCATTGGGCTCCAGCCGATGTCGGTGACTGCTGGCCCGGCGCGGCGGCACCGTAGCCGGTATGCGCTGCGACGGTTCCGGCGGCTTGGGCCAAGACCGCGGGATTGAGCAGATCCTGGTTGTCGGCCACGTTCGCGCCCACCGCCTGGGTGAGCCGCTGGGCCAGTCGCGGGATGTTGCCGATCGGGTCGGCCGTTACTGCGGCCACGACCTGGTTCAGTTTCCGGTCGGCGTCCTGAGACTGTTCGATCGTCGGTGGGCTGTCCTGCAGGCCCGCGGCATCGGCCAGCCGATTCGAGAGGCTGACGCGCGGAAGGTAGTCCACTCGCCCGCCCGGCCCCGGCTGGACATCGTCGGTGAGGACGGTGGTCCGCGCGGTGTCCACGGTTTGCGCCAGCGCCTGTCCTGCGGACGCGATCGTGGTGACCGGGTCGGTGAACTGGGTCCGCACCGCGACCCCGGCACCCACGCGCAGCAGCGCAGCGTGTTGTGGTGCGGCACAGGTCCAATCGCCCGGCAAGCAGATGTCCGCCACACGACCGTCATCAAGGGCGCCGTAGGTTTGGTCGGGGTCGACCAGACCCCCGCCCGCCGGCGGCGGCTGGTTCATCACCACACGGGTGACCGCGTTCCCGTCGGTACCCGGTGCGGGCGAGGGGCTCACGCGCTGCGGGCTACCAGGAAATACGGGTTCTCCGGTCGTGCGCGCGGGGTTGGCGAGCATGACGACTCCGCCGACCTTGTCCGCGGGGATCGGTCCGTGACCTGATCCGACCTGCTGCGCGAAGGTATGCACAGCGGCGGCACCTTGGGAGTAACCGACCGCGGCGGTCATGGTGTTCGGGCACTGCTGGTTCACCTGTGCCGCACTCGCGTCCAACTGCGCGACCGCATCGCTTTCGGACCGCTGGTAGGGCAAATTCCCCGCTCCGGTCAGCGGGAGCCCGCCGAACGTCGCCGCGTAGGGCACGTACGCGCGCTGCACCGAGCCGGGAGGGGCTTGGGACAGCAACGGCGACATCATCTGCCCCAACATCCCGGTGTCGCTGGTGGGGTCCGCGTTCACCGACGACTGCCCGGTGCCTTGAACTGCCAGAACATACAGAGCCGGGCAGTGGGTGATGGGCGGCAACGGTCCAGCGGCCGCGACGCCCGTCGACACCGCAGCACCGACGCCGACCAGTGCGACGATCGAGGACGCCAGAACCGTCCGGCCGCCCGGGCGTGTACGCCGCGACGGAGTCGAGTTCTTCATCGCTGACCGACCCCGACAGCCGCGCCCACTGCGCCTCCCGCGATGCCGCCGCCCACTGCCGCGGGCAGCCCCAGCAGACCGGCACCGATTGCCGCGCCCGCCGCGGCACCGATCGCGGTACCCGCGACACCGCTGGTCACTGTCCCGACCACCGGCACCGGTACCACGGTGCCCAGTGCCGCGCCGGCGACCCCGCCGATGGTGCCACCGATCAGACCGCCCACCACCGCGCCGACCGCTGCGGTAGGAACCCCGGCCGCCACGACACCGGCTGCGGCTCCCACGACCGTCGCTGCCGCTGTGCGGTCGGATCTGCTGGGCGGGAAGCCGATCGAGTCCCAGAAGTGCGCGACCCCGGCTTCACCGTTCGCAGCGACAGTGTTGATCTGGTCGCGGACATTCGGCGGTACCCATGGCGGGGTGGGTGTTTGGAAGTCGCCGATGCGGATCATGTTGGGCGGGGGCTGGATCGGCGCCACCGGCGGCACCGGGCGAGGCAGATGCAACTCCGGCACGACCACCGGAGCCGCTGGTGCCCACTGCGGTTCCGGACGTGTCGGCTCGTTATTGCGGACTGCGGGGGAATCCTGCTGGTCGACCGCCGGTGCCGGTGCCGCCGGTGGTGGAGGCGGCGGGGCTGTCGTACCGGGTTGCGATGGGCTGGTCACTCCAGGCTGGTCCGGGCTTGACACCACCGTAACCGCCGCATTGGACACGCCCGAGCATGTCAATGCCACGCCCGAGCATGTCAATGCCACGCCCGAGCATGTCAATGCCATGACCAGCGGTAATACTCCGGCTGCGACCATCCGCGCGCCGGGCCGAAGCGCACGCCCGCCGCCCGCAGATTGTTTGCGCTGGCGCTTCGCAGGCGGCAGACAGGGGTGAGGGTGGGACGCGCCCAACTCCTGGATCATATGCAGAGTCACCTTCTGCTCGAGGGGAAGAAAATGATGGGCGGATTCGAAAATGGACACGCTGCTTCGAATTCCGACGTCGCCGCCGTTTCTCACGACTGCGAAGTTCTTCGCCTCGCACACACCGGAAAGGTGGCGAGGAATCGGCGAGCCCGTCTCCCCCGTGGGGGGAGGGTATGGAGGAGACGGGCCGCCATTTCGCGGAGTCGATCAGCAACTCCGGTGAGGCCCGCTGTCGGCCTTATGATCCATCAAAGCGCCGGAATCCCTTGTGTGTCTACGGGTTTCACCGCCACCCTTTGTGGGACCACTGTCAGTGGTGATGTGCGTGAACCCAAATACCCGGCAATTAAGGGAATTCCCCGAGCCGGCAAGCGAAAATAGCGTGACCCCGACCATGCCCAATCCGCATTCGCATCGCTGCACTGCCAGCGCAGTTCCGAGTCCGGAAGTTGCGCCGTCATCGGGCGCGCCCAGAATCGCCGGAAATGCCAAACGTGCCGGAGAATCTGCGCTAATTGATTGTGCACCTACGGTTTTCGTCGACCACTCGGCTTGGGCCACGCCCGGCATCGGGCGGTCCTCGCCACGGCATCCTCGGCATCGGCGCGGTCAGCGTGAGATTGCTGATCGAACCCAGGCAGCTCGGCTCGCCCACTGCTACCGAGTTCGGCACTCACCCCGCTCTACTGCGTCCGCGACGTTCAGGGCCAAGGTTCTTCGTACGTGTGTGCTGGCATCGGCACAACTGTCCATTCGATCTGGTAGTCGCGGCCCAGGACCTGCCGGACCGCGCATCGGACGGCATCGGAATATTTCGGCAAGGCCAGGCGACGAACCAGGGGCTCGTGCTCATGGGACAGGATCAGGGTGTCGTTCTCGATCCGGCATACCGATGCTCCAGTGAGCAGTGCGTGCACGGCGGCACCGCCGGTCTGGCGCGTGCGAGCTCGGATAGCAGGCCAGGAAGCGGTGATCCAGCCGAGCAGGTCCTCCGTTGGATTCGGCGTCGCCGACGGTCGGACCAGTGGTGGAGGCGTTCCGCGTGCCGCGTCCTCAACGACGGCGTTGATGCGGAGACGCTCCTGTTCTAGCTGATCGGCCAGGCGGCGACGGAGGTGGGCCGGGATGTCGATGCCATCACGAGTCAACGTCAACTGCGAGAGTCCGACTTCGTAAGGAATCAGGTCGTCTCGAACGCAAGGTGGCAGATGTTCCACCCGATATTGCAGCGCACGGGCGCCGCTCGTATACGGGTGGGGCGCACCGGCCAGGAGCGTCAGCACCCCACGCCAGGGGTCCAGGATCCAGATCTGCCGGGGGTGTTCGGTGTCGGCGAGCATCATCCACGGCGTGGGATGGTCGGCATGCCAGAACCATTCATCGAGGACGTCGGCGCTGCGGTAGTCGTGGTGCCGCGTGGCCCAGGCCGAGTCGCTGAGGCGAGAACTTTGCGCCTCCAGGGCGACCTGGCTGCCGTCGGCGAACAACACCTGCACGTCACAGCGACGCTGGCCGTGGGGTAGCCACACCTCGTTGCGGACCTCGATCACCCCCGGTTGCTTTCGCGCCCATGCGGTGAGGACGGCTTTGCTGGCAAGATGCCATACCGACTCCGGAGCATGCAGACCGCCGGTAGGACCCAGGCCCGGTGGATGTGCGAAATGTGGTCGGCGATCACCACCGATCCGGCCGCGCACGACGACCGGCACGACAGCGCCGGAGGCGGTACCGACACCCGCGTAGCACAATGCGCAGACCAGGGTCCGGTCGCCGAGGTAACCTTTGGCCCGCAGCTGCCGCATGCGGTCGTCCGCGGGATCGGTTGGCGCGCAGAGATACTCATTGCATGACAGGTCCAACGCGACAGTGAGGTTGTTCGACGCAGACACTCGGGGAACCCTTTCGCGGAATAGCTGACACGGTTCGGGCAACGGAAGAGATGCCCGAACTTCTGTGAAGAGGCCGCGCTATTCACGGGGGAAGACTGTGTGGGTCCGGCTCGATGCGATGTCTGGGAGAGCTTGCCGCTCTGGGTGACTATGAGTTGTGTTGATCGCCGGGACTATTCGTGATCAGGAGGTTCGGCTGTTGTCCGGCCTCAGTTAATCGTACGACTGCCCGCCGTCGGTGTCGACCATGGACGCTGAGGATCGTGGTCCAGGGAAAACCCGACTGGTCCATGTACTTCTGCTGATGAAGCGGGAATCACCGTCGGACTCGAACGCGGGTCCTGCCCCGCTCCAACTCCCTCTGCGCCCACGCGGATCGGAGACGCGGCCAGGGGCGGTGTTCGTGAGCTCGTCCGCTCAGTGGGCGCTGCGGGACCGGCTGGTATCCGCGCCCCAAATCCGCCACTACATGATCGTCGGCCCGGGTGTTCGCCTCCCGGATGGCACCGGCCCCGGGGCGGCAAGGGCTCAAGGCGTCGTCGAGGTAAACGACCAGGGGGTGTGGGTGAAATAGTCAGGGCTGCAATTGATCCGACCACGCTGTGCGCAGTTTGCCGAAGAATCGTGCGATATGGGGATCGGAGTCGGGGATCGCATGCGGGTCCAGGTCCCACCATGCGCCGCCGTCGAACTCGGCCGGATCGAGTTGGTAGGCGTGGTGGCGGCTGCCGCGGATCGTGTACCACAGCGAGGTGTCCTCGTGCGGGAGTGGACGAGCGACGGTGGTGGAGGTCAGGAACATGGGCCGGTCGCCGGTGGCAGTGAATTCCGCAGTGATACCGAGTTCTTCGGCGGCTTCGCGTCGCGCGGTGACCAAGGGATGCTCTGCAGGTTCAACGTGGCCGCCCATCGGGAGCCACAGGCCCGCCTTACGATGCCGCCCAAGAAACACCGAGTATTCGTCGGGATCGACCAGCACCACGTAGGAAACCAGATGCCGGGGCGGGATTGCAGGAGCGACGCGTCGGAAGATGTCGTCGGTGTCGGCGAGCCACGCGAGAGTGTCGGTGATGTGCTGGCGTTCGAGTTCGTCGACCGGATCGATCTGTCTGACCAGATCGGCGACGACGGCCGTGGCGGATTGCATACGGCGAAGATACTGGCCGACACCGACATACGTTGGTGCCCTGCACAGGTTCGAGACGGTCGTGCGACGACGCAGCACGTCGCGCACATTTGCACGATCCCCCGTGCCGCGCGGCGTGTCTGGTCCAGAGCACGGTGTTGATCTGGGCCGAACTGCTGGTATGAACCCTGCGTGGTAGGCAGGCTGATATTGAACGACTCGTTTTCGTGCCGGCATCGATCCGGCCCCGGATTCTGTATCCGGATCCGAGCGATGCCGAGTGCAGGCCTGCCTGTCTCCGCTCGCACAGGAGGCAGCCAGGCCTGACTGGCCGCCGAGCGGCATACTGGATGCCGCTCCGTGATGTCGTTACGGCAGCGGGCCCGAGTACATCTCTCGCTTGCCGACGAAGTTGATGAATTCTCCAACGGAGTTTCTGATCGTCAGCTGTGACACCCGAAGGGTCCACAGCTCACCGGTTTCCGCGTCGCGCATGCGTACAGCGGAGTCTTCCTCAGCTCGGCCCTGCACGATCTTTGCCTCGTGGGCCCAGTACTCGCGGAACTGCGGATTCTTGCTCAGCTCGTTCAGCATCTGCAAGCCCCACGGCGTATTACCGTACGATCCCATCAGATAGCGAAACCAGTACACATTCAGCTCGGCCTCGCGTTCCCACTCCACCAGTACGTGGCGTGACAGTGCGGACCTGAAGTACCACAGCAGCACGTTCCCCGACTCGGCCAGACCGGGGAACGCGCGCCGGTACTTTTCGTTGGACACCAGCAGGTTCCAGCGGGTGTCGAAGACCGCCACGTAGTGGTCGTCGAGCCTGTGGATCGTGTCCATCATGATCGGGTCCAGGCTCTGTTTGAGTTCCTCGGGGTTGCGAAGGTCTTGCACCACACCCATACCCGCCAACCGCAACATGTGCTCTTTGGTAGCCGGGTTCAGCTCCAGGGCGGTTGCAAGATTGTCGAGCACCGACCGGTCCGGAGCGGATCGCTCGCCGGTCTCCAGCTTCCCGTAGTAGGAGATGGTGAGTCCTGCCCTTCTCGCCATGTCCTCCTGGGATGGATAATCCTGCTTGCCAGTCCAGTCCGGCATGCTCTTTCGCGCATCCTTCAGAAACTCGCGCAGGGTCGGCGGACGCTCCAACCCCTGCACGGATTCCGGTTCGATCGCCTCAGATTTGCTCAGGTTCAACGGGTCCACAGGACCCCCTTCATCTAGGTCGTAACAGTTTTGTGAACGTACGTTGAGCGGCATCTTGTGAACACCACCCGATGAGGGAGGGAGTCAGCACCCCGTGTTTTACGCCCCAGGACCCCCTCCAACGTTTCAACGTAGACAGTGCGGCGTCCCGTTGTCTACCCTCCTGGCGCACAGAGCGCAGCCACTGTTAGTGGTCCCACTGGGACAAGTCCCGAACGTCTTTCTGGCTCAGTGAGGTCAGCGATTTCCCAGACACTTTCGAGGACGCTCAGAACCGTGCTCCGGCCCGAAAATGCTTAGGGCGTTTCGACTTCCGGCCCTCGAACCGCGTCTGTTCCCGCCACCACACGCGGTGGCCCCACGAGCAGTGGTCCCAAATACATAGACACGCAGCCTATTTCGAACCTGTGATGGTTGTATGACCACGGTCCGCTCGGCCGATCCTCGCGGTCGCCGAAACCGCGCACTGCGCCGGCGACATCCGACAGCTTGTCGTTCCGTTGCAGTCCGCGCGAACGAGCTGGCCGCTGTCCCGGACTCGTTCAGCAACCCCAGTCGCGATCGCC